>NZ_JBFTST010000007.1:0-336061 GCF_056400165.1 Rhizobium sp. 01L410
GCTTTCGCTTCAAGGCCAGCTCGGCCGCAGCAGCACAGAAGAGAGGAGAAAAGGCCAATCCCTTGACCAAACCCTGATCAGAAAACCATACTGAGAGGTGGCTCACTTCTCGGTGGAAAAACCGGCTCAGTTCCGCATGGAAACCAACACCCGCCGGTTTCGTTTACGTCTGTGGTTCCATCAATGCAAAAAATAGCTTCGGCGGATATACGGGCGAGCAGCCCTACAGCGGAATGCTCATCGGCGAAGGCCCTAAGGTCTTTTTTGCGGTTGTCGGTATCGCAGGCTCGCCTAGTGAACGAGAAGCAATAGCGACAGTCTGCCATGAGCGGGGACTACTTTGACATCGACTTTCAAATTCAGCACTTTCTGCTTGGCGGAGCGTGACGCCAGCGCACCTGCCAATCACTAGCGCCCGCCCGATACGCGTAGATGGCAGACTTATACGGGCAGGCTTTCCACTTACGTCTCTTGCCGCGAGGTGCTTTGCAGAGACAATAGTTGCACCGTGGGGACGTTCGTCAAAGTTTAGGAGGGGTGCTCCACCAGTTCTGCAATTACGTGCTTTTGCTAGGTTAAAATTTGCAACACGTTGCAAACTTTGCGAACAAGGTCAAAAAGACAGAAGCGATCTACATAGAACGTGCCGGGCACACACAGGGCAAACGACATATACCATATGATTACGATAGCCATGCTAATCAACAGCACATGTCTATACGTCCTGATGTACTTCCTGATTACACTGACAGGGTGGAAGCCACTCCCTTTTCCGGACGGCATGATAAAATCACGGTCGATTTGGAAGGGTGGTCAGCAACGGGCTCACCCGAGGCATTCGCAGAGTTCCGCACGAACCTAGCGGGAATATTTCAAGACGAACATGGTGAGGAGTACAGGCTTTTCAGAAGCCCCGGAAATCATCTCCATCCCGCAACCATATGGAGGGTCTGCGCGGGTATTCAGGAGGGGAACACCTACAGGCGTAGGCCTCTTCTGACAGGAAAACTCGAAGCGCGGCTGCGCGGCGCAAACCAGTTTAGTGGCGGCAACCGATGGGACTTGACCTTCCGGCTAGCTATCAATCCCACGCGCTGGATTGCTCAGCAATCAATCACCCTCCTCCGCACGCCTGAGGCCCAGTGGGCGACCATCCCAGCGCACATGTTTCATAGAGGAGAGAACTACACGCAAGAACTGTCTTTGGTCAGAAGCGACAACGTGCATCTTGGCGTGCCCCGCATTCTCGCGCTCGCCCGACCATCGTCATGGATGATCCAAGTAGAGCGATATCTGCTTGGCGTCGTACGGCTTTTACGACGCACGTTGGGGCTGGCAGCGCATGAAGCCGCCGGTCTCACGATCAACTCACCGGAACCCAGTTTCACGCTGAAAGAAGTGGAGCCTTATTGGGAGTTCGCGAGCACAAGGCCGCTTGAGGAGATGCAGCGGCTCGCTGATCCTGTTCGAAGATTGGCCGCTTCATCACGGACCGCGTGGCACCCGCTGACTGACGAGGCGAGCGCCGCACTCTCGACAGCAGGTGCAATTGAAATCGGCACCGACGACAATTCACCTCGTATTCTGATGCGCTCCGGACGGGGGTGCGATGTTCGGATATACGCAAAAACTGATAGCCGTTTACGTTTTGAGGTCGCCTTTGACTGCGCGGAGGCCCGGCATCTGTTCCAGCCGATCAATGCCCTGTCGCTCGAACAGCTATTGCAGCGTCTTGCGTTTGCTCGCGAACGCGGCGCTGAACGGATTAATGAATTGCTCGATTTTATCCGGCCCCAGATTACTGCGCCGGAAGAGGCGCGGCAGGTTCACGAGCTTTTCGCCGAAATCTTTAGGTGTGCTTCATCTCCTGCGAAAGCCAGTGCGATTGTCTCAATGCTTGTGACGAACGGGCGGATCGCGACCGGCCCTGAGTTTCCAAGCGATCTTGCTGGCATCCGGCGCCTTGTGCGACGGCGGGTGCTGCGGCGCGGGGGCATGCATGGACAGGATTACACGTGGGTGGTCGCCCCATGTTTCGAAGTCGCGCTGGCGCGGTTACGCGGCGACCAGAGCGCAGTTTAGCTCCAATTTCTTCCGAAGAATTAAGGCCGAGACGCGGCATCTTCATAAGCCCTGCCCCAAAAGCTGAAACTCAGAAGTTCGAGAACGCTAAAAAGCCATCCTCAGGGTTGCGTACCGCCTTCCTGCCCCGGACTGGCCTGCGTAATAGCGATGCGTCAACCACGCGTGAATGCAACGAATGCGATGAGAATTTTATTTATGGTCCGGTTTAAGGGCCATTGATGACAGCTATCAATGTGTTACATATGAGTGTCACACAAACCCTAAAACCGATCAATTAACGTATTGCTTTTTATTGCTTTAAAGGAATTTGCTTCCCGTCCCTCCGGGCCCACCATGTTCTCTCTTTTCCGTTGTCCCGAGAAGACGCTCGATAGCAAGGCCGTCAGCACGGCGACGGACGACCAGGGAAGCCTTCTACTGGTTTCTCGCGACGATTGCCCGGGATGGCATTGTCTCGTTCGTCGAGGATGACGACGTCTCGGTGCATTGAAACCCGCCTCACTTTTCTTCGGCAGGCGCCCACTCCCGCCTTGCGCCGCAGGCAGGATGCTATAAATCCTGCCTGCGAACGCGACTGCCATTAACTTTAGAATGGGGTCGGGCGGCCGATTGACGTCACGCTGCTGCCACGAGATCACGTGGCCGTTCCTTAGCTCCTCAATATCCCGCCAGCAGGTTCTGTCCGAAATCCGGTTCGACGCCGAGCAACGGTGCCGTCCGCGCGATGATGTCATGCACCATCGGGGCGGCCGTTTCGGCGGCGAGGTTCAGGTTGTGCACCCCCGTCAGCGGCTGGTCGATGAAGGACAGCACCACATATTTCGGGTTGCTCATCGGAAAGGCGGCGAGGAACGAGTTGAAGCTCAGCTTGTGCGAATAGACGCCGTTGATGACCTTGTTGGCCGTCCCCGTCTTGCCGCCCACATGGAAGCCCGGAACATCGGCGGCCCGGCCGGTGCCCTGTTCGCCGTTCAGGCGGAACAGGTAGCGGATCGTATCGCTGGTGCTCTTCTTGACCACCTGCGTTTCGGTCTTTTCCGCCTCCTCCTGCGTGCGCGGGAAGAAGGTCGGCTCGATCAGCTTGCCGTCGTCGATCAGCGCTGCACCCGCGACCGCCGTCTGCATCGGCGTCGTCGCAACGCCGTGGCCGAAGGCGATGGTGATCGAATTGATCTTCTTCCATACCTTCGGCTGGCTCGGCGCCTTCACTTCAGGCAGTTCCGTCTGCATCCGTGACAAGAGGCCGAAGCGCGTCAGGTAGTCTTTCTGGATATCCATGCCGACCTTGTCCATCATCCGGGCGGTGCCGATGTTGGACGAGTAGCGGAAGATTTCCGGGATCGACAGCACGCGGCGCGGCACGTCGCGGTCGTCATGGATGGTAAAGCCGCCATAATGCAGTGGCGCGCTGGCATCGAAGCTGTCGCTGAGCTTCACCGTTCCGGTGTCGATCGCCATGGCGATCGAGAAGGTCTTGAACACCGAGCCCATCTCGTCGGTGCCGTTGCTCATCCGGTTCAGCCACCCCTCGCCGCCCGTCGCCTTCGGATCGTTCGGATCGAAATCCGGCGCCGAGGCCATCGCGATCACTTCGCCCGTATGGATATCGAGGATGACGGCGCCCGCCGCCTTGCTCTGATAGGTGGTCAGCGCGTCGGAAACGACGTCATGGACGATGTTCTGGGCGCGGATATCGATCGACAGTTTCACCGGCTCCAGGCTGTTGTCACTGGCAAGCCCGGTCGAAGCGAGGTCCGACATTCCCTGGTTATCGAGATACTTCTCCATGCCGGCAACGCCGTGATTGTCGATATCGACATAGCCTAGAATATGCGCGGCCGTTCGCCCCGCCGGATAGAAGCGCTTCACCTCGGGCCGGAAGCCGATCGCCGGCAGGCCGAGCGCCAGAACCTCGCTCTGCTGCTTCGGCGTCAACTGACGGCGCAGCCAGGTGAAATGCGATTTCCTGTCGGCGAGCCGCTGATAGAGCGACTTGCGATCGAGATCGGGAAAGACCTGCGTCAGCTTTTCCACCGCCTCGTCGGCGTCGACGACATGGATCGGCTCGGCAAACATCGAGACCGTGCGCACGTCGGTCGCCAGCACCTGCCCGTTGCGATCGACGATATCGGGGCGCGAGGCAACGATGGCGTTCGGCGGAATGCTCGACGTCTCGTCGTCGGTCAGCATCGCGTAATAGACGAGCTTTCCCGACATGGTCGAAAAGACGAGCAACAGCGCACCCGCGAGCGTGAAGATACGCGATCGCGTCTGCTTGTCCCGGCGATGGCTGGCCCCGCGGCTGTTGGCTCGGGATCCGGAGCCGAACGTCAGTCTGACGACCCGGCCACTTCTGGAGGTAACGGCATGAATAATAGACATGGGCTATGCACATTGCGGAGGATGAAGCCGGCGCGCCTCTTTCCGCACATGAGACCAGCTAGCGCCGGTAAGGCTAACAGACCCTTAATCCGTATTATGGATTGTCATATTTCAACCGCCTGCTACCGCCAGAGGCCGCAGACGCGCGGCACGATCACGAGAACGTGATCGCCCTGACGGCTCAGAACAGCTTGCCGCGCGGGCTTGCATGATGCTCGGCGATGACGGCATCGCTGCCGTCGATCTCCTGCAGCAGCACGTCGTAGCCCCAGAGATCGGCGAGGTGCTGGAGGACGAGCTTGGTGTCGTTTTCCTGCAGCATCCAGTCGTTGGTGACCTTGTGCTGGACCAGCAGGCGCCGGTCGCCGGCCAGATCGACGTCGACGATCTCGATGCCGGGATCCGTCCAGCCGATATCATATTCGCGGGAGAGCTGGCGGCGGATGCGGCGGTAACCGCGTTCATCGTGGATCGCCGAGACCAGGATTCCCTCCTCCTGCTCCGGATCGTCATAGAGGTGGAAGAGCCTGAGCTGGCGGATGAGATTGGGGCTGAGGAACTGGCTGACGAAGCTCTCGTCGCGGTAATCGGCCCAGATGCCGCGCAGCACGCCCATGACATCACCGCGCCCGGCAATATCGGGGAACCAGGCGCGATCCTCCTCTGTCGGGTTGGTGACGATCCGCTCGATGTCCTGCATCATCGCAAAGCCGAGCGCATAGGGGTTGAAGCCCGAGAAGCGGCGGTCGTCATAGGTCGGCTGGAACACCACGTTGGCGTGGGATTTCAGGAATTCGAGATAGTTTCCGTCGGACAGCTGCCCCTTCTCGTGCAGCCGGTTCATGATCCGGTAGTGCACATAGGTGGCGGTTCCCTCGTTCATCACCTTGGTCTGGCGCTGCGGATGGAAATATTGCGCCACGTGGCGGACGATGCGCAGGATCTCGCGCTGCCAGGGTTTTAGTCGCGGTGCGGATTTTTCGAGGAAATAGAGGAGATTGTCCTGCGGCAGGCCAAGGGCTGCCCGCCGGCGCTCCAAATCGACATTGGCGGCCGTTGCCGTCTTGCCTGCCGGCACCGTGCGCCAGAGATCATTGAAGATCTGCTCTTCGTGGCGTCGGCGCTCTTCCTCGCGCTTCTGCTCCTCGCGCAGGTTGAGCTTCACCTTGCCGGCGTGGCGGTGGACACCATGCGACATCAGCGCATGCGCCGCATCCAGCGTCCGCTCGACGGCGATCTCGCCATAGCGCTCCTCGCAGCGGGCGATATAGCCCTTGGCAAAATCGAGATAGTCGAGAATGCCCTCCGCATCGGTCCAGAGCTTGAAGAGATAGTTGTTCTTGAAGAAGTGGTTATGGCCGAAGGCAGCATGGGCGATGACCAGCGTCTGCATCGTCGCCGTGTTCTCCTCCATCAGGTAGGAGATGCAAGGCGACGAGTTGATGACGATCTCATAGGCGAGATCGCGCATGCCGCGCCGGTAGAAGGCCTCGTGATGGGCAAAATGCTTGCCGAACGACCAGTGGCGGTAGAAGAGCGGCATGCCGGTCGAGGAATAGGCGTCCAGCATCTGTTCCGAGGTGATCACCTCGATCTGGTTGGGATAGACGTCGAGGCCGAGCTCCTTGAGCGCGATCTCCTCGCAGGCATCGTGAATGCGTTGCAGCGTCGGGAAGTCCCAGTCCGATCCGTCGAAAAGCAGCCTTTCCTTCACCGCAGCCGTCATGGCGCCACCCTTTCGCCCTCGCGTTTCTGGAAGAGATCATGGAAGACCGGGAAGATCTCGTTCTTCCGGCAGACCTTGCGCATCGATAGGGGCAGCGCCTCGGCGCGGATGCTGTCGTAAAGCTGCCAGAGCGGCGAGCGTGACACCGAGGAGTCACCGCTTTCCTCGTCAACCTCGATATAGGCAAAGTACTGGCAGAGCGGCAGGATCTCGTGGCGCAGCAGCTGCCCGGTCGTCGAACCATCCGAATAGGAATTGTCGCCGTCGGACGCCTGGGCGGCATAGATGTTCCACTCGGCCGGATCGAAGCGGGCGGCAATGATCTGGCGCATGCAGGCGAGCGCGCTGGAGACCAGCGTGCCGCCAGTCGCGGGACCATAGAAGAAGGTCTGTTCGTCGACCTCCTCAGCCCGGTCCGTATGACGGATGAAGACGATCTCCACCTTCTTGTAGCGCTGCGACAGGAACAGGTAGAGCAGCAGATAGAAGCGCTTGGCGAGATCCTTCATATGCTCGGACATCGACCCTGACACATCCATCAGGCAGAACATCACGGCTTTCGCGACCGGCTTCGGCTCATCCTCGAAGCGGCGGTAGCGCACGTCGAGCGGATCGATATAGGGAATGCGCTTGCTCTTTTCGGTGAGCGACTTCAGCTCGGCCGTCAGCGCGATCTTCTTCTCCTCGTCGTCGGTCTCCTCGATCTCCCGCTTCAGCGCCTCGATCTCGTCGGTGCGCGGACGCTTCAGCGCGATGCGGCGCATCATGGCAAGCCGCGTGGTGCGCCCGACAGCGATGTTGGATGGAGAGCCCGAGACGGAGAACCCCGCCCGCGCCGGGCTGTATTCCTCGGTTTCGCTGAGACGGCGCTTGGCGAGATCGGGAAGCTCGAGATCATCGAGGAAGACGTCGAGGAACTCCTCGCGGGTCAGCACGAAACGGAAACTGTCTTCCGCTTCGCCCTCGCCTGCTTCCTTCGGCTTTCCGCCACCGCGGCCGGGCGGCCGCGGGATGATGTCGCCTTCGACGAAGGCTCTGTTGCCGGGCAGCACCTGATCGCTGATGCCGCCCTCGCCGCGCCGGAAGCTCGGCTCGGTCATTCCGTCGATGGGCAGGCTGATCTCGCCGCCATCGAGCACATCACGGATGCTCCGGTTCTGCAGCGAGCGTTTTACCGCTTGCTGCACGGCGCTCTTGGCACGCCGCAGGAACCGTTGACGATTTTCCAGACTTTTACCGCGCGGATTCAGCCGGCGGTCGACGATGTGCATGTTGGCTCCAGTTTTACATTAACCCGCCTGTTTGACGCGCATGTACCACTCCACCAGGCGGCGCACCTGCCGCTCGGTATATCCGCGCTCCGTCATCCGGGACACGAATTCGCTGTGCTTCTTCTCGCTCTCGCCATCCTTCTTCGAGCCGAAGGAGATGACCGGCAGCAGATCCTCGACTTGCGAGAACATGCGTTTCTCGATCACTTCCCGGATCTTCTCGTAGCTCGTCCAGGAGGGGTTCTTGCCTGTGTTATTCGCCCGCGACCGCAAGCAGAACTTGACGATCTCGTTGCGGAAGTCCTTCGGATTGGCGATGCCGGCAGGCTTTTCGATCTTTGTCAGCTCCTGGTTCAGGAGCTCGCGGTCGAGCAGCTGGCCGGTGTCGGGATCCTTGAAATCGACGTCCTCGATCCAGGCATCGGCATAGTCGACATAGCGGTCGAAAAGGTTCTGGCCGTAGTCGGAATAGGATTCCAGATAGGCTTTCTGGATCTCGTTGCCGATGAACTCCGCATAGCGCGGCGCAAGATCGGCCTTGATGAACTCCATATAGCGTTTCTCGGTATCGTCAGCGAACTGCTCCCTGCGGATCGCCTGTTCCAGCACATACATCAGATGCACCGGATCGGCGCCGACCTCGCTCGTATGGTGGTTGAAGGTCGAGGCGAGGATCTTGAAGGCGAAGCGGGTCGAGACCCCATCCATGCCCTCATCGACACCGGCCGCATCCTTGTATTCCTGGACGCTTCTGGCGCGCGGATCTGTTTCCTTCAGGCTCTCGCCGTCATAGGCCCGCATCTTCGAGAAGTAGGTCGAGTTTTCATGCTTGCGCAGCCGCGACAGAACCGAGAAGCGGGCCAGCATTTCGAGCGTGCCGGGTGCGCATGGCGCATTGGCCAGTTCGGATCCCTCGATGAGCTTGTCGTAGATCTTCTCTTCCTCGGTCACCCGTAAACAATAGGGAACCTTGATGACGCAAATGCGGTCGATGAAGGCCTCATTGTTCTTGTTGGCCTTGAAGGTTTGCCATTCCGCTTCGTTCGAGTGGGCGAGAATGACGCCGGAGAATGGTACCGCACCAATATTCTCGGTGCCGATATAGTTGCCCTCCTGCGTCGCCGTCAGCAGCGGATGCAGCATCTTGATCGGCGCCTTGAACATCTCGACGAATTCGAGAATGCCCTGGTTGGCCCGGTTGAGACCGCCGGAATAGGCGTAGGCATCGGGGTCGTTCTGCGAATAGTGCTCAAGCTTGCGGATATCGACCTTGCCGACCAGCGAGGAGATGTCCTGGTTGTTCTCGTCGCCCGGCTCCGTCTTGGCGATGCCGATCTGGCGAAGCCGCGACGGCTGCATCCGGACCACCCGGAACTTGGAGATATCGCCGCCGAATTCATCGAGCCGCTTCAGGCACCAGGGACTCATCAGCCCGGTCAGCCGCCGCGTCGGGATGTTGTATTGCTCCAGCAGCATCGGGCCCATGATCGCGGGATCGAAGAGGTTGAGCGGGCTTTCGAAGACCGGGCTGACATCGTCGCCGGCTTTCAGCACATAGATCGGATGCACCTCCATCAGCTGCTTCAGCCGTTCTGCGAGCGACGACTTGCCGCCGCCGACCGGGCCGAGCAGATAGAGGATCTGCTTGCGCTCTTCGAGACCTTGGGCGGCATGCCGGAAGAAGGACACGATCCGCTCGATCGTCTCTTCCATGCCGTAGAAACCAGTGAAGGCAGGATAGGTTCGGATGGTGCGGTTCATGAAGATCCGCCCGAGGCGGGCATCCTTCGAACTGTCGACCATTTCAGGTTCGCCGATCGCCGCGAGCAGCCGCTCGGTGGCGTTGGCATAGGCCATCGGATCTTTCTTGCAGAGGGTCAGATAGTCGGCGATCGACATATCCGTTTCGCGTCGCGCTTCGTAACTCCTCGCAAACGCATCGAACAACGATTCATTCAGCATGGGGCCTCCATTGCGGGTTGTGCCACAGCCTCCGGAGTGCCTGATCACGTCACACGTGATCTTGCATCCCATTGGGAATCAATATGTTTCGTGAATTGATAGGACACCTGACGGTCAACCATTTCAATGCACGTTTACGTGCATTCACCGAAGTCGAGGGTCGTACCAAACTATCTGCTATATTAGCGAATTACGCCGCCAAGCGGTATCGGAAAATTTGGGGACATGACATATCCGTCAAAAAGGTGTGTTATTTCGCCACTGATTCTTTTGGCGTATTACCGACTCTGCCGCGCAGGTTTTTCGCAATGCACTCGGTTATTTTTGCGCCGCACAATCACCAGAAGGCTTAGGCCGCTACGTTTATGTGGATATGTGCCTCGTTTGCCGCATCGATGAATGCGCGCCGCGCGGTGGTGGGCTGCTTCTTTCCACGAATCGACAGCAGGCACATCCTGATTGCCCGGTCATAGGCCTCGCCGTGATCGACTGGCCACTCCTCCATCAGATAGGCCGCCGCGTCATAGGTATTCTCGACCGTGCGAAGGCCGAGATGCGGAAGGCGAAGAGCGACCGGATTTTCCCAATAGTTCTTGTCCATCGTGAACACCTCCTGCATGGTTAACGGCGCAGGCGCGCATTTGGTTTTCACCGGTTGGCATGTGTGGTTTACGCTTCGTTTGCCGATCGCCTCTATGGTGTCGCGCCATGGCACACCGGAAAATCGCCGGAGGTTCGCGCTGAGCGGGAACTTTACGCTTCCGCATGTGTTTTTGCTTGAACGGGGAATAGTCAGATGTTGCTAAAGTCGCCGGTGTTCCGCATATCCGTTTTGGCCATCATCATGGCGGGGCTGGTCGTGCTCAACCCTTTCGGCCGCAACCTCGGCGACCCGGTGACCACGGGAAGCATTCCCGCGGCGTCCCCGGTGCATTGAACCTCAGAGCGTTCTGACAAGGTTGCAGACATGCGCGCCGACGATCGATCGGGCGATTTCGCCGGCTTTTTCGATCACCGACGTGCTTGGTGCCGTCCCTTCGAGAAAGATCGTGCCGGCCTCTTCGACGACTTCGATATGGGCATCTTCCATACCAACGCCATAGGCGATTGCAGAAGAGACACTCTCGGCCGCTCCGGCGAGCGTGGCGCCGACAAGCCGGCTTGATTGAATGAATGAGCTGAACATCGTCGTGTTCCTCCTGTGATGGTGAAACGCACAACGGCGCATTCCGTTCATCTAGCATTCATCTTTGTGCAGAAGATGGCAGCCGGGAACAAAGCCGAACCCGCACCGTTAGCCGGAAAGGAACGCCCGGATGCCACGCATGGCGCGCGGGACCGGGTAACCGGAGGAAACGGCAATGGCAAATCTCTACAATGACAATGCCCCGGCTGGCACGCTGGGTTCCGCCTACAACACGCTGACGGCCTTTTTCGACAGCCGCGCCGATGCAGACCGCGCCGTCGCGCGGCTGAAGGATGCAGGCGTCGCCGATGAAAGCATCCGCTTTATGCCTGGCTACGAAGCAGACCCGGAAGCTGCCGCCAGAGCCGGCGAACGCTCGGGCTTCTGGGCAGCGCTCGAAGACTGGTTCTTCCCGGATGACGATCGCGAAACCTATGCCGAGGGCCTGCGCCGCGGCGGCTTCCTGATTTCGGTCAGTGTCGATGATGCGCTTTATGACACCGCCCACGACATTCTCGATGACGAAGGCAGCATCGACATGGACGAACGTGCAGACATGTGGCGCAGCGACGGCTGGGAGGCCCGCAACAGCAGCTTTGCCGGCAGCGCCAATAGCGGCCGCGCTGCCGAAGATTTTTCCACGTCAGAGCAGGCCGTGCCGGAGGAAAGCCCGGTCGGCAGCCGCGATCCGGATCACAGCTCGCCGCGGGTGCGTGCCTACCATTTCGACCAGATGGCGCCGGGCTATCGCCGCGACCACTGACCTGAAGACAAGGGAGGCCGCCGAATGCCGGCCTCCCCTGCTTGGCAGTAAAACGAGACGCGCTATCTCACCCGCATTGGAAACGGGAGTTTCGGCATGAGCGACAAGAAGAAATCCGGCAAGGAACAGAAGACGGACAAGGAACAGGACGACTATCTGGAAGAAGCCCTGGAAGAAACCTTCCCGGCCAGCGATCCGATTGCACCCGGCCATACCGGCAAGAAGCCGTTGGACAAGAAATAGCCTGCCGGCGATAAAAAGAGAAAAACTATTGGGCGCTAAGGCGATCAGCGGCGGCGTCTGCATCTTCGGCCGGAACGTGGCCGTTATTGGTGACCTCGCCGGCAATCGCCGACAGATCGATGTTACCCCAGATCGACTTTTCCTTGCTGCGATCGACGCGGCGGGACGATTTGACTTCTACGATGAAAGGCTTCGATTGAGCGCGCATAAATGTCCTGTCGAAATATGTTGATGCGAATCTTTCAACGCACTCAGCCTACGAAGCGTTCCATCACCGTGCAAGACGGCCCTCACCGCTTATCCAGCCCCACGCATGCCTCGTCCTCAGGAACCGGCAGCACCGCCAAGCGTTGATCCCTGTGCATGGCAGCTGCCCCGAAAAAATCAACATTAAACGCTTGAAGGAAAAACCGATGTCGATTACCTACCACGTCGGCGAACATGACGAGGCCTGGGCTTACCGCTTGGGCGATGTCTGGTCAGAAGCCTTTCCAACTCACGAACTCGCATTGGCCGCGGCAAAGCAAGCCGCAGAGCGGCAACAGCTTGGCGGTCAGGATGCGGAGATTACCTTTCAGCGTGCGGATGGCACGTGGGCAACAGAGCGTGTGAGCGGTGGTGACCGCCCGCAGGCTGATGTCGTCGACGATGCGCCGGACACATAATGCAGATCAATAAAAGGCTTCGGCCGAAAAAGACGACGGAATGACCCTGAAAGAACGTTTCTTGAAATCGCAGCACGCGTGGATGATCGGCGCCTGCTACTCCTCGAAGCACCCAGACTTCTCGCGTTATGGCGGCATCGACGTGGCTGTCGCGCCGCGCTGGCGGGAATCCCCGGATGCCTTCATCAACGACATGATGGATAGCCTCCCCCGGCGTCTGGCAGAGCGCCAGTTGGCGCTACGCAACCCGCGCCGCCCCTTCGAGCCGGGCAATGTGGAATGGGTGTTTACCAGCAAGCACCGCGGCCTTCGTGCGCCTGACGGCGCCAGACCGGGTACCGGCTCCTCTCTCAGCCGCCAGCGGCGGATGTGACAATCAAAAGCTCGCGGCGATGAAAATTTCCGCGAGCTTTTCGATTCCGGCCTGATCTTCGGAATCGAAGCGCGATGGCACCGGGCTGTCGAGATCGATGACGCCAAGCACGCGTCCCTCATGGATCACAGGCACGACCAGCTCCGAACGCGACGCGGCATCGCAGGCGATATGCCCCGGAAACGCATGCACGTCCTCGACGACCACTGAAGCCTTGCGCTCGACGGCTGCGCCGCAGACACCCTTGCCGACCGGGATGCGCACGCAGGCAGGCTTGCCCTGGAAGGGACCAAGCACCAGCTCGTTTTCCTGCTTCAGAAGATAGAATCCTGCCCAGTTCAGCTCCGGCATCATCTGGTACATCAGCGCCGACGTATTGGCGGCATTGGCGATCATGTCGCTCTCTCCCGACAGCAGCGCCTCGAGCTGCTGCGCAAGCTCGCGGTAGAATTCCGCCTTGCTGGTGGTGTCGATCGTCGCTGCCTGGAACATGGGAAATCCGCCTTTTCGGTTGCCGCAGATATAGTCCCGGCCACCACCCGGCTTCAAGGGCAAGGAAGCAAAGCTCAGGCATCGCGGAGATATTCCAACAGATATAACGCTATGCCATAGTGCGGCTCCGATCCAATGAGCCAGCCCTTCCCATGAAGCTTTTTACCGCCCTTCTCGTCGCTGCCTTCAGTCTTCTTTCCGCAGGCGCCGAGGCCCGCGTCATCACCGATGCGGCGGGCCGCAAGGTCGAGATCCCGGACAAGGTGAGCCGCGTGCTGGCCGCCGGCCCTCCGGCATCGGTTCTGATCTACGTCCTGGCGCCGGATAAGCTGACGGGCTGGGTGCGCCAGCCGGGTGATGCCGAAAAGGCCTTCCTGCTGCCATCGGTCCGCGATCTGCCCGTTTTCGGCCAGCTGACCGGCAAGGGCGGAACCGCCAATATGGAAGCGGTGCTCGCCGCCAAACCCGATATCATCATCGATGTTGGCACCATCAATCCCACCTATGCGTCGCTCGCCGACAAGGTGCAGGCCCAGACCGGCATCCCCTATGTGCTCATCGATGGCAGCTTTGCCCGAAGCGCCGAAACGTTGCGCCAGACCGGCGAGATCCTGGGCGTCACCGAACGCGCCGCCAAGCTTGCCAACTACGCATCGACGGCAATCGGCGGACTGAACGCCAGGCTGGCCGCCATTCCACAGAGCGACCGGCCGCGCGTCTATTACGGCCGTGGCCCCGAAGGTCTGGAAACTGGCCTGGCTGGCTCGATCAATCTGGAGATCCTTGAAGCTGCCGGCGCGGCCAATGTCGCGGCGGCTGCCGGCAAGGGCGGGCTGACGCAGGTCTCGCTCGAACAGATCCTCTCCTGGAAGCCGGACACCATTCTCGCCGCCTCCGGAAAATTCGCGGCCAGCGTCAAGACCGATCCCCTCTGGGCCGGCCTCGATGCCGTCAAGAACGGCCGCGTCTTCGTCACGCCCAGCCTGCCCTTCGGCTGGTTCGATTCCCCGCCCGGCATCAACCGGCTGATCGGCATCGCCTGGCTGGAGCGCCTCTTCTACCCGAAAGTCTTCACCGGCGATCTGAAAGCCGAGGTCCGTGATTTCTTCAAGCTCTTCTATCAGGTCGACCTGACCGAGGATCAGCTCGCAACGCTGCTGAAGGGCTCCGGCGTTTCGCCGCAATGATGGCCGCGCGGGATGAGAGCGAGGGAGCCGAGCCACCCGGCAATCGATGGCTCTGGCCCGGGCTCGCCGGTCTGCTGCTGCTCGCCTTGCTGTCGATGATGACCGGCAAATATGGCGGCGGGCCACGGCCGTTGATCGAGGCGTTGACGGCGCTGGCCGGTGGCAAGGCCGGTGATCCTCTGCTTGCAACCGTCCTCTGGAACGTCCGCCTGCCCCGCGTTGCTGCCGCAATCGTCGTCGGCGCGGCGCTGGCAGCGGCCGGCGCCACCTATCAGGGCATCTTCCGCAATCCGCTTGTCTCACCCGATATTTTGGGTGTCTCCGTCGGCGCCAGTCTCGGCGCGGTGCTCGGCATCTTTCTGTCGCTGCCGGTGCTCGCCATCCAGGCGCTCGCCTTTGCGGGCGGCCTGCTCGCCGTCGCCGCCGTTTATGCGGTCGGCGCGGCCGTTCGCCACCGCGATCCGGCGCTGACGCTGGTTCTGGCCGGCATCGCCATCCAGGCGCTGGTCGGTGCCGGCATTTCGCTGATCAAGATTCTCGCCGATCCCTATGATCAGCTCCCCGCCATCACCTATTGGCTGCTCGGCAGCATGACCGCCGTCACCCGCTTCGACGTGCTCTCCATTCTGCCTGCCGTGCTGATCGGCCTCGTCCCACTCATCCTCCTGCGCTGGCGAATGAACGTCATGACGCTCGGCGACGAGGAGGCGCAGACGCTCGGCATCGATACCAAGAAAACCCGGCTGGCCCTGGTCTGCGGCGCCACGCTGATCACCGCGGCGACCGTCTCGGTCACCGGTATCGTCGGCTGGATCGGCCTGATCATCCCGCATATCGCCCGCATGCTTGCCGGGCCCGACTTCCGCAGGCTCCTCCCCGCATCGATGATCCTCGGCGCTGCCTATCTGCTGATCGTCGACATGCTGGCCCGCAGCATCGCCACCATCGAGGTGCCGCTCGGCATCCTGACGGCCGTGGTCGGCGCCCCCTTCTTCCTCTGGCTGCTGACATCGGGAAAGCGGGGCTGGCAATGAGCTTCGAGCTGAAATCGCTGACCTTCGGCTATGGCGACAGGGTCATCGGCAGCAACATCGACCTCGCGCTGAGATCGGGCGAGGTGCTCGCCCTGCTCGGCCCGAACGGCGCCGGAAAGACAACGCTCTTCAAGACCATGCTTGGACTGCTCCCGGTCAAGGCGGGCGAAATCCTGCTGAATGGCCGCCCGCTCTCCGGCTGGTCCGGCCGGGAACGCGCTGCCCGCATCGCCTATGTGCCGCAAGCCCATGCCGCACTCTTTCCCTTTGCTGTGCTGGATGTCGTGCTGATGGGCCGCGCCGCCCGCATCGCTCCCTTCGCCATGCCTTCAAGGCAGGATCGCATCATCGCCCAGGAAGCGCTGGAGAGCGTCGGCATGTCGCCGCTTGCGGCCAAGCCCTATACCGAAATCAGCGGCGGCGAGCGGCAGCTGGTGCTGATCGCCCGCGCCCTGGCGCAACAACCGCAGATCCTGATCATGGACGAGCCCTCCGCCAGCCTGGACTACGGCAACCAGATGCGCCTTCTCGCCCATATCCGCCGGCTCGCCCGCCAGAACCTTTCGATCGTCCTGTCGACCCACAATCCGGATCACGCCTTCCTCGCCGCCGATCGCGTTGCGCTTTTGAACGGCGGTTCGCTGACGGCGCTCGGAACACCGGCTAACGTCCTGACGCCCGAGACGCTGAAAGGGCTTTACGATATCGACGTCGTCGTCGGCGCCCTCGACGGCAGCGCCCGCATCTGCGCTCCGCGCCTCGATCAATTTCCCGCCTAGAAAGGAAGAACCATGGTCCGCGAAAACGAATTACGGGAAAACGAGGTGGCGATCGAACCGCCGGAGGCAAGCGATGCCGGGCTGGTCTTCATCGGCCGCGTCCACACGCCCTGGACCTCACGTATGGAAACGCCGCGCCAAGGCAGGCACGACGGACCGCTCTGCCGCATCGAGATTTTCGAGCCGTGGATTGCTGCGCTGAAGGGTGTCGATGCCTTCGAGCGGCTTGAGATCCTGTACTGGCTCGACCGCTCACGCCGGGATCTGGTGCTGCAGAGCCCGGCCAGCAACGGCAAGGTCCACGGCACGTTTTCATTGCGCTCCCCCGTCCGTCCCAATCCGATCGGTACCTCGATCGTCAAGCTGGAGCGGATCGAAGACGGCATGCTCTTCGTGCGCGGCATGGATTGCCTCGACGGCACGCCGCTGCTCGACCTCAAGCCCGACCGGACGCTGTTCAAGCCGATCGCGCCACCGCAGAAGGGCGACTACGAGACCGGCGACACCGGTACCGCTACCCACTGCCAGAAGGCGTGACCGGAACGATGTCAGTCGACGGCGACCATGACGTCCGAAGCCTTGACCACAGCATAGGCTTCGGCGCCGGGCTTCAGCCCGAGCTCGTCGACGGCCTCGTTGGTGATCGACGCGGTGACGATGGCGCCATTGCCGATATCGATGCGGACATGCGCCGTCGTTGCGCCCTTGGTGACTTCGACAACCTTGCCCTTGAGACGGTTGCGCGCGCTGATTTTCATCCGGTGTCCTCCTTGATTTGGCGAGACCTTAGACGGCCCGCACCATTCATGTCAAAAGCCGTGCGAATAGCCAGTGGATCGCGCGTGGCATCATGGAGGGGAAGGTAGTCGTGAAGGTGATGCGGATCGCTGCGGCGCTGATTGCCCGCGAAAATGGCGACGTGCTGTTGGTGCGCAAACGGGGCAGCGCGGTTTTCATGCAGCCGGGCGGCAAGATCAATGGCGAGGAAACTGCGATTTCCGCGCTGGTGCGCGAGCTCGATGAAGAGATCGGCCTGCAAACACCTGAAGACCGACTTGAACCGCTCGGCACATTCGAAGCGCTTGCGGCGAACGAACCGGATCACCGCGTCATCGCCGATCTCTTCCTGCTGGCCAAGCCCGCCGGAACGATCGCGCCGCGCGCCGAGATCGAAGAGATCCGTTGGATCGATCCGCACAACCCGGGAGACCTTCCGATGGCGGCACTCACAGCGGACCACATCCTGCCTTTCTGGCGCCAGCAGCTGGCAGGCACCTGAAGAGCGCGCAAAGAAAAGCCCGGCGCTGAGGCCGGGCCTTTGACTATTCGCTGATATTTACTGCGCCGAAGGTGCGGCCGGAGCTGGTGCTGCGGGTGCCGGAGTTGCTGGCGCTGGTGCGGCAGGAGCCGGAGCAGCGGCCGGTGGCGTTGCCGGAGCAGCCGGTTCGCTCGTTGCTGCCGGCGGAGTGGCCGGAGCAGCAGGAGCCGCCGGTGTCGTCGTGGTGCTGGTTTCGCCTGCAGGCGCCGTTGCCGGAGCCGGGCCGGAACGCGGCCAGTAGGATGCCGCCAATGCAATAATTACAATGACGGCCGCAATACCGATCCACATCGTCCAGGGCGAACGGCGATCGGCCACGGGCGGCGTGGTACGCAAATCAGGGTTTGGTCTGTTGAAATCGTTTGTCATGGGTGTCCTCCTGTACGCGCTAAACGGAGAACTGCGGCAAAAGGTTCCACTTTACCGCTAGGAGACGGCAGCAATGCCCTGCCTGCCGCGCCCCGCCCGCTCGCGTCCGCCTGCGGCACGCGCAGCGCAGAGCGCCCCTGCCCGGATTGCATCACCGGCATCGATCGCCTCGGTGATCGCCCGCAGCTCGGCAAGCCGCTCGCCGCGCTTGCCGCCAGTCTTGCTGGACAGCCGTCTCAGCATGATGACGCGTCCATTCAGCTGCCGGAAGAAGCCGGCTGCGACCTTGTTTCCGCATCCAGCCGCCAACAGCGAAAAGAACTCACTCTCTTTCATCAGCGCATCGCGCTCGTCCGCGGCAGCTTCCAGAGCGGCGAGAATGGCGTGAAGTTCGAGGACCTGCGCCTTCGTGGCATTGCGGGTAAAACCCTCGCCGATCAGCCGTTCGAGTGCCTCGCGGGTTTCTTCTATTTCCCGCGCCTGCTGCATCTCGATCGCAATCACCGAGCGCCCGCGCCGCGCATTGATCAGCAACCCCTCGGCATCGAGATGCTGCAGCGCCTCGCGCAACACGGTGCGGCTGATGCCCATCTCTTCGCAGATCTGCCGCTCGATCAGTTTCTGCCCGGGCTTCAGCGTGCCGAAAAGGATCGAGTTGCGCAGCGCATCCGTCACCTGTTCGCGAAGCGAGATGCTTCGCGGCAGGCTGAGCCCGAGATTGCTCATGCCGGCACTCTCCCGCTTTGCGGCCCGGTTGCGGCCAGGTCGCCGAGGGCAGCGATGAAGCTCGCAAGGCTGGCCGAGCGCAGCGGCATGAACGCCTTGCCGCTGTCCCGGCAGTGCCGCTTGACGATCCCAGCGGCGGTATGGCTGACGCAATCGACCGGAAACAACGTCACCGACGTCTGCGCGATCAGCCCGGGAAGCAGCGATGTGCTTTCTTCGACGCCGCCATCATGGAACAGCAGCTCGACGCCCGCCTGGCGGGCAAGCAGCCGCAGCCTCTCGAAAAGGCTCCGCCGCCCACCGACATAGAGAAGCGTTGTGCCGGATCGCGCAGCAGCAGACGGCGCGTCTGCATCCCCGTCATCGAGCAGCGCTCGCTCAAGACCGGCATTTTCACGCAACAGCGCCAGATTTTCCCGGACCAGCGCCGCCGCGCGTTTGCCGGCCGCCAGTGCCTGCGCTTCGCTCTCGTCAAGCCGCCGCTCTAATGCCTCGGCCCGCTCACGCGCCGCCTGCAGCTTCTCGATCAGCGCGGCATTGACACCATCACCATGCTCCGCCGCCACATTCACGGCCTTGGCGCGAAGCACAACCTCCTCAAGCGCGTCGACCCGGCGCTGCAAGGCACTCCGTTCCTCAGAAGACCGGCGTAGCTGCGCTTCCTGCCGGGCAATCTTCTCGTCCTTCAGGGCAAGCTCGGTCTGCAGCGCGCGTAGCCGGGCGATATCCAGGCGGCTGGAACTGCCAACGAGATGCGACAGCATATGCACCTCGCCGAAGACATCCTGCAGCAAGCCGTGATCGGCAGCTGGATGGCTGATCACCGCCCAATAGGCGCCGGAAATTTCTCCCTCCTCCATGCAGGTATTCCAGAGCGTGCGAAGCTCCGCTGCGGTGCCGAGCCGCGCGAAGCGCTTCAGAACAGCTTCATGGCGCCGGTCGAGCGCCTTGTTCAAGAGCTTGCCGGCCAGATCGCGCTGGCCGGCAGCGCGGACGCCGCGGCTGTGTAGCGCATGATCGCTCGCCGTCTTCGCATCGATATCGCCGAGTTTGGCGATGACCTGCCGCAATTCGCCGGCCGTGAGGCATGTGCCGATGATCGAGCAATGGAAGGTGGGCGAAATCTCCCAGGTCTTCCGCCTCTGCATCTTTACGGAAACACCCACCAAGCGATCGCCTCCCGAAAGGAGAGTCAGTTCGCTGGAGAAGCTCTTCTGCGGTCGGTTGTAATCGGCCAGAGGCGGCATCGTGAACTCGAAGCGTTATATTCAAAGAAATATGACGCTATCACCAAGGGCATGGAACGGACAAGCGCTTCGGGCGGCTCCGTCACATCGCGAAGGCCGAAATTGTTCGTCCTCTCCACCATAAATTTCCGTGACAGCCTGTCCCGCAAGGTGACGGCGCCGCGCAGATGCGGCCGGAACCTCTGGCTGCATCCGCCGTTCCTTCTCCATCGCTAAACGGAGGTATTCGATAATGCGAAAGATGATTTGTGCTACGATGGCTGCAGTGGCAGCATTGAGTTTCAGCGTTCCTGCCATGGCCGAGACGGTCGTGGTCAAGAAGCGCGTCTATACCGAAGACCGCGGCGAAGTTCGCCCGGGCATCAGGATCAGCGACCGCGGCGTCACCATCGGCGCCTATCGCGAGCGGGATCGCGATCGTTGCGTGACCAAGAGCATCACCCGCGATGACGGCGAGCGCACCGTCACCAAGACGATCAGGCATTGCCGCTAAAAATCAGCAAGGAGGCCCGGCCGAAGCGGAGCCCGGGTCTCCAGACAACCAGAACATCTCCGCATCGCCCCACGGGAGGGAACCATGTCTGACCAGCTGCCGATGTTCATCCTGCAATCGATCGCAGTCTTCGGACTCGTGGGAGCCCTGTTCATCCGGGCGTGAAGCCCTGAATTCCGGCGGCTATCAGCATTCTTGATACCAGCATCAGAATCAATGAAGCAAAAGCGTACCGGAATAGACAAAAGTGTCCTTTGCAACCGTACCGCGGAGTACTAGATAACTCCCCGTCGCCTCTTCTTTTCCCCGAGGCGACCTAGAACTCAGCCTCGCTCGTGCGAGGCTTTTTTCGTTTTGGGCAATAAAAAACCGCCCTTGCCGCGATCCGGGGAGACTTTGGCAAAGGGCGGTTCTGTGGCGCCGCATCGGGGAGACCGGCGCCTGCTACTGTTAGCGGCGGATCAGCGGGCAACCGCGAACGTTCGCAAAGGTCATTCTATCAAGGCCACGGCGGTCACGACCGGTGACGACGACGCGGCGCGGCGTAACGGCAGTGATGCGCACATCGCGCAGGCCGCTCCAGCGCGCCTTGCGCACGGCTTCCATCGGCGAGCAACCGCGCATCGGCGGACGATACTGGACATCGACGGTGGCGGCGCGGTCAGCACCGGCTGCGGAAGCCGCCGTGGTGCCGAACGGAATCGAAGCGATGGCAAGCAATGCTGCAAAGGAAGCCTTGGCAATAAAGGTGGTCATGGGGTTTTCCTCGTTTCATGTGGCGGTCGAAGCTCCCTTGCGGGGATGATTCGACAATAGAGAGCTAATTCTGAATGGTGTTCGAATTGCGCATTCAGTTTCGGTTCAGCCACTGAAATGAAACAGGATTTCGCGATGATGGGACCGGTCGCGGTGTTCGAAAAGATAGATCCCCTGCCATGTCCCAAGCCCCAGCCGGCCATTGATCACGGGGATGCCGATCGACACCTGCGTCAGTGCCGACTTGATATGGGCCGGCATGTCGTCAGGCCCTTCCATCGTGTGGACGACCCAGCGCATCGACGGATCCGATGTCGGCGGCACGAGGCGGGCGAAGAAGGCCTTCAGGTCGGTGCGCACGTCGGGATCGGCATTTTCCTGGATCAGCAGCGAGCAGGACGTGTGCCGCACGAAGACGGTCAGCAACCCCTCTTCCGCATCCTGCGCCCACACGAAAGCCTCGGCCTCGCCGGTGAATTCATAGAGGCCCTGGCCGCGGGTTGCGACCGTGATTGACGTGACTGGCATGCGAAAGGCTCCGGTTATCAGCTCCGGGTCACCTGTAGCTCCGCATGCCCCATGTCAATGGCGTCTAGAGGCGCAGCAGCTCCTTGAAGCCGCCATAGATCATCCGCTTGCCGTCGAATGGCATCTGCCACTTGTCGCCTTCCAGCCTGGGATCGGCCATCACCTTCTTGTTGATCTCGTCGCGCACCTCGCGGGACGGATATAGGATCCAGGAAAACACGGCGATCTCGTCTTCCTTGAGATGCACCGCCCGCGGGAAGGACGTCACCTCGCCATAGGGCACGTCGTCGCCGACGCATTCGACATATTCCAGCGCCCCGAATTCCTTCCAGATCGCTCCGGCATAGGCGGAGAACTCCTTGTAGGCCTCGAGCTTGTCTTTCGGCACGGGAACGATGAAACCATCCACATAAGCCATTTCTCTTCCTCCTTTTCGTCTGTCGACGGACATAGGACGATTGACGCCCCGTCAAACCGACAGACCGGAAAAAAGAAAAACGCGGACCGGCTATCCCTGCAGCGTCTTCACCTTGGCAAGGTCAGGGAAGAGCCGCGTCCAGAGCAGCACGACCACGATCGTGCCGACGCCGCCGATGATGCCTGCGGCGACCGGCCCCATGAAGCCCGCCAGCATGCCGGATTCGAATTCGCCGAGCTGGTTCGAAGTGCCGATGAACAGCGAGTTGACGGCGTTGACGCGGCCGCGCATCTCGTCCGGCGTCAGCAGCTGCACCAGCGAACTGCGCACCACGACGCTGACCGTATCGGACGCCCCGACGACCAGCAGCGCCACCACCGACAACGCGATATTGGTCGAGACGGCAAAGACGATCGTCGCCAGCCCGAAGACGGCGACGGCGGCGAACATCTTCCTGCCGACATTGCTGCTCAGCGGACGCCGCGCCAGCACGATCGACATGGCAAGCGCCCCGATGGCAGGTGCTGCACGCAAGAGGCCAAGCCCCCACGGACCGGCATGCAGGATGTCGCGGGCAAACATCGGCAGCAGCGCCGTGGCGCCGCCGAGCAGAACCGCGAACAGATCGAGCGAGATCGTCCCCAGCATCACCGGCCGGCTCTTGATGAAGGACACCCCGGCAAACACCGAGGTCAGCGTCACCGGCTCACGCTTCGATGGCGTCCAGCTCATGCGGATCGAGATGACGTTGATACTGGCGGCCGTAAACATCACCGCCGAAACCGCAAACGGCGCCACCGGATGCGCGCCATAGAGCAGACCGCCGAGCGACGGGCCGATGATCAGCGCCGTCTGCATCATCGAGGTCGAGGTTGCGACCGCCCGCTGCAACATCGAGGATGGCACGATATTCGGCAGCAGTGCCGCCATCGTCGGCCGCTCGAAGGCGACCGTCGCCCCCATGATCGTCACCGCGACGAGAATGCCTGCCGGCGTCAGCCAATCCTGCCATGTGGCGATCGCCAGCACCGCGGCGGTGACCGCCTCGATCAGCTGGCAGATCAGCCCGATCCGCCGCCGGTCGAACCGGTCTGCGACATGGCCGACGACGAAGGTCAGCACCACCATCGGCAGGAACTGGCAAAGCCCGACAAGCGCCAGCGCAAAGGCGCTATGCGTCTTGTCGTAAATCATCCAGCCCATCGCGATTGCGGCACACTGGAACGAAAGCGACGAGAAGACGCGCGAGGCGGCGAAATTGAGATAGCCGGGGTGCTTGAGAACGCTGTCCCGGGGAGCGTGAACTGTGTCCATTTGGAAACTTCCGGCCGGCGGAACCCACGGGCCATTGATAGGAATTTTATAAGCCCCTGTTCTGCCTCTATGAACCCGATGTCAACTGCGGCGAAAGTGCACTACCGATTTGGGGATTCGGGACGATTGTCTCGATCGCGACAAAGCATTTAAGCAATCGTTGAAAGAAAGCGCCATTGCGCCATATTCTGACGCAATCGGAATGGCGCTTGCACGCCCTGTGCAGGCTCAATGTGCTTGCTGGCAGACGCGGTGCTGCCAGCGCCCGGGTTCACGTTGCACCGCGACCAGAGGGAACAAAAAAATGAAAGCACTTTTGGCTTCTACCGTCCTTGCTGCCGGCCTGTTGGCTATGGGCGGCGCAGCATCCGCTGCTGAATGCGGCAATGTCACGATCGCAAGCATGAACTGGCAGTCTGCCGAAGTTGCTGCAAATCTCGACAAGGTCATTCTCGAAACCGGTTACGGCTGCACCGCCGAAATCGTCACCGGCGACACGGTGCCGACGCTGACCTCGATGGCTGAAAAGGGCGAGCCCGATATCGCGCCGGAAGCCTGGGTCAGCCTGCAGCCGGAACTCGTCAAGCGCGGCCTCGAAGGCGGCAAGGTCGTCGCCGCCGCCAAGATTCTCTCCGACGGCGCCATCCAGGGCTGGTGGATCCCCAAGTATGTCGCCGACGCCCACCCTGACATCAAGACCATTCCCGATCTCTTCAAGCACCCGGAACTGTTCCCGGCCCCTGAAGACAAGAGCAAGGGCGCCGTCTTCAACGGCCCGCAGGGCTGGGGCGGCACGGTTGTCACCACGCAGCTCTTCAAGGCGAACGGCGGCGACAAGGCCAACTTCACGCTCGTCGACACCGGCTCGGCCGCCGGCCTCGACGGCTCGATCGCCAAGGCCTATGAAGGCAAGCAGCCGTGGGTTGGCTATTACTGGGCGCCGACTTCGCTGCTCGGCAAGTATGAGATGGTAAAGCTCGGCTTCGGTGTCGATTATGATGCGGCCGAATGGAAGCGCTGCACCTCGATCGCCGACTGCGCCGATCCCAAGCCGAACGCCTGGCCGTCCGACGACGTTCAGACCCTCGTCAGCAAGAGCTTCGCTGATCGCGCCGGTCCTGCCATGGACTACCTCAACAAGCGCGCCTGGACCAACGACACGGTCAACAAGCTGATCGCCTGGATGAGCGACAACCAGGCGACCGGTGAAGACGGTGCGAAGCACTTCCTCAAGGAAAACGGCGATCTCTGGACCAAGTGGGTCTCCCCCGAAGTCGCAGAGAAGATCAAGGCTTCTCTCTGATCCCCGATATTTCGCAAGCGAGCGGCGTCTTGACACCACGACGCCGCCCGCCCGATGTTTTCAAGCGACGCCGGTAAGAAATGGGCCGCCGCTGCTTTTGCCATGGGGACCGACATGGATTGGCTTTGGAAATTTCCAACGATGAACGACGATATGCTGCGCGACCTGAAAAGGGCCGTGGATGAAGGCTTTCGCGGCTTCACCCGCGCCTATGGCGACAGCATCGAAGGGCTCTTCAGCCCGCTGCAAAGTTTCCTGATCTGGGCCGAAAGGCTTCTCACCGGCGCACCATGGCCGGTGGTCATCCTTGCCGTTGCCGCCATCGCCTGGGTAGCGAGCCGCAGCTGGAAGATCGTCGCCGGCTGTGTGGTGACACTGCTTCTGATCGGCTGGTTCGACATGTGGCAGGACACGATGAAAACGGTATCGATGATCTTCGTCTGTACGGTTCTGTCGATCGTCATCGGCATTCCGATCGGCATCGGCATGTCGCGCTCGAACCGCATGCAGAACATCGTCAATCCGGTGCTCGACGTCATGCAGACCATGCCGAGCTTCGTCTACCTGATCCCCGTCGTCATGCTGCTCGGCATCGGCCGCGTGCCCGGCGTCATCGCGGTCGTCATCTACGCCCTCCCCCCGATGATCCGCCTCACCAATCTCGGCATCCGCATGGTCGACAAGGATGTGCTCGAAGCCGCCGACGCCTTCGGCTCCTCCAGCTGGCAGAAACTGCGCAACGTCCAGCTGCCACTCGCGCTGCCGACCATCATGGCCGGCATCAACCAGACCATCATGATGGCGCTCGCCATGGTCGTCATCGCCTCGATGATCGGCGTCCAGGGCCTCGGCCAGCCGGTGCTGAAGGCGATCGCCAACCAGTATTTCACCCTCGGCGTCTTCAACGGTCTCGCCATCGTCGGCATCGCCATCATCTTCGACCGCATCAGCCAGGCCTACGGTCTGCGCCTGCAGAAGCACCGGGAAATCGTGCATGGCTAGTCAATCGATCGAAATCCGCAATCTCTACAAGATCTTCGGTCCGCGCGGCCGCGACTTCGTGGAAGCGGTCACCAAGGGGATGTCGAAAACCGAGCTCAACAAGGAGCACGGCCACGTTCTCGGTCTGAAGGACATCAACATCCATATCCCCGGCGGCAGTATCACCGTCATCATGGGGCTTTCAGGCTCCGGCAAGTCGACGCTGATCCGCCACATCAACCGGCTGATCGACCCGACATCGGGCGAAGTGCTCTATGGCGGCACCGACGTCTGTCAGATGAACGAGGAAGAACTTCGCGAATTCCGCCGCCACAAGACGGCGATGGTCTTCCAGAAATTCGGCCTTCTGCCACACCGCACGGTGCTGCAAAACACCGTCTACGGCCTGGAAATCCAGGGGGTGCCGAAGGCCGAGCGCGAGGCCCGTGCTGATATCTGGATCAAGCGGGTGGGTTTGGAAGGCTTTTCCAATCACTACCCGAACCAGCTGTCCGGCGGCATGCAGCAGCGCGTCGGCCTCGCCCGCGCATTGACCAACGACGCAGACATCCTCCTCATGGACGAAGCCTATTCGGCGCTCGATCCGCTGATCCGCGTCGATATGCAGACCGTGCTTCTTGAGCTGCAGCGGGAATTGAAGAAGACCGTCGTCTTCATCACCCACGATCTCGACGAGGCGCTACGCCTCGGCGACAAGATCGCCATCCTGCGCGACGGCGAGGTCATCCAGCAGGGCACGGCGGCCGATATCGTGCTGAGCCCCGCCGACGACTACATCAAGGCCTTCGTCAAGGAAGTGAACCGCGGCCGGGTCATCCGCATCGACGCGCTGATGGAGCCGCTCAGCAACCCCGCAGGCGACTCGTCGGTCCGGATTCCCGGCAGCTACAATGTCGAGGAAGCCATGCGCATGATGACGGAAAACAACGCCACGCAGGCGACCGTCATCGGCGAGAGCGGCACACCCGCCGGCCGCGTCTCGCTGGAAGGCCTGGTGCGCTGTCTCGTCCGGACGAACTGAACGCGATGCGCGGCGCCAAGTCGCGCATCGTCACCCCGCGTCAGAACTGCCCGGCTTCGGGCACCTGCAGCTCCTCGATGGAATCGACGCGATCCGGATAGAAGGCCATATGGTCCTTGATCTCGCTGACCGCAGGGTTCGGCGTCTCATAGGTCCAGATAGCATTCTTCGAGCGATCCCCACCCAGCACGATGCTGTAATAGGAAGCATCGCCCTTATACGGGCAATGGGTCGAATGATCGGTGCGCGCCAGCAGCGACATGTCGATATCCTTGCGGGGAATATACTGCACCGGCGGATAGGACGCCTCGCGCAGCGTCAGCGCATCATGCGTATCGGCAACCACCTTGCCGCCGATTTTCACAACGATACGGGCCGGATTGTGCTCGACGCTGATCGGATGATCGGGTCCGGGAATCTTGACGGGCCTGCCTGACATGGGTGCCTCCAATGGATTGATCCATGGAGAGATAGGGAGGACTTGTGAGATGCCCAAGGGGCGGGAGTGCCGGACACGCCGATTGTGAGCGGAGAGCGCTCCCCCAACCTCCCCCTCATTCCTGTGCTTGTCACAGGAATCTAGCCGGCCCAAGTCCTTGGGTCGAAAGGACTCTTCCCACCGCCCAGACGCGCGGTGACTGGATTCCTGTGACAAGCACAGGAATGAGGGGGTACCCTGAGAGGCGCCCCCCCGCAAAATCAAACTCCGTGTCAGTATCCCATCAAGCCCAACGATCCAGCCCAAGCAGCTTCCGCCCCAGCGGCGTCAGTTCCGCCGTCGTCGCATTGTGCTTCTCCCATTCGCGCGGGTCGCCCGGGAAGGCGTCGCGCTTCGGGCTGTCGAGCTCGCGCCACAGGCGGATGCGCTCGTCGCGTTCCTCGGCATTGTCGTATTCGGCCGGATGCATGGAGATGTACTGCGCCATGCGGACGCGGTTGTCGGAATGGTTCGGGCGCACACCATGGGCCAGCAGCGAATTGAAGATCATCAGGTCGCCGGGCTCCATCGAGATATTCTCGGTCGACAGACCGGTCATGTCAGGATGCATCGGATCGCGGTCCGCAGGCTGTGTCTTCACCCATTCCTCGTAATGCTCGAAGAGATAGGGAACGCACTGGAAGCCGCCGACATCTCCGTCCTGCTTCTTCAGGCTGAGAACCGCCTGGACGCCGATCGGCAGAGGGTCGATCGAGGTATCGACATCCCAATGGATGAAGCCGTTCGGATGGCCCTTGACCTTCTTCGGCGGATTGAGGTTGGCGCGGTCGATCGTCACCCACAGGTCCTCGCGGTCCCAGATGTCGACGAACACGTCGTAGACGCGCTTCTCCATCCGGTTGTCCCACAGCGCCTGGTGATTGTAGATCTCCAGCATGCCGGTATTGTTGAGTTCCTTCATCTTGTGCTCGCGGCGCTGCGGCGCGTACCAGGTCGAAGGATCGTTCGGGTCCTTCTCGTCAAAACGCCAGAGCACTTCCACAAGCCGCTCGACATTCTCCGCAGGCACCGCCTGACGGACAATGACGTAGCCCTTCTTCGTCCAGTGCTGCCAGTCCGCCTCCGAGAGCACGCGAAGCGGAAGCTTCTTCTTGATATCCTTGAGCTGCGTGGTGACCGAACCTGCGGTCGGATGCGCGTCGCGCTTCATGGCTGTCTGCTGCATGTCTCTCTCCCATTGCGGTAATCCCTGTCGGTTCAGGCGATGGAGAGAGTGTAGCTGCAGCGTGGCAGCAATGTTGCCTGCCTATGGCCTATTCTGATACTATTTTGGCGTCGTCAACGTGATCAGCGCCCGATGAGACCCTATCTCGAAGTCCTCCCCCGCCAATCCGATGTCAGCTGGCCGATGCTGAACCGGCGGCTCGACGATGCCATTCCCTTCGTCTGGCACCACCATCCAGAATTCGAACTGACGCTCACGCTCAATTCCATCGGCCAGCGCTTCATCGGCGATCACACCGGCGAGTATGAGGATGGCGACCTCGTTCTCGTCGGCCCCAACCTGCCCCACACCTGGGCGTCACGCGAAAAGCTTGATCCGGCCGCACCGCACCGCGCCCTAGTTCTCTGGTTTCACCCGGACTGGATGCGGCAGATGACGGCGGGCGCGGTCGAGCTTCGGCCGATCGAACAGCTGATGGCCCGCGGCCAGAACGGCCTGCAGTTTTCGAAAGAGACTGGAATGACTGTCCGCGCCCAGTTCGAAACCATCTTCGACCGGCCACCGGCCGAGCGCCTGCTCTCGCTGCTGTCGATCCTCACCCAGGTCGCCACCGACCGCCAGGCAGCGCCGCTTGCCAGCGCGCCCGGCCAGCAGCCGGCGCTGCAGGAGAGCCGCGAGCGCATCGACCGGGTGCTCACCCACCTTCATCTGAATTATGCGCGGCCGCTCGGGCTCGAGGAGCTTGCCGATATCGCCGCTCTCAGCGTATCGGGCCTGCACCGGATGTTCCGCCGCCATACCGGCACGACGGTCAGCGACTATCTGATCCGCATGCGGATCGGCGATGCCTGCGCCCGCCTCTCCTCGACCAGCCAGCCGGTCGCCCATATCGCCGATGCCGTCGGCTATGCCTCGCTTGCCAATTTCAATCGCCAGTTCCGCGCCGAAAAGGGCATGACGCCGCGCGATTACCGCGCCCATTTCCGCCGCGACGAAGGCTAGACGGTCCCGCGCCTGCGACCGGCCAAGCCAAGCCCTGCGACCGCCGCCAGCACGGCACCGATGCCGATGACCTGGTTGAGACTGACGGGTTCGCCGAGCAGCATAAAGGCGAAGATAACGGCCGAGACAGGGGCTACGGCGGTGAACAGCGAGGCTTCCGAGCCGCTGACCCTTTCGGCCCCGGCATACCACAGCATGAACCCCGCCACCGTCGGCACCAGGGCGTAGTAGAGCACGGAAAGCAGCGCCGTTCCTGACGCCGCCGAAATCGCGTGGCTTTCGAACAGCGCCGGGATGGCAGCAGCCACAAGGCCGATCGCCGCCATCAGCGACGATTGCGCCAGAGGCGGAATGGCAGTCGCAAGCCGCTTGTTGAGCAGAATGAACAGCCCCTCGCAGAGAACCGCGCCGGCGATCATGACGTCACCGACAAGAGACCCACGACCGGCGCCGGGCGCAAAGACGATCGACAGCACACCGGCCGCAGCAAGGCCGATCGCCAGCAGCAGAAAGCGATCCGGCCGCTCGCCGAGCAGCAGGATGGAGATGGCAGCCGAGACGACCGGCAGTGTTCCGATGATGACTCCGGCATTGGCGGCCGAAGTGATAGACAGCCCCGAGATCAACAGTGTCGTATAGCCGACGCTGCCCGCTGCCGCCTGGATGACGAGGATACCCCAGTCGTGGCGCGGCAGCCGCGGAAACCGTGTCCCGGTTGCCCGCATCAGAAGCAGGAAGAACGGCAGTGCCGCAGCAAAGCGCAGCGCCGTCGCCGTGAACGGCGGTAAGCCCGCCGCAATCAGTTTGCTGGCGATCACGGTGCTGCCGACCGTCGTCATCGCCAATGTCAGATAGAGATAACCCTGCTGCTGCCGTGTCATGTCCTGCTCCCTGGATCGAAGCCAGATGAGCGGGAAAGCAGGCCGGGGTCTTGAAGGAAATTGCAGGCTATCTGGAAGCGCCGCGGGCATAGATGCCGGGAGAGAGCCCGTAGCGCGCCGTAAAGGCCCGCGTCATATGGCTCTGATCGGCAAAGCCGCTGGCCGCCGCCACCTCGGCAAGCGGCATCTTCCGGCCGATCAACCGCCTCGCCAGATGCACCCGCGCCTGAACCAGATAGGCATGCGGCGTGAGACCGGTGGCGCGGCTGAAGGCCCGCACCAGCTGAAAACGGCTGAGCCCGCTTTCCAGCGCCAATGCGGCAAGCGAGACCGGTGCTGCCGGATCGTCATCGATCAGCGACCGGGCGCGGCCGACAGAGGCAGGAATCGGCGCGGCATCCGCAGTCTGGCGCCCTTCCCGCAGAATATCGGCCGTCAGCGTCACCAGAAGTTCGTCTGAGCGCAGCGGCTCCCCGCTGCCGGTGACGGCCGAAAACAGCGCCAGGAAGCGCTGGGCCATCCGGTTGTCGCGAAGCACGGGATGCGGAATTTCGCAGCGCCGCGATCCACCCTCCGCCGCTTCCATGGCGAGATCGCCGAAGACGCCGGGATCGAAATAAAGGATACGCCACGCCCTGTCCTCGCCGAGCGGCATGCCATCGTGAACTTCATTGGGATTGACGGTGATGATATCGCCTGCTTCGGCCTCGACCATGCCGCGGCCGCTCAGCGATTTCTGGGCGCCGCGATGGATCAGCCCGATCCCGAACTGCTCATGCGTATGGCGCGCGAAACTCTGCCGGCTCACCGCCTCGACAGCGTCGATACCTGATACCGCCGAGCGGTACATTCTGAACTCGCCATCCATGCTGCACTCTCCGCAATAGCCAAGAGTGCCAGCCACCGGATGGCGGCGCAAGGTTCAGATGATCAGTGGACCGTCTGCGGGCCGAATTCCTGGGAAAGGATCTGCAGCGCATCTTCAAGGGCTGCGACAAGGATGTCGGTCAGTTCGTCCGACTTGTTTTCGATAAAAGCCAGAGCCACGGCTTCATCCTGGGATTCGAGGAAGTGCTCGACATCGTTCGACATATCATCGTCCTTTCATTCACCGGAACATCGGCGATTGCAGGAGAATACGGGGGCTGTCTTGCGCAAAGCTGGCGCTATTCCGGAAAGCGGCGGCTGCGCCATTCGCTGCGCGGCACCGCATTGCCGACATCGAGCGCAAAGGACACGACTTCGGTCGCGGCGTCATTGACCTCACAACGGAAGCGCACGTCATACCAGGTCTCGGCCGTCCGGAAGGCGCCGCGTTTCACATCGAGAACGGTACCCTTCGCCAACGCGTACATCGGCACGATGACGGGACGATAGGCGGGCGATCCGTGAACCAGCTGCTCGCGCAGTTCGGTGCTGCAGAGCTGCGCAGCGCGGCGGCCGCGCGGAATACCGTTCATTGCTGTACTCGCCACCTGATCGCCGTCGTCATCCTGCGAAAACAACGTCTTTGCTTCGGCAAGACCGTCCTTCGGCGCATCCGGCTTCGCGGCGTCAACGGGCTTTTCGACAGGCTTTGCCTGCTCGATGCTGGTCATCGCCGTGCCCGAAGCATCGATCTCAGGGCCGTTGTTCTCCGAATGCGCGTCGGCGATATCCACCTGCGGCAGATTGATGTCGTCGGGCACCGGCTTGGCAGGCGGCTCCTTGGCGCCATCGGGCTTGTCGCCGGCATCGGCCTTGGGTTTCGGCTCGCCCGCGGCATCCTCATGGGTTGGCGCGCTGGTGGCAGGCTTGGCTTCGCCCTCGGCGCTATTGCCGGTATCGGACTTCTTCGGGCCGCTATCCTTGTCGCCGAACTGGAAGACCGGGCGGAGCACAGGCATGGGCGAACCCTCCCCCTGCTTGCCGTCAGCCTGCTTGTTTGCGGCGTCCTGCTCGGCCTTCGGCGGTTCGGCTTTCGGCTCCTCGGCCTTCTTCTCTTCCGGCGGCGGCGGAGGTGGTGGCGGCGGAGGCGGCTCCTGCTTTGCCTGCTCTTCCGGTTTTTTCTCTTCCGGAGGCGGCGGTGGGGGCTCTTCCTTCTTGACCTGCTCCTCGGCCTTCTTTTCCTCAGGCGGAGGGGGCGGCGGCGGTTCCTGCTTCGCCTCCTCCTGCGGCTTCTTCTCTTCCGGTGGCGGCGGAGGTGGCGGCTCTTCCTTCTTCGCCTGCTCTTCCGGCTTCTTCTCCTCGGGCTTCGGCGGCTCGGGTTTCGGTTCTTCTTTCTTCTCTTCCGGCGGCGGCACCATTTCGACCTGCACAGCCTCTTCCTGCTGCGGCTCAGGCTGCGGCGTCGGAAGCTTCACCAGAAGCACGGCAGCGACCAGCACATGCAGCGCAACCGATGCCGCCACACCCCAACTGATCCCTGCCAAATGCTTCTTCGATAGCTTCTGCATTGCACCTAAAACCGCTTGATGCCGATGTGGCGTCAAAAGCAGGCAGCATCAAGCCGCAAAACGAAAAGATGCATGATTTCCAGCGAATATGACGGGGTTAGTCTGCCGGACCGTCGTCGGCCACGAGATTGTGATCCCGCCAGAGGTTGCGCGGAATGGGATCGCCGGCGGCAAAGGCAAACGAGCGCACCACGCCGGAAGCAATATCGACCTCGCAGTGGAAACGGATCGCGTACCACATCCTCCCGCTGCGAAACGCGCCGCCTTCGACATCGATGCTGCCGCCCCTGATCTTTTCCGGTGCCATGGCATAGGGCGCGATTGCATCGGGGCTGACCCCCGGCCGCGACCGGCGCAGCTGTTCCATCGCCTCGAGCCCGCAAAGCTGCAGATTGCGTTCGTCACCGGAAAGCTGGCGCAGCGCCGCCTTGGCCTTTCTGCTGCGGGGATCGCTGAGCGTCCGGCCGGAGAACAGCTGGCTCGCTTGCACCAACGCATCGGCAGGCGGATCGATCTTGATCACCGGCGGCTGTAGCGGCCTGAAGACTGGGACGGCGGGTGAAGGCTCTGCGGGAACTGTACCCGCTTCGGTTTCCTGCGGAGCAGGATCAGCGCGGCGTTCAGAAGGCATATCCGCAGGCGGCGCCGGGACGATATCGACACTGACGCTATCCTCGCCAGAGGCATTGAAAATCGCAGGCCTCGGCAGATAGACGAGCAGCAAGGCGATGAACAGCGCGTGCACCAGCAGGGAAGCCGGAGCGCCCCAGTTGAAACCCGCCTCTGGCTGTCGCCCGGCCCACGCCACCGGTCATCCCGCCATTGTCTTTGGATGCGACGTGATCGTCATGCACTGCGGCCCGTTGTTTGCTGGAACTCCGGCCATCCTCTGCCGAATTGTGGCATGACGGCGGCAGGCAAACGCCTTAGTTGCACCCGGCCCAAAAGAAAAGCCCGGCACATGGCCGGGCTTTGTATGTCGTGACGCCGTCCGCTCAGCTGTCGAGGAACGAGCGCAGCTTGCGCGAGCGGCTCGGGTGCTTGAGCTTGCGCAGCGCCTTCGCTTCGATCTGGCGGATACGTTCGCGGGTAACCGAGAACTGCTGGCCGACTTCTTCGAGCGTGTGGTCGGTGTTCATGCCGATGCCGAAACGCATGCGAAGAACACGTTCTTCGCGCGGCGTCAGCGAGGCCAGAACGCGGGTCGTCGTCTCGCGCAGGTTCGCCTGAATGGCGGCGTCGATCGGCAGAAGCGCGTTCTTGTCCTCGATGAAATCGCCGAGGTGTGAATCCTCTTCGTCACCCACAGGGGTTTCGAGCGAGATCGGTTCCTTGGCGATCTTCAGGACCTTGCGGACCTTTTCGAGCGGCATGGCAAGCTTTTCGGCCAGTTCTTCCGGCGTCGGCTCGCGGCCGATTTCGTGCAGCATCTGGCGCGAGGTACGAACGATCTTGTTGATCGTTTCGATCATGTGCACCGGAATACGGATCGTGCGGGCCTGGTCGGCGATCGAGCGGGTGATCGCCTGACGGATCCACCACGTCGCATAGGTCGAGAACTTGTAACCACGGCGGTACTCGAACTTGTCGACCGCCTTCATCAGGCCGATATTGCCTTCCTGAATGAGGTCGAGGAACTGCAGGCCGCGGTTCGTGTACTTCTTGGCGATGGAGATCACGAGGCGAAGATTCGCTTCGACCATTTCCTTCTTGGCGATACGCGCTTCGCGCTCGCCCTTCTGCACCATATGCACGATACGGCGGAATTCCGAGATCGAGATGCCGGTTTCGGTCGCCAGATTCTGGATTTCCTGGCGGATGTCGCGGATCGTCGTGTTTTCGCCCTTGGCGAATTCCTTCCAGCCGCGGGCGGCCAGATTGGCGATCGACTTCATCCAGTTCGGGTCGAGCTCGGCACCCTGGTACTGTTCCAGGAACGAGTCACGCTTGACGCCGTAGGATTCGGCCAGACGCAGCAGGCGGCCTTCGTTCTGAACGAGACGCTTGTTGATGTCGTAGAGCTGCTCGACCAGAGCCTCGATGCGGTTCTGGTTCAAGGACAGCGACTTGACGGCCTTGATCAGCTCATCCTTGAGCTCCTTGTAGCGGCGCTCCTGCGCCGACGACAGCGTACCCGTCGCGGCAAGACGCTGCTCGACCTGCTGGTCCTGCAGCTTGCGCAGCTTCTTGTAGGTCTCGGCGATCAGGTCGAGAGTTTCCATGACCTGCGGGCGCAGCTCGGCTTCCATCGCGGCCAGCGAAAGGTTGGACTCGTCTTCGTCCTCTTCCTCTTCCTCGATCGGCATGCCTTCGCCGCCGACATCGGTGATGTCGTCGTCGCCGGTGCGGGCGCGGCGGGTCTTTTCCTTCTCTTCGGCAGCCTTTCGGTCCGCCTCGATCTTTTCAGGGCTCTGGAACTGCGGCGCAGCCTTGGCTTCCGGACCCGAATAGGTCGTTTCGAGATCGATGATCTCGCGCAGCAGCGTCGTGCCTTCGTTCAGTTCGTCGCGCCAGATGATGATGGCCTGGAAGGTCAGCGGGCTCTCGCAGAGACCGGCGATCATCGTTTCGCGGCCGGCCTCGATGCGCTTGGCGATGGCGATTTCGCCTTCGCGCGACAAAAGCTCGACGGAACCCATTTCGCGCAGATACATGCGCACCGGATCGTCGGTACGATCGGTCGGTTCCTTCTTCTTCGCCGTCGCAAGCGCGGTGCCGCTCGAAGGCGCGAGTTCGCCGCCCTCGTTGTCGTCATCGCTGCCGCTATCGTCGTCGTCGCTGTTGCCGCCGCCCTGGGCTTCTTCAGCTTCTTCGTCTTCGATCACGTTGATGCCCATGTCGGAGAGCATCGACATCGTGTCTTCGATCTGTTCGGACGTCACTTCCTCGGACGGAAGAACGGCATTTAGCTCGTCCATCGTCACATAGCCGCGCTTTTTCGCGGCCTTGATCATCTTCTTGACCGCGTCATCGGAAAGATCGAGAAGAGGGCCGTCGGTTGCGCCGTCGCGTTCGACTTCCGCTTCTTCGTTCTCTTTGACCTTCGTTGCCATTTATGTCGTCGCCTTCCTGACGCTATTCAAACTCGCTGGTGATGGCCGCTACGAGACTGCGTGCAACCGCCGGTCTCGAATCACCAATTACCCACCTAACGGGATGACCTTTAAAGCCTGATTAACCACGATTGCCGGCGCCGGATGACAGAGCTTCAATGCTTCTAAATTTCCGGCCATGGTTTGTGCGATCCGCCTTGACCCAAGTTCACCGCTTTAAGTCGAACGGTGATTCCCACAATTTTTCATCTCGTCAAGCTTTTCCACAAAAAAAGCTGCCGAAAACACGGAAAATGCCTTATCCACAGGCTGACGAACCGCTTAAGCGATTGCCAGCCTTAGATAGGATGTCACCAGTGAAAGACAAGGGCGTAAAGCTCTCGTCCCCTCTTATCCGAGTCAATGGCGGTTTTATAGTGGCATTTGCGGCCCCATGTCTTGGCGCCGCAGTATAGGCCGCTACCGCGATGCGCCATCAAAGGGATTGATCTTCAATGCCCGGAGATCGACCGAGGGAACGCAGCGCAGGTTGATCGCCGCCATTGCCGTTCCATCCGGTGCCGTCGCCTCGCTATACGGCGCAATACCGCAATCGGCACAGAAATTGTGCCGGATTGCGTGGCTCTTGAACGTATAGGTCGACACTTTCTCGCGTGGCGTCTTCAGCTCGAACTGGGTCATCGGCACAAAACCGAGCAAGCCGCCGCGCTTGCGGCAGAAGCTGCAATTGCAATCCAATGCCTCGGCGAACTCACCCTCGACCTCGAAGGCGACGTTGCCGCAGTGACAGCTTCCCTCGTATTTCATGCCGTTTTCCTCCTCGTTTACAGCCAGTCCATGACCACCTTGCCGGAATTGCCCGAGCGCATCGCCTCGAAGCCATCGCGGAATTCACCGATCTTGATGCGATGGGTGATGACAGGCGAAAGATCCAAGCCGCCCTGGACGAAGGCGATCATCTTGTACCAAGTCTCGAACATCTCGCGGCCGTAGATGCCCTTGAGGTTCAGCATCTTGAAGATCACCTTGTTCCAGTCGATCTCGAAGCCGGCCGGCGCAATGCCGAGAATGGCGATCTTGCCGCCATTGTTCATCTTGTCGATCATGTCGCGGAACGCGGGTGCCGCACCAGACATCTCGAGACCGACATCGAAGCCTTCGGTCATGCCGATCGACTTCATCACGTCGGCGAGGTTCTCCTTGGATGCATCGACGACGTAATCGATGCCGAGCTTGCGGGCGAGATCGAGGCGGTTCGGGTTGATATCGGTGATCACGACCTTGCGGGCGCCGGAGCGCTTGGCAACCAGCGCACCCATGATGCCGATCGGTCCGGCACCGGTGACAAGCACGTCTTCGCCAACGAGATCGAAGGAGAGCGCGGTGTGAACGGCATTGCCGAACGGATCGAAGATCGCCGCGATCTCGTCTGGAATATCATCCGGGATCGGCACGACATTGGCTTCCGGAATGCAGACGAACTCGCCGAAGGAGCCCGGGCGGTTGACGCCGACGCCCAGCGTGTTGCGGCAGAGATGGCCCCTGCCCGCCCGGCAGTTGCGGCACTTGCCGCAGACGATATGTCCCTCGCCGGAGACACGCTCGCCGACATGGTATTTGGTGACCGCGGAACCGATCTCGGCAATCTCGCCGCAGAATTCGTGACCGACGACCATCGGCACCGGAATGGTCTTCTGCGCCCACTGGTCCCAGTTCCAGATATGCACGTCGGTGCCGCAGATCGCCGACTTCTTCACGCGGATCAGCACGTCGTTCGGGCCGACCTCGGGAACCGGCACGGTCTCCATCCAGAGCCCGACCTCCGCCTTCGACTTCACCAGCGCCTTCATCATGTTCGACATAATTTTCTTCCTTCGATTGGCGCCCGGCCTCACCGTCCCTTCTCCCCAGCGGGGAGAAGGTGCCCGAAGGGCGGATGAGGGGGCTGCCCCCGTAAACATCAACTGCTCTTCGCTTACGCTCCGAGCCTCGCTTCGCTCGCCCCCTCATCTGTCCTGACGGACATCTTCTCCCCGTGGGGGAGAAGAGGGAGACCGCATCTAGATAACCCCCAGCTCCCTGCCCGCTTCGGCAAAGACGGCAATCGCTCGCTCGACATCGGCTCTCGAATGCGCCGCCGACATCTGCGTGCGGATACGGGCCTGGCCCTTCGGCACGACCGGGAAGGAGAAGCCGACCACATAGACGCCCTTCTTCAGCATCAGCGCCGCCATATCCTGCGCCAGCTTCGCGTCGCCGAGCATCACAGGAATGATCGCATGCCCCTCGCCCGCCAGCGTGAAGCCGAGCTTGGTCATTTCGGTGCGGAACAGCGTCGCGTTGGCCGTAAGCTTTTCGCGCAAGCCATCGCCGTTCTCGATCAGGTCGAAGACCTTCAGCGATGCAGCGGCAATGACCGGGGCCAGCGTGTTCGAGAACAGATAGGGGCGCGAGCGCTGGCGCAGCCAGTCGATGACCTCGGCCTTGCCGGACGTGTAGCCGCCCGAAGCGCCACCCAGCGCCTTGCCGAGCGTCCCGGTGATGATATCGATCCTGCCCTCGACGCCGCAATATTCGGGCGAACCTCGGCCGTTCTTGCCGACGAAGCCGACCGCATGGCTGTCATCGACCATGACCATCGCACCGTATTTATCGGCGAGATCGCACACGCCCTGCAGATTGGCGATGATGCCGTCCATCGAGAAGACGCCGTCGGTGGCGATCATCTTGAAGCGGCTGCCCTCGGCCTTCTTCAGCTCTTCTTCGAGCGCTGCCATGTCGTTGTTGGCATAGCGGAAACGCTTGGCCTTGGAGAGGCGCACGCCGTCGATGATCGAGGCATGGTTCAGGGCGTCCGAAATGATCGCATCCTCTTCGCCGAGCAGCGTCTCGAAGAGGCCCCCATTGGCGTCGAAACAGGATGAATAGAGGATCGTGTCTTCCATGCCGAGGAAGGAGGAGATGCGCGCCTCGAGCTGCTTGTGCTCTTCCTGCGTCCCGCAGATGAAGCGCACCGAAGCCATGCCGTAGCCATACCGGTCGAGCGCCTGCTTGCCGGCTTCGGCAAGCTCCTCGTTGTCAGCAAGGCCCAGATAGTTGTTGGCACAGAAGTTGAGGACGCGGTCGCCGGAAGCAACGGCGATCTCCCCCGCCTGCTTCGAGGTGATGACACGCTCAGACTTGTAAAGCCCTGCGTCCTTGAGGGACGCGAGCTCGGTGGTGAGGTGTGAAAGAAATGCTTTTGTCATTGTAAACGCCATAATCCCCAAAAATTCCTCCGATGGGCGCTGCAATTAGCACAAAGCAAGTGCAGATGTCGCCGATCCGGTACGAAATATTTTCATCAAGCGGCAGTTCCGCTATTATCTGGGATAGTAACGAGAACACGCCAATGGCTCTGCATATCCGAAATCCTGAGATCGATGCCCTCGTAGTCGAGCTGCAAAGGCTCACTGGCGCGCCGACGAAGGCGAGTGCGGTCGAAGCCGCGCTGGAAGGAGCGGTCATGCGGGCTCGCAATGAACAATCAGTCTCTTCGAAGTTGTCACGAGCAAAAGCGATGGCTGATCAGATGGGCTCAAATCAGCCTGGCTTCAACGTGAAGGCCTTCCTCGACGAAAACTGGGAGCTTTGACGCCCCTTAGTCGTCGTGGCTGAGGATCACGTCCAGGAAGGCGTCGCCGTAGCGCTCGAGCTTCGATTGGCCGACGCCGGAGATATCCAGCAGTTCCTTGCGGCTGCGGGGCCGTTCGGTGGCGAAGGCGATCAGGGTCGTGTCGGGGAAGACGACATAGGGCGGGACCCCGAGCGATTTGGCGATCGAGGTGCGCTCGGCCCGGAGCGCCTCGAACAGCAGCCCGTCGGCACCCGACAATCCGGCATGGCGGTTGGTCCGCTCGGCTTTCCGGCTGCTGCGTCCGGCGACCACCCGGTCCTTGCGGAAAAACACCTGCCGCTCATGCTTGAAGACGGTGCGGGCCTCCGCTTCCAGCTTCATCGCCCCATAGGCGTCGTGATCGATGCGGATCAGGCCCATGGCGAGCAGTTGGCGGAAGATCGATTGCCAGGTCTTCGCGGCGATATCTTTCCCTGCACCGAAGACCGGCATCGTCGTATGGCCGAAGCGCTCGGTCTTCTCGTTGGCATTGCCGAGCAGCACGTCGATGACATGGCCGGTACCGAAGCGTTCGCCGGTGCGGTAGACGGCAGCCAGCGCCTTGATCGCGGCTTCCGTTCCATCCCAGGTCTCGACGGGCTTGGTGCAGGTATCGCAGCTGCCGCAGCCGCCTGCATGCGCCTCGCCGAAATGCGCCAGGATGGCCTGGCGGCGGCAGGAGGCGGTCTCGCAGATGGCGAGCAATGCATTCAGCTTGCCGCGCTCGATGCGCTTGATCTCATCGGCCGCGTTGCCCTCGTCGATCATCCGCCGCCGCTGGATGACATCGGCCATCCCGTAGGCCATCCAGACTTCGGAGGGCAGCCCGTCGCGCCCGGCGCGTCCGGTCTCTTGATAATAGGCCTCGACGGAACCCGGCAGATCGAGATGCGCGACATAGCGCACATTCGGCTTGTCGATCCCCATGCCGAAGGCGACGGTGGCGACGAGGCAGAGCTCGTCTTCCTTGAGGAAGGCATCCTGATTGGCATCGCGCATCGCCCGGTCCATGCCGGCGTGATAGGCAAGCGCCCGGATCCCCTGCGTGTTCAGCCACTCGGCCGTGTCCTCCACCTTGGCGCGCGACAGGCAGTAGACGATGCCGCTATTGCCCTTGTGCCCGGACAGGAACCGCAGCAGCTGCTGGCGCGGCTGATCGCGCTCGACGATTTCATAGGCGATGTTCGGCCGGTCGAAGCTGGTGGTAAAGACTTCGGCGCCCTCGAGCCTGAGGCGCTCGATGATGTCCTCGCGCGTATGCGGATCGGCCGTCGCCGTCAGCGCGATGCGCGGCACACCGGGATAGTGCTCGGAAAGCCTGCCGAGCTCGCGATATTCCGGCCGGAAATCATGTCCCCACTGGGAGACACAATGCGCCTCGTCGATCGCAAACAGCGCGATCCTGGCATCGCCGAGGATCTCGCGAAAGCCGTCCATCAGGATCCGCTCGGGCGTCACGTAGAGCATATCCAGCGTGCCCGATGAAATGCCACGGCGGATCTCGACATATTCGTCGCGGCTGATCGAGGAGTTGAGTGCTGCAGCACGGATGCCGAGCTGCTTCATCGCCTCCACCTGATCGCGCATCAGCGCAATCAGCGGCGAAACGACGATGCCGATGCCATCGCGGCAGAGCGCCGGGATCTGGAAGCAGAGCGATTTGCCGGCGCCTGTCGGAAACAGCACCACGGCATCGCCGCCAGATGCGACATGCTCGACCACCGCCTGCTGCTTGCCGCGAAAAGCCGGAAAGCCATAGACGCGCTTCAATATGTCGAGCGGCGCCCTGCCATTGCCGAACAGCGCACTACCCGCCGAAAATGCCTTGTCACCGCCGTCCATCAATGGCTCGCCGCACCCTTGACCCGGCCGGACAGCACGCCGAAGCCGTCGATGATCGCTTCCTGGTTTTCAAGCCGCAAACCTTCGAAATGCACTTCCTGCAAGGCGCGCATCAGCTGGTCGATGATCTCGGCATTGCCCTCTTCCGTCGCCTCGGCGATTTCCCGCTCGAGCTCGATCTTCTGCCAGCGCAGCGCCTTGGCGCGCTTGTGGAAGGCCAGCGCCTGACGGTAGCCCTCGCGCGCATCCTCCATCGCCGCCTCTTCGGTGGCGGTCCAGAGCCGCGCGTTGCGCACCTGCTGATCGAGCCCCTTGAGCAGGCCTGAAAAATCCTGGCGGTCAAGCTCCTCGAAAAGATACTCGCGCGTTAGATGCGGGCTGGCGACCATCGCCGCCGCACCCAGCATCGCCGACCACAGGCGCTGCAGATCGCGGTTGTCATATTCGATGGCGGCGATTTCGTCGTAGTCGTCCTGCATCAGCGCCGGATGATTGATGACGGTGAGCGCCAGCACGCTTTCGCGCAGCGCCGGAATTTCCTGATGACCGCGCACCAGACCGGATCGCGTCAACCGCTCTGAGACCAGATTGACAGTCCGGGCACCGCCCGCCTGCGGGCGGCCCTGACCATCCTTTCCGCGGACATTGCCGCCACCGCCACCGCGTTCGAAATTGCGGCGGTCGCCGCCCCTGTTCTGGAACTGCGGCTGGAAGAACCTGTTCAGGCGGTCGCGGATATCCTGCTGGTAGTGGCGGCGGACGTTCTCGTCGCCGATGACAGCCACCATCTGCTTCAGCCGCGCTTCGAGCTCGGCGCGCGCCTCGGGCGTATCGAAATTGCCGCCGCCGGCTTCCCGGCCCCAGAGCATTTCTGCCAGCGGCTTCGCCTGGCTCATCACCTTGTCGAAGGGCGCACGACCTTCGTTGCGCACGAGATCGTCAGGATCCTTGCCATCCGGCAGCAGCGCGAAGCGCACGGTGCGTCCCGGCTTCAGATGCGGCAGAGCCAGATCGGCCGCGCGGTTGGCAGCACGGATACCGGCGCCGTCGCCATCGAAGCAGAGTACCGGCTGCGACGTCATCTTCCAGAGCAGATCGAGCTGGTTTTCGGTGAGCGCGGTGCCGAGCGGCGCCACGGCATTTTCGATACCCGCCTGATGCAGCGCGATGACATCCATATAGCCTTCGACGGCAATCACCGTCGGCTCGCCGTCAGCACCCTGCAGCGAGCGGCGGGCACGGGCAAAATTATAGAGCACCTGCCCCTTGTGGAAGAGCTCGGTCTCGTTGGAATTCAGATATTTCGCCGGCGCATCCGGCGACATGGCGCGGCCGCCGAACGCAATCACCTTTTCCCGCGACGAGAGGATCGGAAACATGATTCGATCGCGGAACCGGTCGTAGCTGACGGGAATGTCGGATCCATGCACCACGAGACCGCAGGCCTCGATCTGCTCCTTGCCCACGCCCTTGCCCGACAGAAATTCCTTCAGCGCGTTGCGGCTGTCTGGCGCGAAACCGAGCCTGAACGTCTCGATCGTCCGTCCCGTCAGACCGCGGTCGCGCAGATAGGCGCGCGCACGGGCGCCATTGGCGGTCTGCAGCTGATCCTGGAAGAACTGCGTCGCAAGCTCCATGACGTCGAGCAGCGACGTCCGTTCCTTCTCGCGCTTCTCCATCACCGGGTCGGCAACCGGCATCGGCACGCCCGCCATATCAGCGATCTGCTGCACCGCTTCGGGGAAGCTCAGGCCCTCGAGCTCGGTCAGGAACCGGAAGTGATCGCCCGTCACCCCGCAGCCGAAGCAGTGGTAACGGCCCTTGCGATCCTCGCAGTGAAAGCTCGGCGACTTCTCGCCATGGAACGGGCAGCAGGCCCAGTAGTCCCCGCGCGGCACATTGGTCTTGCGCTTGTCCCAGCTGACACGGCGGCCGATCACGTCCGAAATCTGGACGCGGTCGCGTATGTCATCGAGAAAGGAATTAGAAAAGCGCATCAGGACCTCGTGGCTGAGCGATCATATAAGCAGGTTTCCCCCCCGCCGCCACGAACTTCGAGGGAATTGCGCGCTATTCACAGGCTTGACGCCAAGATGATTGTATATACAATTGCATATACAGCGGCGCATGGGTGCCTGGAAGCAATGGAACTTCGGGTGCAGCGTGGAACCTATAGCCAAGCACTTCTCGTCGTTCGAATGGGATGAGAATAAGCGGCAGGCAAATATCCTGAAACATGGAATCGATTTTCCGGCAGCGGCGGCCGCATTGAACAAGCCGCATCTGGAAAAGACGTCCGACCGGCATGGAGAAGTTCGCACACTGGCAGTTTGCCCCGATTCGCAGCGACTGATCGCGATCGTTTATACGATGCGCGGTGAATGCTGCCGCATCATTTCTGCCCGTGCGGCACGCGACAATGAGCAAAGAGCGTATCGTCAGATATTCGGCTGAAGCCATCGAGAAAATGATCGCCGAGGGCAAGGATCGAACTGATCACGCCCGGGTCGGGGCCATGAGCGATGCGGAAATTGAGCGCGCCATGCGCGACGACCCCAATTGGGCCAATACTCTCGATATCGATTGGTCGACCGCAGAGATCGTTCAGCCGCCGGCCAAAAGGCCTCTCTCGATCCGGCTGGATCAAGATGTCATCGATTTCTTTCAATCGAGCGGCAAGGGATATCAGACGCGTATTAACACTGTGCTGCGCCATTACGTCGATCAGCAGAAGATGAAGCAAGAAAAGCGTCAGAAATGACGATCAATAAAGCGTGACGCCCTGCGGCAGGAGGGTGCGACAATTGTGCACGCAGGGCCGCTGTCACGCCAGTTTTCAAGCATTTCCAAAAACATATGAAAATATTGATGTTTTCATTATTTCAATGACTTGTTTCTATCCTCGGCGCTGAAAACGCCTGATGGGAAGCGTGCTAATGAAAAGCCTTGGCGGGCATTCAGACTATCCACAACCCAATTATTATATTTTTGTAATTTGAATACTCCGCTGCGGCGCAATACCGTCTTCTCATCAAAGCGATCCCCGAGCGAGGCACCATCCCTACCCCCGGCGCCGCCTCGCAAGGGTGCCTTTGCAAATACACCGCCAGTGTGGGCCTAGCCCAGCGTCGCTGTCGGCAGCAAAGAGCAAGAAGGCAGGAGCGCCCCCAGCTCCTGCCTTCTTTAATTTTAGGCACAGCTGTCCCGGATTTTTGCAATTTAACCTTGCCGGTTAACTCACCTAACCATTTTTGGGACACTCCGTTCAAAACGGACATTGACTCGGGACGCTGAGAAGGCAAATGGAATAGCCGTCGCCTTGCCGAGTTCCCAGATGTCTTTGACCGCCGAAACACTTGCTATAGACGATCGCTTTTTTGGAGCAGTACTGATCTGCGCCAACGAGATGCTGACGATCTATAAGGAAAGCCCGAGAATCGCCTCCATTTTTGCTGCGCAGCAACGGTGGCTGATGGCGCATTCAGGCTTTGCATTGCATTACGGATTGCCTGGCGAGGAGAAAAAAGGCCTGTATTCCGGGCGTTTCGTGGATTTCGTCGTCAGCAACAAGATCGCCAGCCGCAACACGGCCGCCGCCTTCCTGCAGGAAATGCTCGTCTACCGTTTCCTGCGCCCCTCAAGCGGCCAGGCCGACCGGCGCACGCGCCTCGTCGAGCCGACGGAGACTGCCGAGCAGCACTTCTTCAAGTGGCTGCAGACACATCTTTTCATTCTCGACAACCTGGACGGTGGCAAGCGCGCCGAAAAGCTCAGCACCGAGCCGGCGCTCATTGCGAAAATTCAACCCCTGATTGCTCAGGCTATCATCGCCACAAAGGCGGTGCGCGATCCCGGCGCCACCTACAATCTCTTTAACTGGGCAAATTCCGGCGGTCTTGTCATGGACTATCTGATGTCCCGCCTGCCGGCATTCGATGGCGCGGCCGAACGGATATCCATTGGCCCGGTATCGCTCAGCGACCTGCGCACCCAGTTCATGATTTCCAACACCCATCTGAAGCGCCTCCTCAGCCAGGCGGCGGAGATGGGAAGCGTTGGCTGGGACGAGCCGCCGCGCAAGGGCGACCTGTGGCTTTCGCGCGGCTTCATTCTCGAATACCGCGATTACCAGGCAGCCAAGTTCGCGGTCGTCGATGCGGCGGCCGAGACTGTGCTCGGCCGCGCCATCTGATTTACATCACTGATTTACTTCAAGAGTTCCTTGACGGCGCCTGAAGCCTTGGCGAAATCCATCTGCCCGGCATAGCGCTCCTTCAGAGCGGCCATCACCTTGCCCATGTCCTTCGGGCCTTCTGCACCGGTTTCCGCGATGATCGCCGAGATATTGGCGCGCACTTCGGCATCCGAAAGCTGTTTCGGCAGGAAATCCTGGATCACGGTGATTTCGGCGCGTTCCTTCGCGGCCAGCTCAGGGCGCGAATTCTCTTCGTAGATCTTCGCCGATTCGTCGCGCTGCTTCACCATCTTGGCGAGGATCTGCAGAATCTCGTCGTCGCTGGCTTCTTCCTTGCCGGCTCCGCGATTGGCGATATCACGATCCTTGGTGGCCGCCTGAATGAGACGGATCGTCGAAAGGCGCTCGGCATTCTTGGCTTTCATCGCCTCTTTGAGGGCGGTGGCGAGTTGATCGCGCAGCATTATTTCACTCCTGTTGAATGGCGCTACATAAACCACGCAAATGGGGAGGATCAAATAAATTGCGATATCAGCGCCAGAAACCGCAGGAAAAGCGTGCTCCGATACGTTAGAAAAGATTGACGGCAGGCGAGAGCGTGGCTATCTACCGCCACCTGCACCAAAATTCGTGATCAGGCCTGAGACGCGCGGCGGCGAGCTGCGCCCATACGCTTGCGAACACAAATGGCAGCCTGACGGCCCAAGACGTCGAGAGCAGCCGGAAACGGGATGATGATGACCGCGACAGCCCCCTGGACCATTGAAAAGCCGACCGCCCTGCTCGTTCTCGCAGATGGCACCGTCATCGAAGGAAAGGGCATCGGCGCGACCGGCAAGGTCCAGGCCGAAGTGGTCTTCAACACGGCGCTCACAGGCTACGAGGAAATCCTCACCGACCCCTCCTATCTCGGTCAGATCGTTACCTTCACCTTCCCGCATATCGGCAATATCGGCACCAATGAAGAAGACATCGAAGACCTGACGCCGGCAGCACGCCACGGCGCGGTCGGCGTCATCTTCAAGGCCGATACCACCGAACCGTCCAACTACCGCGCCGCCAAGCATCTCGACGCCTGGCTGAAGGCCCGCGGCATCATCGGCCTCTGCGGCATCGACACGCGCGCCCTCACCGCCTGGATTCGCGAGAACGGCTCGCCGAACGCCGTCATCGCCCATGATCCGAATGGCGTCTTCGACGTCGATACGCTGAAGGCCGAAGCCAAGGCCTGGAGCGGTCTCGAAGGTCTCGACCTCGCCAAGATTGCCTCTTCCGGCCAGTCCTCGCAGTGGACGCAGACGCCCTGGATCTGGAACGAAGGCTATGGCGAACTCGGCGCTGCCGATGCCAAGTACCACGTCGTCTGCCTCGACTACGGCGTGAAGCGCAACATTCTGCGCCTCTTCGCCGGCCTCGACTGCAAGGTCACCGTCATGCCGGCAACGGCGAGCGCCGAAGACGTGCTTGCGGTCAACCCCGATGGCATCTTCCTGTCGAACGGCCCGGGCGACCCGGCCGCAACGGGTGCTTATGCCGTCCCGGTCATCCAGACGCTGATCAAGACCGACATCCCGGTCTTCGGCATCTGCCTCGGCCACCAGATGCTGGGTCTCGCACTCGGCGCCAAGACCGAAAAGATGCACCAGGGCCATCACGGCGCCAACCATCCGGTCAAGGATCACACGACGGGCAAGGTCGAGATCGTCTCGATGAACCACGGCTTCGCGGTTGACACGAAGTCGCTGCCGGAAGGCGTTGAGGAGACTCACGTTTCGCTGTTCGACGGCACCAATTGCGGCCTGCGCGTCTCCGGCAAGCAGATCTTCTCGGTGCAGCATCACCCGGAAGCCTCGCCCGGCCCGCAGGACAGCCACTACCTCTTCCGCCGCTTCATCAACATGGTGCGCGCCAAGAAGGGTGAAGAGGCGCTTGCCGAACGGTAAGAGCAGCCGCTATTTCTTAACAGCACCTTAAGTGCGGCGGTGTTACTCATCAGTCAGTTTATGCGTTGACTGGACAATGAATGAGAGAGCGCCGCCACATTGCAAGCCTTGACGGATTGCGCGGCATCACCGCGCTCGCCGTCGTCATGGCGCATGTCTATCTGGTCTTTCCAGCGCTCGGTCCGCTGCCTCTGCCTGATATCGGCAGCGGCGCCGTGGCGATATTCTTTGCTATCAGCGGCTTCCTGATGGCCTATCTCTATGGTGACCGGCCATTCTCCAGAAAGAATGCCTCCGATTTCCTCGTCAGCCGCTTTGCCCGCATCTATCCGGTCTATCTCGCCGCCGTGCTGCTGGTCGTTGTCCTCTCGGCCGTTCCCGGTCTCGGTTATATCGATCCGATAACGGGACCCTTCCAGATCGTCCGTCATATCGTCATGCTCGGCTCGACCGGCGTTCTCTGGACGATCCCGCCCGAGATCCAGTTCTATCTGGTCTTCCCGTTCATCTGGATGTTTCTGGCCAATCCGTTGCGCTACCAGTGGATCGCTGTGCTGATCGGCTGCCTGCTGGCGATCGACGGTCTTCTCGGCTTTCCGGGAAGCGGCATCCTCTTGATATCGAAGCTGCCCTATTTCCTGCTCGGCGTGCTGGCCGGCTACCTGCACCCGCGCCTGCAAAGTGCAGCCCGCGGCATAACAGTCGGCGTCATGGCGATCCTCTTGCCGGCCTTTCTGCTCAGCCATCGCGCCCTCTCGATCGAGGTCTCCGACACTCTCTGGGGCATGTCGACCGCGCTTGCCGCTGCTCTCTCCGTTCTGCTCGTCGCCCGCGAGCATCCGATTTCCGCCGCGCTGTTCGCCTCCCGCCCCTTCCGTTTTCTGGGAACGATCAGCTTTTCGCTCTATCTCCTGCATGTGCCCTGCCTGTTCCTGACGGCCAAGCTGCTCGCAGGCATGCCGCTCTGGCTCGTCATCCCGATCGGATGTGCCGTCGCGCTCGCAGTCGCCACCGCGAGCTACCACGTCATCGAGGCGCCATGCCGCATCTTCCTCGTCAATCGCTGGAAGCGCCGCAATCCGCGCAAGGCAGAGCTCTTGACCTCAACTTGACTTGACGAATGACAGCCGCGTGGGCGCACGCGCCGGCATTGCCAGTCACGGACCCGGTGGCGGCCTGACGTTGACGAATGGCCGGGCTCAGGCGCCAGCCGTTCTCCCCTCGCGGCGCACGAGAATATAGAAGCGGGCGCAGAGCATGGTCGCTGCTGCCGCAAGCCCCACCAGGAAGCCGAACCAGATACCGACGCCGCCGAAACCGAGCGGGAAGGCCAGCAGCCATGCCAGGAAGAAGCCGATCGGCCAATAGGCGATCAGCGCCAGGATCATCGGCACGCGCGCGTCCTTCAGCCCGCGCAGCAGGCCGCTGGCGATCGCCTGGATCCCATCCACCAGCTGGAACAGCCCCGCAACGACGATCAGCGGACCCGCATAGGCGAGTACCGCCGCCGCTTCCGGGTGACTGGTATCGAGGAACCAGCGCGCGAAAAACTCCGGCATGACGGCAAACAGGATACCGCCGAGCGCCGAAACCACACAGGCGATGATCATCACGGTGATCGAGGCGCGCACCACGGCAAGATGATCGCCCTGCCCGTGGGCGATGCCGATGCGAACCGTTGCCGCCTGGCTAAGGCCGAGTGGGATCATGAAGGCGATCGACGCCCATTGCAGTGCGATGCCGTGGGCGGCCAGCTCGATCGTGCCGATGCGGCCCATCAGCAGCGACGCTGCGGTAAACAGGCTGACTTCGGCCAGGATCGTGATGCTGATCGGCAGACCGAGACGCACGACGTCCCAGAGCGCGTGCCAGTCCGGCCGCCAGAAGCGCACCAGGATCTCGTAGCGGCGCGTCTCCTCTTTCATCTGCACATAGGCGAGGATGAACAGGAAGCCCGCCGTCTGCACGGCAACGGAAACGATCGCCGCGCCTTCTAGACCCATCGCCGGAAAGCCGAAATGGCCGAGCACCAGGATGTAGGCAAAGATCGCGTTCAGCACCAGCATGGCAATCGTGACATTGAGCACCACAGCCGCCTTGCCGATGGCGCTCACCAGCGCCCGCATGACATTGTAGAGCAGGCCCGGCAGTACGGCGAAATGGCCGATCAGGATATAGCCATGTGCGAGCTTGGCGACCTCGGGCTTCTGCCCGGCGGCCAGCAGGATTTCCTCTGCATAGAAGAAGGCTGGCTGCATGACCAGCCAATAGGCGGTAACGACCCAGAGACCCATGCGCATCGAGCGGCGCACCGTGACGATATCGCCACGCCCATAGGCCTGCGCCACCATCGGAATGACGGCGATCGCAAAGCCCGAGCCGAAGATCAGGATGGTGAAGAGGAACTGTGCCGACAGCACCATGGCCGCCAGGTTTTCAGCGCCGAGCTGGCCGACGATCATCACGTCGGTCGTATTGATGCCGAGCTGGGCGAGCTGCGCGCCGATGAAGGGTATGCCGAGCGCCAGCGTCGCACGGAAATGCGATCCCCAATGGTTGTCGGTGTGCGGCGCGAGCTTGTTCACGTCAACAGGCGTGTCCATGGCAAAAGTCCAATTGTTTTGAATCGTTTTCGGCCGCGGAATGGCGGCAAGTTATTACCGGGCCTTAGATCAAAGCCCGGCAAAGAGCTACCCTAAAACAGGCAAATGCTGAAATATTCATCACAGCATCACTGAATCTGATGGCTATTCTGCCAGAGCTTCGATCGTCTTCGGCCGCGACGGTCGCACCTTAATGAAGAACACCACCGCCGCCACGAGAATGAAGAAAGCCGCCATCAGATAAGGGGCACCTGCAAAGGTAACCGGCGCATCCGGCTTGGTGAAATAGCCGAACAGCTGCGTGAAAATCACCGGGCCGATGATCGTGGTGATGCTGCTAAGGCTGGTCAGCGCGCCCTGCAACTCACCCTGCGCCGACGGCGGCACCTTGCCGGCCGCAATGCTGCGCAGCGGCGGATCAGCGACATTCTCCATGACCGTCATGACGATGATCACATAGACCATCCAGCCCTCCCAGGCGAAGGCATAGCCGGTCAGGCCGACGACCGAAAAGCAGAGACCGATGACCGCCGTCTTCCACTCGCCGAGAACAGGAACGACCTTCGGCAGCACTAGCCCCATGACGATCGCCGCGCCGATGCCGTAGATGCCGAGCGACAGGCCGATCTGACCCTCGCTCCAGCCATAGCGGTAGGTGCCGACGAAGGACCAGACGGCTGGATAAACCGAATGCGCCAGCCAGAACAGGAACATCACGGCGGCAACCCAGCCGATGCCGGGATAGTGGCGCATCTGCTTCAAGGCGCCGAGCGGGTTGGCGCGCTTCCATTCGAAGGGGCGGCGATGCTTCGCATCCAAGGTCTCGGGCAGCAGGAAATAGGCGGCGGCGAAATTCAGGAACGACACCAGCGCCGCCCCGAAAAACGGCACGCGTGGCCCGAATTCGCCGAGAAAGCCGCCAATGACAGGGCCAACGGTAAAGCCGACGCCGAAGGCGATGCCGATCAGGCCGAAATTCTTCGCCCGATTCTCTTCGGTGCTGATATCGGCGATATAGGCCGAGCAGGTGGCGAAACTGCCGCCACTGAAGCCCGCCAGCGCCCGGCCGACAAACAGCATCCAGAAGCTGGTGGCGACCGCGCAGATGAAATTGTCGATAGCGAAGGTGAGCACCGAAATCAGCAGGATCGGCCTGCGTCCGAACCGGTCACTGAGATTGCCGAGCAGCGGCGCGAACAGAAACTGCATGATCGCATAGACGACGAGCAGCCAGCCGCCATCCAGCGCCGCGTCGCTGACGCTGCCGCCCGTCAACTCTTCCAGATAGGCGGGAAGAACCGGCATGATGATCGCAATCCCGATCACATCGAGAAACAGGATCACGAAAACCAGGAACAGGCCGCGGCTTACGAATTTGGGATCAAGCATGAGTCATCTCTCAACAGCTGCTGTTTTCTGGAAAGACGATCTCATCGCCGGGAATGTTACATAGCCGAAGCAGAAAAATGAAACAATACGTGAACATTTCAAAGTTTTTGATGGCGAAGACAATGAAATTGATCGCGCCCGCGAACAAAACGGGATTATGAGCCCCTCCGCCCCTCGGCCTTGACGAAATCGACGAATGCGCGAAGTGCGGGCGGCATGTGCTTGCGGCTGGCATAATAGAGGAACGGCCCGGAGAATTCCGTGACCCATTCCTCGAGGATCGGCACCAGTTCGCCCCGTTCAAATCCGGGAAGCAGCACTTCCTCGAATGTCCTGATGATGCCAAGGCCTGCAATCGCGGCTCCCACTTCCATCTCGATCGAGTTTGCAACCAGCGGCCCGGACACCGATAGCGTCAGCGTCTCCTCGCCGCGGTCGAACTCCCAGGCGAAATGCGCGCGGCTGCGAAAGCGATGGCGGATGCAGTCATGCTCCAGCAGGTCGCGCGGATGAGCGGGTGTGCCGCGCCGTTGCAGATAGGCAGGCGATGCAGCCGTGACATAGCGCTGGCGGCGCGGACCGATCGGCACGGCGATCATGTCGCGCTCCAGCCGTTCGTCGTAACGGATACCGGCATCGAAGCCCGCCTCGACGACATCGACAAAGTCGTCCTCCGCAAGGATCTCCAGCTTGATCTCCGGGTAAAGCGCCAGGAACCGGCTGGCGATCTCAGGCAGGAAGAGCCGCGACACGATGGTCGGCACGTTCAGCCGCAAAGTGCCGGCCGGGCTGTCGCGGAAACTGTCGAGCTGTCCGAGTGCCGAGGCGACCTCCCCCAGCGCCGGCGCCAGCCGTTCCAGGAGACGTTCGCCTGCCTCGGTCGGCGTGACGCTGCGGGTCGTGCGGTTGAGCAGCCGCACGCCGAGCCGCTCTTCCAGCCGCCGCAGGGAATCGCTGAGCGACGACGGCGAGACGCCGCGCTTGCGGGCCGCGGCACGAAAGCTTCGCTCCCTTGCAATCGCCGTGAAGGCATCCAGATCACTGAGGGGCAGATCATCCATTGTGCATTTTCCCGTACGGCTCATTCGCCACTATCCGGATTATCGCACACATTCACAGACGATAGAAAGAGTGCCGAACGCATCACAAGGAGAAGACAATGCAAACCTATCGCCTGGGAAAGACCGGCCCCGAAGTCTCCGCCATCGGCCTCGGCTGCATGGGCATGTCCGGCATGTATGGACCCGCCGATCGGGTCGAAAGCATTGCGACCATCCACGCCGCGCTCGATGCCGGGATCAACCTGCTTGATACCGGTGATTTCTATGGCATGGGCCACAATGAAATGCTGATCGGCGAAGCGCTGAAGAACCGCAAGCGCGAGGACCTCATCATCAGCGTCAAGACCGGCGCTCTGCGCGATCCGCTCGGCGCCTGGAACGGCTATGATTCCCGCCCGGCAGCGCTGAAGAATTTCATCGCCTATTCGCTGCAGCGGCTCGGCACCGATTATATCGACATCTACCGCCCTGCCCGTCTCGATCCGAACGTGCCGATCGAGGAAACCGTCGGTGCCATCGCCGACATGATCAAGGCCGGCTACGTCCGCCATATCGGCCTCTCCGAAGTCGGCGCCGATACCATCCGCCGTGCCGCCGCCGTTCACCCGATCGCCGACCTGCAGATCGAATATTCGCTGATCTCCCGCGGCATCGAGGATCAGATCCTCCCCACCTGCCGCGAACTCGGCATCTCGATCACCGCCTATGGCGTCCTGTCGCGCGGCCTGATCAGCGGTCACTGGCAGAAGGGCCAGGATGGCGGCAAAGGCGATTTCCGCGCCGTCAGCCCGCGCTTCCAGGCTGCCAATATCGATCAGAACCTCGCTCTCGTCGAGGAACTGCGCAAGATCGCTGCGGAAAAGCAGGTCAGCGTCGCCCAGATCGCCATCGCCTGGGTCGCGGCACAAGGCAAGGATATCGTCCCGCTGATCGGCGCCCGCCGCCGCGTTCGGCTCAGCGAAGCGCTGGGATCACTCGCCGTCGAACTGACGGGCGGAGACATGGCGGCCATCGAACGGGCAATCCCGAAAGACTCTGCCGCTGGCGCCCGTTATCCGGACGCGCAGCTGAAGCATATGGATAGTGAACGCTGACGAGAAGGCTCCGCCGACAAACTGCGAGGGCCCCCTCACTCAGACCGGACCGCTAAAGGTGTCGCAAGCAGAAACCTTGCCGCTGTCGAAGCCCTGCTTGAACCATTTGACACGCTGCGCCGAGGTTCCGTGGTTGAAGCTGTCGGGGACGACATAGCCCTGGCTGCGCTTCTGCAGCGTATCGTCGCCGATCTGCTGGGCGGCATTCAGCGCGTCCGCGATATCGTCGGGATTGATATAGCCCTTGCGCTGCTCGAACTTGGCGAAGACGCCGGCGAAGCAATCGGCCTGCAGCTCGACGCGCACAGACATCTTGTTGGCATCGACCTCGCTCATCCGCTGGCGGGCCTCGTTGAACTTCGGCAGCACGCCCAGAATGTTCTGAACGTGATGGCCGACCTCGTGGGCGATGACATAGGCCTCGGCAAATTCGCCCTTGGCGCCAAACTGCTGGCTGAGCTGGCGGAAGAAATCGGTGTCGAGATAGACCTTGCGGTCGACGGGGCAGTAGAACGGGCCTGATGCGGCAGATGCAGCGCCGCAGCCGGAACGCGTCGAGCCCGAGAACAGCACAAGAGCCGGCTTTTCGTAAGTCTGGCCCGATGCCTGGAAGATACCGGTCCAGGTATCTTCGGTATCGGCAAGCACGGTGCGCACGAAAGCCGTCATGTCGTCATTGGCAGGCGTTCCATTGCCCTGCGACTGGCTCTGTTCGTAGCCCGATCCGCCATTCATCGTGCCGTCCATGACCTGCATCAGGTCGATACCCATCGCCTTAAAGATGAAATAGATGACGACGAGGAAGATGATCGTGCCGATCGACAGCCCGCCTCCACCGCGGCGCATGCCGCCCGAGGGAAAGCTGAACCCGCCGCCACGGCCGAAGGGACTCTGCCCGCCGCTGGAAGGGTCTCCGCGGCGATCCTCGATATTGTCCGATTGACGGCGGCCCTTCCATTCCATCTCAACTCTCCCCGGCAGTGCCAAATGCACCTCTGCAGCCAACAGTTATATATCCGCCGCGACTGTGAATTCCAGCGGCTTCATGCCGCCGGCCGCATCCGCGAAGAGAGCACGATGGCTGCGGCGGCAGAGGTCACCACAAGCCCGGCGGCAAGCGCGACCATATCGTGCCCGGAAAACACCACTGAGTTCATGATCCGCCCTGGCAGGAAGGTGAACAGCCCGGCAATGACGATGCCGCCGAAATAGATCGAGCGGACGATATGGCGATGCCTGACGACATCGTGGCGCCGGGCTGCAGCAATCGCCTGCCAGGCACCGAACAGTGTTGCTATCGACAGCAGGTGAATGGGGCTAAAACCGTAAAACATGTTGAGCTCGTGAATGAAGAAGGTGGAGAGCGCGGTGATCACCATCAGCCCCATCCAGATCTTGCCGAGCAACCGGTGCCGCGGCGTGCCCTTGGGCCGCGACAGCAGATAGGCGCCGAGCAAGGCAGCGGGCACGACCGTCGCAACATGAATCTGGATTGCAGGCTGCGCATCGAGCAAGGGTTCTAGGGTCATCTACTATCTCCTCGGGAACGCCATGATCTTTCCGCCGGATGCGGCCCGGCGCAAGAGGCGGGCGTCAACTCTTTCGGCTCTTCCCGGGGCCTTGCCGTCAAGCCTTGACGCATCAGCCCATTTTTGCGCCTGATGGCGTCGGAGCGAGGAGAAAATCATGAAGGCCCTGCGTCTGGAAGCAACCGGCAGACTTGCCGTGGTGGAAGCCGAAAAGCCGGTTCCCGGCCCGAACGATATCCTGGTCAAGGTGGATGCCTGCGGCATCTGCGGCACCGACCGCCATCTTTTCCACGGCGAATTTCCCTCGACGCCGCCCGTCATCCTCGGACACGAATTCACCGGCATCGTCGAGGCGGTCGGTTCCGGCGTGAAGAATTTCCGGGCCGGGATGCGCGTTACCGGCGATCCGAACATTTCCTGCGGCCTTTGCCCGGAATGCCAGCGCGGCCGGGTCAACCTCTGCCGCAACCTGCGCGCCATCGGCATCCACCGCGACGGCGGCTTCGCCGATTATGTCTGCATGCCGGAAACGCAGGCCTACGCCCTGCCCGCCGGTCTCGATCCTCTGCACGGCGCCTTCTGCGAACCGCTGGCCTGCTGCATCCACGGCGTCGACATGGCCGGCATCACGACCGGCCAATCGGTCGTCGTGCTGGGCGGCGGCGTCATCGGGCTGCTGGTCGTCCAGCTCGCCCGCCTTGCCGGCGCCACGCGCGTCGTCCTCGCCACCCGCAACGCCGAAAAGCGCCGCCTCGCCGAACAACTTGGCGCAACAGCGACCGTCGATCCGTCGGCCGGCGATATCGTCGAGCTGACCTGCGGCAGGAATGGCCTTCTGCCTGACGGCGCCGATGTCGTCATCGAATGCGCCGGCGTTCCGGAGACCATCGAACAGGCGCCCCGCCTCGCCCGAAAAGGCGGCACCGCCGTCATCCTCGGCGTCATGCCGCAGCGCGCAACGGTCTCGATCGAACCCTTCGACTTGCTCTTCCGGGAAATCCGCCTGCTCGGCTCCTTCGTCAACCCCTTCACCCATGCCCGCGCCGCCGATCTGATCGCGTCGGGTGCCATCAAGGTCGAACCGCTGATTTCCCGCAGGATCGGCTTCGAGGAAGCCCTCAGGACCATCATCAGCCCCACACCGGCAGGCGAGATCCGGGCCTTGGTGATACCGGGCCTTTGACACCCCTCGGGAGCGTCAGCGGATTCCTGTCGATTCCGCAATTTATGGGGTTCCGTTTCGGTTTCGCTTTGCCTATAAGCCGCTTCTAGCCTGAAAAGACCCTCAATGCGCGACCCGACCCGGTGCCTCCCACCCTGGCCGGTTTTCTGCGCAGCTAGAAACGGATATCGCCCATGCCGAAGCGCCAAGACATCAAATCGATCCTCATCATCGGCGCAGGACCGATCGTCATCGGCCAGGCTTGCGAATTCGACTACTCGGGAACACAGGCCTGCAAGGCGCTGAAAGAGGAAGGCTACCGCGTCATCCTCGTCAACTCCAACCCGGCAACGATCATGACCGATCCGGGCCTGGCAGACGCCACTTACGTCGAGCCGATCACCCCCGAAGTCGTCGCCAAGATCATCGCCAAGGAACGCCCCGATGCGCTGCTGCCGACCATGGGCGGCCAGACGGCACTCAACACCGCGCTTTCCCTCAAGCGCATGGGCGTTCTCGACCGCTACAATGTCGAGATGATCGGCGCAAAGCCCGCTGCCATCGACATGGCCGAAGACCGCGCCCTCTTCCGCGAAGCCATGGACCGCATCGGCCTGGAAACTCCGCGCTCGATGCTGGCCAATGCCACCGACATCAAGGATCTTGACCGCAAGACGCATGAGGCCGAGCGCAACAAGCTCAAGGAGAGCCTGTCGGGCGCCGATCTCGACAAGGCGCTCGATGCGCTCGAGAACCAGTGGAACCTCGGCGAGACCGACCGCAAGCAGCGCTATATCAGCCATGCCATGGCGATCGCCGCGCAGGCGATCGACGTCGTCGGCCTGCCCGCCATCATCCGCCCGTCCTTCACCATGGGCGGCACTGGCGGCGGCATTGCCTATAACCGCTCGGAATTCTTCGAAATCATCGGCGGCGGCCTCGATGCCTCGCCGACCACCGAAGTGCTGATCGAGGAATCGGTACTCGGCTGGAAGGAATATGAAATGGAAGTCGTCCGCGACAAGGCGGACAACTGCATCATCATCTGCTCGATCGAGAACATCGATCCGATGGGCGTCCATACCGGCGATTCGATCACGGTCGCTCCGGCCCTGACGCTGACCGACAAGGAGTACCAGATGATGCGCAACGCCTCGATCGCGGTTCTGCGCGAGATCGGCGTCGAGACCGGCGGCTCCAACGTCCAGTTCGCCGTCAATCCGAAGGACGGCCGCCTCGTCGTCATCGAAATGAACCCGCGCGTCTCGCGCTCCTCGGCGCTGGCTTCCAAGGCTACCGGCTTCCCGATCGCCAAGGTCGCAGCCAAGCTCGCCGTCGGTTACACGCTCGACGAACTCGACAACGACATCACCGGCGGCGCGACACCGGCCTCCTTCGAGCCGTCGATCGACTACGTCGTCACCAAGATCCCGCGCTTTGCCTTCGAGAAGTTCCCGGGCGCCTCGCCCGTCCTGACCACGGCCATGAAGTCGGTCGGCGAAGTCATGGCGATCGGCCGTACCTTTGCTGAATCGCTGCAGAAGGCCCTGCGCGGCCTCGAAACCGGCCTCACCGGCCTCGACGAGATCGAGATCCCGGGCGTCGAGGAAGGCGAATCCAGCCAGAACGCCATCCGCGCCGCCATCGGCACGCCGACGCCGGATCGTCTGCGCATGGTCGCCCAGGCGCTGCGCCAGGGCATGAGCCCGGAAGAAGTCCACGAAGGCTGCAAGATCGATCCGTGGTTCATCGCCCAGTTCAAGGCGATCGTCGACACCGAAGCCCGCATCCGTGAGCACGGCCTGCCGCAGGATGCCGCCAATCTCCGCAGCCTCAAGGCCATGGGCTTCTCCGACGCCCGCCTGGCGACGCTCTCCGGCAAGCGCCCGAAGGAAGTGGCGGAACTCCGCAACAGCCTGAACGTCCGCCCGGTCTTCAAGCGCATCGACACCTGCGCTGCCGAATTCGCTTCGCCGACCGCCTATATGTATTCGAGCTACGAAACGCCCTTCGTCGGCGCCGCACGCTCGGAAGCCGAAGTCTCCGACCGCAAGAAGGTCGTCATCCTCGGCGGCGGTCCGAACCGTATCGGCCAGGGCATCGAGTTCGATTATTGCTGCTGCCATGCCGCTTTCGCACTCCGCGATGCCGGCTACGAAGCGATCATGATCAACTGCAACCCGGAAACCGTCTCGACCGACTACGACACCTCCGACCGCCTCTATTTCGAGCCGCTGACGGCCGAAGACGTGATCGAGATCCTGCGCGCTGAGCAGGAAAAGGGCGAAGTCGTCGGCGTCATCGTCCAGTTCGGCGGCCAGACCCCGCTGAAGCTTGCCGAGGCGCTCGAGAAGAACGGCATCCCGATCTTGGGCACCGCGCCTGACATGATCGACCTTGCCGAAGACCGCGACCGTTTCCAGAAGCTGCTGGTCAAGCTCGACCTGACGCAGCCGAACAACGGCATCGCCTACTCCGTCGAGCAGGCCCGCCTCGTCGCCACCGAAATCGGCTTCCCGCTGGTCGTGCGCCCGTCCTACGTTCTCGGCGGCCGCGCCATGCAGATCATCCATTCGGAATCGATGCTGCAGACCTATCTGCTGGATACCGTTCCGGAACTGGTGCCTGAGGACATCAAGCAGCGCTACCCGAACGACAAGACCGGCCAGATCAACACGCTGCTCGGCAAGAACCCGCTGCTCTTCGACAGCTACCTGTCGAACGCCATCGAAGTCGACGTCGACTGCCTCTCCGACGGTACCGACGCCTATGTCGCCGGCATCATGGAGCATATCGAGGAAGCCGGCATTCACTCCGGCGACTCGGCCTGCTCGCTGCCGCCGCGCACGCTGTCGACGGAAATGCTCGACGAGCTGGAGCGCCAGGCGAAGGCCATGGCCAAGGCGCTCAACGTCGTCGGCCTGATGAACGTGCAGTTCGCGATCAAGGACGGCACAGTCTACGTGCTCGAAGTCAACCCGCGCGCCTCGCGCACCGTGCCCTTCGTCGCCAAGACCATCGGCGCGCCGATCGCCAAGATCGCCGCGCGCGCCATGGCCGGTGAGAAGCTCGACGCGACCTTTGCCGCTTACGGCGAAAAGCCCGATCCGCGCAATCTGAAGCACATCGCCGTCAAGGAAGCCGTCTTCCCCTTCGCCCGCTTCCCGGGCGTCGATACGCTGCTCGGCCCGGAAATGCGCTCCACCGGCGAAGTCATCGGCCTCGACACCGATTTCGCGCTGGCCTTCGCCAAGTCGCAGCTCGGTGCCAGCGTCGAGCTGCCGCGTGACGGAACGGTGTTCGTCTCGGTGCGCGACGAGGACAAGCCGCGCGTGCTGCCGGCGATCCGCCTGCTGGTCGCCGAAGGCTTCAAGGTTCTGGCAACCGGCGGCACCGCCCGCTATCTCGCCGAACAGGGCATCACCGCCACCAAGATCAACAAGGTTCTGGAAGGACGCCCGCATATCGAGGACGCCATCCGCAACCGTCAGGTCCAGCTCGTCATCAACACGACCGACGGTAACAAGGCGATCTCGGACTCCAAGTCGCTGCGCCGCGCCACGCTGATGCAGAAAGTGCCCTACTACACGACGATGGCGGGCGCCGAGGCTGCAGCGCAGGCGATCAAGGCGCTGCGCGCCGGCAATCTCGAGGTCCGCCCGCTGCAGAGCTATTTCGCGTAAATCGCGAAATTCTTAACCGGCTTTCTGCTATTCCTCGCCGCATGTAACAGTGCGGCGGGGAAGCAAGATGAGAAGCATTGCCATCCGGATCGTCAAAATCCTCGCCGGCATCGCCGGTGCGCTGATCGGGCTAGCGCTTCTCGTCTTCGCCGGCTTCTATGCCGCCTCAATCTGGCGCGAGAGCGTGACGCCGGGCCGCAATGGTCAGCCCGGGCAATACCTTCAGGCCGATGGCCTCGACCTCCACTACAAGCAATGGGGACCACAGAGCGGTCCGGCAATCCTGCTCATCCCCGGCGCCATGGCATGGTCGGAAACCTGGGCGCCGATCGCCGAACGGCTGGGGAATGACGGCTTCCGCGTTATCGCCCCCGACCTGCCTCCCTTCGGCTATTCCGAACGGCCCTCTTCCGGCGATTACTCCCGTCAGGCACAGGCGCGCCGCATCCTCGCCTTTGCAGATGCCCTGGGGCTGAAGAGCTTCGTGCTGCTCGGCCATTCCTTCGGTGGCGGCGCGAGCGTCGAGACCGCGCTGACCCAGCCGGATCGTATCGACGGCCTTGTTCTCCTCGATGTCGCACTCGGCCTTGGCCGCCCGCCATCAAAGCCGCCGCTGGCGCCGCTTTTCGCAGCGTCGGGCCTGCGTGAGGCGATCATGGCAGCCACCTTCACCAACCCTCTCATGATCGGCAAAGCGCTGCGCGATTTCGTCGCCGACGACGATGCCGTCGCCACACCGGAACTGATCGAAGTCTACAGCCGCCCGCTTGACGTCAAGGGCACCAGCCACGCGATCGCCGACTGGTTCGTCACCGGCCTGTTCGGCAACGAGGAAAGCTCGCGCGCCTTCAAAGCGGAAAATTACCGCGGCTTCGAAAAGCCGGCGCTCCTCATCTGGGGCAAGGAAGACAGCGTCACGCCGCTGGTACAGGGCGAAGAGATCGCCAGCCTGCTGCCGAAGGCGCAGCTTTCCGCGCTCGACGGCGTCAATCACATCCCGCAGATCGAGGCGCCCGAGAAGACCGCCAGCCTGATCGCCGCGTTCATGACGTCGCTGCCGGTGACGGATACGAATGGCGCCGCTTCGAACCCATAACGGCGGCGCTCAGATGCCATCGTTGATCTCGCCTTAGCCGAGTTCCTCGGCAAGCCCGATCAGCAACCCTTCGGGCCCACGGATGTAGCAAAGCAGATAGGCATCCTCGTACCTGACGACGTCTCCCACCAGCTGCGCACCACATGCACGAAGCCGCTCGAGCGTTTCGTTCAGATCATCGACCGTGAACATGGCGCGGAGATAGCCGAAGGCGTTGACAGGGGCATTCCTGTGATCCGCCATGACCTCAGGCCGGATGAAGCGCGAGAGTTCCAACCGGCTGTGGCCATCCGGCGTACGCATCATGGCAATCTCGACATGCTGATCTCCCAGCCCCGTGACGCGCCCCGCCCACGCGCCTTCGATCGTGGCGCGCCCTTCGAGTTCCAGACCAAGTTCGCCAAAGAACGCGATCGCTCCCGTGAGATCGTCGACGACGATGCCGATGTTGTCCATCCGCTTCAGTGCCATTACTGCAGTCTCCCTTATCGTTACCTCAGGCAAAGGACGCTTGAGGCGGCCCGCAACCGACAGCTCTTGGGCCCTTTCTTTGAATCAGATTGTCAGGCAGCGGAATCAGTTTTCAAAAGCGCCGCCATAAGCCTCTGTATTTCCACCATATCCCGCTGGAACAGCGCCGTCTGCTCCGCCCTGTCGCGCTCATCGGGGAGCCGCAGCAGATAGGATGGATGGACGGTGGTGAAGAGCAGCCGCCCGTTCGCCATCCGCATCGCCTGCCCCCTGATATCGGTCAGCTTGTGCTTCGTTTCCGTCAGCGAAGCGAGCGCCGTCGCGCCCATTGCCACGACGATTTTCGGCTTGATCAGATCGAGCTCCAGCTTCAACCACCAGCGGCAATGCTGCACCTCGCCCATATTGGGGCGCTGGTGGATGCGCCGCTTGCCACGCGGCTCGTATTTGAAATGCTTGACCGCATTGGTGACATAGAGCGCCGAGCGGTCGATACCGGCTGCCTGGATCGCCTGATCGAACACCTTGCCGGCCGGCCCGACGAAGGGGCGCCCTGCCAGATCCTCCAGATCGCCCGGCTGCTCGCCGACGAAAACGACATCGGCATTCCCGGGGCCCTCGCCGAACACTGTCTGCGTCGCCTTGGCATGCAACGGACAGCGCGTGCAGACGGCGGCCTGCTCGCGCAGCGCCTCGAGCGTCCCGGCAGGCGACGGCTCCGGCTGCGGCTGGTTGCGAGCCGCTTCCTGCAGGCGATCGTGAAAGGGCTGCGGCGTGCTCGCCTCGCGTTTGGCCATCTCGATCACCCGGCTCTCCGCATTGGCAATCAGCCCGGGAATGAGATCGGCCTCCGGCAGGTTCTTCCAGTATTTCCTCGGCATTTCCGCCTGCATCGCCTTCACCTTCAGCCGCGCCGGGTTGAAGATATTGGCGTAGTAAGTGCGCCACAGTTCGTCGGCATCGTCGGTGAGATCAGGCTTCTCGCAGGGCTCGTGGCTGGTCGTCAGTTTCACGCCGTCCCACCCGGCCGAACCCTTCGGCGTCAGAATGATCCAGTCCATGTCGTTGAACCGCCGCTGGAAGAACGACGCCTTGCGCACGACGATATGATGATCCGGCTCGAACCAAGCGAGAAACTTCCGCCGCCCGTTCATTGAGATACCGCTGCCGACCTCCTTGAAGCGCACGAAGGCGGTCATCTTGTGCGCGTCGCGGCGCACGCTCTTTTCCAGAAGGCGGGCTCGCGCCACATCCTCGTCGGAAACGATATCAAGCAGCTTTTTGTCGGATTGCAGCCGCCAGAGCAGCCGGTACAGAAGCGAGAAGCGCACCGGATCGCAATGGCAGATGACCGCGGATGCCAGATCGATGAAGGCCTGCGGCACCGTCATCGGCTTCCCACCCGCGGGCTGCGGCGGCAGCACGTCTTCCTCCCAGAACAGCTGCTTGTCGCCACCCCTCTCCCGCCACTCGATATCCTCGGGCGGAATGCCTGCCAGTGCCAGCGACCGGGCGGCATCGCGCCACTCGAAGAAGTCACCCTTGCCCTGCAGCGCCACCTTCAGCATCAGAGCAACTGCAGCTGTTCGGGTTTCGGTTCGAACATGGCGCGCAGATCCGGCCGCTCGATCAGCCGCCTCGGCGTCCACCCCTCGGCCGTCACGAAGGCCTGTACCTTCTTGATCGACACGCCGAGCCGCGCCAGATCCTCGATGCGAAGCCTGCGGAAACGGCGGCCGGAGAGAATGCCCTTCACCGCCTTGGTGCCGAGCCCCGGCACGCGCAGCAGCATTTCCTTGGCGGCCCGGTTGATATCGACAGGAAACTGCTCGCGGTGGCCAAGCGCCCAGGCAAGCTTCGGATCGAGATTGAGATCCAGCATGCCGCCCTCCTGCGTCGCGGTGATCTCGTCGATCCCGAAACCGTAGAAGCGATAGAGCCAATCGGCCTGGTAGAGCCGGTGCTCGCGCATCAGCGGCGGCTTGATCAGCGGCAGGTTCTTCGATGAATCCGGGATCGGGCTAAAGGCCGAATAATAGACACGGCGAAGCCCGTAGCTGCCGTAGAGCCGGGCACTGGTGCCGAGAATGGTGGCATCGCTGGCGCCATCGGCTCCGACGATCATCTGCGTGCTCTGGCCGGCCGGCACGAAGCGCTTGCGCCGCTTCGTCTGCAGCGTCGGCTCGCCGGCTTCCTCGATCTTCAGCCGGAGATCACCCATCGAGCGGCGGATGCCTGACGGCTTCTTTTCCGGGGCCAGACGGGTGATGCCGCTATCAGTCGGCAGCTCGATATTGAGCGACAGGCGGTCGGCGTAGAGCCCCGCCTCCTCGATCAACTTCGCAGACGCCTCCGGAATGGATTTCAGATGGATGTAGCCGCGGAAATTATGGGTGACGCGCAGCTCGCGCACTACCCGCACCATCTCCTCCATCGTGTGATCGGATGAGCGAATAATCCCCGACGACAGGAACAGCCCCTCGATGTAGTTCCGCCGGTAGAATTCCAGCGTCAGCCAGACCACTTCCTCAGGCGTGAACCGCGCCCGCTCGACATTGCTGGACGAGCGGTTGATGCAGAAGGCGCAGTCATAGATGCAGAAATTGGTGAGCAAGATCTTCAAGAGCGAGATGCAGCGTCCGTCAGGCGCATAGGCGTGGCAGATACCGGACCCCTCCGTCGAACCCAGGCCGCCGCTCGCCCCCGAATCGCGCTTCGTGGTTCCGCTGGAAGCGCAGGAGGCATCGTATTTCGCGGCATCCGAAAGGATCGCCAGTCTTTCTTTCAGCGTCTTCTTCATTGTTTTGTTCACTATATGTTCCATCGCTAAAAGTCAAGCGAACCACGGGCATTTGCTGGAAACGGCTGCGAATACAGCGCTAGGTTGGAGATCCCGATACGAATTTTATGGCAATCGCCATTTGCGATCTGCTATAAGCAAAGCAACTAGGATGGTTTGCACGGTTCCGAAGTTCTCTTCGGGACCTGTTTTCTTTTGTGTCTGTGCCTACCGGAAGACACGAAGATCAAAGGACGGGAAAATGGTAGATAAGGTACCGATGACGCAGGGTGGTTTCGTCAAGCTGCAGGAAGAACTGCGCTGGCGCCAGCAGGAAGAGCGTCCCCGCATCATCGAAGCGATCGCCGAAGCGCGTGCCCATGGCGACCTGTCGGAAAATGCCGAATATCACGCTGCCAAGGAAGCCCAGAGCCATAACGAAGGCCGTATCGGCGAGCTCGAGGATCTGACGGCACGCGCCGAAGTCATCGATCTCTCCAAGATGTCAGGCGACAAGATCAAGTTCGGCGCCAAGGTGAAGCTCGTCGACGAGGACACCGAGGAAGAAAAGACGTACCAGATCGTCGGCGATCAGGAAGCCGACGTGAAGGCCGGCCGCATCTCCATCTCCTCGCCCATCGCCCGCGCGTTGATCGGCAAGGAAGTCGGCGATTCCATCGAGGTCAACGCGCCCGGCGGCTCGAAGGCCTATGAAATCCTCCAGGTTTCCTGGGGCTGATCTTCCGTGGCCGCAGATCGCGACCCAGCCATCATCGATATCCGTGACGTCGAGATCATCGCGCCGAACTTCAAGCGGCGCCTGTCCGGCGTCACGTCGACGATCATTCAGTTGATTCCCGTGCAGCGGGCGCTCGGCCAGAAGATCGCCGCGCTCGGCCCTGGCCTGCCCGCAAGCCTGCCGCATATCCGCTTCCGCGACCTCGTCCATCTCTGGACGCCGCCAGCAGGCAGGAAACACCGCGTCTGGCACGCGCGGCGCAATGTCGAGATGCTGCCCGCGATCATCATGCGCGATCTGCTGCGCATGAAGCTCAAGATCGTTTTCACCTCGGCCTCCCAGCGCAAGCATACCGGCTGGACCAAATGGCTGATCTCGAAAATGGACGCGGTGATCGCCACCAGCGGCAAGACCTCGGCCTATCTCGAAGTCGCGAACACCGTCATCCTCCACGGCATCGACACTGCCCGCTTCTCTCCGCCTGCTGACAAGGCGGCGGCAAAGGCAGCCGTCGGCCTCGACCCCACGAAGAAGATTGCCGGCTGCTTCGGCCGCGTCCGCCATCAGAAGGGCACCGACCTCTTCGTCGACACGATGATCAGCCTCCTCCCGGATCGCCCGGACTGGATCGCCATCATCGCCGGCCGCGCCACGGCCAAACATGTCGACTTCGAGAATAACCTGAAGACACGTGCGGCGACCGCAGGCCTTGCGGACCGCATCCTTTTCGTCGGCGAGCACACCGATATCAACGACTGGTACCGCGCCCTCGACCTCTTCATCGCCCCCCAACGCTGGGAAGGCTTTGGTCTGACGCCGCTGGAAGCAATGGCATCGGGCGTGCATGTCATCGCCACGGATGTGGGGGCGTTTCCGGAGCTGCTGGTAAATAGCGGCGATGGCCCGGAGGCCATGATTGCACGCGACAGCCTCGAGGCGATGGCAAGCGCGGCAGCGCTCTACATGGATGATATGCCGCTGCGCGAAACGCTGGCCCAAAAAGGGCTTTCCCACGTTCTTGAAGATTTTCAGATCGAGATGGAAGCCAAGCGCATCGCCGCCGTCTACCGCTCCGTCTGACGCAAATTACGGCCTGCGCTTGGAAAGCTCGATATAGGCGCTACAGACCGCTCCGGAGCACAGCTTAGCGTCTGAGTTCGCGAACGATATGCATCATTCACTATGTTCGACGGCCAAATCATCCTTCTGCGCGGACGCCCAGGCATAGCGTGAATCATACGGCAAGCCGCATTCAGACAGTGCGGAAATCGGCGAGAAATTCAGCACTTCAGTTCCCTGAGCGATGCAGGCGCCTATGCCAAGCGAGATGTGGGAGAGAATGCGCCGCTTCGCATGCGCTATACCTGACTTGGCGACGCTACCAATTCTCTCGTAGAAGCGCGGCCCGTTCGCATTGGAAATATCGACGCCAAAGAACCCGATTGTCGCCGGTTTGCAGTAGGCAGCAAACTGAAATGCGCTAATCGCCACCGAACCACCTTGAAAGACCCCCTTGGATGGATCGGATGAAAATCCGGCCTCGTCGGCATGGACGCGAACAAAATCCAAATCGGTCAACTGAGAATATTCCCGCCGCTTGCCGCCGTAAGGTTTGCGAATGTTGTCGATCAGGATCACAGTCTTGTCAGCAAGCCAGTCGTCATTGATTTCGCATATGGCGCGGATAACCGCCGTCGAAAACAGGCAGATACTTCCCGCCCCGATCTTTTCGGCCATAAGCTGGAAATGCCGCCAGACAAAGCGCTCATCCTCTATCGCGACCGCCAGCGGCGCATCGATCCCTTCCGTCAACAGGCTGATCGCCCCGTTCAGCAGGATAGCCGTGCGCGGACCAATAAGGGACAAATCGTTCGACCGCAGAGAAGGGCCCGAGCCGATGATGAAAATTTCCTGACTTGCAGAGTTCTTCAAGACAGCGGGGTGCAACAAGGGCGAAATGCTATTCCCGCGATAGACGATGGTTCCGGTCTCAAATGGCTGCTGTGGAATGGTCAAAGAGAGACCAGGCAGCCAGTCCTGAGTATGCGCTCCGCTTCTACCCCAAAGAACGTACATAAGAATTCTAAAGATGGACCGGCGCCACGGCCGTTCGGATCCCAGCACAATAAGGCCTTCCTTGCCCACCATTTACTTCTGCCACTTGAACAGGAAATCGCAAACGTACCGGCAGACGTCAAGCATGCAAAAGTTGATAGGTATTCTGCGAGAGGGTAAATGCGTTAAAGGCATCGATAGTTCAATAGATGTCGACCTGGGAAGGCACCGAATTGTCAATAAATGCAGTCATTTTGAACGATACGCGCGGCGACAATCATTTCGGCTGTTTCCGTGTGATGCGAACCATCGAAGACAATCTCGTCAGTCGCAGAATCAACATCGCCGCGCGGAGCATTGTCCGCAACGACTGGGAACACGACAAGCCGCTTTTGCGTGCCATAACTGAATGCGACCTCATCATCATCAATGGCGAGGGCACGCTGCATCATGGAGCGCGCGCCGGCGAACGCTTGCTGCGGATAGCCACCCATCCGGCGCGCGGCCAAAAGCCGGTCGCCTTGATCAATGCGCTCTACCAGGAGAACCCACCGGAATGGGCCCAATATCTTGAGCGCATAGATTTGATATCGACCCGTGATTCCTGGAGCGCCGAGGCCGCATCCGCTGCCGCTGGCCGAAAAATCGACTTCCTGCCGGACCTCTCGCTTTGCAGCGGCCCCATCAGCCCCAATGCCACAGTTGCGCGCGATATGCTTCTTGTTGGAGACTCAGTGTCCCGAGAGGTATCGAAAGCCCTGCTTGATCTGGCTGCATCCCGCCCTGACGCGCGTTTGCTGCCAATCCTCAAGACCATCAAGGCCAGCAAACCACATTTCCCAGCACCGCTGAAAATGTTACGCGAGGCCTACATTCGCCTCCATGCGGAAGCTTTCAGACTGCGGAGGCGCAATGTCTGGTTCAACAAGGACGAAGCCGGTTTCATCAATGCGCTTCAGCATGGCTACCTGCATGTGACCGGCCGTTTTCACGCTGTCTGCCTCTGCATCCTGACAGGCACGCCCTTCCTGGCTCTGGAATCCAACTCCTGGAAGACAAAAGCCCTGCTCAAAGACCTTGGCCTAGATGACGGCCGCCTGACCGAAATCGGCCAGCTTCAGGAGCGTCTGAAAAAACCGGAAGAGTTTGCCTACACATCGGAAGAAGAGAAAACGATCGCCAGTGCGCTCCACCGGGCCAGCATCGATGCTTCCAGACTTTTCGATCGCATGCGGGCTCTGGCTGACGATCGGCGCTAACGAAATTACGCCGCCTGCGCCCTCAATCTTCAAGCATTGATATTCAGCGAGAATCGGTGATCGGAAGCCAAAAGCTTCCGGACATAGCTTTCCTCTGTGCCGTAGTCGTGCGGTGTCTCGCGGCTGTTATGCTCGTTGGACAATGAAAGGCTCCGGTAGAAATCAAAGCCATAGAGCGACACCGCCAGGCATGGCGAACGTTCGAGCAGATCAATCAGCATCAGCCCTGTCGTCGGCCTATTGCCAACTTTAGCGCAGAGTGCCTTGTGGCTCGCAGACGGGTAAAGGAAAAAATTCGGCCACTTCAATATCCAGCCCGGTAGCGCGTTGCGTGGCGGCGACATCCACAACAGGTGGCTGGCTCCCTTTTGCGCCATGATCTGGCGATCGAGTTCTATGCTGGTCGCAATCCAGTCTGTTCTTGCCCCGTGAGAACGCTTGTCAGGCATAGGCGCCTGATTGCAGCGAATGACGAGGTCGTGGTTATCGATCGACGCGCCGAAATCACTCTCAGACAGGCTACGCGCATTGCCAACCAAGGCGACGGACTTGAACCGGAGGGCTTCGAACATATCGGCCTCGCTCAACGGCGACACATAGGTCAGGCCAAACAGCCGGCGAAACTTTCCGACCAGGCGGCCTCGCCTCTTCTCCAGTTTAGCGCTGAAGCGATTGGTCAGCCGCTGCAAGGTTCCTCTGCTCACAGACGCGCCCCGATCATCTAAGCGCTGATGCATCGGTCACCAGCGCATAGACGAGCCGGGCCAGATACATGTTCTTCGGCCGCAGAAACTTTCTAAAATAAGGGATGTCAGACAGATCCCGCTCATCCATCGCACGCTTTTGACGCTGCGAAAGCTCATGAAACTCGTAGGTCCCCCGGTAAAACGGCAGAAGCGAACGCTTCTTCTTGCCGCCGCGATATGAGACCGGAAACGGTACATGCATCATGATCGGGGTGAAGGGAAACAACCGGACGCATCCCAAACGGCTCAACATTTTCTTGTTATCGGCCTCGCTGTCGCGAAATTCCCACTTGAGCGAATTCAGCACAGATAGCCGGATGATGCCTACGTCAGCATAGGAGCGGCGCGGGTCGCCTGCAGGAAACGCGTAAGCGCGCTGCGGCTCCAATATTTCATATTCGTATCCCTTCCGCAGGAACCGGGGATCGACCTGCAGAACCATTTTATCGCTGTTGAACAGATCGTAATATTGCTGGCAAATAGCCTCATCCATCGGCCGCACGAACTGCATGTCGTCCTGAATCAGGAAGATATACTCGTAGCCCTGAGCGCCTGCCAGCTCGCACATTCTTTGAATGTTGTTGTATAAGTGGCCGTGGCGGCGCCCTTCTTTGGCACCTTCCGACGTCAGGCAATACCGGAACGAACCGCGATGTCTGTCGATGACCGCCCTCGTCTCTTCGTCTTCGCTCTGATCATCGATGATCGCCAGATCGAAGCCCGGGCACATCTTGAGCGTCGACAAGATACACCGCTCCAAGGTCTGCCCCATATTATAGGAGAAGATGCAAAGCAGCGTATTTTCGGCAGTGAGCATAGCCTGCCCCTTAAACCTCAACCAGTCCCAACCGCTTCACCTGTCGGATCGTCAGCATCGTCCTGACCGTATCGACATGTTCATTCGCCGTCAGCACCTCGATCACGAAGTCCTGAAACCGCGTCAAATTCTCCGCCACGCAATGCAGCAGGAAGTCGCTGTCGCCGGAGACCATCCAGGCCTGTCGGACCAGCGGCCAGTTGGACGTGGCGGCGGCGAAGGCTTTCAGGTTGGCTTCGGACTGGTGCTTCAGACCGACCATGCAGAAGGCGACGAGATCGAAGCCGAGCTTCGGGCTGTTCAGCATCGCGTGGTAGCCCTCGATGATGCCGGCTTCCTCAAGCTTGCGCACGCGGCGCAGGCAGGGCGGCGCCGAGATGCCGACCCGGTCGGCGAGCTCGACATTGGTCATGCGGCCGTCCGCCTGCAGCTCTCTCAGAATCTTTATGTCGATGACATCGAGTTCGGCACGCACAGAGCCTCAGCCTTTCTTTAATTCGATCGCGCCAGCTTCTATATAAAGTGCCGTAATAGGCAAGAATGTTTCGCCGTCGCGGTGGATTCTTGCACAGCAGATCGCAATGCCTTGTTGGTAATGCAAGGCTGCCCTTGAATAAAAGCACTGGACGTTCATAAATGAGCGAGGAACGCGAAACGGCCTCATTCGCTCTCTAGCCGCAGCGTCCCCGCCAGTCGAAAGGAATTCAGACATGTCCGCCCGCCACACGAAGGTGCTCATTATCGGCTCCGGCCCTGCCGGCTATACGGCTGCCGTCTATGCGGCGCGCGCGATGCTGAAGCCGGTGCTGATCGCAGGCATGGAGCAAGGCGGCCAGCTGATGATCACGACCGACGTCGAGAATTATCCGGGCTTTGCCGATCCGATCCAGGGCCCGTGGCTGATGGAGCAGATGCTGCAGCAGGCCAAGCATGTCGGCGCCGAAATCGTCAACGACCTCGTCACCGAAGTCGAGATGAACCAGCGCCCCTTCGTCGCCCGCACCGACAGCGGCCAGGTCTGGACCGCCGATACGCTGATCATCGCCACCGGTGCCAAGGCCAAGTGGCTCGGCATCGAGAGCGAGCAGCATTTCCAGGGCTTCGGCGTTTCGGCCTGCGCCACCTGCGATGGTTTCTTCTACCGCAACAAGGACGTCATCGTCGTTGGCGGCGGCAACAGCGCGGTCGAGGAAGCCCTCTATCTATCGAACATCGCCAAGTCGGTGACGGTCGTGCACCGCCGCGACAGCTTCCGCTCGGAAAAGATCCTGCAGGAGCGCCTGTTCGCCAAGGAAAACGTCAAGATTCTCTGGAATACCGAGATCGCCGAAATCACCGGCACCCCGGCCAAGCCGCCGATGCCGCCGTCGGTTTCGGGCGTCAGGCTGCGCGATACGCGCACCGGCGCAATCTCCGATACCGTTATCGACGGCGTCTTCGTGGCGATCGGCCATGCGCCGGCCACCGAACTCTTCAAGGGCAAGCTGAAGCTCAAGGACAACGGCTATCTCTGGACTGCCCCCGATTCCACCGCAACCAGCGTAGAAGGTGTCTATGCTGCCGGCGACGTGACGGATGATACCTTCCGGCAGGCGATCACCGCCGCCGGTCTCGGCTGCATGGCCGCGCTCGAGGCCGAGCGATATCTGACGGGCCACATGCCCGTCGCCGTGGCCGCGGAGTAAGATCGGCTATGAGGGGTGGGGGAATGCCATTGGATTGGGACAAGCTGCGTATTTTTCACGCAGCTGCCGAAGCGGGTTCATTCACGCATGCGGCCGATAAACTGCATCTGTCTCAATCCGCCATCAGCCGCCAGGTCAGCGCGCTGGAGCAGGATGTCGGCACCAAGCTGTTTCACCGCCATGCGCGCGGCCTGATCCTGACGGAACAGGGCGAGCTTCTGTATCGCACCGCGCATGACGTGCTGCTGAAGCTGGAAACCGTGAAGATGCAGCTCACCGAAACGACGGAAACGCCGTCCGGCAAGCTGCGCGTCACCACGACTGTCGGTCTCGGTCAGGGCTGGCTGACGGACAAGATCCAGGAGTTCATGCAGCTCTATCCGGATGTCCAGATCCAGCTGATCCTCGACAATGAGGAAGTCGATGTGAACATGCGTCACGCCGATTGCGCCATTCGCCTGCGCCAGCCGCAGCAATCCGATCTGATCCAGCGCAAGCTGTTCACCGTGCATATGCACGTCTATGCGGCCCCCTCCTACATCAACCGTTACGGCGAGCCGCAGACGGTGGAGGATCTCGACAACCACCGCATCATCACCTTCGGCGAACCGGCGCCGAACTACCTGCTCGACGTCAACTGGCTGGAGATCGCCGGCCGCTCGTCGGACAACAAGCGCATTCCGCATCTGCAGATCAACAGCCAGACCTCGATCAAGCGCGCCTGCCTGCTCGGCATGGGCGTCGCCTGCATGCCGGATTATATCGTCGGCCGCGACCCCGGCCTGATCCAGCTGGCAATCAATGCGGACGTGCCGTCCTTCGACACCTATTTCTGCTATCCCGATGAAATCAAGAACGCCGCGAAGCTCAAGGCCTTCCGCGATTTCATCGTCACCAAGGCCAGAAACTGGAATTTCTAGGCGGCGTTTCCTGGAATAAATTGCCGACTATGCAACTCACGCATGACTGACATGCACAAAAGGGGGTTGCCGTTTGCCCATTTAAACACCATATCGCACATAGCTGATGCACATGGCGGCTTTTCCTCCCAGTTCCGCCGCATTAGCTGTTCCCCTCTGGAGGTTTTTGACCTTCACACCTTAAAAGGGCCCCGAGCTTTCGGTGGCCCTCTTTTTTTGCCCAAAATTCGCTGCATCGCAGCATAATTTGTGCAGCGCATAGCAGGCATGCACAAAAGTGCATTGCAACCTGCCCAATAAACCACCATATCGCACATAGCTGATGCATTTCGTGGTTCTCTCCCAGTGCCACCGCATTAGCTGTTCCCCTCTGGAGGTTTATTGACCTTCACACCTTTAAAGGGCCCCGGCTTTCCGGTGGCCCTCTTTTTTTGCTTAAAATTTAATCAGAAAAATATCTCGCAAGAGGTCACACCGTCGTGACTTGCATATCGTAGACTGTCGATCCATATATCGAGAAATTTCGATTTACGGATCGGCACGGAACGATGGACAAGGACGAAATCCTCAAGGCGCTTTCTCATCCGACACGGATGGAAATCCTCAAATGGCTGAAAAATCCCGAGGCGCATTTCACGTCTCAGGAGCATCCGCTGGAAATGGGCGTATGCGCCAGCCAGTTCGAACGCTGCGGTCTGTCGCAATCCACCGTCTCCTCGCATCTCGGCACCCTGCATCGTGCCGGCCTGGTGACCACCCGCAGGGTTGGCCAGTGGATTTTCTACAAGCGAAACGAAGAAACGATCGCCGACTTCCTTAAGCAGCTCTCCCGGGATCTCTGATCATGCCCCTCGCCCTCCTCGTCCTTGCCCTGAGCTCTTTTGCGATCGGCACCACGGAATTCGTCATCATGGGCCTGTTGCCGGAGGTCGCAGCCGATCTCTCCGTCAACATTCCCCAGGCAGGCTGGCTCGTCACCGGCTATGCGCTGGCTGTTGCCGTCGGCGCGCCGCTGATGGCCGTCTCGACCGCCAAGCTGAAGCGGCGCACGGCGCTGATCGCGTTGATGGCGATCTTTATCGCCGGTAATCTGCTCTGCGCCATCGCCCCTAACTATTGGGTGCTGATGTTCGCGCGCGTCGTCACCGCGCTCTGCCACGGTGCCTTCTTCGGTATAGGCTCCGTCGTCGCCGCCGGCCTCGTCAGCGAAGACCGCAAGGCGCGCGCCGTGGCGTTGATGTTCACCGGCCTGACGCTGGCAAACGTGCTTGGCGTGCCGATCGGCACCGCCATCGGCCAGGCCTATGGCTGGCGCTCCACCTTTGCCGTGGTCACCGTCGTCGGCATCGTCACCATCCTCGGCCTGATCGCCATCCTGCCGAAGGATAAGAACGAAACGCAGGGCAGCCTGCTCGCCGAAATTTCGGCGCTGCGCAACGGCCGCCTGTGGCTGGCGCTGTCGACCACCGTGTTCTTCTCGGCCTCGATGTTCGCACTCTTCACCTATATCGCGCCGCTGCTACGCGACGTCACCGGCCTGTCGCCGAAGGGCGTCACCTGGACGCTGTTCCTGATCGGGCTCGGCCTCACCGTCGGCAATCTGCTCGGCGGCAAGCTCGCCGACTGGAAGCTCGGCGTAACGCTTGCCGGCGTCTTCGCCGCAATCGCCGTCACCTCGATCGTCTTCAGCTATACCAGCCGCTTCTTCATCCCGGCCGAAATCACCCTGCTCGTCTGGGCGATCGCCACCTTTGCCGCCGTTCCCGCCCTGCAGGTCGGCGTCGTCAGCTTCGGCAAGGGTGCTCCGAACCTCGTCTCGACCATCAATATCAGCGCCTTCAACACCGGCAATGCGCTGGGTGCCTGGGCCGGCGGCATGGTGATCGAGAGTGGCTTCGAGCTGACCCGCGTTCCCCTGGCCGCAGCGCTGATGGCCTTTATCGGCCTCGGCGCAACGGCACTCACCTATCTCTCCGCCAAGGGCAAGACAGCCCCCGCCCCGGCCGAGTGATCTCCCGCCAGAAAAGGAAATACCTTTATGACCAAGCTTTTTGAACCGACACAGGTTGGCGATATCGCCGTCAAGAACCGCATCGTCATGGCGCCGCTGACGCGCAACCGCTCGCCGGGTGCCGTTCCGAACGACCTGAATGTCGAATATTACCGCCAGCGCGCCACCGCCGGCCTAATCATCACCGAAGCAACCCCGATCACCCATCAGGGCCAGGGATATGCCGACGTGCCCGGCCTCTACACCAAGGAAGCGCTCGACGGCTGGAAGCGTGTCACCGATGCCGTTCATGCTGAAGGCGGCAAGATCGTCGTGCAGATGTGGCATGTCGGCCGTATCTCGCACACCACGCTGCAGCCAAACGGCGGCAAGCCGGTTTCCTCCACAAACCGCGCCGCCAAGGGCAAGACCTATCTCGTCAATGCCGACGGCACTGGTTCCTTTGCCGAGACGTCCGAGCCGCGCGCGCTGGAAACCTCTGAAATCCCCGGCATCGTCGAGGATTACCGCAAGGCCGCACGCGCAGCGATCGATGCCGGCTTCGACGGCGTCGAAATCCATGGCGCCAATGGCTACCTGCTCGACCAGTTCATGCGCGACGGCATCAACGACCGCACCGACCAGTATGGCGGCTCGATCGAAAACCGCACCAAGCTGACCTTCGAAGTGGTCGACGCCGTGACCAGGGAAATCGGTGCCGGCCGCACCGCGATCCGCCTGTCGCCGGTCACGCCGTCCAACGACAGCTACGATTCCAACCCGCAGGCGCTGTTCACCCATGTGGTCGAAGGCCTGGCGAAGTACGACCTTGCCTATATCCACATCGTCGAGGGCCAGACCGGCGGCGAGCGCGACTACAAGCAGGGCGACAACCCGTCCTTCGACTACAAGGCGCTGTGCCAGGCCTATGAAAAGGCCGGCGGCAAGGCCGACTGGATGGTCAACAACGGCTACGACCGCGCAACGGCCATCGACGCCGTCGACAGCGGCCGCGCCGACCTCGTCGCCTTCGGCAAGCCTTTCATCGCCAACCCCGATCTGGTGAAGCGCCTGGAAAAGAACCTGCCGCTGAACGCCCCGGATCAGGCCACCTTCTATGGCGGCGGCCAGAAGGGCTACATCGACTATCCGCTGGCCGACAAGGTAGCGTAAGCCTGCCAAACGACAGTTGGAGATCCCGCCCTCGTGGCGGGATTTCTTTTTTGGACCCGCCTCCACGTTTCCCTCATTCCTGTGCTCGTCACAGGAATCCAGTGCCGCGCGTCTGCACGGCGGGAGACTGCCTGAGGCGGTCATTCACGGCGCAGACGCGCCGTGGCTGGATTTCTGTGACGAGCACAGAAATGAGGGCGTGCGGGAGCCGAAACTCTTCAAACGCACGTCCCGGCCCACTACCTTCACCCACATGTTCGAACCTTACCTTTCCCACTGGGCGCTCACCCCGGACGGCTCGCCGATCACCACCCATTCCAGCAATCTCCTGCCCGTCATCTGGCGCGGCAAACCGGCGATGCTGAAGATGTCCGACGACGAGGCCGAGCGCGCTGGCGGGGCGGTGCTCGACTGGTGGGATGGCGACGGCGCGGCCAAAGTCTATGCGCATGACGCGCATGCCGTTCTCATGGAGCGCTCACTCAGCACCCACTCGCTGCTAACCATGGCTCACGATGGATTGGACGACGAGGCAACGCGGATCATCTGCCGCAGCGCCAACAGGCTGCATGCGCCGCAGTCAAAGCCCCTGCCCGCGTTGATCCCGCTGGAGCGATGGTTCCGCGACCTTGCACCCGTCGCCGCCCGCCATGGCGGCACGTTCGCCGATTGCGACCGGACTGCCCGCGCATTGCTGGCAACACCGCAGGGCGAAGCAGTCCTCCACGGCGATATCCATCACAGCAACATTCTGGATTTCGGCGATGACGGCTGGCTCGCCATCGACCCGAAAGGTCTTTACGGCGAACGCGGCTTCGATTTCGCAAACACCTTCGCCAACGAGGATCTGGAGATCATTACCACACCCGGCCGGCTGCAGCGCCAGTTGCCCATCGTCGCCGAAGAGACAGGCATCGATCCACGCCGCCTGCTGCAATGGATCGCCGCCTATTCCGGTCTTTCCGCCGCCTGGTTCCTGGGCGACGGCTCGACGGAGAGCGCCGAGCTGCAGCTCACCATCGCCCGCATTGCTATCGCCGAACTCGGCTAGCGCAGCACCGCCGCACGGCTATCGCTGAGCAATCCCGCCGGCTTCGGCAGGCAGCCGAGCGCCATCAATGAGGCCCGCACAGCGTCGTCAACAGGCGTCTGCGGCTCACGCCCAAGCTCTGCGACAAGCTTCTCGTTCGACATCCGGATCGGCTCTTTCCAGAGATAGCGCATCTCCTTCACCTCCCGCATCACGGTGACGAAGGGCGCGGCAAGCGGCACGATCCACCACGGAAAGGTACGGATCTTCGCCCGCCCGCCGGAGACACGGCGGATCGCCTCGGCCATCTGCCTGCCGTCGCGGTCCCAGAAGCCCTCCATGTGATAGACGGCGAATGCAGGCAGCAAGGATGCCCGTTCGATAAGTTCGGCCATCGTTTCCGCGACATCCGGAAGATAGGCCCATTGGTGGCCGATGCCTTTGGGCGACGGGTTCTTCAGGGTCTTTACCGGCTTTCCGGGCGCGACGATCTGCGAAAACCAGCTGTTGCCGGTCGCACCCGGCCCGAAGAAATCGCCGGCACGGACGATGATGACGCCGGTCCCCGCATCCGCCGCACGCTTCAGCCGCCGCTCCATCTCGGCACGGATCGCGCCCTTGCGGGTGACGGGGTTTTGCGGGCTGTCTTCCCGCAGGATGGGAAAGGCATCAGGGCCGAAATTATAGACCGTTCCCGGCAATACGATCCGCGCGCCAACAGCCCGCGCCGCGGCGATCGTATTGCCGAGCATCGGCAGCACCAGCTTTTCCCAATCGCGATAGCCGGGCGGATTGACGCCGTGGACGATGACGCTGGCGCCATCGGCTGCCGCGGCAACATCAGCAGCATTCATCGCATCGCCCTGCACCCACTCGAATGCCGGCTGGCTTCTGGAAGCCTTCGCGGCATCACGATTAAGCGCCCGAATATGCCATCCGCGTCCAGCGAGGTTCCGCGCCACCGAGCCGCCGATGCCGCCTGTCGCACCAAGCACGAGCGCAATCTTCCGATCTTCAGTCATATCGATCTCCTTTGATAGAGATGATTGTCCCGCAGATCACACATAAACGAAATTGACGAAATAAATGCATCATCTATACATAAATTTATGATCGAAGAGCCAAGCTGGGATTTCTACCGTACCTTTCTGACCGTGCTCCGCCACGGGTCGCTCTCGGCTGCCGCCCGCGAGCTCGGCCTGACGCAGCCGACCGTCGGCCGCCATATCGACGCGCTGGAGCAGGCTGTCGGCACGCAGCTGTTTACCCGCTCGCAGAGCGGATTGCTGCCGACCGAGGCCGCCCGCGCCTTGGCGCCCTTCGCCGAAACCATGGCGTCAAGCTCGTCGGCGCTGTTGCGGGCCGCGTCGGGTCACCGTAACAGGATCGAGGGAACGGTGCGCATCAGTGCCAGCGAGGTGATTGCCGTCGAGGTGCTCCCGCCGATCCTTGCATCCCTGCAGGACCGCCACCCGGCGATCGAGATCGAACTGTCCGCATCGGATGATGTCGAGGACCTTCTGAATCGCGAGGCCGATATTGCCGTGAGGATGATGGAGCCGCAGCAGGACGCCCTTGTCGTCAGGCGCATCGGCGATATTCCGATTGCCTGCTACGCGCACCGCGCCTATCTGGCGCGCCACGGAACACCCGAAACGCTTGAGGATATCAGGAATCACCGGCTGATCGGTTTCGACCGGCAAACAGCCTATGTGCGGACGATGGTGCAGCGCTTTCCAGCCGCCGGCGGCATCGCCTTTGCGTTCCGCACCGATAGCTACCTAGCGCAACTCGCCGCCATCAGAAGCGGCTGCGGCATCGGCATGTGCCAGACCGGTCTCGGTGACGCCGACCCGAACCTCGTGCGCGTCCTTCTTGGCATCATGGACATGCATATCGGCACCTGGGTGGCGATGCATGAGAACCTGAAGACCTCGCCGCGCTGCCGCGCCGCCTTCGATGCCCTGGTCGACGGGTTGAAGATCTATCTGGACAATTGCGTGAGCACGCGCGCCTGACGGCGCACGATGGAACGACGGATTTCCGGTGTCTCAGACGCCGGGAGAGGCTTCCGCCCCGCGGCGGCCGGCGAGCAGGCCATCCACCACTTCGGTTTCCGGACGGTCGCCGCCCTCGGCATATTCCTCGTGCCACTTGCCCTTGTCGTCCTGCCAGCTGATCTCGGCGGAATCGCCGCCGACCTGCTGTTCTGCAGCAACGATACGGGCCGCTTCGAGCGCCTCGGCATGCGACGGGAAGGCTTCGGAATAGACGCCGCCGAGCCTGTAGGCCCAGCCTCCGTCATGCGGGACAACCTCATAAACCACCTTGACCATGCACCTCTCCTTTTTCTCGTGGGCGCGGCAAAGAACTTCCGGGAATGATCCGGCCGGTCGCGGCGGCAAAAGAAGACGAGGGCACGCCGCGATTGTGTCCGGCAAACCGATGAGGCAGTATTCCATTAAATCCTCATTAGCGCAAATTACCCCCTCGAAGCCCCATCTTGATTAAAGAAATCATTGACTTAGATTGATCGCATGAATCAAATCCGGAGCCAGGCGTGACACTGATTTCACGATTGCGGGACGAGAAATTTCTGATTGTCGCGTTCCTTGCCGCCATCGCCGGCTACGGGCTCGAACATAGCCTCATGGCGATGGGGCGCGGCGTGGCCCTGATCGCCGCGGCCGCCCTTGTCGGCACCATCGTGCTCGCCTCGATCCGGGTGGCGCACCATGCCGAAATCCTCGCCGTCAAGGTCGGCGACCCCTATGGCACGATGATCCTGACGCTGTCGGCGGTGCTCGTCGAGGTCATCATCCTCGCCATCATGATGTCAGGAGAAAGCTCGCCGACGCTGGTACGCGACACGATCTATTCGGCGCTGATGCTGGATATCAACGGCATCCTCGGCCTTGCCGCCCTGCTCGGCGGCTTGAAGCATGGCGAGCAGCCCTATAACGACAACTCGGGCAAGACCTATGGCGTGATGATCCTGACGGCCATCGGCATCTCGATGATCGTCCCGGAATTCGTGCCGGAAGCCAAATGGCACTATTACTCGGCCTTCACCATCGTCGCGATGATCGCCCTCTATGGGCTCTTCCTGCGCATGCAGGTCGGCCAGCACAGCTATTTTTTCAGCTACAGCTATCCCCGCGTCGAGCGGAAAGCCGGATCAGCCGACGAGCATCACAGCGACGAACCGGCCTCCGCCTCGATCATCACAATCCTTGTCGGCGTCGTCATCATCGGCGGTCTTGCCGAGTTCATGTCGGCCTTCATGACCGAGGGCCTGCGCGACACCGGCGCCCCGGTCGCCTTGACCGCCATCGTCGTCGCCGCCATCTCCGCCGCGCCTGAGATCCTGACGGCGCTGCGCGCCGCGCTGAAAAACCGCATGCAGGCAACCGTCAACATCGCCATGGGCGCCTCGCTCTCGACGGTGATCCTGACCGTTCCGGTGATGGAAGCAATCGCGCTCTACACCGGCCAGCCCTTCGTCATGGCGATGACGCCCGTCCAGACCGTGATGGTCGCTATCACCCTGATCGCCGCCGCCATCAACCTCAACGACGGCGAAACCAACGCCATCGAGGGCATGACGCATTTCATCCTGTTCGCAACATTTCTGATGCTGACGGCGCTGGGGCTGTAGAGGCGGCTTCAGAATTTGAATGCATGTGGATGATCAGCCAATGCGCGATCCACTGTTAGCAGCTTTAAATTTTCGATCTGACATTGGGAAAGGAGAAGCCGGTCGAAAGGATCGCGGGTATTCGGCTCAGGTTCAGCTGCGGTGATCACGTGGCTAATCTCTATACCAAGCAGTGAGAGTCCGATCGCATCAAGCGACGGCGCTATTTCGTTGAGAGGCATGCCCGGATCAAGCTTTCCCAATCTCGTCTTGATGGCAATTTCCCATAAACTGGCAATACTGGCGAAGCTCACAGTCTCTGGATCAGCCAGTAGTTCGGGGACGTCCGGAAAACGCTGACCGACATCCCTTCGCAAGATCGCCAAGATCATATGCGTGTCGAGCAACAGCCTCATATTCAGGGCAAAGGCCTAAAGAGAAAATCTTCAGGCAATTGGTCGTCGAAATCATCGGCGATGAAGGGCACAGGATTGGTAATGCCTTTGGATACCAAATAAGCCTGCCCCGCCGCGAGATCCAAACCGCCGCGCGGCTTGTGTGGGACAAGATCAAAAACCGGTCGGCCATTGCGAGTCACGACAATCGTCTCGCCCTCCTCGACCTCACGGGCAAGTTCGGTCAGCCTGTTCTTGGCATCTCGGATCGATACGGTCTTCATCTGGCTAATGTAGCTACTTGTAGCCACACCGTCAAATCACGCTAGTCAGTCTTCGGCTCGCGCGAGTAATCTCAGCGCTGCCTCGCGTAACCGCCCGAGTTCATTGGCAACGACGGCCCAAACAATGTCATCGGCGATGCGATGATATTCATGCCTGAGAACATTGCCGATACCCCGGATCTGCTTCCAGGGGATATCGGGCTCCGAGGCGACGATTTCGTCGGGCAAATGGCCGGTCGCTTCCGAGATGATTTCCAATGCCCGCTGGATCGCCAGTCGTAGAAGCCAATCGCCTTTGAAATCGTCGAGAGATTTGCCTGACGTCGCTGCCAGCACACCGTCGAGGTCTCGATAATCTCGGTGATGACAGGCTTGAGCTTTCTCGGCATCAAAAGACCCGGATAGCGCTTTGCTCGATGTCCGCTTTAAGCATTGGATGCAGGCTGTCACGTGTCGTCACGTCTACTTCGACATTCAGCTCGTCTTCGAGAAACTGCTTGATGGCAACCAGATCGATCAGGGAAATGCGAACCGCTATCGTAGTCGATGAAGATGTCGAGGTCGCTATTGCTGCCGAGCTCATCGCGTGCGGCAGAGCCGAAAAGATAAAGACCCGTCGCGCCCATGCTGCGTACGGCATCGGAATATTCCCGCAGACTTTCGAGCACGTCTTTTCGATCCATGAGCAAAAACTATCACATCACCGGATCGATCTCTACAGGCGCCCGCCCACACAAAAAAAGCCCGCCGTCTCCGGCGGGCTTCTGTCATTCCGAATATTGACGTAGCTTACTTGCAAGCGCCGCAGAAGCGCTGGATGCGGCGGCAAGCTTCTTCCAGCAGGTCTTCCGACGTCGCATAGGAAATGCGGAAGTTGGGGCCGAGGCCGAAGGCCGAGCCGTGGACGACGGCGACGCCCTCGGATTCCAGCAGTTCGGTGACGAAGTCTTCGTCGTTCTGGATGACCTTGCCCGAGGGCGCAGTCTTGCCGATCAGACCCTTGCAGGACGGGTAGACGTAGAAGGCGCCTTCCGGAACCGGGCAGGAAATGCCCTTGGCCTGGTTCAGCATCGAGACGACCAGATCGCGGCGTCCTTCGAAGATCTTCTTGTTGGCCGGGATGAAGTCCTGCGGACCGTTCAGCGCTTCGACGGCAGCCCACTGGGCGATCGAGGTCGTGCCCGAGGTCTGCTGACCCTGGATCATGTCCATCGCCTTGATCAGCTGCAGCGGGCCGGCTGCGTAGCCGATGCGCCAGCCGGTCATGGCATAGGCCTTGGAGACGCCGTTCATCGTCAGCGTCCGGTCATAGAGCTTCGGCTCGACTTCGACAGGCGTCGCGAACTTGAAGTCGCCATAGGTCAGGTGCTCGTACATGTCGTCGGTCAGCACCCAGACATGCGGATGCTTGACGAGAACGTCGGTCAGCGCCTTCAGCTCGTCATGCGTATAGGCCGCGCCCGACGGGTTGGACGGCGAGTTGAACATGAACCACTTGGTCTTAGGCGTGATCGCCTTTTCGAGGTCGGCTGCCTGGAGCTTGAAGTTGTTCTCCTGGGTCGTTGCGACGAAGACGGGCGTGCCGCCGCAAAGTGCGACGATCTCAGGATAGGAAACCCAGTAAGGCGTCGGGATGACGACCTCGTCGCCGGCATTCAGCGTCGCCATGAAGGCGTTGAACAGAATGTGCTTGCCGCCGGTGCCGACGATCGTCTGCTCCCAGGTGTAGTCGAGATTGTTCTCGCGCTTGAACTTGGCGGCGATCGCCTTGCGCAGTTCCGGGATACCGGAGATCGGCGTGTACTTCGTCTCGCCGCGCTTGATCGCGTCGATCGCTGCGTCCTTGATATTATCAGGCGTATCGAAATCCGGTTCACCGGCGCCGAGCCCGATCACGTCGCGTCCTTTGGCTTTCAGCTCGCGCGCTTTCTGAGCGACGGCGATGGTGGCTGAAGGCTTCACACGGGAAAGAGCATCGGCAAGAAAGGCCATGATATCGGTCCTATACGGTTGAAACGGGCAGAAGACCGGGACCGGAGTTCTGCGCTAAGGTCTATGTCCAATGTGCGCAGGCATTTCAAGCGCAAAGGCGCGATGACGCCGATGATTCTTATTGATCGATTGCCGCACCCTGAGAGATCGTTTGTGACGCCCGGTTAAATCAGTTTGCGAGGATCTTGAATCAATCTCTGAGGCCATCGGGATTTACCCCTTAAAAACAGAAACTTCCCCGTTTCGGGCCTTTGCCACGAATAAGCCGCAACAAATGCCGCGGCATGCCGCAATTCCGTCGTGAGCCCGCCGGGATCGGAGCCTCAATCTTGCACATCCGAAGTTGGTTATTGAGGGTATGCCAATGTTTCTGGAAGACGAGTTTGCGACGGAGCGGCTCCGCGTCCGCCGTGTGGCCATTTCATTCCTGATTGCGTTCACCACATTTTTTGCATCGATCATGATGACGGCAGGGCTGGTGTCCGTTGCCCGCGCCGAAGAAGCCGCTGCACCGAAGGCCACGCAGCTGACCGGTCTCGTTCGCCCGAACGATGTCAACAGCGGCTCGCTGCTCTTCCCATCGAAGGACCCGAGCTTCTTCATCGAGGCGCCGCGGCTGAAGACCGATGTCGAGATGGACGTCTCTGGCCCGGTCGCCCGCGTCAAGGTCACCCAGCGTTTCCAGAATCCCAGCAAGGGATGGGTCGAAGGCACCTATGTCTTCCCGCTGCCGGAAAATTCTGCCGTCGACGAATTGAAGATGCAGATCGGCGATCGCTTCATCGAGGGCCAGATCAAGCCGCGCCAGGAAGCCCGCGAAATCTACGAGCAGGCGAAAGCCGAGGGCAAGAAAGCCGCCCTGCTGGAGCAGCAGCGCCCGAACATCTTCACCAACCAGGTCGCCAATATCGGTCCCGGCGAAACCATCGTCGTGCAGATCGAGTATCAGCAGGCCGTCCACCAGTCCGGCGGCGAATTCTCGCTCCGCTTCCCGATGGTCGTCGCCCCCCGCTACAATCCGGCTCCCGTCGTCCAGACCGTCGAGTTCAACAATGGCGCTGGCTTCGCTGTGCCGACCGACCCGGTTCCGAACCGCGACAAGATCGAGGCACCGGTGCTCGATCCGCGCGAGAATGCCAAGATCAATCCTGTCGCGCTGACCGTGAACCTGAAAGCCGGCTTCCCGCTCGGCGACGTCAAGTCCGCCTTCCACGATGTCGATATCAAGCAGGACGGCGACCAGAACCGCGTCATCAGCCTGAAGGGAAAGTCCGTTCCGGCCGACAAGGATTTCGAGCTGACCTGGAAGGCAGCACCCGGCAAGACGCCGAGCGCCGGCCTGTTCCGCGAAGTGCTGGATGGCAAGACCTATCTGCTTGCCTTCGTCACCCCGCCCGCAACGCCGGATGCATCGGCGGCACCTTTGAAGCGCGAAGTCATCTTCGTCATCGACAATTCCGGCTCGATGTCCGGAGAATCGATCGCCCAGGCGAAGGAAAGCCTGGCTCTGGCGATCTCCAAGCTCGGTGCAGACGACCGTTTCAACGTCATCCGCTTCGACGACACGATGACCGATTATTTCGGCGGCCTCGTCGGCGCCACGCCCGACAACCGCGAAAAGGCGATCGCCTATGTCCGCGGCCTGACGGCCGACGGCGGCACCGAGATGCTGCCGGCGCTCGAAGACGCGTTGCGCAATCAGGGTTCGGTGGCCAATGGCGCGCTCCGCCAGGTCGTCTTCCTCACGGATGGCGCGATCGGCAACGAGCAGCAGCTGTTCATGGAGATCACCAACAACCGCAGCGATGCCCGCGTCTTCACCGTCGGCATCGGATCGGCGCCGAACTCCTATTTCATGACCAAGGCCGCCGAACTTGGCCGCGGCACCTTTACCCATATCGGCTCCACCGATCAGGTGGCCACCCGCATGGGCGAGCTCTTCGCCAAGCTGCAGAACCCGGCGATGACCGATATCGCCGCCACCTTCGAAGGCACGCAGGCAAGCGACATCACCCCGAACCCGATGCCCGATCTCTATACCGGCGAGCCGGTTGTCCTTACCGCGGAACTCCCGAACGGCAAGCCCGCAGGCAAGCTGCAGATCACCGGCAAGACCGGCGCCCAGCCCTGGCGTGTCGAGATGGACATCGCCAATGCCGCCGATGGCAAGGGCCTCTCCAAGCTCTGGGCCCGCCGCAAGATCGACGATCTCGAAGCCCGCGCCTATGAGCGCCAGGATCCGGCCGCACTCGACAAGGATGTCGAGACGATCGCCATGGCGCATCATCTCGTCTCCCGCGTCACCAGCCTCGTTGCCGTCGACGTCACACCGTCGCGCCCAGATGGCCAGCCGGTTACCTCGACGAAGCTGCCGTTGAACCTGCCCGATGGCTGGGATTTCGAGAAGGTGATGGGTGAACCCGCAGCCCCTGCCCCATCAGGCAGCGCACCGGATCACGCGATGGCCAAGCCGCAGATGGAGTTCGCGGCCCTCGCCAACCAGATGGCCGCCGCCCCGACCCCGGCAGCCGCCAATCTGATCGCTCAGCGTTCCGCCTCGGTAAAGCTGCCGCAGACGGCAACGCTCGCCGACCAGCAGATCATGCAGGGCCTGACCGTGCTGTCGGCAGCGCTCGCCGCAGCCGGTGGCTTTGCCATCTGGCGCCGCCGCCTGCGCGGCCTCGTCATCCCGGGAGGCCGCTGATGGCCGGTACGCAGAGAGGCAGCTGGAACGAGGAAACGGGCGAATTCGCGCCCCTTCCGAGCTATCTGGAAATGATGATGGCGAATGCCGCCGCTACGGCGTTCGATGTGGAACAGCCGCGCAGGAGCTTTTTCTCCCGGCTCTCGCCGATGGAAAAGGTCGTCGCCTTCGGCATTCTCGGTCTTGGCCTTTATGGTGTCGCACTGGTCAGCAGCGGCTTCTATCTGAAGGGTAAGGCGGAGCTTTCGCAGGTTCTGCTGAAGCGCGCCTTCGCCGCCGAGCTGCGGGGCGAAGATGCCAAGCCGTGGCCCTGGGCCGATTTCACCACCGAAGCCGAAGTCAGCGCTCCGCGTCTCGGCAAGACGGCGATCGTGCTGTCGGGCGCATCCGGCGAAGCGCTGGCCTTCGGCCCGGCCCGGCTCAGCAACACGCCACAGCCGGGCGACGAGGGCACATCGGTGATCGCTGCCCACAGGGACACCCACTTCCGCTGGCTGAAAGACGTGAAGCCCGGCGACGACATCGAAATCAAGCGCCGTGACGGCACCGTGCTGACCTTCAAGACCACCGACGCCCGCGTCGCCCGCTGGGATGAGAGCGGCATCGATGCGGCGGCAAATGGCCGCCATCTGGTGCTGACCACCTGCTGGCCGTTCGACGCCACCGAGCGCGGCCCGATGCGCTACATCGTCGAGGCCGACCTGGTCGACAGGATGCAGACCGGCACCGTTCAACCCGGCAACACAAAGCCGTTATCCGGCACCTAGCGAGGTTGAAGCGATCGCCCCCGCGCGCCACCTAACCGGCTGGATGGTAAAACGGGGAGATTATCAACATGCTCAAGGGATTGCGCGTCGCTTTGACGGCAGGTGCCGCATTTGCAATGGCAGGCGCTGCATATGCAGCCGACAGGGTGCAGACCAAGGACGTCGCGGTCAGCGTCGAGACGCTGGCAACGGGGCTCGATCATCCTTGGGCTGTCGAGGTCATGCCCGATGGCGCTTATCTCGTCACCGAACGTCCCGGCAATATCCGGATCATCCGCGATGGCGAGGTCTCCGAACCGCTTGCCGGCATGCCTGAGGTCAGCGCCCGCGGCCAGGGCGGCCTGATGGATGTGGCGCTCGCCCCGGATTTCGCCCAAAGCCGCATTTTCTATTTCACTGCCGCCATTGCCAATAACCAAGGGTCAGGCACCGAAGCCTTCTCCGCAAAGCTCTCCGCAGACGAACGCACACTAGAGGACGTCAAGCCGATCTTCACCATGGCGAAATTCACCGGCGGCAACATCCAGTATGGCTCCCGCATCGCCATCGCCGGGGACGGCAGCCTGTTTATCAGCGTCGGCGACCGCGGCAGCCGCGACCGCTCGCAGGACTTCAAGGATGACGCCGGTTCGATCGTCCATGTGAACGCCGATGGCACCATTCCTGCGGACAATCCGTTCCGCGACGGCGCCAAGGCACGGCCTGAAATCTGGTCGAAGGGTCATCGTAACCCGCAGGGCATCACTTTCGATGCCGCCGACGGCAACCTCTACACCGTCGAGCACGGCGCTCGCGGCGGCGACGAGATCAATCTCATCGCGCCGGGCAAGAATTACGGCTGGCCCGTCATCACCTATGGCGTCGATTATTCGGGCGCCAAGATCGGCGAAGGCACGGCCAAGGAAGGACTGGAACAGCCCCTCCACTATTGGGATCCATCCATTGCCCCCGGCGCCATCGCCGTCTATCGCGGCAAGATGTTTCCCGAATGGGATGGCGACATGCTGGTCGCCGCACTGAAATTCCAGCTGCTGTCGCGCATGCAGCGCGACGACAGCGGCAAATTCGTTGGCGAGGAGCGCATGTTCGAAGGCCAATACGGCCGTATCCGCGATATCACCGTCGCACCCGATGGAGCATTGCTGATGGTGACGGACGAGAGCGACGGCGCCTTGTTGCGCGTCGCGCGCGCCGTAAACCAGGACGGCTAACCGCCCCTGAACTCCTTGCGGACGACGAATTTCAAGCCCGACCATATCTCGTCGATGGCGCAGACTTTCACATCGACGAGACCGGTCGGCAGCAGCACCTCCCGCAGCACGTCTTCGGTAACATCAGTCGGCAGCTTCGATGCCTTCTTGGGCCAAGATATCCAGATCATCCCGTCAGGTTGCACCAGCTGCCGCAATCGCGGCGCCAAAGCGTCCAGCGCTGCGCGCCGGGTCTCGAAGATATGGATGTAGTCGAAGCGCGCCTCCTTCTCAGGCGCTACCAGTTCGACCCGGCTGAAATGCGCGAAATCGGCAAGCGCTGGGACGCTTTGGGGCACGCCGATCAGCAGCGCTGCCTGCCCTGCCTTCAGCCCCAGCTTCTTTTCGAGCGGCGTTCCCGAATAGCCGGCGCTCATCGGCTTAGCCGTGCCGGCTGATGGCAAAACGTCCTGCCGTTATGCTCTCTCATGCGATCACCCTTGAGACCGAACTCTCCGTTTATTCCGGCTTGCTGAAACAAAAGGCAACTGCTAACCACGGTTTCATCACTCTCCCCGCATCGAGGAATGCCATGACTCGCGTCCAAGCGAACCTGTTGCTGTTGCTTGCGGCCGCCATCTGGGGCGGCGGGTTTGTCGCGCAATCGACGGCGATGGAAGCCATCGGCCCGTTCTGGTTCATTGGCCTTCGTTTCGCAGTCGCCACCGCCGCCGTCCTGCCCTTCGTCTTTCTGGAAAGCCGCAAGGCGAAGGTGAAAACCAGCAAGCGGCAACTCGGCATCTATCTTGCGATCGGACTGGCCCTCTTCGGCGGCGCCTCGACCCAGCAGATCGGCTTGCAGACCACATCGGTCACCAACTCGAGCTTCATCACCGGCCTCTACGTCGTCTTCGTCCCGGTCATCGCGGTACTTTTCCTGCGCCGCCCGCCGCACTGGATCATCTGGCCGGCAGCGGCCATGGCGATCGCCGGCATCTTTCTTCTATCGGGCGGCCATCTCTCGGCACTCACGGTCGGAGACGGATTGACGGTCATCTGCGCCGGCTTCTGGGCCATCCAGATCACCCTTGCCGGCATCACCGTCAAGGAGACCGGCCGGCCGCTGGCGCTCTCGGCATCGCAGTTTGCCGTCACCGCGGTCTGCGCCCTCATCGTCGCCGCTATCGTCGAGCCGATCAGCATGGACGCCATCCGCGGCGCGGCACCGGAGATCCTCTATGTCGGTATCTTCTCGTCCGGCGTCGCCTTCGTGCTGCAGGTCATCGGCCAGCGCTACACGACGCCGTCGCAGGCGGCGATCTTCCTGTCTTCGGAAGCGCTGTTCGGTTCGTCGCTGGCCGCCCTCATCCTCGGCGAAACCATTCCGCCTGTGGGCTATATCGGATGCGGGCTGATGTTTACCGCTATGCTTGTGGTCGAAATCGTCCCGGAATTGACCCGCCGCCGCACCCAGCCTGCCTGAAACCGCATCCAGCACGCACGCCCGGCCTGATTCGAAATTTTTTTTCGAATGCTCCGATAACCCGCTAGCGTTGTGTTTTTGGGAAAATCTCCTCACAAAATATATTGCAGACGATACAAAACGTTAATCATGCGCGCGCGGGGAGCGATTTTTTGCGTTTTGGCGCAAATAGGATACCCGGCGGGACTGCGCTTCCGACAACACGTTAAAAAACTTTTGCTTGCCAATTCTCAATAATCGCAGCAATCTCGGGGCGTTCGGGCATTTTGCGAGCATGGGAAGTCCTTAAGAAAGTGCGCGCCGGAAACGCTAATATTCCGGTCAGCCAGTCTCAATAAGATGGGGAATAATCCCACCACGAGACAGGCCGAGGTAGAGGGGACCTTTTTCTCGAAATTCAAGAACTGCCTGCCAACGCTCCGGAAGGGGCTTAATTGATGCTGCCCGTGTGGATGGCGGGCAGAGAGAAAAGGACCTGACGCATGGCCGAGACTGGGACTGTGAAATTCTTCAATACTGACAAGGGCTTCGGCTTCATCAAGCCGGACAGGGGTGGCGCGGACATCTTCGTTCACATCTCTGCCGTTCAGGCTTCCGGCCTGGCCGGCCTGACGGAAAATCAGAAGGTAAGCTTCGACACGGAGCCGGACCGCCGCGGCAAGGGACCGAAGGCCGTCAATCTTCAGATTTCCGGCTAAATCCCGAAACAACGCGATCTATTCGAGTGGAAGCCCGGCAGAGATGCCGGGTTTTGTTATTCAGCATCCGTTCAGATAGCCGCCACTATCGTCTCATCCTAACGGCGCAGGAACCCGCTGCCGCTTTGAAGAGTTTATAGACAGCACTTCTCGCTGTCTTGGAAAGTAGGACAAGGTCATGAACAAGATCGCAAAGACACTTATTCTGACGGCCGCAGCCGCCGCTCTCAGCCTTTCCGCTGTGAGCGAAGCCTCCGCCGACAGCTGGCGCCGTCACCACAACAACGACGCCCTCGTCGGCGGTGCTGTGGGCCTCGCAACCGGCCTGATCGTTGGCTCGGCAATCGCCAACTCCAACCAGCCGCGCTACTATTACGACGAGCCGCGCTATGCCGAACCGGTCTACGAGCCGGAATATGACGCTCCGGTCTATCGTGCGCCGCCGCCTCGCTACTACCAGCCGGTCCGCGCTGGCCTTGAGCCCTGGACGCCGCAGTGGCAGCGTTATTGCTCGTACCGTTACCGCAGCTTCGACCCGGGCACCGGCACCTTCATCGGCAACGATGGCCGTGAGCATTTCTGCACCGCTGGCTGAGTTCGCAAGCTGTAGCGAATAACGAAGCGCCGCTGATCGAGCGGCGCTTTTGTTTTGTCAGATGCCCTGCAGAAATGGATTGCTGCGCCGCTCGTCGCCGATCCGGCTCCCTGGCCCATGACCGCAAATGAAGCCGACGTCATCACCCAGTGGCAGCACCTTCTCGCGAATGGACTGAAGCAGCTGCTCGTGATCGCCGCCCGGAAGATCGGTGCGGCCGATCGAGCCGTTGAACAGCACGTCGCCGAGATGGGCGAAGTTTTGCGCACGGTTGAAATAGATGACATGCCCGGGCGCATGGCCCGGCGTGTGATAGACCTCGAATTCGTGGCTGCCGAAGGACACCTTGCCGCCATCTTCGAGCCAGCGATCAGGCTCGACATTCTTCAGCCCCGTTATGCCGTATTTCTGCTGCTGCGTTTCGATCCGCTGCAGCAGTGGCAGGTCATCCTTGTGCGGACCGACGATATCGATACCGAGCGCCGCCTTCAGATCCTTCGCTCCTCCGGCATGGTCGAGATGGCCATGCGTCAGCCAGATTTCCTTGATCTTGAAGCCGTTCTCCTTGATCACATCCAGGATCGCCGGAACGTCGCCGCCCGGATCGACGATCACGCCCTCCTTGGTATCGGGGTCGAAAAGAACCGCGCAGTTCTGCTGGAAGGGTGTCACCGGAATGATGCCGGCCTGGAGCATGCCCATGTGTGCCTCTCTTGTTTCAGGCCCTAGCTATAGCCGGAATGCCGTCCGTTGAAAGCAGCTTTTGCCCGGGCCTCACGCGGCCGCGACAGGCCGTAACAACAGTTTACAGCGCAAAAGCAGGTTAAAAATTCCGCGATAATTGTTTAATATCAATGGCTTACGGAAATATCGCCCGAAAGTGGAATTAATAGAGTGGCCGGTTTTGGAACCGGAAAGTGAACGGTGCGTTTCCAGCCCAGCAAAAAGGAGAAATGGAAATGACCATGACGAGAAACCTTTTCCTGGCAGGCGCCGTGCTTGCCGCAAGCGCTGGCTTTGCCAATGCGGAAATGGCCGCCACGGCCATCAACGATCTCAACGTCCGCGCCGGCCCCGGCCCTCAATACCCATCTGTCGGCATCGCAACCCGCGGTTCTTCCGCCTATCTCGATGGCTGTATCGAAGGTAGCCGCTGGTGCCGCGTCGATGTGAACGGTGTTCGTGGCTGGGTCTATGCCGATTATCTGCAGGTCGAGCGCGAAGGCACGCCTGTCGTCGTCCAGCAGAACCAGACAACGCTTGGCGTGCCCGTCGTTACCTATGAAAGCACGTCGAGCGTGGTTGCCACAGATCCGCAGCCTGTCGATCCGCAGCCCGGTGACGAACTGATTGGTCCGGTCGGATCGGTCGAGGAAGTCACGCCGCCGGAGATGGTCCGCACCTATATCGACACCAATCCCGGTCAGACTGTCGAGCTTGGCGGTCAGGTGGTCGTCGGTGCCGAAGTGCCCGGTGACGTGACCTTCCAGGAGATTCCGGACTATCAGTACCGCTATACGCGGATCAACGACCGGCCCGTCCTGGTTGATCCCGGCACGCGCCGCATCGTCTACGTCTATCAGTAAGACCGGCCGGACGTTCCGCAATGAAACAGAAAAGGCGGCCGCCTGGCCGCCTTTTTGCATTTCTGTGGACAAGTTACTCCGTAAAGGTTGCCGCAGGCGTGAACAGGAGAGTGCAGCCGCAGTTTATCCTCCGGCACGCGCATGCCATCCCTTGTTGATTGTTGTCCCATTTGCGTTTTATCGACTGACGCCGCCGGGAAAATATGCCTTGTATTGGGAAGCGGAGATCGGCCGGCTTTGAAAAAGGCGGGTCGAGGCCGATACTCTGCAAAGTCCGGGGGAACTGTCGGCAGCATAGATTTGCATCGGATAATGCTGAGCCGTTGTCTGCGCGTATTTCCCGGAACGCATTGGATGAGAAAGGAAATGACGTGCCGGCAAGACAGACAGGCCAGAAAACAGGCAAGCCTGAACCGTTGGCCACGCCGATGGAAAACACCGGCATCATCGACTTCGAGATCATCGAGCTGTTCTTCTTCGCCTACCGCGATTTCGTCTCCGATCCGGACGCGATCCTCGAAACCAGCGGCTTCGGACGGGCGCATCACCGGGTGGTACACTTTGTTAACCGTGAACCCGGCATGACCGTTGCCGATCTTCTCGATACATTGAAGATTACCAAGCAGAGCCTCGCTCGAGTGCTCAAACAGCTGATCGATTCTGGATACATTAGGCAAGTCGCAGGCCCCGAAGACCGGCGCCAGCGCAAACTCTATCCGACAAAGACGGGGCGCGAACTGGCGCTTGCTCTGGCGGAGCCGCAATCGCGCCGCATTGAGAGGGCATTCGACAATGCTTCTCTTGAGACGCGCGAGAGCGTGAAGGCATTTCTGAGGGGCATGCGGGACAGGCAAACATCGAAAGCGGACTGAATGACGGGAAAGACAATCATTTCAGATGATGCAGCGCATTTGCTTGTTGTCGACGACGACACACGCATCCGGGCGCTGCTGAACCGTTACCTGACCGAGAACGGCTTCAGGGTAACCGTGGCGGCAGATGGCGCCGAGGCACAGCGCAAGCTTGCCGGCCTCGACTTCGACCTGATCATCATGGACGTGATGATGCCGGGAGAGTCGGGCATTGACGTCACTCGCGGATTGCGTGCGATCAAGAACGTTCCGATCATCATGCTGACAGCGCTGGCAGAGTCGGACAATCGCATCGCCGGGCTTGAGGCCGGCGCCGACGATTATCTGTCGAAACCTTTCGATCCGCGCGAGCTGGTGCTGCGCGTCAACAATATTCTTCGCCGCAACGCATCGGATGCGCCGAAGATCGAGCAGATCATGTTCGGCCCCTACACCTTCTCGCTGACTCGCAAGGAGCTGAAGAAGGCGGCGGAAGTCATCCGCCTGACCGATCGCGAGCAGGAAATCATGCTGCTCTTCGCCAAGCGCGCCGGCGACACCATTCCGCGCCACGAGCTGATCGGCGACGATGTCGAGGTTGGAGAACGTACCATCGACGTGCAGATCAACCGTCTGCGCCGCAAGATCGAGGACGATCCGGCGAACCCTGTCTGGCTGCAGACGGTTCGTGGTATAGGATACAGGCTGAGTATCGATTGAAGCTCCGGACGTCAGGATCGCAACTGAGATGGTGACTTTCGAAAGCCTGCGGCGCGAAGAGCGCTTGCCCGCCACCGGCTGGAAGTGGTTCGCGCGCTTTCTGCGCCGCCGCCTCCCCACGGGCATCTACGTCCGCTCGTTGCTGATCATCATCATGCCGATGCTGCTCTTGCAGTCGGTGGTCGCCGCCGTATTCATGGAACGCCACTGGCAGATGGTGACGCAGCGGCTGTCGATGGCCGTCACCCAGGATATCGCCGCGATCATCCAGATCATCGACACCTATCCGCAGGACGCCGACTATACCGCGATCACGCGGATCGCCCGCGAGCAGATGAAGCTGCAGATTTCGGTCGAGCCTGATGGCGACCTGCCCCCGCCGCGCGAAAAACCGTTCTTCTCGATCCTTGACGGCATCCTGTCCGATGAGCTCACCGACCAGATCAAACGGCCCTTTTGGCTCGATACGCTCGGCGATTCCAATCTCGTCGAAATCCGCATCAAGCTGGACGGCAAGATCCTGCGGGTTCTGACCAAACGCAATCAGACCTACGCCTCGAACACTCACATCTTCATCGTCTGGATGGTCGGCGCCTCCCTGGTGCTGATCGGCGTCTCCATCCTCTTCCTGCGCGGCCAAATCCGGCCGATCCAGGCGTTGGCCGCCGCCGCGGAAAGCTTCGGCAAGGGCCAGAAGGCCGAGAACTTCTATCCGCGCGGCGCCGACGAGGTCCGCCGCGCCGGCCTTGCCTTCATCCTGATGCGCGAGCGCATAGAGCGGCAGATGGAGCAGCGCACCGCCATGCTGACGGGCGTCAGCCACGACCTGCGCACCATCCTCACCCGCTTCAAGCTGCAACTGGCGCTCGCTGGCAACAATCCCGACTTGCAGGGCATGGCCGACGACGTCAACGACATGCAGTCGATGCTCGAGGCCTATATGGCTTTCGCCCGCACGGAGGTGGAGGAAGATGTCGGCGAGCTGAAGCTCAGCGAGATCATGGAACGGATCGAGGCCGACTTCTCGCTCCACGAAAAGACCCTCACCTATTCCATCGAAGGCGACGACGAGATTTCCGTCCGTCCCAACGCCTTCACCCGGCTGGTCATGAACCTCGCCTCGAATGCACGCCGCTACGCCAGCTCCTTGAATATCGAGGCCAAGCACAGCGCCAAGTGGCTGACACTGACGTTCGACGACGACGGCCCCGGCATTCCCGAGAAGAACCGCGAAGACGTCTTCAAGCCGTTCTTCCGCCTCGACGAAGCCCGCAACCTCGACGATTCAGGCACCGGCCTCGGCCTCGCCATCGCCCGCGATATCGCCCGCAGCCACGGCGGCAACGTGACGCTCGGCGACAGCCCGTTGGGTGGCCTGCGCGCCATCATCCGCGTTCCCGCGTGAGTTCCCCGCAATGGCCGCTTTCAATGAGATGACCTGGCTCAACCCGCCTGTTTCAGTAGATGTCCGCGACGGCGCGCTGCAGGTGCGTTCCGGCGAGAAGACAGATTTCTGGCAAGGCACCTATTACGGGTTCCACCGCGACGACGGGCATTTCCTGCATCAGCAGCGCAAGGGCGATTTCACCGCCGAAGTCACCTTCTCAGGCCGCTACCAGGCGCTCTATGATCAAGCGGGCCTGATGATCCGCGCCGATGAGAAGCGCTGGATGAAATGCGGGATCGAATATACCGACGGCGCGATGCATTTCAGCACCGTCGTCACCAACGGCAATTCCGACTGGTCCGCCTTCCGCATCGACCACGCCTTCAACGTCATGTCCGTCCGCGTCACCCGCAACGGCGACGCGCTGTTCATCCAGTACCGCACGGATGTCATGACCGAATGGCGCATGGCGCGCCTTGCATGGTTCGACCCATCGATAGAGGAATTGCAGGTCGGCCCCGCCTTCTGCTCACCGCAACGCGGCGGCTTCGAGGCAACATTCCATTCCTTCACGCTGACCGACCCGGTCTCGCGCGATATCCATTGATTACATCAACTTCTTGCCGTTCGGCACCGGCTTGTCCGTTGCCGCCAGCACGATCGCGCCTGCTTCGTCTTCAAAGCCGAGCGTCAGCACTTCCGAGCGGAACGGGCCGATCTGGCGTGGCGGGAAGTTGACGACGCCGAGCACCTGGCGGCCGACGAGGTTGTCGAGATCATAGTGCACGGTGATCTGTGCCGAGGATTTTTTGACGCCGATCTCGGGGCCGAAATCGATCAGCAGCTTGATCGCCGGCTTGCGCGCCTCGGGAAATGGCGAGGCTTCGATGACGGTGCCGACACGGATATCGACGCGTTCGAAATCGGCATAGGTGATCTCGTCAGCCATTTCGGTCAGCCTGCCAGTTCCTGCGCACGCGTGCGCGCCGCCTCGAGAGCTTCGTCGAACAGCGGCTGCATTCCCTTCTCCGCCATCAGCACGGCAAGAGCCGCGGCAGTAGTGCCGCCCGGAGACGTAACATTCTGGCGAAGCTTGGAAGCGTCGTCGGGGGACTGGTGGAGAAGTTCACCAGCCCCCGCGACCGTTTCCCGTGCAAGACGCATGGCCAGGTCCGCCTGCAGGCCAAGTTTACGGCCTGCCTCAGCCATGCACTCGACGAGATAAAACACGTAAGCAGGGCCGCTGCCCGACAAGGCCGTAACGGAATCGATGTCGGACTCGGCCGGAACCCACTCAACTGGACCGGATACGCGAAGAAGAGAATGAACGCGGTCGCGCTGTTCGGCGCTGACCTTTGAATTGGCGAAGGCGCCGGTCACGCCGCGGCCGACCATGGCGGGCGTATTCGGCATGGCGCGAACCATGGCCGCTTCGCCGAGATGCTTTTCGAGGAAGCCGATCGTCTTTCCCGCTGCAACCGAAACGACGACCGTGTTCGGCCCGACCGTCTTCTTCACTGGCGGCAGAACCGCTTCCATCACCTGCGGCTTGACCGCGATGAACAGGACGCCGGCCTTCAGACCATCCGGAGCCGCCGTCACATGCGTGGCACCGGCATCGGAGATCGTCTTCATCATCGCCGGCGACGGACCGGGATCGACGACGACCACGGACGAACCGGGTACGCCGTTCTTCAGCCAGCCGGAGAGCATCGCGCCCCCCATATTGCCGGCGCCGATGAGAACGATGGGATCAGAAGACAGGGTGGACATGAGGAATTACGCTTCGCCGACAGTTTCGAACAGAACGGCTTCCATCGCCTTGGCGGCATCGAGGCCGGACCAGATGACGAACTGGAATGCCTGATAATAGACTTCGCAGGTATCGAGCGCGCTGGAAAGCAGCACTTCGACCTGACGGTTGGTGGGCTCGGCGCCACCGGCCAGCAGCAGCGACTGACGGAAGATCACGACGTCTTCCTGGCGCCACAGGTCGAAATGGCCCATCAGCACCTGGCCGTTGATGGCTGCAAGCAGCTTGGTGACTTCGTTGACCCGATTTTCCGGCACCTTGATATCGAAGGCGCAGCCGAGATGCAGGGCTTCGAACTCCTCCATCCAGGAAAAGGAGATGTGGTAATCGGCCCACTTCCCCTCGACCGTCATCGCGATCTCGTCGTCGCCTGACCGTTCAAATGCCCAGTCATTATTGGCGGCGACGTACTCGATCATATCGACCGGGTTCGACTGACGCTCGAATTCCAATTCCATCAGGCTCATGCAGCACCTTCTTGACCGGGAATGAATGCGACTGACTTGGGTCTACAAAACACAAGCAAAGCACACGCAAATACCGGAACACCATTTCGATGACCCTTGAACCGCAACCCAGACTTAACGCAGGAAACCTGCCTGGAGCTTACCGCCGTCCGGTTCGAATCATCATTTAAAATCAGTGTATAATCAGACCGGCGACAAGCCAGCCCCCGACCGGGCTATTTCCCGAAAGGTACTGTGGACAGCTTCTCGAAATCAGATTCAGGAGGGGGAGATAAGCGACTCTGCCCATTGGCTTTTTTGGCAGTGTCCACAGGTGGATAAACCCACCCGATTTTCTGTCTGAGATGCGGCGTGTCGCAAAAGCGCCACACCACATCTTGTAGCAAAACGGGAATTATTTCTTCTTTGCGGCGAGTTGCGCCTCAAGCGCTGCGACTCGTGCCAGCAGCGCATCGTTTTCGTCGCGCGCCTTGATGGCCATCTCGCGCACGGCTTCGAATTCCTCGCGCTTGACGACGTCCATGCTGTTCAGCCAGCGCTCGGCCTGAGCGCTGAAGGCCGTCTCGACCTCCTTGCGCACGCCCTGGGCGGCGCCGGCTGCGTCGGTCATCAACTTTGCGAATTCGTCCATGATGCGGTTTGTTCCAGTCGTCATGGCAGTCTTCTCCTTCGCGCGACAAGTTTCTTCAGGCCCGTGGCCTCTGAAAATGGAGGTAGGGCTTCGCCGTTAAGGATGCAAGCGCTTTGCTCTGGATAAGAGCCCGCCTCGCCCTGCCCTGCCTCACAATCGACTTGACCGCCTCGTATCGCAACGCCATGTTCCGCGCACATCAACGGGTGGGAAAGCTTTGCCGACTGCAGCCAATCTTATGGCAATCATGCCGTTTCCGGATATCGATCCTATCGCCTTCTCGATCGGCCCGCTCGCCATCCACTGGTATGGCCTGGCCTATGTCGTCGGCATCATGCTCGGCTGGTCCTATGCGCGCCGCATCGCCGGCAATGACAGCCTGTGGCCGGGCAATGCTTCGCCGGTCACCAAGGCGCAGCTCGACGATTTCGTCGTCTGGGCCGCCCTCGGCATCGTTCTCGGCGGACGCATCGGCTACATCCTCTTTTATGACATGCCTGCGGTGATCGAGAGCCCGATCCGCGCCATCCAGATCTGGAACGGCGGCATGTCCTTCCATGGCGGCATCATCGGCACGACGATCGCCATGATCCTGTTTGCCCGCAAGAACAGCATCCCGATCTGGAGCCTGTTCGATATCGTCGCCGGTGTCGTTCCGATCGGCCTGTTCTTCGGCCGCATCGCCAATTTCATCAACGGTGAACTCTGGGGCCGTCTCGCCGATGTGCCCTGGGCCGTCGTCTTCCCAAGCGGTGGTCCCTTTGCCCGCCATCCGAGCCAGCTTTATGAAGCGGGCCTCGAGGGCATCGTGCTTCTCTCCGTTCTGGCGCTTCTGATCTACGGCTTTCGCGCCCTGAAATCGCCGGGCCTCATTTCCGGCGTCTTCGTCTGTGGCTATGCCCTCTCGCGTATCTTCGTGGAATTCTTCCGCGAGCCGGATGCGCAGCTTGGCTACCTGCTCGGCACCGGCTGGCTGACCATGGGGATGGTTTTGTCCTTCCCGATGATGCTGCTTGGCCTCTGGGCGATCATGCGCGCCCGCCGCCAGGTCGCGCTGCAGAACTGAACGCAGACCGGACGTGACCACCATGACCACCGCACTCGGTGAAAAGATCAAGGCGATCATCCAGGCGAACGGCCCGATCAGCGTGACCGATTACTTCTCGCTGTGCCTCGCTGACCCCGAACACGGCTATTACCGTGTGCGCGAACCCTTCGGCCGTTCCGGCGATTTCGTCACCGCCCCGGAGGTCAGCCAGCTCTTCGGCGAGATGATCGGCGTGTTCATCGTTCACGCCTGGCAGCAGCATGGCACGCCGGCGGGTGTCCGCCTCGTCGAGATCGGCCCCGGCCGCGGCACCATGATGTCGGACATGCTGCGCGTCATCGCCCGCCTCGCCCCGCCGCTCTTCGAAAACATGAGCGTGCATCTGGTCGAGACCAGCGAGCGGCTGCGCGACGTCCAGAGCCAGACGCTCGAGGCTCATGATGGCAAAATCACCTGGCACAATGATTTCGACGAAGTCCCTGACGGATTCACGCTGATTGCTGCCAACGAACTCTTCGACGCCATCCCGATCCGCCAGTTCGTCAAGACACCGACCGGCTTCCGTGAACGCATGGTCGGCCTCGACGCCGAGGGCGAGCTGACATTTGCCGCCGGTGTTGCCGGCATCGATCCGGCCCTGCTGCCAGATGGCGCGCAGACCATGCCGGCAGGCACGCTGTTCGAATTCTCGCCGGCCCGCCAGTCGGTGATGATCGCTATCTGCGAGCGCCTCAAGGCCTTCGGCGGCACAGCACTCGCCATCGATTACGGCCACCTCGTCAGCGGCTTCGGCGATACGCTGCAGGCAGTGCGGATGCATGAATTCGACCCGCCGCTCGCCAATCCCGGCGAAGCCGATCTCACCAGCCATGTGGATTTCGAACATCTGGCCAGAACCGCCGTTGCGGCGGGACTGCATCTGAACGGTGCGCTGCATCAGGGCGACCTCCTCGTCGGCCTCGGCATTCTCGATCGTGCCAGCGCTCTTGGGCGCGACCGCGAGCCGCGGACCCAGCAGATCATCCAGAGCGCCGTCGACCGTCTGGCCGGTTCGGGCGAAGGCCGCATGGGCGAGCTTTTCAAGGCGATGGCGGTGTCCTATCCCGCCGTCGATCTCATGCCTTTCCGCCCGGTGGATTGACAGAGCGCGCCGCCCTGCGCCAACATCCGGCGCAATCGACAATGCTTCACCGGACGATCCGGTGAACAATGACCCCGTTCTAAACATCCCGGAATCGCTGATGCAAAACGCGGCTTCACCCGCACCGATCGAAAGCGCGCTGCTGAAACAGGTTGCGAACGACGCGATCATTCATGGCTACTTCACCCGGCAGGGCGGCGTCTCCGAAGGTCTCTACCGCGGCCTCAATGTCGGCCTCGGATCGAACGACAACCGCGACCATGTCAACGAGAACCGCCGCCGCGTCGCCGCCTGGTTCGGCCAGCCGCTGGAGAAGCTGGCGACCGTCCATCAGGTCCATTCACCCGACGCCGTGACCGTCGATGGAAATTACGATGGCGATCGCCCGCAGGCCGACGCGCTGGTGACGGCCACGCCCGGCATCGTCCTCGGCGTGCTGGCTGCCGATTGCGGCCCCATCCTGTTTGCCGATCCCGAAAACCGCGTTATCGGCGCAGCCCATGCAGGCTGGAAGGGTGCGCTGACCGGCGTGCTCGAAAACACGATCATTGCCATGGAGAAACTCGGCGCCCGGCGCGAGGCGATCGTCGCCTGCCTCGGACCCTCGATCAGCCAGGCGAGCTATGAAGTCGGTCCGGAATTCGTCGATCGCTTCGTCACGCAGGATCCTGCTTACGCGCAATATTTCATTCCGTCGGCAAAGCCCGGTCATTCGATGTTCGACCTGCCTGCCTTGACGGTCGGCCGGTTGAAGAAGGCCGGTGTGCGCGCCGAAAGCGTCGGCCTCTGCACCTATCCGGACAGCGAGCGCTTCTTCTCGTACCGCCGCACCACCCATAACAACGAGCCGGATTACGGCCGCCAGATTTCAGCGATCAGCATCAGGGAGATTTGAGACAATGGCACTGCACTTCGAACGGAGCGAGTTCGCCAGCCGCCTAGCCCGTGTCACCGAACAGATGCGCGAGGAAAAGCTCGACGCCCTGCTAATCTTCGCCCAGGAAAGCATGTACTGGCTGGCCGGCTATGACACCTTCGGCTACTGCTTCTTCCAGACGCTGGTGGTCAAGGCGGATGGCACGATGGCGCTGATCACCCGCTCGGCAGACCTTCGCCAGGCCAAGCACACCTCGATCCTTGAGGACGTCCATGTCTGGGTCGATCGCGTCAACGCCGATCCGACCGTCGATCTCAAGAACCTGCTTGTCGAAATGGATCTGCTCGGCGCCCGCATCGGCGTCGAATATGATACCCACGGCATGACCGGCCGCGTCGCCCGCCTGCTCGACGCGCAGCTTTCGAGCTTCGGCCAGATCAGCGATGCCTCCTATCTCGTCAGCCGCCTGCGCCTGATCAAGAGCCCGGCCGAAGTCGCCTATGTCGAGCGCGCTGCGGCCCTTGCCGACGATGCGCTGGATCAGGCGATCCGGCTCACCAAGGCCGGCGCCGACGAAGCCGACATTCTCGCGGCCATGCAGGGTGCCGTCTTCAGCGGCGGCGGCGACTATCCGGCCAACGAATATATCATCGGCTCCGGCGCCGACGCCCTGCTCTGCCGCTACAAGGCCGGGCGCCGCAAGCTCGATGCCAATGACCAGCTGACGATCGAATGGGCCGGTACCTACGCGCATTACCATGTGGCGATGATGCGCACGATCGTCGTCGGCGAACCGACCCACCGTCACCGCGAATTGTTCAGCGCCTGCCTGGAAAACCTGCAGGCGATCGAGACCGTGCTGACGCCCGGCCACACCTTCGGCGACGTGTTCGACATGCATGCCAAGATCATGGACGAGCGCGGCCTTGCCCGCCACCGCCTGAACGCCTGCGGCTATTCGCTCGGCGCCCGCTTCTCGCCGTCCTGGATGGAGCACCAGATGTTCCATGTCGGCAATCCGCAGCCGATCGAGCCCAACATGTCGCTCTTCGTCCACATGATCATCGCCGATTCCGACAGCGGAACTGCCATGACGCTCGGCCAGACCTACCTGACGACATCGGGTGCACCGCGGGCGCTTTCGCGCCACGGACTGGATTTCCTCGGCGCCTGAGAGACTTCACCGGCAAGAATCCGGAATTGACACAAGACCATCCCCGCCCGCATAAACTGGGCGGGGCTGATGCGAATGACGGAAGGAAAGCTGGAAGGATGACGCGATCGCTGACTGCGCCAGCACTTCTTGCATGCCTCGCCAGCCTGCTCGCCGCCTGCAATACCACCGACGCGATGACGCCGCTCGTCGATATCGGCGATTCCTCCGTGGCGCCGCGCTCCTCGCCGGTGACCCAGCGCGAAGTCGAGCGCATGGCCGGGTCGCAATCCCGCCAGGCCTTTGCCGCCGAGCCGCAGGAAGGCTATCACCCCGCCTATAATCAAGCCTACCGCCCCGGCCCCGGCGCACCGCCGACATCCATGCAGGCGCAGGCCGACGCCCTTTCGGCGCAGGCGCCGCAAAGCTATCGCGCGCCCGAGGCCGTCGAGAGCGAGCCGCTATCCAACGCCGAAGCCGAAGAGCAGGATATGGGCGACCAGGCGCCGCCGCCGCGCCGGCAGCGTCAGGAGACGCAGCAGGTGGCCGCCATCGATCCGGTCGAGTCAGGCTCGACCCGTGGCAATACCGTCCGCTTCCTGCCGATTATCGGTGCACCCGTTCAGGCCGTCACCCCGCTCTCGCGTCAGCTCGGCACCGAGGCCCGTTCGCACGGCCTGTGGATCAAGAGTTCCACCGACAACAGCAGCGATTACATCCTGAAGGGCTATCTCTCGGCCTTCACCGACGCGGGCAATGTCACCGTCACCTATGTCTGGGACGTTCTCGACAGCAGCGGCGGCCGGCTGCACCGCATTCAAGGCGAAGAGAAGGTCCCCTCCGCCGCTCAGGACCCCTGGGCCGGTGTCCCCGCCTCGGTCATGCAGCAGATCGGCACCAAAACCATCGCCGAATTCAACGTCTGGCGCCAATCTCAGGGCGGTTAGCAACAGGGTTTTGATAAATATCAAGCCCTGTGTCGCCTTTGCGCTTGCATTCAGAAGCAAGCTGGCTAAAAAGCGCGGCTATCAGCAGACAATAGGCGGGCCAAAATGAAGGTTTTCGCAGGCAATTCGAACCGGCATCTCGCCGAAGCGATCTGCACCTATCTCAATGTGTCCTTGGGCAAGGCCAGCGTCAGAAGATTTGCCGACCAGGAAATCTTCGTCGAAGTTCAGGAAAATGTGCGCGGCGAGGACGTGTTCCTCGTTCAGTCGACATCGTTCCCGACCAACGACCATCTGATGGAATTGCTGATCATGATCGATGCGATGCGCCGCTCGTCGGCCCGCCGCATCACGGCAGTTCTTCCCTATTTCGGCTATGCCCGCCAGGATCGCCGCGCCTCGGGGCGCACGCCGATCTCGGCCAAGCTGGTCGCCAACCTGATCACCGAAGCCGGCGCCGATCGCGTTCTGACGCTCGACCTGCATGCCGGCCAGATCCAGGGCTTCTTCGATATCCCGACTGACAACCTCTATGCGGTGCCGGTTCTGACGCGCGACATCAAGGCTCACTACGACACCAGCAACATCACCGTTGTTTCGCCTGACGTCGGCGGCGTGGTGCGCGCCCGCGCGCTTGCCAAACGCCTCGACTGTCTGCTGGCGATCGTGGACAAGCGCCGCGACCGCCCGGGTGAATCCGAAGTCATGAACATCATTGGCGAAGTCGAAGGCAAGGACTGCATCCTGATCGACGATATCGTCGATTCCGGCGGCACGCTCTGCAATGCTGCCGATGCGCTGCTCGCGCAGGGCGCAGCCAGCGTCACGGCCTATATCACTCACGGCGTTCTCTCCGGCGGCGCGGTCACCCGCATCACCTCGTCGAAGCTGCGCGAACTTGTGATCACCGACACCATCCAGCCGACCACGGCTGTGCAGTCGGCCCACAATATCCGCGTCATCACGACCGCCAATCTGATCGGCGAAGCCATCAACCGCACCAGCCAGGAAGAGTCCGTCTCCAGTCTCTTCGACTGACGGTTCCATCCCTGCCCTGTTCGGAGCGGCGAAGTTGCATTTGCTGCTTCATCGCGCTGACTGTTTCGACTAGGCTTCCCCTGTGATTTGTTTGCACGGGGGAGCAATTGTGACGAACATCCGAAACCATCTGAAAACCGGCAGGCGGCTGGCGCTGATAGCGCTTATTCCGCTGCTGTCGGCCTGCACCGTCGACGTCGATCCCGGCTATTCGCGGCCACCGCCGCGTCCCCGGCCGCCTCAGCCACAAATGTGCACGATGGAATATGCCCCGGTCTGCGGCGAGCGCGGCGGGCGCACGCAAACATTCAGCAATGCCTGCCAGGCGCGCAGCAGCGGCTTCGTGATCGTTGGACGCGGCGAATGCCGCGGCGGGCCGCCACCCTTCCCGCGTCCGGAACCAGACCGTCCCGGCCGCCCGGACTGGCCGGATGGTCCAGGCAGGCCCGACCGGCCCGAAAGACCGGATAGACCCGACCGCCCGGGCCGCCCCGATGGCATCTGCACCCGCGAATACCGCCCGGTCTGCGGCGAACGCGGCCGCCAGACGCAAACCTTCCCAAATGCCTGCGAAGCCGGCAATGCGGGCTTCAGCATCATCAGCGGTGGAGAGTGCCGCCAGTAGGCCGCGCCTCTCCACTATCCAGCCAAACGAAAAGGCCCGCTTCGAAGCGGGCCTTTCTAAATCAGGGCTTGGTCTCTTCGGACGGCGTAGCATCATCCGAGGGCGCCGCATCGTCAGACGGAGCGGTCTCATCCGGAGTAGCCTCGTCTGAAGGAGCGGCCTCATCCGAAGGATCCGTCTCGTCGGAGGGAGCAGCTTCTTCAGTGGCCGGTGCATCCGGACCCTTGATCTGCTGGCCATTGACGCTGACCGAGCCGTCGCTTGCTACAGCCACATCCCAGCGCTGCGCGCCATCGGGATCAGCCTTGGCAAAACCCTTTATCATCATCAGGCCGAAGGATGCCTGGGTCAGGTCTGGGTTGGTCTTTGCCAGTTCCTGGATGGCGGCGATCGTCTTGTCGTAGTCGCGCGCCACGATCGAAGCATTCAGCTTGTAATCTTTCTGCGTATCGACCCGGCCTTCCAGCTCGCCGGAGACCTCGACGTCATAGACGCTGGACTTGGCGCTGACCTTCGGAAAATCGACCTTCAGAATACCGCCTGGGAAAAGCTTCTCGGCAGCCTGCTGCCCGGCCTTCTCGCTGTCGTCGGTGGACTTGGTGAAATCCATCTTCATGAACTCGTCCGCGAAGGCCGCGAAATCCATGCCGGGAACGCCGAACTGGATATCGAGCGCCTGCGGCAGGAACGCGGTGTAACCGGCAGGAACGAGCGCGCTGTCGAGTGTCACGTCGGCAGCATCCATCGCGACGCCGATACGCGTCGCATTGCTCGGACCATCGACGGTGAAGTGATAGCCGAAGGACTTGGCGCCACCGCTGCCAACCGCACTGGTGACGGCGAGGTTGTTGAGCTTGATGGTTTCCTCAAGCGAGCTCAGCAGCGGGAAAGCATTGCCGAGCATGCCCTTCAGCTTCGCCTCGCTCTCCTTGGTCAGCTGCTTCTCATCGGCATGATCGAGCACGAAAAGGACCATCTCCTTGATGTCCTTGGCGGCGATGCCATTGACCTTGGCATCGAAATCCAGGCTGTCGGCAGAGATCTGGATCGGCGGCATTTCCTTGCCGCTGACCTGCTCGGCAAAGGCGCTGAACTTGCCGTTGGCGGCAAAATCCAGACGTCCCGCCGTGGCGCTGTCTGCGGAGCTCAGCTTGTAGACCATGTCCCCGAAGCTGGCATTGACGGATTCCGTATCGGTCGTGGAGCTGATCTTCAGGTCCTTGGCGCTGAAATCACCCGAGCGCAGATAGCTGATCGCCGGGTCGAAGACCGAGGTGAAATCCATCTGAGCGATCGAATAGGTGAAGTCCGTGCGCGCCTTGTCCGGTCCGCCGAAATGGCCGGTCACATTCAGGTTGTTGTTGCCTTCGAGGTTCCACAGCCCGCTATCCTGCGGTGTCGCGAACATCTTGAACGGCACGAGACCCTTGATCTCGAAATCCTGCTTCTTGACCTTCTCCAGGAGCTTGGCGAAATCATAGGTGATCTCGTAACGCGAGCCTGCCGGCTTCACGGTGACCGGCTGGCTCTTGGCGATGTCCTTCGGCAGCAGGTGATTGAGATTGTCACGGATGGCGTTCGCACCGTCCTGACTGATGTCAGCGGCGGACGCTCCCGTGGCCAAAGCCAGAACAATGGCGCTCGTCGCCGTGATAAGCCTGTGACGCATCTCGATAATTCTCCCTTGGGGCATGAAGGCGCGCATGTGAGATTGCCAGAGGCCGGATGTCAAGCCAGCCTCATCCGCGGGTTGATATTTTCTTCTCAGGCGGCTGCCGCGGCCTTAATCTCATCCACAGCCATCACTTCAGGTTGAGGCTTGGCGGGCGCGTCGGTGCCGACGATCGCCTCGATGCCCGACCGCGGCACCGGCTTGCCGAAAAGGAAGCCCTGCACCTGCAGGCACCCTTCCCGGCGCAGGAAGTCGATGTGATCTTCGTTCTCGACACCTTCGGCCAGAACCGGGATGTCGAGACTTGCGGCCAGGATCAGCGTCGAGCGGACGATTGCCGCCGACTGCTTGTTGGTGACGACGCCATCGACGAAAGCGCGATCGATCTTGATCTTGTCGAAGGGGAAGCTCTGCAGTGTCGAAAGCGACGAGTAGCCGGTCCCATAGTCGTCCATGGCCACTTTGATCCCCAGCGCCTTCAGCCTGCGGATCGCATGCAGCGCGTGCTGGTGGTCGGCGATGATGCCGGATTCGGTGATCTCGATTTCGAGGCGCGAAGCCGGGAGGCCGGTCTGCAGCAGGATTTCGTGGACGATCTGCGGCAGGCGGGGATCGCTCAGTTGCTGCGGCGCGACGTTGACGGCGATGCGCAGCGGGTTCTTCCAGGTTGCAGCTTCCGCACAGGCGGCGCGCAGTACCCATTCGCCGAGCTCCAGAATGAAGCCGTTACGCTCGGCAATCGGAATGAACTCCATCGGCGCGATATAGCCGCGCACCGGATGCTTCCAGCGCAGCAAGACCTCGAAGCCAACGACCTCGCGCGTCACCGTATCGTTCTGCTGCTGGTAGAACAGTTCGAACTCCCGGCGCCGCAATCCTTCACGCATCTCGATTGCAAGCGCGTTCCGCTCGCGGGAGATCTGGTCCATCGAGGCATCGTAGAAGCAGATGCTGTTGCTGGAGGTCGATTTCGCCCGGTACATGGCAATGTCGGCCTGCGACAGCAGATCGTCGATCGTGGTTGCCTGGCCCGGGAAGGTCGAGATGCCAACGCTGGTGCCGACGCAGAGCGTCTGCTCTTCCCAGGAAACCGGCTTGGCGATCTCGTCGATGATCCGTTGCGCCAGGCCAGTGGCATCGGCGCGGATGAAATATTTGTGCATCACGGCCACGAACTCGTCGCCGCCGACGCGGGCCATGAACTGGCTGTCGTTGCTGAGCAGCATCAGCCGTTCGGCAACCGTCCGCAGCACGGCGTCGCCGGCCGCATGGCCGTGGACGTCGTTGATTTCCTTGAAGCGGTCGAGATCAAAGGAGAGTACGGCGATATTCGCCGTCATGTCCTTCGGCCGTTTCGTCAGCGCCGCAAGATGCTCGTTGAAGGCGGCGCGGTTCGGCAGGTTAGTCAGCGGATCATGCAGCGACAGATGGCGATAGCGCTCGACGGCCGCCTGGCTGGACTGAATGTCGATGACATAGGTCGACGCACCAAGCGCGAGGATAACCACCATGACTGCGACGACAAGGCCGGTCATGATGTTGACGGAAATCAGCTCTCCCGCGACCGGAATGGCGCTGTCGGGAACGATCGTCAGGCCAGCCATGCCGGTAAAATGCGTCAGCACGATCGCCAGGATCAGGGCCAGGCCGGAGCCGTGCTTGCAGAACCGGGTGACCGGACGCGCAACGCGATTGGTGGCAACGGCGCCGAAGGCCGCGGCCAGCACCAGCGAGGTCAGGACATAGGGCTGGCTCCAGACCATGTGGCCTGCAACCTTGTATCCGGCGATCCCCACATAATGCATGCAGGCAATACCGAGGCCGACGATCGCCCCGCCCGCTTCGACCAGCATGGTCTTCGGCGTGCTGGCGGCAACGGTGAAACCGATGATGCTGGCAGCGATGCCGATGAACAGCGAGATCAGGGTGAGTTCGGGCTCATAGCCGTTCATCGCCGGCGACTGGTAGCCGAGCATGGCGATGAAATGCGTCGTCCAGATCGTCGATCCGCCGACGAAGCCGGAGAGAAACAGCCAGTTGAACTTCTGCAGGCCCTCTGTGCGCCGTACCCGGGTGAAAAGCCGCATCGTCAGCAGTGAGCCCAGAACGCAGATCACGGTCGCGAAAAGGAGATGCGACAGGCTGTGTTCGACTGTGATGCAGGAGATGATACGCAACATGATTGAGACCGCGATTGAAACCGTGATCACCTATATGTATTCGCATAGTAGGATTCATTAATTGGCGTTTTAATTGCGATTCATTGGTTAAATAACCGTCAGATTTTACAACCGCGCAAAAGAAAGCCACAACCACAGGAGCAAAGGGCGCGCCCGGCCTTGCCGAGCTTGCGTTTCAGCCGGACTTATACTATAGCGCACGCGTCCGCACAGACACCCTTGGAGGCAATGCGGATGAAGCTTCCCAAAAAAGGTGCTTCCAGTCAAAGGACGGCATATGCCGGACTTCGACTCTCCATATAACCTCGAAAGGAATAGCCATGAGCCACGAAACTTACGAGCTCAAGGCCGAGGCGCGCGAACGGGTTGGTAAGGGGTCCGCCCGTGAACTTCGCCGCAACGGTTTGATTCCCGCTGTCATCTATGGTGACAAGCAGGCCCCGATTTCCATTACGCTCAACACCAACGAGGTGACGAAGCGTATCCATGCCGGCGGTTTCATGACCACCGTTGCCACGATCGACCTCGGCGGCAAGAAGTACCAGGTTCTCCCGAAGGACTACCAGCTCGACCCGGTTCGTGACTTCACGATGCACGTGGATTTCCTCCGCGTTTCCGGCAACACGCAGGTTACCGTTGAGATCCCGGTTCACTTCATCAATGAAGAGAAGTCGCAGGGTCTCAAGATCGGTGGCGTTCTCAACATCGTTCGTCACGAAGTTGAAGTTCACTGCCCGGCCAATGCCATCCCGGAATTCTTCAATGTCGACCTGAGCGGCAAGAAGATCGGCGACAGCATCCACATCTCGGAAGTTACCCTTCCGAAGGGTGTCACCACGGTTATCGACCGCGACTTCACGATCGCCACCATCGTTGCTCCGGCAGCTGGCGTCGAAGAAGACACGTCTGAAGCCGAAGGCGGCGCTGAAGCCTGATAAGCTTCCTATCAATTTGTAAAGCATAAGGCCCGCTTCCTTCCCGGAAAGCGGGCCTTTTCATTTGCTGGCTACAACCGTTTCAGCAAGCTTTAACACATTCATGGAAGCATTCTCCCCAAAGTTATTGCCATATCGCCGTATATTAGAAGACGGCCGAAGAAGAAGCGGCCGGGGAGAAAACGGAACAATGAATAATTCCGTTGAAAATAGATTTTTTGCGATTGTCTGCGGTGCGCTACTTGTTTTTGTCGCGCCGCTTTTTGTGCTTTTTCTCTTCCTCTCTTCAGAACGCGCCGACAAGGAAATCCGCGACCACATCTCCGTGCTTCTGGTTGCCAATTCCCAGGCGCTCGCCAAACCGCTCTGGGATCTCGACGAAGACAGCGTCACGCAGATTTCCGCGACGATCGTTTCCCAGGGCGCTATCGTCAAGGTCGAGGTCCGCGACCAGTCCGGCCAGCTTGATATCACCCAGAGCACCATTCCGAAGTCGTTCAGCGGCGAGCTGGAGCAGGTCTCGCGTGCCATCATCTACAACAATGTCGACGGTCCGAAGAACCTCGGCAGCATCTCCGTCTACTATCCGAAGCTCGGCCTCTTCTCCGGCCTGAAGCATGAGGAAGTGGTCTTCATCTCGATCTTCATCTTCGCCGTTCTCGCCGTTTTCGGCAGCGCGCTGATCGGCAACCGCATCTTCGTCATCCACCCGCTGATGCGCCTGATCGCCGCCATCGAGGCCACCAGCCAGCTCGGCTCGCGCCATCACGTCGACTGGCAGTCCGGTGACGAGATGGGCCGCCTTGCCAGCAGCTTCAACGACATGCAGACCAAGCTGGAGCGCGAGGAAAAGGAGCTGAAGCTCGCCCATCGCCGCGCCACCGACATTTACGACCTGACGCCCGCCATGCTCTTCTCGCTCGACGAGGAAGACCGCATCACAGCCGTCAGCGATTACTGGCTGGTCGCCACCGGCTACAGCCGCACTGACGCCGTCGGCCGCAAGTTCGCCGATCTCGTCATGCCGGATACCCGCGACATCTTCCTGTCGCGCAGGAACACTGCCGAGGAAGGCGCGCTCGACGTCACGGTCAAGTTCAGATGCGCCGACGGCCGCGTCATCGACGTGCTGATCTTGGAATCCAACGCCGCGACCGGCGGCACCGACAAGCTGTCACTGTCGGTCATGACCGACGTGACCGAACTCAAGGCCTCCGAAGACCGCAACCACCGCCAGGCAATCACCGATCACCTGACCGGCCTCTTGAACCGCCAAGGCTTTGAAGCCGTGCTCGACCGCAAGATCGCCGAAGCGGATGCCGCGGGCCAGGAGCTTGCCTGCCTGTTCGTCGACCTCGACCGTTTCAAGTGGATCAACGACAATATGGGCCATGCCGAAGGCGACCGGGCGCTGCGTGAGCTCGTTGCCCGCTTCAAGACCCATCTCGCCCCATCCGACGAAGCCGCCCGCCTTGGCGGCGACGAATTCGCCATCCTGCTGCCGGCCGCCGACGCCGAGAAGCGGGCGCGGGCGATGTGCGATCAGATCGCCACGATCTTCGACACGCCTTTCGGCCCCGACTTGCATCTGAGCGCCTCCGTCGGCGTCGCCATCTATCCGCGCCATGCGGCCAATGCGGCGGAACTGCTGCAGAAATCCGACATGGCGATGTATGCCAAGAAGCGCGACGGCAAGAACGGCGCCCGCCTGTTCGACAACGCGATGCTCGATACCGCACGCAGCCGCGCCGAGATCGAAAGCTGCATCGAGGCAGGCCTCGCCGAGGACTGGTTCGAAGCCTACCTGCAGCCGATCGTCGGCCTGACCCACGGCAACATCGCAGGCTTTGAAGCGCTGATGCGCCTCAACCACCCGCAAAAGGGCCTGATGCCTCCGGCCGAGATTATCAACGTCGCCGAAGAGACGGCCAAGATCGTCCGCATCGGCAACGTCATCATGGAGAAGGCGATTTCCAATCTCTCCCGCATCTCCCGGATTACCGGCATGCAGGACACCTACCTGGCGATCAATTTCTCGCCGCTGCAGTTCGAGCCCGCCCTGCCCTCGCGTCTGGCCGGTCTGCTCGGCCGCCATGGCATCCGTCCCGAACGCATCGTCGTCGAGATCACCGAGGCCGTGCTGATGCACGACAACCCGCAGATCCGCATGATCGTCACCGAGCTGCGCCGCTTCGGCTGCCGTATCGCGCTGGATGATTTCGGCACCGGCTACTCGTCTCTGAGCTATCTCAACCGCTTCCCGGTTGATATCATCAAGATCGATCAGTCCTTCACCCGCGCCATCAACGAAGGCAACGACGATGTCGGCATGAAAAGCCGGATGCTGATCGAGGCGATCACCACGCTGTCGCACAAGATGAACTGCACAGTCATTGCCGAGGGCATCGAGACCGAAGAGGAATGCCGGACGCTGCAGCAGATGGGGCTGGATTATGGACAGGGCTATCTCTTCCACCGGCCGCAGACCGCAGCGCAGCTGATCGAGAAGCTGAGCGGCGTCATCCCCTTCGTGGCGCGTGCGTCATAGACCAACGAACATCAGGAGTTATGCGATGAAAAAGCTGCTGCTTCTCGCCTTCCTCATCCTGCCTGCCGCAGCCTCCGCGCAAACGGTGTCCTTCACGACTGAAGACTACGCACCCTTCAACTACCGCGACGGCAAGGTCATCAAGGGCGCCACCGTCGAGCAGGTCGAGAAGGTGATGGCGGATATCGGCGTCGATTATACGATCGAGATGATGCCCTGGGCCCGCGCCTACACGCTGGCGCAAAGCACGCCGATGACCTGCGTCTTCGCCACAGCCCATAACGGTCTTCGCGATCCCCTGTTCAAATGGGTGGAGCCGCTGCTCATCGACCGCAACATCCTGATCAAGGCCAAGGACTCCGCTGTCACCGCCGACAATCTGGAAGAAGCCAAGAAGTACCTGGTCGGCACCTGGCGCGAGGACTACACCGAGACGACGCTGAAGGAAAAAGGCTTCCCCAAGCTCGATGTCGCCAGCGACTTCAATGCGACGATGCGCAAGCTGCTGGGCGGCCGCATCGACATGATGCCGATCTCGGAGCTCTATTTCGACAAGCTGAAGCAGGATCAGCCGCTGGAGATGGTGACGGTGCTCTCCAGCCAGCCGATGGGCATTGCCTGCCAGAAGGACTTTCCGGACGATCTGCTGCACAAGATGCAGGCCTCGCTCGACAAGCTGATTGCCGATGGCACGCAGAAGCAGATCTTCCTGAAATACGGCCTCAACCTGCTGCAATGACAGGCTGCTCCAGCCTTTGCGCTTGACTTCATGCCCGTTTCGCGGTGGTGAAACGGGCATCGGATTTTCAAGGAATGGATTGGCCCATGCTGATCATCGCGGGTCTCGGCAATCCCGGCAGAAAATATGCCGGCAACCGCCACAATATCGGTTTCATGGCCATCGACGCCATTCACCGCCGCCACAGCTTTTTGCCCTGGTCGAAGAAGTTCAAGGCCGAGATATCGGAAGGCGAACTCGACGGCGAGAAGGTGCTGCTGATCAAGCCGCAGACCTACATGAACCTGTCGGGCGAATCCGTCGGCGAAGCCATGCGCTTCTACAAGCTGCAGCCGTCCGATCTCGTCGCCATCTATGACGAGCTGGATCTGGCGCCCGGCAAGGCGCGGCTGAAGACCGGCGGCGGCCATGGCGGCCACAACGGCATCAAGTCGCTCGACGCCCATTGCGACCGCGAATACCGACGGCTGCGCCTCGGCATCGGTCATCCCGGCGTCAAGGAAATGGTCCAGCATCACGTCCTCGGCGATTTCGCCAAGGTAGACCAAAGCTGGCTGGAGCCGCTGCTGGACGCGCTGGCCGACAATGCCGGCATGCTGGTTCGCAACGAGGATTCGCAGCTGATGAACAAGCTGGCGCTTGCCACCGGCGGCAAGGCCGACGACGAAAAGGCGAAGGTGGAGAAGAAGCCGGTGGCCAAATCCCACATCCATCAGGCCCGCAACCACAACCAGCCGAAAATCCTGCCGGTCAGCGGCCCGATGGCCGAGATGCTGAAGAAGCTGCTGGGTAACAAAGGCGATTGACCGGATGAGCACGCCGCTCGCGATCCGCGCAGCCGAGGCCAGCGATCTCCCTGCCCTGCTTGGCCTCTATGCCGAGCTCAATCCGGCCGATCCGCCGATCGATACGGCCATTGCTACCGAGCGCATGAACGCGATCCTGGCGCAGCCGGGCATGCGCATCTTCATCGGCTTTGCCGGAAAGGTGGCCGCCGCCACCGTGACACTCGTCGTCATCCCCAATCTCACCCGCAACGGCTCATCCTATGCGCTGATAGAGAACGTCGTCACCGGTGCAAGCCATCGCAAGCATGGCTTTGGCGCGGCACTGATCGCCCACGCGATCGACGCAGCCTGGGACGCCGGATGCTACAAGGTGATGCTTTTGACCGGCTCGAAGGATCCGGCAACGCTGCGCTTCTACGAGGGCTGCGGCTTCGCGCAAGACAAGACCGGCTACCAGGTGCGGCGGCCGGCAGGGCGCTGACCTCAGAACAGCCCGGTCTCGTGCAGCCGGTAGAGAAAGAGGTTCCACAGCGCCGAAAGCCCGCTGTCGATCATCCACGCCATAGCGCCTGAGGCACCCGGCGAAAACAGCATGACCAGCAACCCGCCGGCAGTACTGAGCATCACCGAGATGCGGAAGTTCTTGAGACTGTCCAGCCGGTAATAGCCGTTGTCGTCATATTCGGTGCCGAACAGCAGGTCGGGAAGATTGTAGCCGCTGGAGAGCGGCAGATCGAGCAGCGGCCGGTCAGTGATACGGTCGGGCAAAACGTTGAACACCGCCCGGCAGACATGGCCGATGGCACCGAGCAGCGCAAAGATCGCCGCCGCCACGAAATAATGCCAGGTCGCCGCTTCCGCAGGCATCTCGAGCCTCCGCCGTTTCCGCCATGCTACCGAAAAACCTCGGACATTCGATTAAGGAGGCTGGTTAAGAGATCGCCAAGCTATTCCTCGGGCTCGGCCGTCAGCATCAGCGGGAATCCCGCTTCCTTGGCATAGTCCATCGCTTCCTTGACCTTGGTCTCGGCAATGTCCTTGGTGCAGACGACCACAACGCTCGACCCGAGCTTGTGCGCCGTCAGCATGACGCGATAGCCCGCCTCCTCACTCATCCGGAACACGGCCTTCAGCACCATGGTCACGAATTCGCGCGGCGTATAATCGTCGTTGAACAGAATGACCTTGTAAAGCTTCGGCTTGTCGAGCTTCAGCTTCGTCTTGGTTTTTGGCTTCAAGACAACGTCGTTGTCACTCATGGGAAGTCCACCGTCGATGGAGATGGGAAAGCCTTAGGCTCCCTTCTTATATTGCATCGTTGCGCGCCCGTTCAAGGGAAACACCGGCAACACAAGTGCAGACCAGCGCGAAAAGCTTGACCGAATGGCTCCTTTATCCCATACGCACGGCCAAGGAATTCAAGAAAACAGCAGGTTTCAGCCATGGGCTTCAAATGCGGTATCGTCGGTCTGCCGAATGTCGGCAAGTCGACCCTTTTCAACGCGCTCACCAAGACGGCAGCGGCGCAGGCGGCAAACTATCCGTTCTGCACGATCGAGCCGAACACCGGCGAAGTCGCCGTTCCCGACGCGCGCATGCAGAAGCTGGCAGCGATTGCCGGCTCCAAGGAAATCATTCCGACGCGCATCTCCTTCGTCGATATCGCCGGCCTGGTGCGCGGCGCGTCGAAGGGTGAAGGGCTCGGCAACAAGTTCTTGGCCAACATCCGCGAAGTCGATGCCGTAGTCCACGTGCTGCGCTGTTTCGAAGATGACGACATCACCCATGTCGAGGGCCGCATCAATCCGGTCGGCGATGCCGACACTATCGAGACCGAGCTGATGCTCGCCGACCTCGAGAGCCTGGAGCGCCGCGTCGAGCAAACCCGCAAGCGCGCCGCCAGCAAGGACAAGGATTCGCTGGCCCAGCTGCCGGTCATGGAAGCCGTCATCAAGCTGCTCAACGAAGGCAAGCCGGCCCGCCTTCTCCTGAAAACGCTGGCACCTGAGGAAATCGAGATCCTCAAGGGCCTCAATCTCCTGACCTCGCATCCGGTCCTTTACGTCTGCAACGTCGCCGAGGCTGATGCCTCCACCGGCAACGAGCACACCAAGGCCGTCGCCGAAATGGCAAAGCAGCAGGGTGCGGAATGCGTCGTTATCTCTGCGGCGATCGAATCCGAAGTCGCGCAGCTGCCCGACGAGGAATCGAAGGAATTCCTCTCCGCGCTCGGCCTGGAAGAAGCCGGTCTCGACCGCCTCATCCGCGCCGGCTACCACCTGCTCGACCTGATCACCTATTTCACGGTCGGTCCGAAGGAAACGCGCGCCTGGACGATCGTGCGCGGCACCAAGGCGCCTGCCGCCGCCGGTGTCATCCACACCGATTTCGAACGCGGCTTCATCCGCGCCTTCACCATCGGCTATGACGACTACATCAACTTCAAGGGTGAAGTCGGCGCCAAGGAAGCTGGCAAGGGCCGCGACGAAGGCAAGGAATACGTTGTCGCCGACGGCGACGTCATCCACTTCCGCTTCAACACCTGATCAAAGCGAACTGCCGCTCTGGCGGGCAGCTCATGCCGGCGTTATCGCAACGCCGGCAATTTTGCCTGCAGGCCGAGCGGCAGCCTATCGACGATGGCGCGGCGCAACGGCAGCCAGCTCATACCGATCAGCAGCACGAAAATTCCGATAGTGACGAGCTCTGCGGACAGCAAGCCGTCCATCCGCATATTGCTGTGCTGCAGAATTGCGCTGAGCGCGACACCCAATGAAAGCAGGCCGGACGTGACAAACGCGCGACGGTCGATGATCAGCCCAATCGCCATCATGCCAAGGACGATAGCAACCACGACAGCCGGTCCGGTGTAGTTATCGACGTCATTGGCGGTCACGCCGAGCAGCAGGAAGCACAACAACATCGTTCCATAGAGAAGCGCCGGCGCCGTCGCGAGATGCATCCAGAAAGCGACGTCAGAACTGCGCGTCACCCGCTCGCGATCCCTGAGATCGAACGACATGGCAACGGCGAACATGAAAATCACGCAGACGAAGAAGATGCTGACGGTCTGATATCGTATGGAGCCTGTTGCATCGTGCCACCCGGCCGCAGGCGCCATGAAAGCCAAAACTCCTGCGAGGAACACGAGGAAGAGCGAAATCAAAAGCGCCGCGAGGGCTATTGGTACGCGATAGCGCCAATGAAACAGCGCCAGTAGCGGCGGAAAAGGCACGAGCAACAGCAACGCGCCCAAAGACGGGTACGGGTGGATGTATCTCTGCTCCAGTCCGAGAGAGGGTTCCGTGGTCAATAGCATGACTGAAGCTCCTATCCAGAGCACCGTCGCGACGGTAAGCGCGACGGCTGGAAGCGCTAGCCTCTGGCGGCGAACAAATATTTCGGCAAAAATGATTATCGCAGGCAGGGTTGCATAGACGGAACCCACCCCGCCGAAGCCGAGAAGCGCAACGATGATGCCGATCGTGATCAGAATGTCATGAAAACCGCGAACGAACCTGGGCGCCTCGCTATCTTCCAGCGGGTTGGCGGCATCTCCTCGGCGTTTCGCCAGCAGTTGCTCTCCCCCCGCGGTCGGCTCGGCCGCTGCAAGTCTTTGGCCGAGATAGGAAAACAACGTCTGCGCCTGGGTTTCGGTGATGATGCCGTCTTCGGCTGCGCCCTGCAGCGCCGTCTCCAGATTGCTCATGAACATCCCGCATCGTTGAATACAGCCCATGAAGATCACAGGATCATTTCGCAATCAATAGGCGAAAAGCGTGGCGATCCCGTGCCTGACGGTCCCGTCTCCATGTCTGAAAAGACTTGCACTCCCGACACCTCACATGCCATCTGCGAAGGCAGGGACTGACGAGGCCTGCAATGAACAACCAGAAACTGAGCTATGAAGATTTCGCGCCGGGCCGCAGCTTTCCGCTTGGCCCGATCCCTGTCACATCAGAAGAGATCATCGAATTCGCCACCGAATTCGATCCACAGCCGATGCACACATCTGAAGCGGGCGGCAAGGCGAGCATCCTCGGCGGCCTCGCCGCTTCCGGCTGGCATACGTCGGCTTTGTTCATGCGGATGATGGCCGAGGGCTATCTCTTGAACTCCTATTCACAGGGCGCGCCCGGCATCGACATCATGGAGTGGAAGAAGCCGGTGCTATCTGGCGATATGCTCTCCGGACGCTCGATCGTGCTCGAATCCCGCCTGATGCGCTCGCGGCCCGGCATCGGTATTGCGCGTTTCAAGCACGAGATCGAGAACCAGCGCGGTGAGCTCGTCTGCTATGCGGAAAACTGGATCATGTTCAGCACGCGTGACGCGGCGGGGAAAAGCGCATGAGGATGACCGAGCTCTATGCCATCGGCCAGAAGGTCGAGATCGGCAGCTACACCTTCACCGAGGAGCGCATCGTCCATTTTGCCACCCGCTTCGATCCCCAACGCTTCCATGTTGACCGCGAGGCCGCCAAGGACACGCTGTTCGGCGATCTCTGCGCTTCCGGTTGGCACAATTGCGCCGCCTGGATGCGAACCTTCCTGGATTACTGGATGGCGCAGAGCGTCCGCCTGGCGCAGGATGGGCTCGCCGCCCCGAAGCTCGGCCCCTCGCCCGGTTTCGAAAATCTGCAATGGCTGAAGCCGGTCTTCGTTGACGAGACGGTCGCCTATTCGGTGACCTTCCTGTCCAGCCGCCCGCTGGCATCGCGCCCGGGCTGGCACCTGAACAAGATCCTCAACGAAGGCATCAATCAGGAGGGCATCCCGGTGATCCGCTTCGAAAGCAGCGTCCTCGAATTCGAATAGGACAAGCCGGGCGTCAGTGCCCGGCAAACTCCACCAGCGTGTGAACGTCGACGCCGAGCTCTTCGAGCTTCTTGCGGCCGCCAAGATCCGGCAGGTCGATCACGAAGCAGGCGCCGACGACTTCAGCGCCGATCTGACGCAACAGCTTCGTCGCGCCGACAGCCGTGCCCCCGGTCGCGATCAGGTCATCGACGAGGATCACCTTCTCGCCCGGCTGCACCGCATCGCGATGCATCTCCATTTCATCGACGCCATATTCCAGGCTGTAGGCGATCCGGACGGTCTCATGCGGCAGCTTGCCCTTCTTGCGGATCGGCACGAAGCCGGCGGACAGCTGGTGGGCCACGGCGCCGCCGAGAATGAAACCGCGGGCTTCCATGCCGGCGATCTTGTCGACCTTCAGACCGGCATAGGGTTGCACCAGCTCGTCGACAGCGCGGCGGAAGGCGCGCGGGTTGCCGAGCAGCGTGGTGATGTCGCGAAAGATTATGCCGGGCTTCGGATAATCAGCGATGGAGCGGATGCTGGCGGCAAGCTCCGAGGCAATGTTGTTCATGGAAAGTCCGTCTGTCTGCGAGGGCACAAAGAGGCTGCACCCTATCAATTGCCATTCCCGGAACCAACAAAAAAGGCGGCCCGGAGGCCGCCTTTTGCTTATTCGAAAGAGAACCGCTTAGTGGTCCTTGCTGGCATAGACCGAGCGCTTCGTCAGATAGATGAGGCCCGAGAAGATCAGCAGGAAGATCATCACCATGAAACCGGTGCGCTTGCGCTCTTCGAGATGCGGCTCGGCAGCCCACATCAGGAAGGCCGAAACGTCGCGCGAATACTGATCCACGGTCTGCGGCGAACCATCGTCATAGGTGACCTGGTCGTCGGAGAGCGGCTTCGGCATAGCGAAAGCAGCGGCTGCGTGGAAATACGGGTTATAGTGCGCACCAGCCGGAACCTGGAAGCCAGCCGGCGGATCCTGGTAGCCCGTCAGCAGCGAGTGGATGTAATCCGGGCCGCTTTCCTGGTACTGCGTGAAGATGTCGAAGACGAACTGCGGGAAACCGCGCTCGACTTCGCGTGCCTTGGCGAGCAGCGACATATCCGGCGGAGCTGCGCCATTATTGGAGGCCGCAGCCGTTTCAGGGTTCGGATATGGCGACGGGAAATGGTCGGACGGAACAGCCTTGCGGGTGAACATCTCACCGCTGGCGTCAGGGCCGTCCTGCACTTCGTAGTTGGCCGCGAATGCCTTCACCTGCGCATCCGAGTAACCGAGGTTGCTCAGCATGCGGAACGGGACGAGGTTCATCGAGTGGCAGGCGGAACAGACTTCGGTATACACCTTCAGACCGCGCTGCAGCTGACCCTTGTCATAGTGACCGAAGGGACCAGCGAAGCTCCACTTTTCCTCGGTCGGCTCCTTCAGGGGATAATGAGGCGTCGCTTCCTCGTGATGAGCAGGCGCTGCGCCAGCCGCAGGCGCCGCGTCTTCGGCAAGAGCAGCACCGGCGAAGGCGGCTGCAATTGCGAGCGACAGAATGCTTGTAACAAGCTTTTTCATGTTTTTAATTCCTTCCGCCGCTCGGTTATGCCTTGGCCGCAGACTTGTTCTTCTTCTCGAGCACCGCTTCGGTGATCGAGTTCGGAACGCGCAGCGGTGTCTCGACAAGACCCAGCACCGGCATCGCCACCAGGAAGAAGGCGAAGTAGAGGAGCGTGCAAATCTGCGAGATGGTGGTGAAGAGACCTTCAGCCGGCTGGGAACCAAGCCAGCCGAGGATGATCGCGTTGATCACGAACAGCCAGTAGAACAGCTTGTACCACGGACGGTAGACGGCCGAACGGACCTTCGAGGTATCGAGCCAGGGCAGGAAGAACAGCACGATGATCGCGCCGAACATCACCAGAACGCCGCCGAGCTTCGAGTCGATCGGGCCGACATTGAAGGTGATCGAGCGCAGCATCGCGTAGAACGGCAGGAAGTACCATTCCGGAACGATGTGAGCAGGCGTCTTCAACGGGTCAGCCGGGATGTAGTTGTCGGCGTGGCCGAGGAAGTTCGGCAGGTAGAAGACGAAATAGGCGTAAACCAGCAGGAAGATCGAAACACCGAGCGCATCCTTGAGGGTCGCGTAAGGCGTGAAGCGGACGGTGTCCGTCTTCGTCTTGACTTCGACGCCTGTCGGGTTCGTCTGGCCGGTCACGTGCAGTGCCCAGATGTGCAGGATAACAACGCCTGCGATCATGAAGGGCAGCAGGTAGTGCAGCGAGAAGAAGCGGTTCAGCGTCGGCTGATCAACGGCAAAGCCGCCAAGCAGGAACTGCTGGATCCATTCGCCGACCAGCGGGAAGGCCGAGAAGAAGCCGGTGATAACGGTCGCGCCCCAGAAGGACATCTGACCCCAGGGCAGAACGTAGCCCATGAAGCCGGTTGCCATCATCAGGAGGTAGATGACGACGCCGAGGATCCAGAGGATTTCGCGCGGCGCCTTGTACGAACCGTAGTAGAGGCCGCGCGCGATGTGCAGGTAAACCGCAACGAAGAAGAACGATGCGCCGTTGGCGTGCATGTAGCGCAGCAGCCAGCCGTGATTGACGTCACGCATGATCTTTTCAACCGAGTTGAAGGCGATCGACGTGTCGGCGGCGTAGTGCATGGCAAGCACGATGCCGGTCAGGATCTGAACGATCAGCATGACCGAAAGCATGGCACCGAAGGTATAGGCATAGTTCAGGTTACGCGGAACCGGGTATGCAACGAAGCTGTCATAGATCATACGCGGCAGCGGAAGGCGCGCATCGATCCATTTTTCCAAGCCGGTTGATGGCTCGTAGCTGGAATGGCCACTCATGTATCAGTCTCCCCTCAACCGATCTTGATCTTAGTGTCGGACACGAACGAAAAGGTCGGAATAGCCAGGTTCTGCGGCGCAGGGCCTTTACGGATACGGCCGGCCGTATCGTAGACAGAACCATGGCAGGGACAGAACCAACCGTTGTATTCGCCGGCCTGGCCGAGCGGTACGCAACCGAGGTGGGTACAGGTACCAACCATGACGATCCAGTTTTCCTTGTCCTTGCCGGCGGAGCGATCGAGGTCGGTCGCCTGGGCATCGGGAGCAAGGTTGGCATTGCGCGCAACCGGGTCCTTGAGGTCGGCCAGCGGCGTATCCGCAGCAGCCTTGATCTCTTCCGGCGTACGATTGCGGATGAAGATCGGCTTGCCGCGCCACTTGACGGTCAGCGACATGCCGGGCGTCAGGCTCGTGACATCGACTTCGATCGAAGCCAGTGCCAGCGTCGATGCGTCCGGACGCATCTGATCGACGAACGGCCATGCAACCGCAACGGCGCCGACAGCACCCGCCATACCAGTGGTGAGATATAGGAAATCACGGCGAGTGGGCTCTGATGAAGCCCCGCTTGTCGTATCGTGTTCGCTCACGGCTAAACCATCCTCTGCGCAATTTTCGCGGAATTCCGCCCTGCCCCTCTCAGCGACGAATCTGTTGAAGACACAATTCGGCCACAGACTCCCCACCAATCCGGCGCGTTCTATGCTTGATCGCAAATTATGTCTACCCTTGACAAGGGGCTGACGGCACAATGTCGCGGGAAATTTCAGATGAAATTTTCAAGTCAATCCGTAGGCTTCGCGGGATTGGAGGGCGCTGGAGCCTCTGCTCTAGACCACCTTGGCCTCACGTCCGCCCGTACCCTCGCCGGTGCCGTCATCGGCGGCGAGGAACCCGCCGGACTGCCGGGCCCAGAGTTCGGCATAAAGCCCGCCCTTGGCAATCAGCGCCTCATGCGTGCCTTCCTCGATGATTCGCCCCTGATCGACGACGATCAGCCGGTCAAGCGCGGCGATGGTCGAGAGCCGGTGAGCGATCGCCAGCACCGTCTTGCCGTCCATGATGCGGTTGAGGTTCGACTGGATCGCCTCCTCGACTTCGGAGTCCAGCGCCGAGGTGGCTTCGTCGAGCACCAGGATCGGCGCATCCTTCAGCATGACACGGGCAATCGCGATACGCTGACGCTGGCCGCCGGAAAGCTTGACGCCGCGCTCGCCGACATGGGCGTCGAAGCCCTTGCGGCCGTTCTGGTCCTGCAGCCTGTCGATGAAACTCATGGCTTCGGCCCTCTGGGCGGCTTCGACCAGCTTGCCCTCGCCCGCATCCGGGCGGCCGAAGAGAATGTTGTCGCGCACCGAGCGGTGCAGCAGCGACGTATCCTGGCTGACAACGCCGATCTGCATGCGCAGCGTCTCCTGGCGCACGGCGGCAATGTCCTGGCCATCGACGAGAATGCGGCCGCCCTCGACGTCGTACATCCTGAGCAGCAGGTTCACGAGCGTCGATTTTCCGGCACCTGAACGCCCGACGATACCGACCTTTTCGCCGGGTGCGACTGTCAGCGAGAAGTTGTCGATCACACCCTTGCTCTTGCCGTAGTGGAACGAGACATTTTCGAAGCGGATGCTCGGTTGGCGGATGACGAGTTCGCGCGCGTCCGGCCGGTCGACAAGCCCGAGCGGCTGCGAGATCAGTTCGGCGGAGTTCTGGATCGTGCCGAGATTGCGCATGATGCCGTTGAACTGCGTCATCAACCGGCCCAGCAGGAAGTTCAGGCGCAGCACCAGTGCCAGCGAAAAGGCGACAGCGCCGGAGCTGACCAGTCCGCGCAGCCACAGATCGACGCTGAGCCCCGCCATGGTCACGATCATCAGGCCCGACAGCAGCGCCATGGAGGCACGCACGCCGGTGATGAAGCGCGTGAAGCGCAGCACCGTTTCCTGATAGATATCGAAGCCCTGCCGCATGTAGCGGTCGCTTTCCTCGTCGCGTGCAAACAGCTTCAGCGTCTGGATATTGCTGTAGGAATCGACCATGCGGCCATTCAGCATCGACGCCGCCTCGGCCGTTTCGCGGGAGTGGAAGCGGATGCGCGGCACGAAATAGCGCGCCAGCACGCCAAAGGCGACGATCCAGAAAAACACCACGGCCGCGAGCGAGAAATCGAGCCTCGCAACGAGCACCAGCGTCGCCGCCGCATAGATGCCGACGAACCAGACGCTCTCCATCAGCGACGTCACGAGATCGCCGACCGCCTGCCCCGCCGACCAGACCTTGGAAACGATACGGCCGGAAAAATCGCTCTGGAAGAACTGCAGCGACTGACGCGACACATGCAGATAAGACTGCCAGCGGGCCAGATTGTAGAAGCCCGGCGTGATCACCTGCTGATCGACCAGCGCGATCAGGAAGGCGACGACGAAGCGCACGATGCCGATCAGCGCCAGCATGCCGAAGAGCTCAGCGCCGTGATCGCCAAGCAGTTTGCTCCAGCCGTCTCCGGGCTTGATGGTGCTCAGGATATCGACGAGACGGCCGACGAACCAGAAGAGCGCCGCCTCGATCGCCGCCGACATTCCGCCGAGCACGAGCATCGCAATGAAGGGCCATCGTGCCTGGCCGATGTAGAACCAGATGAAACCCAGCGTCGAACGCGGCGGCTGGATATTATCCCGCTGACGGAAGGGGTCGATCCAGGTTTCGAACAGGTTGAGAATGGGGCGCAGCAACATGATTGCCGATATAGGCAAAAACCCCGGACCGGCAAAGAGTAACGGCGGCTGACACAACCTTATATTTTGGTAATATTCGATAATATCGGCGTGAGGCGTGTTGAATGCCGCTGACCTAGCCACAATCTCGGAGTACAATCGACGCTCAACGGAGACATCCAGGCATGGAAACGAAAATGCTGAGAGTGCATATTCCGCTTCCAATTGCGGAAAGGCTGATGGCCGCCGCCGAACATCTCGGGATCGAGCACGACGCGATCGTCAGCGAGGCCGTCGCCCTATGGCTGGAGCGCGAAGAGGAACGCCGCCTGCTCGACCTGCGCACGCTTGCCAGCGCCAACACCATGTTCATCGTCGAGACCCACCGCATCCGCGACTGGGCGGATAGCCTTTAGGCGTCGCACTTGAAAATTCAGTTTTGTGATTTATAAATCACAAACCGATGATCAGACTTTCGCAAACCGATATCTATCGAAAATGGGAGCAAAAGCTGAGGGACAAGCGCGCTCGTGCGGCTATCGCTGCCAGATTGACGCGGTTGAGCTATGGCCTCACGGGCGATGTAGAGCCGGTTGGCGACGGCGTCAGCGAGTTGCGCATTCATTACGGGCCGGGCTACCGGCTCTATATCACCTGGCGCGGCAAAGGGCTGATCATTCTTCTCTGTGGAGGAGACAAGAGTTCGCAGAGCCGCGACATAGCGCTTGCCAAGAGGCTTGCGCGCGAACTGGACGAGAACGATGGCTGAGAAATTACACGATTACGATCCGGCGGATGCGCTGACCTCGGACGAGGCGATCGACGAATTCATGAAGGACGCGTTTGAAAGCAGAGACGCGGGCTATATCGCCCATGCGCTCGGCATCGTCGCAAGGTCGCGCGGGATGAGCGAAATCGCCAAGGAGACGGGTTTGGCACGCGAAGCACTCTACCGTTCCTTCGCCGAAGATGGGAACCCGACGCTGAAGACGGTCCTGGCGGTGATGCAATCGCTGGGCTTGGAACTCACCGCAAAACGCCATACCGCCTAAGCAAAAGCCCTCCCGGCTTCCGCCGGAAGGGCTTTCTCATTTTCACTCCGCCGCGGCGTCGGCTTCTTCCTCGTGATCCGCCAGGAAGCCGCCGGACTGGCGGGTCCAGAGGTCGGCATAAATGCCGCCCTCTCCGACCAGTTCGCTGTGCGAGCCGGACTCGATGATCTTGCCCTTGTCGAGCACGATCAGCCGGTCCATCTCGGTCAGCGTCGACAGGCGGTGGGCGATGGCGATGACCGTCTTGCCCTGCATCAGCGCGAAGAGGTTTTCCTGGATCGCCGCTTCCACTTCGGAATCGAGAGCCGAGGTTGCCTCGTCGAGCACCAGGATCGGCGCGTCCTTCAGGAAGACGCGGGCGATCGCGATACGCTGGCGCTGGCCGCCCGACAGTTTCACGCCGCGCTCGCCGACCTGAGCATCCAGCCCCTTGCGGCCGTGCATGTCGGAAAGCCCTTCGATGAACTCCCAGGCATTCGCCCGCTTCGCCGCCTCGATCACCTCCGCGTCCGTCGCATCCGGACGGCCGTAGGCGATGTTGTCGCGGATCGAGCGGTGCAGCAGCGACGTATCCTGCGTCACGACACCGATCAGCGCCCGCAGGCTTTCCTGCGACACGGCAGTGATATCCTGGCCGTCGATGGTGATACGCCCTGCTTCCAGGTCGTAGAACCGCAGCAGCAGGTTCATCAGCGTCGTCTTGCCGGCGCCCGAGCGGCCCACCAGACCGACCTTCTCGCCGGCCTTGATGTCGAGCGACAGGTTCTCGATGACGCCCTTGCCCTTGCCGTAGTGGAAGCCGATCCGCTCGTAGTGGATCGCCCCACGCTTGGCCTGCAGCACCGGCGCACCCGGCAGATCGGTGATGTCGTGGTTCTTCGTCATCATATCCATGCCGTCATAGACGGTACCGATATTCTCGAAGAGCGCCGACACTTCCCACATGATCCACTGCGACATGCCGTTGACACGCATCGCCAGGCCAATGGCGATGGCAATGGCGCCGACCGAGATCTCGCCGTTCAGCCAGAACCAGATCGACAGGCCCGAAATCACGAACAGCGCGATGCAGTTGTTCATGTAGACCGACATGTGGAACAGCGTCACGCGGCGCATCTGCGCATGCACCGTCTGCAGGAATTCGTCCATGCCTTCCTTGGCGTAGCTCTCCTCCCGCCCGGCATGCGAAAACAGCTTAACAGTCGCGATGTTCGTATAGCTGTCAACCACACGCCCCGTCATCATCGAGCGCGCATCGGCCTGCTGCTTGGCGATCCGGCGCAGCCGCGGCACGAAATAGGAGACGATGCCGACATAGACGCCGAGCCAGACGAGGATCGGGATCATCAGCCGCCAGTCTGCCGCAGCGATCACCACGATCATCGAGATGAAATAGGTGACGACATAGACGAAGACGTCGAGGATCTTCATCACCGTTTCGCGCACGGCCAGCGACGTCTGCATCACCTTGGTGGCAACGCGTCCGGCGAACTCGTTGGCGAAGAAGGTCATGCTGTGACGCAGCAGGAAGCGGTGCATCTGCCAGCGGGCGATCATTGGATAGTTGCCGAGCAGCACCTGATGCATGATCAACGAGTCGATGCCCGCCGCCAGCGGCAGGCCGATCAGGATCAGCGCGCCCATCCAGGCGAGCCTTTGCCACTCGTTTTGCATGAAGGTCGCCTTGTCGGCGTTGCCGAGCCAGTCGACGATATCGCCGAGGAACTGGAAAAGCGCCACTTCGCCGACAGCGATCAGCGCGGTGAGGACCGCCATGATCGCCAGCCAGGGTGCCGCCGGCTTCGTATAGTGCCAGCAAAAGGCGAAAAGCCCCGTGGGAGGCGCCACAGGCTCCTCGCTGGGGAAGGGATTCAACCGCTGTTCGAACCAGCCAAACATGAAAATGCTCCGGAACCGTACCGTTCCGTCTCCCGGCCCGCGCAAATCCGCGCTTGAGCACATATGGGAACCGGACGTTCAAGGGGCGAGGCCACAACAGCCGCGCAATGGATCAATGGGGGATTTTGAGAAAGCTTTTGCGCGTCAGGAACGCGCCATCACCAGCGGTCGCATGACGGCCGGAAGGCGCGTGAGCAGCAAAATATTCATGTCGGCCTCCCTGCTGGCGTTTGAAGATGTGCACCGATAACGCGAAAATCGCCAAATTTCCAGCTGAAAATCGGCAGAAATTGAACATTTCAGGGTCAAAACGCGTCCTGTTGCGTTCAAAACACACATGTTCTAGGGCTGGCACACCCTTCCCGGAGATAACGATGACCGACCTCAGACTGGCGCTCTACCAGCCGGACATTCCCGGCAACACCGGCACGATCCTGAGACTGGCCGCCTGTCTGGGTTTTGCCGTCGATATCATAGAGCCAGCCGGCTTCGACATATCGGACCGCAATCTGAAGCGCTCCGGCATGGACTACATCTCATCGGCCGCCCTCACCCGCCATGTCAATTTCGACCGCTTCGAGGAATGGCGCGCAACCACAAGGCGCCGCCTTATCCTCGCATCGACCAAGGCCTCCAGCCCCTACACCAGCTTCGCCTTCCGGCCTGATGACATCCTGCTCTTCGGCCGCGAAAGCGCCGGCGTGCCCGACCACGTCCATGACAAGGCCGATGGGCGGCTCCTCATCCCGATGGTCGAGGGACAGCGCTCGATCAACGTCGCCGTCTCTGCCGCGATGATAACGGGAGAAGCGATGCGGCAGACGGTTTGGAGCTGAAGCGCCGGGCCGCTTCGGCGAAATATTGGGGCGAGATTGCCATCGCCGAGTAACGGCGAAGGAACCAGTTTCCCGAAAGCCGTAACGTGAGCCACCCATGCTGGAGAATTTTCTGTTGTAGCAAATAGAAAACCTGATTTACTGCGGTTTCGCTGCTTGGCTTTGAGGGGGATCTTGCCGATGGAGTGGACCCGCAGGACTGTTTTGCATGGGGGCATGGCATTACTTGCAGCGGGCGCGGTTCAGCGCCCGGCATTTGCCGCCGCCGCCTCGTATTTTGCCGGAACCGCCGTCGATAACGGCATAACCTATCAAAGCACCAACTTCGCCAAGATCGACAGGCGCTGGCAGCGCCAGGTCGTCAAGTATTTCAGCACCGAGCCGATCGGCACCGTTGTTGTCGATACCCGGCACCACTTCCTCTACCTGATCATGGAAAACAAGACGGCGATCCGCTACGGCGTCGGCGTCGGCCGCGAGGGTTTCAAGTGGTTCGGACGCGCCACGATCGACCGCAAGGCGCTCTGGCCACGCTGGACGCCGCCGCCGGAGATGCGCAAGCGCCATCCGGAACTGCCGGAATTTGTGGCCGGCGGCTCGCCGAAGAACCCGCTCGGGCCACGCGCCATGTATCTGCTGCGTGATGGCGTCGATACCGGTTACCGTTTCCATGGCACGCTGGAGCCCTGGAGCATCGGCAAGGACGCCTCGAGCGGCTGCATCCGCATGTTCAACGAGGATGCGATCGACCTCTATCAGCGCTGCCCGATCGGCACCGCCGTCCAGGTCCTGCCGCATATTGCCGATCAGGCAGAGCCTGCAGCCCAGGTCAGCCAGACAACCCCGGTCGAATGAGGAAATCACCAGATGCCTTTCAAGACCGGATTTGCCGGCCGTCTCGCCGCCACAGCCATGCTGATGGCCCTTGCCTCCTGCACCACGAGCAATATTGCGTCGGTGGAGGAACCCGCGCCAACGCCGATGACAGGCAAGACCAATGACCCCGCTCCCGGCTTCGAGACGGTCGCGGCGGGCAGCGAGGAGGATTTCATCCTCAATGTCGGCCGCCGTATCTATTTCATCCAGGATTCCGCCACGCTCGATTCCGTTGCCATGGCAACGCTGGACAGCCAGGCCGCCTGGCTGAGCCGCAACCCGGCATGGCTGATCAAGCTGCAGGGTTTTGCCGATGATTCCGGCTCCGAATCCAAGATGCAGACGCTGTCGCAGAAGCGCGCCGATGCCGCCATGGCCTACCTCGTTTCGAAGGGTGTCGATGCCAAGCGGATGTGGGCCAAGGGCTACGGCAAGGACCGCGAGGTTCGCGACTGCACGGATCGCTCCTGCAAGGTGCAGAACCGCCGCGTCGTGACCAATCTGCGCAAGGAACCGGACGCCGTCTGATCGGATTGGCGGCGCGCTTTCTCCAAGCGCCGCCGCCTCTCCTGATGTCGAGGAAAATCCCGTGCGCTGGTCCAAACCCCTAAGGCTGCATCTCGGCGTCCTCGTCGTCGCATCGCTGCTCTGTACCTCGACGCCAATCATCTGGCTGGCCTTCAGCCATGGCCGCGAGGCGGCTGTCAGCGCCGGCGTGCAGCAGATGCGCGAAATGAGCCTGCGGCTGATCGAGGGCTACCGCAACACGCTGCAGGGCGGCACCGAGGCGGTCGCCCTCGCCTCGACCTTGCCGCAGCTCGCCTCCCCGCCGCCGCAGGATCTGCAGGCAAAGCAGGAATTCCTGCTCGAAGCCCTGCGCAACATTCCGAATGCCACCAGCATCTACACCGGCTATCCCGACGGGTCCTACGTGCAGGTCATCAACACCAGCAGGCGCGATGTGCGCCAAACCCTTGCGGCGCCCGATGGTACCGCCTTCGCGATCCGAACCATCGCCGAGCGGCAAAGCGCTGATGTCATATCGACGCTCCGTTTTCTCGACAGTCAGGCAAGACCGCTCGGCGAGAAGAACATCGACTACGCTTCCTTCGATCCGCGCCAGCGCCCATGGTATCAATCCGCCGTTCGCGACGGACAGGCGATCTCGATCGGTCCCTATGTCGCCGGAACGCTTCAGGTCCCGACACTGACCGTCGCCGCGCCGATGCGCGACAACGTCAAGGTCGTCGTCGGCATCAATATCCACCTGCAAACCGTCGGCCGCCTGCTCGATGCGCAGGGTATCGCGCCGCGTGCACGCGCTTACATCATCGATGATGCAGACGATCTGGTTGCCCATTCCGATCCGGCCATCATGCAGAGGCTGCTCGACATCTGGTCGAAAAGCACGGGCCCAGCCGATACCACCGCCAACAGTTTCGACAGCAGCCTCGAAACCGTGGCGCGGCTGCGCCACGACCCGGCCTTTGCCAATGGCGGCTTGGCACGCATCGAGCTCGACGGCGAAAGACACCTGCTGCAGATCGCCCCGGTCAGCGTCTCCGGCCTGTTCAAGGGGGATGTCGTCGCCATCGTCGTGCCGCTGGAGGATCTGGTGGCACAGGCCAACCGGCTGCTGATCCACAATCTCCTGATCGCCGCGGGGTTCCTGATCGCCGGTGTCGCGGCATCGGTGATCCTGTCGCGCATCGTCAGCCGCTCGCTGAACAGGCTTGCCGACGAGGCCCGGCGGATCGGCGATCTCGATGTCGGCGAGAAGGCGGCCTCGCATTCCTGGATCTCGGAGATCAACACGCTGGCGACGGCGCTGGCCGCAAGCCGCCACGCCATCCGCCAGTTTGCGCTCTATGTGCCGCGCGAAGTGGTCCGGCGGATCGTCGGTTCCGAAGACCGCACGATGGTCAAGGCGAGACGGCAGGAGGTCACCGTCCTCTTCACCGATATCCGTGACTTCACCACCATATCCGAGCAGCACTCGCCCGAGGACGTCGTCGATATACTCTCGGCCTATTTCGAGCTCTTGAACACCATCGCCGAGCGCCATGGCGGCACCGTCGTCCAGTATCTCGGCGACTCCACCTTCGTCATGTGGAATGCCCCCGTCGAAGATTTGAGACATGCCGAGAACGGCTGCCGCTGCGCGCTCGCGATGAAGGCGGCGATCGATGCGATGAACGAAACCAATGCCGGAAACAGCCTGCCGGAACTCTTCACCCGCTTCGGCCTGCACACCGGCCCCGCCGTCGTCGGCAGCTTCGGCGCCATCTCGCGGCAGCAATACACGGCCATGGGCGACACGATCAACGTCGCCTCGCGGCTGGAGGGGCTAAACAAGCAGTTCAACACCTCGATCCTGGTGAGTGCCGCAACACGCGATGCCGTTGCCGGGCAGTTCGAAATGCACCCGCTCGGTCTGGTGCAGGTCAAGGGGCGCGCCGAGAAGGTGGATATATGGGAGCTTGCGGGGGTAAGCAGCGAGGAGAACATCGACGAACGGAAAGTCGCCGGATGATATAGCAGCCGCTTCGCGCCAGAGCGGCGGCGTATTGCTTTGCGGACGAATTGCGATAATACGAATTCACTCACCACGGACCCGGTGAAACTCCGGGTGGCTCTTCTGGCCGCCGATCCGCCAGACCACGCAAAACCTGCATGCCAATCAACCGGCCGCTCGAAAGAGCGCGCTCGTCATGCTTTGCGAGAACTCATCACATGCAATTTTCTTCCGTCCGCAGGGATTGGTCCGCCAATCCCAGGCGCGAAATGCTCGCTGGAGCCGTCGCGACATTCGCTTTGATCCCGGAGGTCATCGCTTTCTCCTTCGTCGCCGGCGTCGATCCTCAGGTCGGCCTGTTCGCGTCCTTTGTCATCGGCATCGTCATTGCCTTCACGGGCGGCCGTCCGGCGATGATATCGGCTGCTGCAGGGTCCGTCGCCCTCGTCGCGGCACCGCTGGTCCATGCTCACGGACTTCATTACCTCTTCGCAGCCGGATTGCTGGCGGGGCTGTTTCAGATCGCCTTCGGCATTCTGCGCCTCGGCGTCCTGATGCGCTATGTCTCGAAATCCGTGCGAACGGGCTTCGTCAATGCGCTGGCAATCCTGATCTTCGCCGCTCAGCTGCCGCACATCATCCACGGAGACTGGCTTGCCTATGGCATGCTGGCCGCGGGTCTGGTGATCATCTACCTTGCGCCGCGAATGACCACCGCCATCCCGTCTCCGTTGATTTGCATTCTCATCCTGACGGTCGCTGCGATCTCATTCAACCTTCCGGTCATGAGGATTGCCGACCTCGGCAAACTTCCCGATTCCCTCCCGATCTTCGGCTGGCCCGCCGTCCCGATCACGCGCGAAACGCTGACGATCATCGCCGGACCGGCGCTGGCCATTGCCATGGTCGGACTGCTGGAATCGATGATGACGGCGAGCGTCGTTGACGATCTGACCGGAACGCCGAGTTCGAAGAACAGGGAATGCACCGGCCTCGGCATCGCCAATATGGCCTCCAGCTTGTTCGGCGGAATCGCCGGATGCGGCATGATCGGCCAGACGGTGAGCAATGTGAAATACGGCGGCCGCGGCCGGCTCTCCACTCTCTTCGCCGGCGCGTTGCTGCTCGTGCTGATGGTGCTGCTGAAGCCTTGGGTCTCTCAGGTTCCGGTCGCCGCACTCGTTGCCATCATGGTCATGGTGTCTATCGACACCTTCGACTGGTCGTCGTTGAAGACGATGGTCGTTCACCCGAAAATGTCGAGCGCCGTCATGCTCGTGACCGTTCTCGCCACGGTGTTCAGCGCCAACCTGGCTCTGGGTGTCACCGTCGGCGTCCTGCTGAGCGGCGTGTTCTTCATGTTCAAGGTGGCCCGTCTCCTGCAAGTGAAAACGGAGATCGACGCAGATGCCGGTCAGGTCAGATATCTGGTGTCGGGGCAGGTATTTTTTGCCTCGGCCGACGTCTTCATCGACGCATTCGACATCGAGCAGTCCAAGGGCATGGACGTGACGATCGACGTTTCACAGGCGCATTTCTGGGACATCACGGCAGTCGCCGCACTCGATCGGGTCGTAGACCGTTTCAATACCCATGGCATCGCATCCCGTGTCTTGGGATTGAATGATGCCAGTGCGACTCTGATCAAAAGCCTGGATGGCTCAACGAAGCTTGAAGAAATCTGACCGCACCTCGGCAACGGGAACGATGACGGCAGATCGTCGTCATCGATCGTTTGCTCAAGGGAAGCCCTACCCCAACGCGCTCTGCGCCGCGCAGATCCGGTCGATCAGCGCATCGAACTCGCCCTTCGGCGGGCGGTTCTTCGCCAGACGCTGCTTCAGATGCAGGATCGGTTCCGCCAGGATGTCGTCGAGGTTCTCGGCACAGCTGAAATCACCCGCCACGCGCTTGACCTTCGAATTGTCGAAGATGGCGGTCCAGACCTTGTCGCCGACCAGCGGACCGACCCAGTCCGGATTGTACTTGATCAGCGTGTCGGTCGGGACATGGACGATCTTGGCCTCGACGCCGAGCAGCCGCGCGATCGCTTTCTGAATGTCGTTCCAGATATGGGCGCGGTCGGAAGTGATGTGGAAGATCTCACCAAGCGCCGCCTGCTTGCCGAACAGTCCGGCAAAGGGAACGGCGAAATCGACGGAACGCGTCAGCGTCCAGGGCGTATGGCCATCGCCGGCGACGATCGTCGGCTCGCCATCCAGCATGCGCCGCGCCATGATATCGCTCTCGCCCATCATGATCGGCAGGCCGGTGCGGACGGTATGGCTGGGGCGGACGATCGTCCAGGCGAGGTTGCCGGATTTCTTCAGCAGTTCCTCGCAGGCGATCTTCGCCTGGCTGTAGGGCCAATAGGGATTGATGGCAGGCGTGTTTTCGGTGATCACATAATGACGCGCCGGCTTTTCATAGACCGAGGCCGACGAGATGAAGATGTACTGGCCGCAATGGCCGGAAAATATCTCGATATCGCGGGCGATCTGATCCGGCGTGAAGGCGATGAACTGGCAGACGACGTCGTAGTTGGCCTTGGCGAGATCGGCGTAGGCTGCCGATCCGAGTTCGCCGGTGATCGAGGTCACGCCGGCAGGCAGCGGATCGCCTCTCAGCCCGCGGTTGAAGACGCTGACCTGGTATCCCTGAGCAACCGCGCGCTCGACGCAGGGATAGGAGATCTGGCCGGTACCGCCGATGAAAAGCACGTTCAAAGCCATGGAAGAGACCTCGGTATGTGATGGGCAGGATCTGTGGTTGCTTTTCATAGCGCGAATGGGCCTGATCGTCTCCCGCAAATCCTAGGGGCGCGCCGCGGCCGGAAAGCGGTGCCAAGATACAAGCCGATGTCGGAACCCTGGCTGTCCGGACGTCTTCAAGACAGACATGCTCTGGAGGAAAAGATGACGATCACCATCACAGCCTTTGAATGCTCGCCCGATCGCGGCCGCGGAATGGCCCGCGACATGCGCGTCCGCTGGGCACTCGAAGAGGTCGGGCAACCCTATGAGGTCCGTCTCGTGTCCTTCGAGGCGATGAAGCAGCCCGCCCATCTGGCGCTCCAGCCTTTCGGGCAGATCCCGACCTACGAGGACGGCGACCTGGCGATCTTCGAGTCCGGCGCCATCATCCTCCATATCGCCGAACAATTCCCCGGTCTGCTGCCCGCGGATCAGAACGGCCGGGCACGCGCCATCGCCTGGCTGTTTGCCGCCGTCAGCACCATAGAGCCGCCGATTGTCGAACGGGAGGCGACAGGCTTTCTGGAGCGCAACGAGAGCTGGCACGAACAACGCCTCCCCCTCCTCACCGGCCGCATCCGCAAGCGGCTGGCCGAACTGTCACGACGCCTCGGCACTGCTGACTGGCTGGACGGCGATTTCAGCGCCGGTGACCTGCAGATGATCTCGGTGCTTCAGCGACTGAAAAGCTCCAATCTGCTCGATGAATTCCCGAACCTAGCGGCCTATGTCGCACGCGGCGAGGCACGGCCAGCCTACAAGCGCGCATTCGACGCCCAGCTGGCGGTTTTTCTGGCCTCCTCGCAGAGCTGACCAAGGCTCTCCGAAGCCGAAATCATCTGCGGCATCCGGTAGCATCCGCTGCCGGATGCCATTGATTTCCAGCGGCTCCGCCGTAGATGACGGCACATCCCTGCAATATGTCGCAAACGGCGTTGTGTTGCTGCCAAATCGGCCTATTATTGTTAGCCGGGCAAACAAAAATCCGTCACTGCGCAGCAATTTCAACGAATTGGCAATGACGTGATTCTAATATGCACAGCATTGCAAACGCCAACCAAGAAGAAGACTGCTGATAATGGAATCCACGATCGTCATGATAAACCTGTTCGGTGCCGTAGCCTTGCTGCTATTCGGCCTGGCGCAGGTCAAAGATGGCGTGTCGCGGGCCTTCGGCGCCAAGCTCCGGACAGGGCTTGCGACCGGCACGCGCAGCGGTCTGCGCTCCTTTTTCTCCGGTTTCGTCGCCACCGTCGCATTGCAAAGCTCGACGGCAACGGCGCTGATGGTCGCCTCCTTCGTCGAGCGTGAGCTGGTCAAGCCGCGCATGGCGCAGATCGTGCTGCTCGGCGCCAATGTCGGCACCGCCGTCACCGCCTGGATCGTCGCAACGGGCATCGAATGGCTGTCGCCGCTCGTCATCCTCGCCGGCATCGTGCTTTATCGCAGTGGCTCCACCTCCCGCCAGGGCGGCGGCACGGCGCTGATCGGGATCGGCCTGATGCTCCTGTCGCTCCATCTGCTGAGCAGCGCCACAGAGCCGATGCGCCAGTCGCCGGCACTCGCGGCCTTCGTCGGCCTGCTCGACAATGCATGGCCGGTGGCGCTCGCCTTCTCGGCAGGCATTGCATTCATCTCCTCGTCCAGTCTGGCCGCCGTCGTGCTGATCCTGTCGCTGGCATCAACAGGCATCCTCTCTGCGGATCTGGTGATCATCCTGGTGCTCGGCGCCAATCTCGGCGGCGCCATTCCGCCGGTTGTCGCATCGCTCTCCGGCCCGGCTTCGGCCAAACGGGTGACATTGGGCAATCTGATCGTGCGCGCCATCGGCTGTCTCATCGCCCTACCTCTCGCCGGTTACGGGGCGGAACTGCTGGAACTTCTGCCGCTGGCACCTGCAAAGCTGCCCGTCGATGCCCATCTCGGCTTCAACCTGATGCTTGCCGCCGTCGCCTGGCCCTTCTCGCGCCTGCTGTCGAAGCTGATGCTGCGTCTGGTGCCGGAAGAAGCGCAGCCCGACAACGCCCCGAAATATCTGGATCAGGGCGAACTCTCGACCCCGGTCGTGGCTCTCGCCAGTGCCACGCGCGAAACGCTGGGCGTCGGCGATCTCATCGAGCGCATGCTGATGCGCGCCTCCGATGCCTTCGAGAAGGACGATCTTGCCAAGCTCAAGGAAATTCCCTCGCTCGAAAAGCGGGTCGACAGCCTGCAGCAGGAAGTGAAGATCTATCTCTCCAAGCTCGGCCGAGAAGGCCTCAGCGAGGAAAACGGACGACGCTCGATCGTCATCATCGACTATGCGATCAATCTCGAACATATCGGCGATATCATCGAGAAGGGTCTGCTGCCGCAGGTCACCAAGAAGGCTTCGCTCGGCCTGAAATTCTCTGAGGACGGCTATGAGGAGCTGAAGAAGCTCTTCCACCTGACGATCGACAATCTTCGCATCGCCCAGACGATCTTCGTCACCCGCGATTTCAAACTCGCCAAGCAGATGATGGAAGTGAAGGTCGAGGTCCGCAGGATGGAGAAGCAGTCCTCCGAGCGCCACCTGGAACGCCTGCGCGACGGCCGCGCCGACAGCCTGCAGACCAGCTCGCTGCATCTCGACATGCTGCGCGACTTGAAGCGCATCAACGCCCATATCGTCTCGGTCGCCCACCCGATCATGGACGAGCATGGCCTGCTGATCGAAAGCCGCCTCAAGGACGCTGCGGAATAGGGATCGCAGTCAATCTGCCGATGGCAGGCGGCGCATCGTGAATTCTATCTGATCATTGTCCAGCTGCCGCCAGCTCTCGACCTCGGTCCAGTAGGCTGCCTTCGGATATTCGGCAAACCATTCGCGGGCCTTGGCCCGCGCATCGAGCAGCGCAAGCCGGTATGTTTCGCGCACGAAGCGGTCCGCCCCCGTTCGGGGCGTCCCCTCGGCACGATGCCGCTCGATCCTTCGTTTCAAGCCGTCGAATGACGGAGGTCCCGGAATTTTATTCATGAAACCTACCTCTGCCGGAAAAAGGTAGTATCGAACCCGCTAATTTGCGAGTCGAATCTTGGCTGCGGCCTTCCGCCCGCTGGCGACTGGCGTTCCTAGCTGATAGGAGGCGTCGCAATCAGGAATGACGGGTCGCGGCTCCGGCTGCGGCCTATGGGGGTTAGTATGGAAAGACCAGTATTGCCGGCAGGCCTTCCCGCCGACATCGAAGACAAGAAGCTTGCGGCCCAGACATGGTTCCGCCAGCTGCGCGACACGATCTGTTCCACCTTCGAGGCGCTGGAAGACGAACTCGCCGGACCAATGTCCGACCGCGAGCCCGGCCGGTTTATCGGCAAGGACTGGTCGCGTGACAATGGCGCGGGCGGCGGCGGACGCATGTCGATGATGCATGGCCGCGTCTTCGAAAAGGTCGGCGTTCACACCTCGACCGTCTATGGCGAATTCGCCCCCGATTTCCGTGCCCAGATCCCCGGCGCCAATGAGGACCCGCGCTTCTGGGCCTCCGGCATCTCGCTGATCGCCCACCCCGTCAATCCGAACGTGCCCGCCGTCCACATGAACACCCGCATGGTCGTGACCTCGACCCGCTGGTTCGGTGGCGGTGCCGACCTGACGCCGGTTCTCGACCGGCGCCGCAGCCAGGAAGACGAAGATACCCAGCTCTTCCACAAGGCGCTGGAGTTCGCCTGTCGCCAGCACGCGGTTGCCGATTACGATGCCTACAAGAAGTGGTGCGACGAATATTTCTTCCTGAAGCACCGCAACGAACCGCGCGGCACCGGCGGCATTTTCTACGACTGGCTGCATTCGAGCCCCGAGGCCGGCGGCTGGGACGCCGATTTCGCCTTCACGCAGGACGTTGGCCGGGCCTTTGCCGCAGTTTATCCACAGATTGTTCGCGCCAATTTCAACAAACAGTGGACGGAACAGGATCGTGAGGAACAATTGATTCGTCGCGGCCGCTATGTGGAGTTTAATCTCCTCTACGATCGCGGTACCATCTTCGGGTTGAAGACGGGTGGCAATATCGAGTCGATTCTCTCGTCCATGCCGCCAACGGTGAAATGGCCGTAGGCGCTGCAGATCAGACTGTACGATAACGTACGGGTAAAAACATGTTGAATGCCCTTCAAGAAGGGTGAACGCGTTCTAAATCAATTTGTATGTGCATAACAATCGGAGGAGGATTGTCCATGACGATACAAAGCGGTTCATCCGCGGATGCGCAGCAATCATCCCGCGTAATCGATGCCCCGGAATTTCTGAGCCGTCTCGCAGAAGACATGCGGGCGAAAAGCGGCTCGGATTTGCCCCTTTCCTGCTTCATCGAGCAGGTCAAGCTTCAGCTCGCCGGCGGAAAATCGCCCGAAGAGCTGCAGGGACAGGGCCGCGAAAGCGCCAATTCCAACACGCCCTACCAGTCTTCGGACTGCTACCGTTTCTGGGCGATGCCGGAATAAGCCTATCAATCCGGCCGATCGCCGCGATCGGCCGGAACCTTCTCCCCTCTTTGCACATTCAAGCTACGCGTGAATGTGCGCGATCCTGTCACGTTCCGGATCAAGGAGGATACAATGCGACTTTTCGAATGTGGTACGCTCGTTCCAGGCTGCGACTGGCATACCCGTGCCAATGACGACGCCGAAGTCGTCCGCCGCGTGGTCGAGCATATGAAGACCGCCCACGGCGAAACCACCATCCGCGAAAACATGGTCGACAATATCAAGGCCCGCATCCGCAACGAAGCGAACGCGGCCTGATCATTTCGCGAGATCGTTGAGCCGGGCGAGCAGCGCCGCCCGGTCGGCAACGAAGTTCTCATCGACCCATTGCTCCTCGATCGTCTGCAACAGCTGGCCGACGCGCGGACCCGACGGTATGCCGGACGCCATGACATCGCCGCCGCTCAGCGGAAATTTTGGCTTCTGCCAGCGCTCCGCCTGATCGAGCAGCTTGCCGAGACGCGCCGCCCGGCTCATCTCCTTCATGTCGCCTTCCGCCTTGCTCCGCGCCACCGCAAGCGCCAGCTTCAGCCGTGCGATGATGCCTTCGGGCGCATTGCGGTAAAGCAGCCGGTCAAAGGCAGCAGACGAAATCTCGTCGTTCACGGGAACCGCAAGCGCCCAGGTTTTCAGCCAGGCAGCTTCGGCATTGGCAAGCTTCAGCCGCGCCGACATCGCCACCAGGCGGGGAACATCGGGCGGGACGATCGAGGCCAGTCTCAGCAGCGGATCCGGCGCCCAGCCGAGCGCCTGCTCAGTCGCCACCAGCCCCGGAATGGCGTCGATGCCCCACTTTTCCGTCTCGGGCAGGATCTCGTTCAGCGCAGCGGCCGTCCGCATCCAGAGCAGCGCGCGGCCGGGATCCTTGGCCGACAGCAGCTTGCGAAGCTCTGACCAGACACGCTCGGCCGAAAGCGTTGCGAGCTTCGAGCGCGCCGCGGCGGAAGCCTTCAGCCCGGCCGCATCCGGCCTGCCGGAGCCGTAGTAGGCAAAGAAGCGGAAGAAACGCAGGACCCGCAGGTAATCCTCGGAGATCCGCGTCGCCGCATCGCCGATGAAGCGGATGTTGCGCGTCTCGATATCCGCAAGACCGCCGACGAGATCGATCACCTCACCCGCCGCATTGGCATAGAGCGCATTGATCGTCAGGTCGCGCCGCTCCGCGTCAACCTGCCAATCGGTGCTGAAGGCGACCTTGGCGTGCCGTCCATCGGTTTCGACGTCGGTGCGCAGCGTCGTTACCTCGAAGAGCTTGCCGTCGAGAACCAGCGTCACCGTGCCATGCGCGATCCCTGTCGGCACCGCCTTGATACCCGCGGCCTTCGCCCGCTCGATCACGGCCTCCGGCGTCAGCGTCGTGGCCATATCGATGTCGCTCACATCGAGCCCCATCAGGCTGTTGCGCACCGCGCCGCCGACGACGCGGCCCTCGCCGCCATCGGCATTCAGCAGCGAAAAGACGCGCGTCAGGCGCGGATCCTGGAACCAGGCTTCGTGAGCCACACTTGTCATGCATACATTCTTTCGTAAATCGTGCGGATGATGCCGGCGGTAATGCCCCAGATCATCCATTGCTCATAGGGCATGCGGTAAAACTGGCGCTGCACTCCGTTCCAGGGGCGGCTGTCGAGCGCGTGATTATCAGGGTTCATCAGGAATGACAGCGGCACCTCGAACACGCTTTCCACCTCATCCGGGCTCGGCGTCAGCGTGAAGCCGGGCTTGATGACGGCAAGAACCGGGGTGATGCGGAAGCCGGTCGCCGCCAGATAATCCGGCAAGCGGCTGACCGGCTCGATGAACATATCGGCAAGGCCGATCTCCTCGCCAGCCTCGCGGATCGCCGCCATCTCGAGCGAGTCGTCGGTCGGATCCATCGAACCGCCCGGAAAGGCGATCTGTCCGGAATGCTTGCGCAGCGTCTCGGTGCGCTTGGTCAGGATCACCCGCGCATCGTCGCCATCGTCGATAACAGGCACCAGCACCGCCGCATCGCGCAGCTTTATGGTCTCGACATAGGGCAGAAGATCCTGGTTGATCAGGTGATCGCCGTGGTCGCGCCAAGCGAGATCGATCGGCCCGCCCTTCTGGTTGAGCGCCCGGCGGCGGAATTCATCGGCCGAATACAGCGGGTAGCGGGATGCAATCGGTTCGCTCATCGGGACAGCGCATCCAGTTCATCCGCAGGCATGACGGGAAAGATGCGCCCGCCGGATCGCAGGCAGAACATCTGACGCCCCTCGACCGCGATCACTTCGCCAAGCTCGACCAGCTCGTACATCACAGGACGCGCAACCAGCGCCTCCAGCCTGCCGCGCACATGCAGATAGGGTTTCAGCTCGCTGTTGTCGCCATGGATGACGAAACGCAGCGCATGCTCGTCTCCGGCCTCGACGACATCGCCGGTATTGGTGCGAAACGTCAGCACCTGCGTGTCCCCACGTCCCGTCACACTCATCTCGACGGCGAGAAACGGCGCATCGACGACGCGGATGCCGACCTTTTCCACAGGAGTCACAAGATAGGTCTTGCCGTCCTCATCCTTGCGTAGGACCGTCGAAAAAAGGCGGACAAGCGGCGCCCGGCCGATCGGCGTGCCCATGTAGAACCATGTGCCGTCGGCGCGGATTTCCATGTCGATATCGCAGCAAAAGGGCGGATTCCACTTGTCTACGGGCGGCAGACCGCGCGTTTTGCCACCGGTTTCGCCGGCGGCGCGCGAAATCAGCGCGGCCAGCCCCGCTGCGTCTTCGCTCGCCCTGATCTCTTCGCCTGCCATTCTTCTGTCCCGGTTTGCACTTAACGAGGGGAAGTCACGAGATAGTCATTCGAAACGAACTTGTCAGCCCGCAACATCTTCATAACTCTATCGGGTATGAGGCAGAGGTGTAAGTCCGCCGATTCGCGACGAATGATTTAGCCGTTGGAGATGCCTGATGGGTATGATGAAGACCGAAGACAGCCTCGATGAAAAGGCGATCATTGCCGCCGCCGAAAAGGCGCTTGCCGATATCGCCGTTGTCCGTGAAGAAGTTTCGAAGGTGATCTTCGGTCAGGAAAGCGTCGTCGAGAACACGCTTCTCGCCGTGCTTTCGGGTGGGCACGCGCTGCTGGTCGGTGTTCCCGGCCTTGCCAAGACCAAGCTCGTCACCACGCTCGGCGAAGTGCTCGGCCTCGGCGCCAACCGCATCCAGTTCACGCCCGACCTGATGCCCTCGGATATTCTCGGCTCCGAAGTCATGGACCAGGACGAGAGCGGCCGCCGCTCCTTCCGCTTCGTCAAGGGACCGGTCTTTGCCCAGCTGCTGATGGCCGACGAAATCAACCGCGCTTCGCCGCGCACCCAGTCGGCGCTGCTGCAGGCCATGCAGGAATATCACATCACCGTTGCCGGCCAGCGCTACGACCTGCCGGCGCCGTTTCACGTTCTCGCCACCCAGAACCCGCTGGAGCAGGAAGGCACCTATCCGCTGCCCGAAGCCCAGCTCGACCGCTTCCTGATGCAGGTCGACGTCAACTATCCGGAGCTTGCTGCCGAGCGGCAGATCCTGCTCGAAACCACCGGCCTCAGCGAAACCAAGCCGCAGGCGGTGCTCGATGCCGGCAGGCTGACGCAGATCCAGAGCCTGATCCGCCAGATGCCGGTCAGCGACAAGGTGGTCGATGCCATCCTCGCCCTCGTGCGCTCGGCCCGTCCCGGCCAGGGCAATGCGGCGACCGACAAGCATGTCGCCTGGGGTCCCGGCCCGCGCGCCGGCCAGGCGATGATGCTCTGCGCCCGCGCACGCGCCCTCTACGAAGGCCGCCTCGCGCCTTCGCTCGATGACGTCTATGCTCTGGCCGAACCCGTGCTCGAACATCGCATGGCGCTGACCTTCGCCGCCCGCGCCGAAGGCATGTCCGTCCGCGATGTGATTGCCGGCCTCGTCAAGCAGGCCCGGGGATAAGAACAAGGATAGAGAACGCGTGGCGTCTATCGGACAGATCGTCAATCCGACACCGGGCAGCGATGCGCTTGCACGAGCAAGGCAGCGCGCCTCGCTGGTGCCCGATTGTCTGGTCGAAGCCAAGCGCATCGCCAACACGGTGATCGCCGGCTGGCATGGCCGCCGCAAGCGCGGCATCGGCGAGAATTTCTGGCAGTTCCGCCCCTATACCGAAGGCGAGAGCCTGTCGCGCATCGACTGGCGCCGCTCCGCACGCGATGACCACACCTATATCCGCGAACGCGAATGGGAAGCTGCCCACACGATCTGGCTCTTTGCCGACATGTCGCCGTCGATGATGTACAAATCGACGCTCGGCAGCGTGTCCAAGGAAAGCCGCGCGCTTGTCATCATGCTGGCGCTTGCCGAAATCCTGGCGCGCTCAGGCGAACGCATCGGCTGCCCCGGCGTCATGGAGCCGGTTTCGGCACGCAATGCCGCCGAGCGCCTGGCGACCGCGCTGATGCATTCTCAGCTCACCGGCGGGCTGCCCGAATTGGCGATGATCCGCGGCTGGAGCGATCTGGTGCTGATCGGCGATTTCCTTGACGATGCCGATGCCGTCATGGCGCGGCTGACGCCGCTTGCCCGCCGCGGCCTGCGCGGCCATGTCGTCGAAGTGGCCGATCCGGCCGAGGAAATCTTCCCCTATAGCGGCCGCACCGAATTCACCGATCCGGAAACCGGCTCCAAGCTCGTCTCCGGCCGCGCCGAGAATATCCGCGATGCCTATACCCGCGCCTATCTCGCCCGGCGCGACAGTCTCGGCCAGTCGCTGCGTCATCTCGGCTGGACCTTCGTGACCCACCGGACCGACCATCTGGCATCCGAGGCGCTGGTGGCGATCCACATGTATCTCTCCGGCATGCCGGCCAAGGCAACGCATGGAGGGCAGCTGTGAACGCCCTTCCCTTCGCTTTTGCCTACCCCGCCATCCTCGGCGCTCTCATCGCCCTCCCCGTCATCTGGTGGCTGCTGCGTCTCACGCCGCCGCGCCCAAAGACCGAAGTCTTTCCGCCGCTGAAAATCCTCGCGACCGTTCTGAAGCGCGAGGAGACACCGGCACAGAGCCCCTGGTGGCTGACGCTGCTGCGCATGCTGCTCGCCGCCGCCGTGATCCTGGCGATCGCCGATCCGGTCTTCAATCCGCGCACCAATTCGCTGGCCGCCGGCGGCCCGCTCGTGCTCTTCGTCGATAACGGCTGGGCAACCGCACCGGATTGGGAGCGTCGCGTGCAGACGGCGGAAGCGCTGATCGACGACGCGGAATCCGCAGGCAGCCCCGTCGCCATCGCCTTCACCGCCGACCCGAGCAACGATGCCGTTCCCGGCACCGCGGCTGTCGCCCGCGACAAGCTGCGCGCCGCCGAACCCAAGCCACTCGTCCCCGACCGCCAACGCGCCTTCGAGGCGCTGCGCGCCGCCCTGAACGGTACGAAGCCCGGCACGCTCGCCTTCCTGTCCGACGGTGCCGCCTCCAGGGACAACGAAACGGTTGTCCGCGACCTCGCCAACCTGCAGCCGGCCGAGCTGCGGCTTGTCGAAGGCGACAGGGCGCAGACCATCGCCATCACCGGTGCTGCCAATGCCGCCGATGCGATGACCGTCACCGCCACCCGCCTCGACACGGCAACCGCCTCGCAATTGCCGTTGACGGCGCAGGACGCACAGGGCCGCGCGATCGCCGCCGGTTCCGTCACCTTCCAGCCCGGCCAGTCGGTGGCGACAGGGTCGATCGCCGCACCCTTCGAAATGCGCAACGATTTCGCCCGCGTCAGCATCGACGCCCACGCGACGGCCGGTTCCGTCCACCTGCTCGACGACGGCTTCAAGCGCCGCCGCGTCGTGCTGCTCTCGGGCGAAGCGGGCGACGAATTCCAGCCGCTGCTCTCGCCGCTCTATTACATCCAGCGCGCCCTGCAGCCCTATGCCGATCTGATCGAACCCAATTCGCCCGATCTCGCCACCTCGATCCCGGATCTTCTTGCGCAGAACCCGTCGGTGATCATCATGGCCGATATCGGCCGTCTGCCGCAGGAAACCTACGACCCGCTGCAGCGCTGGATCGCCAATGGCGGCACGCTGATCCGCTTCGCCGGTCCGCGCCTTGCCGCAGCCCCTGCCGACGATCCACTGGTGCCGGTGACGCTGCGCCAGGGCGAGCGTGCGCTCGGCGGCGCTCTCTCCTGGGCCGAACCGCAGCCACTCGCCGACTTCCCGAATTTCGGCCCCTTCGCCGGCATGGCCAGACCGACCGACGTGACGATCAAGCGGCAGGTGCTCGCCGAACCGACGCCCGACCTTGCCGAACGCACTTGGGCCAGCCTTGCCGATGGCACGCCGCTCGTCACCACCAAGCCGATCAGTGCCGGCCGCATCGTGCTGTTCCATGTCAGCGCCGAGGCCACATGGTCGAACCTGCCGATCTCCGGCAACTTCGTGGAAATGCTCCGCCGCATCGTCCAGCTTTCCCGCTCCGGCGGCGTGACCTCCGAGGCCGGTGCGGCATCCACCGCCGAAGCACTGCCGCCCTTCCGGCTGCTCGACGCCAAGGGCGTGCTGACCACCGAAACCGGAACCGCCCGTCCGCTGCTCCCGAACGCCAAGGCCGCACCGGTCTCGAGCTTCGACAATCCGCCCGGACTCTATGGTTCAGAAGATGGCTTTACCGCATTGAATGTATTGCCTGATAATGCCGAACTGAAGCCGCTGGACACCGCAGGCGTCACCGTCATCCGCGCCGGATTGATCGGCGGCGAAACGTGGTCCGCCAAGCCTGCCCTCTTCCTGATCGCCTTCCTGCTGCTGCTCGCCGACAGCCTGATCGTGATGTTCATGAGCGGCGCCTTCTCGCGCCTTCGCCCGGCCGCCCGCAGCGCCGCGCTGATCGCCGTGGCGATTGCCGCCGGCCTCTTCCTGCAGCCGCATGATCTGCGCGCCGACGATTCCAAACCCGGTGACGACCTGATCCTGCAGCGGCTCGACAACACCCATCTCGCCTACGTGGTGACCGGCGAACAGGACGTCGACAACATCTCCGAGCGCGGCCTCGAAGGGCTGACGGAATTCCTGACCTACCGCACGACCTTGGAGCCGGCACCGCCCGTTGGCCTCGACCTGACCAAGGACGAGCTTTCCTTCTACCCGATCATCTACTGGCCCGTTTCCGCCTCCGCCCCGATGCCCTCGACGGCAGCGATCAACCGCATCGACGCCTACATGCGCGCCGGCGGCACGGTGCTCTTCGATACCCGCGACCAGTTCAGCGCCCTCGACAATTCCGGTGGCGCGCAGAGCGCCAATGGCGAGCGGCTGCAGCAGATCCTTGCCAATCTCGACATTCCGCCGCTCGAACCGGTGCCCTCGGACCACGTGCTGACCAAGTCCTTCTATCTGCTGTCGAGCTTTCCCGGCCGCTATGCCGGCAGCCCGCTCTGGATCGAGGCGCGCCAGGACAATCGCGCCAGCGATCCCAAGTCCGCCGCCTCCGCCGACGGCGTCTCGCCGATCCTGATCACCGGCAACGACTTTGCCGGTGCCTGGGCGGTCGATGAAAACGGAACGCCGCTGCTGCCGACCGTGCCGCCGGATGAGGCGCAGCGCGAATATGCCTACCGCGCCGGCGTCAACATCATGATGTATATGCTGACCGGCAACTACAAGACCGACCAGGTCCACGTCCCTGCCCTCCTCGAACGTCTGGGGCAGTGACATGACGCTCAATTTCGCGCCCTTCATTCCCTGGCCGATCCTGGCCGTCCTCGCTGTGATCGTCGCCGCCGTTGCCGCGCTTGCCATTCTGCGCGGTGTGCGCGGCGCATGGATCCGCACGGTCGCAGCCATCGCCCTTCTTGCCGCCCTCGCCAACCCCCTGCTGATGCAGGAAGACCGCGAACCGCTGTCGACGGTTGTCCCTGTGATCGTCGATCGCAGCCAGAGCCAGCAGACGCCCGAACGCATCAAGATGACCGACGATGCACTGGCGCAGCTGAAGGACCGCCTGTCGCGCTTCCCCGATATCGAGCCGCGCTATGTCGAGGCGACGGAGCCAGAAGATTCGGACGCGCCCTCTACGCGGCTGTTCAACGCCCTCTCAGCCGCCGTCGCCGACGTTCCGCCCGCCCGCATCGGCGGCGCGATCATGCTGACCGACGGCGAGGTTCACGATGTTCCCGGTGTCAATCAGGCGCTCGGTTTCGACGCACCGATCCACGGCCTGATCACCGGCAAGCCCGACGAATTCGACCGCCGCATCGAGGTGATCAAGGCGCCGCGCTTCGGCATCGTCAACGAAGAACAGCAGCTTGTCCTGCGCGTCTTCGACGATGGCCCGAGCCCGGGCGGCACCGCGACCGTCACCGTCAAGCTGAACGGCGACGAGATCGCTACGTTGCAGGCAACGCCGGGTCAGGATACGCCGTTCTCATTCCGCGTTCCGCGCGGCGGCAGCAACGTGCTGGAATTTTCCGTCGCCGCCCTGCCCGGCGAAGTGACGGAAGCAAACAACCGCGCCGTCCACGTCATCGATGGCATTCGCGAAAACCTGCGTGTGCTGCTGGTCTCAGGCGAGCCGCATGCCGGCGAACGCGCCTGGCGCAATCTGTTGAAGTCCGACGCCTCGGTCGATCTGGTGCATTTCACCATCCTGCGTCCGCCGGAAAAGCAGGACGGCACGCCGATCAACGAGCTGTCGCTGATCGCCTTCCCGACCCGCGAGCTGTTCGTCGACAAGATCAAGGATTTCGACCTGATCATCTTCGATCGCTACCAGCATCGCGGCGTGCTGCCGATCCTCTATTACGATTACATCGCCCAGTACGTCGAAAACGGCGGTGCGCTGCTGATCGCCGCCGGCCCCGAACATGCCGGCCAGGATTCGATCGCGCTGACGCCGCTGCAATCGGTTCTGCCTGCGGCACCGACGGGCCAGATGATCGAGAAAGCCTTCTATCCACGCCTCTCGGACGAGGGGCGCAAGCACCCGGTCACCCGCGGCCTCGACGGTTCCGCCGACGAGCCGCCGCATTGGGGTCGCTGGTTCCGCTCCGTCGGCGTCGAGCAGCCGCAAGGCCAGACCGTCATGGTCGGTGCCGACAACAATCCACTGCTGGTCCTGAACCGCGCCGGCCAGGGCCGCGTCGCCATGCTGCTCTCCGATCAGGGATGGCTCTGGGCCCGCGGCTTCGAGGGCGGTGGCCCGCACGTCTCGCTCTATCGCCGCATCGCCCACTGGCTGATGAAGGAACCGGCACTCGAGGAAGAGGCGCTGACCGCCCGCGCCCAGGGCCGCACGCTTGAGATCACCCGCCAGACGATCGGCGGCGATCCCGGCGAGGCAACCGTCCGCTACCCATCCGGCAAGACCGAGAACCTGCCGCTCGCCCAATCCGAACCGGGCCTCTACAAGGCCGAGAAGAAGATGGACGAGATCGGCCTCTTCGAGATCCGCAACGGCGACCTGACGACCCTCGTCCATGTCGGCGCCGTCGATGCGCCGGAATTCAAGGCGATGGTATCGACGACCGAGGCGCTGAAGCCGATCACCGACAAGACCCGCGGCCTCGTTGCCCGTGTCTCGGACGCAACTGGCGCCATCGAAGTGCCGCCGGTTCTGCCGGTGCGCGGCCAGATCCGTGTCGCCGACAGCGAGCGGATGCAGATCAAGCTCACCAGCGAGACCGTGCTCAAGGGCATCAACACGCTGCCGCTGTTTGCCGGTTTTGCCGGTGTCGGCGTTCTGCTGCTGGCCTTCGGCGCCATGTGGTGGCGCGAAGGGCGCTGAGCGGCTTTGTGCGAAGGCGAGACTCTGATATCGGCAGGCGATAGCAATCGCCGCCGAAGAGTGCAGCCATGGCCCCGCAGAAGCTGAAGGTCACCAAGGTTCTTTCCAAGAAGGACCGCAAGAAGATCGCCGATCCGCTGATCGCCTACAATATCGCTCGCTTCGGCGAGAGCGGCCGCGAAAAGCTGGCGATCCGCCTGCGCGGCGATGACGGCGAGATATCCGGCGGGCTCGTCGGCTACACCGCCCGCGACTGGCTCTATATCGAGATGCTCTTCGTTCCCGAGGACCTGCGCGGCAAAGGCATGGCGGGAACGCTGCTGCAGATGGCAGAAGATGAAGCGAAGCGCCGCGGCTGCATCGGCGCCTTTATCGATACGATGAGCCCGGATGCCCTCAAGGTCTACCGGCACTACGGCTACGAGACGATCGGCGCCCTCGGCGAATTCGCCGGCGGCCACACCTTCACCTGGCTGAAGAAGCGTTTCGAGGCTTAAGCAAGCGAGGCCTGGCGCGTTTCCGCGTCGATCGCCAGCGCCGCCAGAGCGGCAATCACCAGCAATCCGGCAAACAGCCCGATCGCCACGCCAAGCCCCATCGTCACCACGAAGGTCATCACCGAAGGCGCGACGAGACCGCCGAGGCGGGCCATGGCGCCCGCAGCACCCATGCCGGTGGCGCGCGATGCGGTCGGATAGAGTTCGGGCGTATAGGCGTAAAGCGCACCCCAGGTGCCGAGCAGCGCGAAGCTCATGATCAGCAGCGATGCGCCGATCAGGAGATCATCGGGCGACAGGACGAACAGCAGGCACCCGGCAGCTGACAGCAGGCAGAAACCGATCAGCGTCGGGCGCCGTCCCCACGCTTCCACGCCGTAGGCCGCAAGCGCATAGCCCGGGATTTGTGCCAGCGCGACAAAAACCAGGAACCCGTAGCCACGCACGAAGCCGAAGCCCTCGCCCGCCAGCTTTGCCGGCATCCAGGTGAAGACGCCGTAGTAGGAAACCGAGACCAGGAACCAGATCGCTAGGACCATCAGGCTGCGGCGGCGAAGATCGGGCGAAAACAGCCCTTCCGAGGCGGCATGCGGCGCGGCCACGATCTCGTCGCCGGCGGCAAGCTGTGGCTTCCCATGGGCTTCGAGCATCCGGTTGACGATCGCCTTGGCGTCGGAAGCCCGGCCCGACCGCAGCAGGTAATGCGGCGATTCCGGCACGAAGAAGCGCAGCGCGACGCCAAGGATCGCCGGTACTGCTGTGACGGCAAAGATATAGCGCCAGGCATCGGCCACGCCCGCGACACTTGCCGCCCAGGCCGCGAGCGCCACGATCAGCGTCCCGATCGCCCAGAAGCCTTCGAGCATCACCAGCCAGCGGCCACGGTTCTTCGACGGCAGGAATTCGGCCATCATCGCGTAATCGACCGGCAGCGTGCCGCCAACGGCCATGCCGGTCAGCAGGCGCAGGATCAGCAGGCTGGTAAAATCAGGCGCAAAGATCGACAGCAGCCCGAAGATCGCATCGCAGGCGACGGTGAGGATCAGTACGTAGCGCCGCCCCAAGCGATCGGCCAGCCGCCCGAAAACGACGGCACCAATCAGCATGCCCAGGAAGAATACCGTCCCGGTCTGCAGTGCCTGCGCCACGGTGATCTCGAAGGTCGCGGCGATCGAGGCAGCGGTAAAGCCGACGGCCAGCACCTGCATCGCATCCGCTGTCCAGACGAGCCCGAAGATCCCCATCAGCCGCCGCTGGAAAGCGCCGGTTCCGGCACGCTCCAGCGCTTCGTCCATCGATAGTCCGCTCATGCCGCCCCCAGCTGAAAAGCGCCTGGTGAGTCCCAAGCAAAATCAGGGGCTTGATAAAGCATAAGCTCTATTTACGCCAGCTAATTGAGCCCTTCAGCCGCTGATGGGCGTCATCGCTGACCGGCACGACGAGAACGCGCGCCGGATCGACTGGCCCCGGGAAGCTGAGCGCGTTATGCGCCACCCTTTCAAAGCCGAGCTGGCAATAATAGGGGGGATCGCCAACAAGGATGATCGCCTCCGAACCCTTGCGTTTTGCGGCCTCCACCGCGATCCGCACCAGTTCGCGCCCGATGCCCCGGCTCTTGTGCGATGGGCGCACCGCGAGCGGCCCCAGCAGATGCCCCTTCACGCCACCGGCCGTCACCGGCGTCATCCGCACGGAAGCGATGGTCTCGCCGTCGTCGGCGCAGATGAAAGAGAGCGACAGATCATGCGGCCCCTGCTCGCGGATACGCGCTGCCGCACGGGTGTGCCGGCCGGGACCAAATGCTTCTTCGTTGATGAGTTCGATTGCGGCGTCGTGAGACGCATCCTCAGTGAGGTAGACCAGATCGTGCTTGTGCATGATGAGACAGAAACCGGATAGACAGAAAGCTGGGGTTCTCGAGCACGCCCTCAGGCGTTCGGGAGCTTCAGCGTCGTCGCAGGCTTCTGATTGCGTGCATCAAATCGGGTTCCGCAGAAAAATCGTGAAAAGGCCGATAGCAGGAAAAAAATCCGCCGTCCAACGCAAAATGCAGGCAGCGCAAAATGGCCTGTGACGCACTGTTCAATCTTTGCCCGCTGCAAAGACCGGCCGTCTGCGATATCTTTGCCTCAACGAGACCAATTCGAAGGAAACACACAATGGGCATGCTGGTGGAAGGCGTCTGGCATGACGTCTGGTACGATACGAAGGAAACCAAGGGCCATTTCAAACGGGCCGCATCGCAGTTTCGCAACTGGGTGACTGCCGATGGCGCAGCCGGCCCTTCCGGCACCGGCGGCTTCAAGGCGGAGCGCGACCGCTATCATCTCTATGTCTCGCTCGCCTGTCCCTGGGCGCACCGCACGCTGATTTTCCGCAAGCTGAAGAAGCTGGAAGACATCATCTCCGTCTCCGTCGTCGATCCGCTGATGGTGGAAAACGGCTGGGAATTCCAGATCAGCGAAGGCGCCACCGGCGACCATCTGTTCGGCGCCAAGGCGCTCTGGGAAATCTATGTGAAGGCCGACACGAAATATTCGGGCCGCGTCACCGTTCCCGTTCTCTGGGACAAGAAGACAGGCACGATCGTCAACAACGAGTCCGCTGAAATCATCCGGATGTTCAACAGCGCCTTCGACGGCATCACCGGCTCGACGCTCGACCTCTATCCCGCCACTCTCGCCGCCGGGATCGATGAGCTGAACGCGCTGATCTACGACACCGTTAACAACGGCGTCTACAAGGCCGGTTTCGCGACCACGCAGGAAGCCTATGGCCAGAGCGTCGTCAAGCTGTTCGAAACGCTGGATGTGCTGGAAGCCCGCCTCGGCAAGGGACGTTACCTGTTCGGCGATACCCTGACGGAGGCAGACTGGCGGCTGTTCACCACGCTGGTGCGCTTCGACCCCGTCTATGTCGGCCATTTCAAGTGCAATATCCGTCGTATCGACGACTACCCGAACCTGTCAGCCTATCTCCGTGACCTCTACCAGACATCAGGCGTCAAGGAGACGGTGAACATGCGCCACATCAAGGAGCATTATTACCGCAGCCACAAGACGATCAACCCGACCGGCATCGTCCCTGTCGGCCCGGATCTCGATCTCGACCGGCCGCATAGCCGCGCCAACCTTGCGGCCGCCTGACCCCTACCAATATTGAGCGGCCGGCTCTGCGCCGCTCAATTCCCTGAGGCGGCGCTTCGTCGCCTCGGTGGTTCCCTCTGGCAGCGCATCGAGCGCGAAGAAACCGCTCTCGACGATTTCCATATCGGGCTGGCGTGGCGCAGTCTGCTCGACATCGGCACGGTAGAAGACGACATGGTCGCGCCGGCTGGCCGACATGTTGAGATAGACCTGAAAGAGCTTCGGCTCGCCGATGATCCGAAGGTTCCCCTCTTCCCGCAATTCCTTGACCAGCGCCTCATGCGACGTCTCCCGCCGCTCGATGCCGCCGCCCGGCATATGCCAGCCCGGCACATAGCTGTGGCGAACGAGGAACACCCTGCCCGACGGATCGAAACAGGCCGCGCGCACGCCCATCGTCATCCCGCGCGTCATGGCGAAGTAAACGTGGACGACCCTCATCAGGATCTTCGACTGCCAGGACCTGATCTCGTTGCTCGCCATCGTTCCGTTTTCACTATTTCGTTCAAGCAGATGTGTTTGAATTGTAAATATCCTGGTCTATGTGTCGTAGCATGTTCAAGCTCGCGCATATCTCAGACATTCACCTCGGCCCACTTCCACGTCTTTCATTCCGCGAGCTCTTCTCGAAGCGCATCACCGGCTTTGTGAACTGGCACCGTAACCGGCGCAAGCATCTTTTCGGCGGAACGCTGGATCTGCTTCTGGAAGATATCCGCGCTCATAAGGCAGACCATCTGGCGGTCACCGGCGATCTCGTCAATCTGGCGAGCGGGCTGGAAATCCGCTCCGCCGCCGGCTGGCTGCGCGATCTTGGCGATCCCGAGGAAACGTCGATCGTTCCGGGCAATCACGATGCCTATGTGCCGGGTGCCTACGAAAAGTCGATGCGTGCCTGGTACGATTATGTGCGCGGCGACCTGGCGCCTGCCGAATGGCAGGAAGACAAGCATATCTTCCCCTATCTGAGGGTCCGCGGCAAAGTCGCGATCATCGGCTGCTCGACGGCTGTCGCAACGCCCCCCTTTGCCGCCAGCGGTTTCTTCGGCCAGCGCCAGGCCCGAGAGGCGGTCAACATGCTGCGCGCCGCAGGCGAAGCCGGGCTCTTCCGCGTGGTGATGATCCACCATCCGCCGATCCGCGGCGCCACCTCGTTCCACAAGCGGATGATCGGCATCCGCCGCTTCGCCGCCGTCGTCACATCAGGCGGCGCCGAGCTCGTGCTGCACGGCCACACCCATCTCAATACGCTCTACTGGCTGAAGGGACAGACAGGCCCGGTCCCCGTCGTCGGCATCGCATCCGCCTCTCAGGGCCCGGGCGGCATGAAGCCGCGCGCCGCCTATAATCTCTTCTCGATCGATGGCTCGCCCGGCGCCTGGGAACTGAAGGGCGAACGCTTCAGCCTCAACGATCAGGGCGATGGCGTTTCGCCCGAAAGCGTCGATATTTTCAAGCTTTAGCAGCAAAAGCGGAATCAGTTTCGCCGCAGCTTGAATCACTTTGCGAGGATTTTTCCCGCGCGGTAATCCTGCCCTTGGTATTTCCAGATCGAGGCGTACAATCGCACCATCGACGCCGATCAGGGAGCCTCTCATGCGCATCGCCGCCAACCGTATCTGCCGCCTCACCCTCGCCTTCGGCCTTGCCGCGGGGCTTGCCGCACCGGCCTTTGCAGTCGGGGATGAGAACGACGAGACGAGCCCGCCGCCGAAGACCGAGACGACGACCAAATGCGCCGATGGCAAGGTCTGGGACAAGGAAAAGAAGGAATGCGTCGATGCCAAGAAGCAGAGCTTCAACGACGACGACCTTTACAAGTTCGCCCGTGAATTCGCCTATGCCGGCCAGTATGAGAATGCGATCAACATTCTGAACCTCGCCAGGAACCAGAACGATCCGCGCATCCTCAACTATCTCGGCTATGCCAACCGCAAGGCCGGCCGCTTCGAACTTGGCATGTCCTACTATCGCAAGGCGCTGCAGGCCGATGAGAATTATATCCTCGCCCGGTCATACATGGGCCAGGCTTTGGTGGAACAAGGAGACGTTCAGGGCGCCAAGGTTCAGCTCGTTGAAATCCGCGATCGCGGTGGCGAGAACACCTGGGCCTACCGCGCGCTGCTGCAGAGCCTGAACGGTTACAGGACCTATTGAAACACGAGCGTGTGATGAGCGGCGGAAAACCTTTGGGAAATCGCCGCTTAGCCTCTCTTCTTGTTGCGAAGCACGTCAAACTTGTTTCATAAAGGTCACATTCGCGATATAAAATCGTTTACCCGCACCGGCGCTTCGCGCCGGACATGTTCATGAAATGAGACTATGCGTCAGCCCGTAACGACCATCGACATCCGACGCGACCTAGTCGGCTTGCTGCCGCGGTTGCGCCGTTTTGCGATGACCCTGACGGGTGATGTCGCGGCAGCCGATGAACTGGTGCAGAGCGTCTGTCAGCGCGCCGTCGCCAAGAGCCAGCAATGGAACGGCGAAGGACGGCTGGAAAGCTGGGTCTATACGCTGGCGCGGCATCTCTGGAATGACGAAGGCCGCAAGCGCCGCCCCCGCCCTGCCGCGCCGAAAGGCAACGTCACCGATATCCGCGAGGCCGCCCGCGAGCGCACCACTGTCACCGATACCGATCTCGTCCACCGGATGCTTGCCGAAATGCCCGAGAACCTCGCCAGCATCTTCCTGCTGACCGTGGTCGAAGGCCACAGCTACGAGCAGACGGCCGAGATCATGGGCATTCCGGCAATCGGCGTTTCTGCGCAGCTTGCCGCCGCGAGACTGCATTTCGCCAGCCTCGCCGACGACTTTCACCACAGGTACTGAACTTTGCCGGATTTCAAGAAACTGCCGCTCGATGCACAGCTGACCGCCCTTCTCGACGGCGAAACGACGCCGGAGCAGAAGCATGAGCTGGAAGAGCGCATCGCCAGCGACGAAGGCGCGCGCAGGCTCTACGACAAGCTGAGGCACGGCGCCGATTTTGGCCGCCGCAGGCTTGAGGATGTGCTGAAGGAGCCCGTTCCTCTGGCGCTGGTGCGTTCGATCAAGAGCGTGCAGCCGCCAAAGGCGCCTGTCGCGCCGCGCACCACGCGCCCGTCGCTGAAGCTGTCGCCTTCCGGGCCGAAGGCGCTCGCCGCCGCACTCATTCTCTTCGCTGCCGGATGCGGCATCGGCTATCTCGTCGGCATCGGTCCAGGCGATCCAACGCCGGGCGACGACCAGCACGTCACCGACGACAGCCCGCGTACCAAGGACTGGCTGAACGATGTGGCCGGCTATCAGCGGATGATCATCCGCCAACCCCGCCATCTGGTGGAAGTGCCTGCCTCGCAGGCAGAAGAAATCTCAAGCTGGCTGACCTCGACCGTCGGCGTCGCCTTCCGCGTGCCTGACCTGACCGGTGAGGGCTGGACGTTTCAGGGTGCCCGTGTCGTGCTTGGCGATGGCCGCCCGGCCGGACAGCTGGTCTATTCGAGCGCCGACGGCGACCTGATCTCGATCTATTTCCGCAAGGATAGCCAGCCTGCCGATACCGAGGACTTCAAGGAAACCATCAAGGACGAAGTCGGCCTGGTGACCTGGCACAATGCCGGTACGTCCTACGCCCTCGTCGGCCCGTCCGCCGAAGCCTCGCTCAGCCAGATCGCCATGGAAGTCGCGGCAGAGATTTAAGCTCAAGAGCAAAACGGAATCAAAAAGGTGCAGCGGATCGCTCCGCTGCACCTTTTCATTGTCGATATCTCAGTTCTTGCCGGCCTTGACGTCGAGCACGCGGTTGGCGGCCGAGACGATCGCCTCCAGCGAAGCCCCGACGATATTGGTGCTGATGCCGGCGCCGAACAGCTTTCCACCCGGATAGGCGGTCTCGACATAGGAGATCGCCGAGGCGTTCGAGCCGTGCTGGAGTGAGTGCTCGGAATAATCCTGCACCGACATCTCGACGCCGAGATAGTCCGAGAGCGCGTTGATGAAGCCGTCGATCGGGCCGTTGCCGCGGCCTTCGATCTTCTTGGTCACGCCGTTGTCGGTGATCTCGGCGGCAACCACACGCACGCCCTTGCGCTCGGGATCGGCGAAGGTGTGGTGATCGACGAACTTGATGCGGCCCTTCGGCTGCGTCACGTAGCGGTCGATGAAGTGCTCGTAGATCCGCTTCGACGGCACTTCCTTGCCTTCTTCATCGGTGATCCGCTGGATTTCCTCGCGGTATTCGACCTGCAGGTTGCGCGGCAGGTTGAGCCCGTAATCCTGCTGCAGGATATAGGCGATGCCGCCCTTGCCCGACTGCGAGTTGATGCGGATGATCGCCTCGTAGGAACGGCCGACATCCTGCGGGTCGATCGGCAGATACGGCACTTCCCAGACCGGATGATTGGCGACCTTGATCGCCTTCATGCCCTTGTTGATCGCATCCTGATGCGAGCCGGAGAAGGCGGTATAGACCAGTTCGCCGACATAGGGGTGGCGCTCCGGAATGACCATCTCGTTGGAATATTCGTAGACGGCCTTGATCCGCTCAATATCGGAGCAATCCAGTTCCGGATCGATCCCCTGCGTGTACATGTTCAGCGCCAGCGTGACGACATCGACATTGCCGGTGCGCTCGCCATTGCCGAACAGCGTGCCTTCGACACGATCAGCACCCGCCATCAGGCCGAGTTCGGTCGCGGCGATGCCGGTGCCGCGGTCGTTATGCGGATGCAAGGAGATGATGATATTTTCGCGGTTGTCGATCTGCCGGCACATCCACTCGATCTGGTCGGCATAGATGTTCGGCGTCGCCATCTCGACGGTCGACGGCAGGTTGATGATCAGCTTGTTGTCGGCGGTCGGCTTCACTTCGGCGATAACCGCGTTGCAAATTTCCAGCGCCACTTCCAGCTCGGTGCCGGTAAAGCTCTCCGGCGAATACTGGAAGCGGTAGCCTCCACCGGCCTTTTCCGCCATGTCGGTGATCATCTTCGCCGCATCGACGGCGATCTGCTTGATGCCGTTGACATCCTTGGCAAACACCACGCGGCGCTGCAGCTCGGAGGTCGAATTGTAGAAATGGATGATCGGTTTGTGGGCACCCTGCAGCGATTCGAAGGTGCGGGTGATCAGTTCGGGACGGCACTGCACCAAGACCTGCAGGGAAACGTCGTCAGGCACACCACCCTCTTCCACGCACCAGCGGGCGAAGTCGAAATCGGTCTGCGAAGCCGAGGGGAAGCCGATCTCGATTTCCTTGAAACCCATGTCGAGCAATAGCTGGAACATCCGGGCCTTGCGGTCGTGGCCCATCGGGTTGACCAGCGACTGGTTGCCGTCGCGCAGATCCACCGAACACCAGATCGGCGCCTTGGTGATGGTCTTCGACGGCCAGGTGCGGTCAGGAACGTTGATCGTCGGATAGGCGCGGTATTTCAGCCCGGCTTCGGGCATACCGGCCTTCGGGGAGGTGCTGGTTTTGGAGGAATTGCTGTTGGCGTCCATTGTCGTCGTCTCTTCTCGCTTCACGCATAAGCCGGCGCCCGTTCGGGGATGAGCCGTCTTCGATGCGGACCTGTAGGGGTCTTGTGTGGCCTGTTCTTGAACGTTCGTGAGAGGAGCTCTTATGCCGGCAGGCTTTTCGGCCGCCGGGCGCTCCTCAACGGGCCCGGCAACCGCGCGTAAGGCCGAGGAGAAGAAGCGAGGTCAGGGCATGCGCGTTGTCGCGCAGGGCGATACGCCCGCGTGCAATCGTGCCAGAAATCTTTGCGCCTGTGGTCTTCATGCTCGGGCTTATAGCCGTGCGCTAAAAAACTGGCAACCCCCCACCTATGCTTTTGCCTTTTTCACCAGATGCTGCAGCGTTAGCATCAATCCGCCCGCCAGCAATCCCCAGAAAGCACCGGAGATGCCCGCAAAGGAAACGCCTGACGCGGTGACCAGAAACGTGATCGCTGCGGCCTCGCGCGATTCGGGCGCCTGGAACGCCGCCATGGCGGAGCTCGAGAAGGCACCGACCAGCGCAAGACCGGCGACCGCCTGGATCAGCACCGGCGGCGCAAGCGCTACCGCAGTCGTCACGGCACCGGCAAGCGGCCCGAGGATCAGGTAGCAGATGCCACAGACCAGCACTGCCCAGTAGCGGCGGGCCGGATCCGGATGCGCATCGGGACCGGCACACATCGCGGCGGTGATCGCAGCCAGATTGACCGCATGGCCACCGAAGGGCGCAGCCAGCAGTGAAAAGACGCCGGAGATCGCAAACAGCGGCCCGGGCTTCGGCTCGTAGCCGTTGACCTTCATGACCGCGATGCCGGGAATATTCTGCGAGGCCATAGTGACGATGAACAGCGGCAGGGCGATCGAGATGAAGGCCGGCAGATTGAAAACCGGGGCGACAAACGCGACAGTCGGCAGCAGCGCCCGCCCGACCGCCACCCCTGCCCCGTCGGGAACATCGACGCCGAAGACTACCACCAGCCCGAAGGCCGCAAGCGCTGCCGGAACCGCCCAGAGCCGCTTGAAGGCGCCGACAACCATCCAGGTGAGAACGATCGGCAATCCGAGCAGCGGATTGAACGCCACGGCCTTCACCGGCGCAAAGCAGAGCCCGATCAGCACGCCCGCCAGCATCGCATTGGCAAGCGGCGCGGGAATGGCCGCCACTGCCCGACCCAGCGGCTTGAAGAGACCGGCAATCACGATCAGCAGCGCACAGACGATGAAGGCGCCGACGGCCGCATTGAACCCGCCCTCGACGATCCCGGTGCTGGCAAGCAGCGCCGCCCCCGGCGTCGACCAGGCCATGCTGACCGGCAGCCGCGTCGTGAAGCTCAAGACGATGGCGCAGATCCCGAGCCCCAGAGACAATGCCATCAGGCCCGACGCCGCCTGCGCCTCGGTGGCGCCGACCGCCTGCAGCCCGTGCAGCACAACAGCAAACGAACTGGCAAAGCCCGCGAAGGCCGCGAGAACGCCCATGAACAGGCTTTGAACGGAGAAGTCTTTGAGCATGGCGGGACTCGGGGGATGACTGAGGTCGTGGCATGGAGCACGAGGTGCGCCAGGCATGCAAGGCCGCCGGGACTTCAAGCAGTACGACAAAACACGTCAGGTCGAACACACAACTGGCAAATGCTTGCTATGCGAGCAAAAAAGCCTAATTTAGTTGCGGTGGAGAACCAAAAATCCAGGTGAATGAATGTCGGACGATCCCGATGACCTCAGCAGAGCAGCGGTTGGCCTTTCTTCAGCGGCAATTCTCGCATCGCTCATCAAAACACTGAACGAAAAGAATCTTCTGTCGGACGACGAGGAAAACGCCGTCTATGACGCGGCGATCGCGCTGCTTGGCGACAATGCGGGCGAAGATGAAGATGGCGTCTTCGAACTGGCGCAGGAGATCATCGAAGAGCGCTGGAAGCCGGCGCCGGGCTGACCGGCAGGCGGAAAGAAAAACGGGGCGCGAACGCCCCGGATTGTATCAGATCTCGCTCTGCGAGGTGATGACGCGCGACACCAGGCCGTAATCCTTGGCCTCTTCGGCCGAGAGCCAGTAGTCGCGATCCGTGTCCCTGGCGATCTTGTCGACCGGCTGGCCGGTAGCCACCGAGAAGATCTTGTTCAGGCGCTCGTTCATCTTGATGATCTCGCGTGCCTGGATCTCGATGTCCGACGCCATGCCGCGCGTGCCGCCGGAGGGTTGGTGCAGCAGGAAGCGGGTGTTCGGAAGGCAAAGACGCTGTTCCTTGGGAACGGCGACATAGATCAGCGCACCGGCAGAAGCGACCCAGCCGGTACCGATCATCCAGACCTTCGGCTTGATGAACTTGATCATGTCATGGATCGAATCGCCCGACTCGACGTGGCCGCCAGGCGAGCTCACGTAGATGCGGATGTCTTCGTCGCTGGCTGCGGCAAGCGCCACGAGCTGCGAGCAAACCTTCTGGCCGAGCTCCATGGTGATCGGGCCGTAGATGAAGATCGAACGCGATTTGAAGAGGTTAGCCTCTGCGTCCTTCCCCAAAGACAGTTCCTTGGTCTTGTCCTCTTGTTCTTCGTCGTTCATTCGAACCTCTCTCGGCTTCATTCGGGTTTCCCGGACATAGTGTGACTCAATGCGTAAAACAATGCGGGAAAAAGACAAGCCACGGAACGGGTGAAGATATTCTTATGACAAACCCGAGAACTGCCAGCATTATGCTGCTATCCCCAGGCGGGAGGAAAAGATGACATCGCCTTTGCTTCATCGGGCCGTCAGAAACAACGCGCTCTGGTGCGACGCCGTCTGCGCCGCGCACGGCCAGCGCGGCGAGTTTACCCGCACACTCTGGCTGCACCGTCAGGGCGCCCCTCCCTTCTATCCCGATGCCATCACGCTTACCGGCGCGGAAAGTGCCGCCGAACAGGAGGAGGCAATCGCCGTCCTCGCCCGCTCGCGGCCGGGCGGCTGGGGCATCAAGGACAGCTACTGCGCCCTCGATCTCGCGCCGCAGGGTTTCGGCGTGCTGTTCAAGGCCGAATGGATCGGTCTGGACGCCGATGACGATCTCAATGACGACGGCTCCGGCCTGACATGGGAGCGCGTCGAAACCGCCGGGCAACTCGCCGGCTGGGAGAAAGCCTGGGCGGGCGGCGAACCGCAGGCCACGCCCATTTTCGCCGAGCCGCTGCTGCACAGGGCCGAGATCGCCTTCCTCGCTGCCTATTCCGGCAAGGAGCTGCAGGGCGGCGCCATTCTCAATCACCAGGCCGAGGTGATCGGCCATTCGAATGTCTTTGCCATCAAGGGCAAGGACCAGCTGATCCGGTCCGGGTTGATCAAGGAGGCGCGGCGGCTTTTTCCCGGCGAGCCCATCGTCGGCTACGAGAGAGGCGACGACCTGGAAAACGCCCTGGCGCTCGGCTTCACGGCGCTCGGCCCGCTGCGCGTCTGGGTACGCGACTGAGCTTACCGAAATGTAAGTTGCCAAGGCTTTGAAAAGCCTGAATCCGTTCCTACGTCATTCGTAGGCGGGCTTATCCCGCACGTAACACAGGAGAGAGCCATGTCACCGGAAGAACGCCAATTGCTGACCGGCCTTTTCGACAGGGTACGCACCGCATCCGCAACGCCGCGCGATCGCGACGCCGAGGCGCTGATCGATCAGGGCGTGCGCGAACAGCCCTACACGACCTATTATCTGGCACAGGCCGTCATCGTACAGGAAAAGGGGCTGGAAGCAGCCGCCAACCACATCAAGGAGCTCGAAGAGCGCGTCCGCCAGCTGGAAGCCGGCGAGAGCGAACACCGTCAGGCCGAGCAAGGCGGCGGCTTCCTGAGCTCGATCTTCGGCAGCGGCCAGACACAACAGGCGGCCCAGCCCTCCGGCCCCTGGGGCAATGCCCCGCGCCAGAGCTATCAGGACCGCGGCTACGACGACAATGTCCGCCCGATGCAGCCGCGGCAGCAGCAGCCGTCCGCCCCCTGGAACCCGCAGCCAGACGCGCCTTCGGCCGGCGGCAGCTTCCTGCGCGGCGCGCTCGGCACGGCAGCCGGCGTTGCGGGCGGCATGCTGCTCGCCAATTCGCTGAGCGGCGTCTTCGGCAATCACATGTCGTCGCTCGGCTGGGGTTCGCCCTTCGGCTCCAGCCCGTTCGGCAACACGCCGGCACCCACGGAAGAGACCGTCATCAACAATTACTACGGCGGCGACGACAGCAAGCAGGCAGCCGACAATTCGGCCGGCAACGACGACAACAGCAATATCCAGCAGGCCGACTACGATCCGTCCGACGATGACGATAGCTTTGACGATTCACAGGATAGCGGCGACACGTCGGACGTCTGATATGGGTGGCGTACGGCGCAGGGCGCCGTATGCCACCTCGATGATTAGCCGTGCGGCATCATCCGCTTGAGAACACCGTCGCGCAGCAGATAGTGGTGGCCGAGCGCTGCAAGCGCGTGGCCTGCGGCCAGCACGATGATGATCCAGGCAGCATCGTTGTGCAGCATCTCGTAGGTATGGGCGAGAGGCTTGTCCTGCGCAAACAGGCTCGGCACCGAGAACAGCCCGAAAAACTCGAAAGGCTCGCCCTGCGCCCAGCGCAGCAGGAAGCCGAGGAGCATCTGCGCGATCAGCAGACAGTAGAGAAGCCAGTGCATGCCCTTGGACAACAGGGCGTTGATGCCGGCCTCGGCGGCCGCAAGCCGTTTGCCGCCGGAGCTGCGCCAGACGAGGCGGACGATGAACACGACGGTGAAAAGCAGTCCGAGCGAAATATGAATGGCCTGCAGCTCCTTGCGAAGCGGCGTACCCTTTGGAAGCGAGTTCCAGACATAGGCGGCAGCAAAGAGCGCAATCACGAGGATTGCGGTCAGCCAGTGCAGGGCAATCGTCATTTTGTCGTAGCGGGACGTGTCGGCGGCCGCGCGCGGGGCAGCGGCGGCTTGATCAATGGCCATGATTTTATCTCTTGAATGAAGTGCGTGACAGGATGCCCTCCGCACATAGCGGGCAGGAAACTCTGCTGCAATCCAAGCCACTTAACGCAAAAAGGCGGCCGCGAAATCCGCGGCCGCCAAAAGATGATTATAAATATCGACTAAACGCCGATGCGGATCGCTGCGGCAGGCTTTGCCCAGCGATCACATTTTCGTGCGCGCGCAGGTCAGCCCCGGCCGCGATAGGTCGCGACGCCCTGATCCGGCAGCCAGACATGCTCCGGCGGCTTGCCGGTCTGCCAGAAGACATCGATCGGGATGCCGCCGCGCGGATACCAGTAGGCGCCGATGCGCAGCCATTTCGGATCGAGCAGCTCAACGATCCGCTTGGCGATGTAGACCGAGCAATCCTCGTGAAACGCACCGTGATTGCGGAAGGAATGCAGGAAAAGCTTCAGCGACTTCGATTCCACCAGCCATTCGTTGGGGATGTAATCGATGACGATATGGGCGAAATCCGGCTGTCCGGTCATCGGGCAAAGCGAGGTGAACTCAGGCGCCGTGAAGCGCACGACATAGTCGGCGCCCTGGCTGCCGTTCGGCACCTTTTCGAGAACGGCCGCTTCCGGGCTCGTTGGTGATTCAACCTGCGAACCGAGCTGCGAAAGCCCGCTGACATCCGTCATCGCCATTTCCATGTTCCTTCCAAATCGATCGTCCGTCCACGGGCGCCGATCGTCGCGCACCACATGGATTGCTCATGTGGGACCGCAAATAGTCCTTTTGCGCCGATCTTCCAAGCGGACAAAAAGCGGCGGCGTCTGTCAGCCGGCTTGGCCTACCACTTGACGCGAACGCCGAGCGAGCCGCCCAGGGAGAAATTGTCACCGGCGCCGGACAGCGAGGATTTCGCGGCCATCTCGCCATAGACCGAATAGCGTTCGCCGCCCCAGCTATAGGAACCGCCAAGACCAAGCCCCGCCGAAAGGTCATCGCCACGGCTGGCGAAATGGCTGCCGGCCACGTTCACCGAGACACCATCCAGAAACTCGTAATAGAGATTGGCCGCGCCATAGAGCTTGAGCCGTGTCGCGGTCCCGTCGTCGGCTTGCCAGCTCGCTTCCCGATCCACCGCCATCCCCACCCGGCCGTTCAGGCTGGCGCCGCGGTCAAGCGACACCTCGGCGCCGAACTTGTCGTAGAATCTGCCGAAATCCACGGATGAATAGGTCAGCTGCGCCTTCGGTGTAACCGACCAGGAGCCTGCGATATCAAGACGCTGGCCGGTCTCGATGCTGAGAATGTAGCCGACGGCGCCACTGCCGCTCTTCAGCGGTGAAGCGACGAGATCGGAGCTCAGGTTGCTGTCGTAGAAATTGAGCTGGCTCTGGGCATCGGCATAGAAGCCCTGATCGCCGTACCACGTCAGGGTGCTGCCAAGTCCGAAGCCCGACGTATCGATATGGCCATTGCTGATGCTGGAGCGCAGGTCGCTCGACATCGTGCCGAACTGCGCCGTCAGCCCGCCGATCAGCCTGCCACTACTGCCGTCACAAAGCGCGCCGTCCAACCCGCCCTGCATTCGCCAGATGTCGTAATCATGGCTCGTATCGACGGTGCCATCATTGGCCGTGAGGCGGCCATGCAGACCCTCGGTGCGCAGCCACACGCCTTCGATCTCATCCGCGGCTCCGCCTGCAGATCCATCGGAAACCGTCTGGAAATCGCTCGACAGCATCCGGTCGCCGATGCGCTGCTGAAGCGTGGCGGCCTGATTGAGCCCGAGCAGCATCAGCAGTGGATAGGCCTGATAGACCGGAATACCGGGTTGCAAACCGGCCGAGCGCAGATACCAGTCGCCATCGCCCGGCGTAGTGATGCCGTTCTGATAGAGCCGGTAGGCATAGGCGCCGCCGACGACGGCCTGCTGTCCGTCCAGCACATAGTCGCCGATGAGCGAGAACGTCCCCGCCGAGATGCCGCCGGCATCGACGATCTTGATGCCCTCGACCGTCTGCCCGCCTGCGCCGCCGAGATGCCGCCGGCATCGACGATCTTGATGCCCTCGACCGTCTGCCCGCCTGCGCCGCCGAGATTGACGACACGGACATTGGTATTGCCCGACGTATTGCCGGTCACCACGAGACGGTCGGTCGATGAGGTATCGTCGCCGAGCACACTCTCGATTTCGAGCACGCCGCCGCTGCCGGCATAGTCGCTTGAAATCGTCAGCGTGCCAATCGAATTGCCGGGCGCGATCGTGCCGGCATTGACCGTATTGCCAACTTGCCCAATGCCCTGCAGCCGCCCGCCGGAGAATATGTCGAGCGTGCCGCCGAGAATGCCGTTGACCGACAACGTTCCAGCCTCGACCGAGGTGGTGCCGGCAAAGGCTGCGTTGTTTCCCGTCAGGAAAGTCGTGCCGCTGCCGATCTGGCGGATCATACCGCTGCCGGTGACGAGATTGGCGAAGGTGAAACTGTCCGAACGGTCAAAGGCGAGCGTGCCGTTGTTGGTGATATCGCCGGTGACACTGCCGCTGGTGCCGCCATTGCCGATCGCCAATGTGCCCGCCTGGATATCCCAGTCGGTCACCTCGCTCCCTGTGCCGGTCAGGAACCAGGTGCCCGTGCCGGTCTTCTGAAAGATATCGAAATTCTGGTACTGCGGGCCAATCGCCGAAACATCGAAACTGTCGCTGCCCGTACCGCCGAGGCGTAGCGTATCGGTGGCAACCCCAGCCCCTGCCACGACATTACCCTCGATCACCGATCCTGCCTGCAATTCAAGCGTCATGGTACCCGTGGTCGCCGCAACGGTGCGCGTGATCGCGTCGCTCTGTCCTGCACCGGCCCGGATGGTTCCGCTATTGGTGATGTCGATATCGCTAGCCCCGGTGTTCGACAGGATAGCCACTCCCCCGGCGCCACCTTCGATCGTTCCGCTGTTTGTGACCGCGCCGCTGCCAGCGCGGACAATCAGACCGACACCGCCCAGGCCACCGGTAAGGCCGCCGTCGCCGCCCCGAATCGTCCCATTGTTGACAAGCGTGCCAGCGGCGCCGATGCCGCCGAAATCGACGGCCGCTCCACCCGCACCGGAGGCGCTGGAACCACCGGCAATCGTGCCGTTATTGACCAAGCTCGAACTGGCAAAAATGCGAGTTCCCACACCGCCGGAACCACCGGCGCCGCCGCCTGCGCCACCGGTGATCGTCCCATTGTTGGTAAATGCGGTACGTGTCGTCCACACCGCCACCTGCCCCGCAGTCGTATCCGCCGCACCGGCATTGCCACCGGTCAGCGTTCCCGAGAACGTGACGCCGATACCACCAGATCCGCTTTCCTGAATCGTCAGATTGGCGCGTGTACCGACGGTCGAGGCGTCATAGAGCCCGGTCAGCGTGAAGCCCTGCGTATCGATCGAAATCGGACTGGTCGGCTCCGGCAGGATGCCGGCCGATATCGAGAAGCTGTTGGCCATGACGATCGTCGAACTGGGATCGCCGCTGGCATTTGCCGACGTGATCGCGTTGCGAAGCTCCGTCTCGTTGGTCACCACATAGTCGGCCGCGCACGCAGGAGTGGGCGATAGGCAGGACAGAACGATGGCTGAAAAGCTGACACTTGAAAGCAAGATTGCGGATATCGGTTGGCGCGCAGGGTCAACGCCGCGTGAAATGGCACGCTTGTAAGGTCCGGTCATGGAAATCCTAGATATTGCTAAAACAGAATAATAAGTTTGCAATTCAAAATGCCGGGCCAAGACTTTGACTTCGGCGATCTAGGGATCGATTAGACTGGAATTATTAAACCGATATTGCCGCGCAACAGAGATTATTACTGGACAAAATTGTAGTACTGCGCGGCGCAGCGAAGCAACTTTATGATGCATAGCAAATTTGATTGATATGCAGTTCCCGGAAATACAAAGCGGACACCAGTTGTATTGCAACTCGAAGATGCCGCCGCCATCCGCAACGCAGCGCCGCGACAACGTTGCCGCGCGCATGCGGATTTTCACATTACCGCATGCGCAGGGGCGCCTTGACGATGTCTCCGCCCGGAGACCTTAACGGGCAGACGGCCATATCGGCGCGCCGTCAGGCTTCCTTTATGACTTTGACGCGCAGCCCATGGGCTTTTTCGCCTTCCGGCTCGACGTGAATGGCAATGCTGGCGCCCGGATGCACCGCGCGGATGGCATCTTCAAGGCGGTCGCAGATATCATGCGCCTGGCGCACCGACATGGCAGCCGGAACGACCATATGAAAGTCCACGAAGGTCACCGCCCCTGCCCGGCGCGTCTTCAGATCATGGACGCCGAGAGACCCCACCGCATGCGTAGCGATCGCCTGTTTGATCGCCTCCTCTTCTTCCGGTTCCGCCGCATGGTCCATCAGCCCGCCGATCGAGTGGGAGATGACCTTGTAGCCCTGATAGAGAATGTTGACGGCGACCAGGATGGCGAGCACCGGGTCGAAGATCGGATAGCCGGTGGCGAGCGCCAGAAGCAGGCCGACGAGCACGCCGACTGAGGTCACGACATCCGACATGATATGCTGACCATCCGCCGTCAGCGCCGCCGAGCGATGCTGCGTTCCAACCCGGATCAGCAGCCTTGCCCAGACGAAATTGATGACACCGGCCGCGAAGTTGATCGCAAGACCGAGCACCGGCGCTTCCAGCATCTTGGGATCGCTGAGAAACCCGACGGCTTCCTTGACGATCAGGATGGCCGCGACGACGATTAGCACGCCCTCGGTGACCGCTGAGAGATATTCGGCCTTGTGGTGGCCGAACGGATGGTCGTGGTCGGCAGGCTTCTGCGCATAGCGGATCACGAAGAAGGCGATGAAGGCCGCCACGACATTGACGAAGGATTCCAGGCCGTCGGAGAGCAGCGCCACCGACCCCGTCACCCACCAGGCGGCGAGCTTCAGCCCCATCACGCCGAGCGACATCGGGATGCCCCAGAATGCCAGCCGCCGGACTGTCATATTGCCTTGTTCCGTCATCTCGTATCCCTCTGCGGATGCGAATGAATTGCAGCATTTGGCCCATTCAAACGCAAAACCGCCCACGCGAAAATCGCGCAGGCGGCTAATGCGGCTCATATGGTCGAAGACGGACGATTTGTCAAAGGGCAAGCTCATAAATCCACGTTGACGGATATTACATAACGCGTTATATAACTCGGCATACATAATGGAGCACAGCATGGTTGAAGACATCGTGCGGACATCGGGCCTGTTGACGCTCGGCAGCCGCATGCGCCGCATCGGCGAGCGCCTGCAGGCCGACACGCAACAGTTCATCGACGAGGCGGGCCTCGGCATCCAGGCTGGCCAATATCCGTTCCTGGCAGCGATCGACGGCGCTGGACCGCTGACGATCGGCGAGCTTGCCCAGTCGGTCGGCATCACCCAGCCCGGCGCCACGCGCACCGTCGGCCAGCTATTGGAGCTCGGACTGGTCGATATGCAACCGGCACCGGACGATCAGCGCCGCAGGCTCGTGTCGCTGACGGAAAAAGGCAAGCAGCTCGTCGATGTCTCGCGCGCCGAAGTCTGGCCTCGCATCGCCGCCGCCGTCACCGATCTCTGCGGCCGCCTCGACGGCCCGCTTCTCGATCAGCTTGCGATAATCGAAGACGGCCTGGCCGCTGCATCGCTCATCCGCCGCGCGCCGCCGAAGGAGAAGAAACCATGACACATATCCTCGACCGCCCGATCTGGAACGCGCTGCAGACGGCGCATGCAGGCATCGCCGAAGGCGGCCCGCTGGCCCGGCGCTACCCGCCCGGCATCGTGCCCTTCGCGGCGGCGGCCGACGACACACAGGAAAGCCTGGAAGCGTTGGCTGCACTCCCCCGGCCCGGTGAGACGATGGCGCTTGTGGAGCCCGGATTGACTACCGTTCCGGATGGCCTCGATATCGTCGGCGAAGCAACGCTGATCCAGATGATCGCCAGGACGCCGCATGATCCGCTTTCCGATCCTCGTATCGCTCCCCTGACCGAGGCCGACGCCGAAGAGATGCTGGCGTTAGCGCAGCTGACCAAACCCGGTCCCTTCACCCTCGGCGCCCAGAAACTCGGCACCTTCTGGGGGATCAAGAACAGCGGCAAGCTGATCGCCATGGGCGGTCAGCGGCTGAAGCAGACCGGCTTTACGGAACTGAGCGGCCTCTGCACCCATCCGGATTTCCAGGGAAAGGGTCTCGGCAAGCTGCTCTTCCGCTATGTCGCAGGCCATATCGCGGCATCCGGCGCAACTGCGTATCTGCATGTCAACGCGTTCAACACCGGGGCGATCGCGCTTTACAAGACGCTGGGCTTCGAACAGCGCTGGGAACTCAATCTGAAAATCGTCAGGCGCCGGGACTGACCGGCGCCTAAATACTCCCCTCAGCCTGCCGGGCAGGCTGCGCCCGTATCGACCCAGGCCTTGATCAGATCGCCGAACTCCGCCTGCGTGCCGGGCGCCGGCTCGCGCCCGTCGCCCGGGTTCCAGCCCCAGCCCACCAGGCTGTCATGCGCCATGTGCTCAACGATCTTCGACAGATCGCGCCCGCCATTGCGCTTCGGATCCTTCAGCTGCTGGCAGATCTCGCCGAGCGACTTGCCCACCCAGGCCATTTCGATCGGCGCCAGATGCCAGGCGGGATTGCCGGGGATGCTCTTCAGCGTCGGCGACTGGCCGACGATCGCCGCATTGTCAGGCCCGTGGCAGGTGTTGCACATCATGCCCGGCACGCCCATACCGCCATCGCCGCGCGTCACCGGCGGCTGGTGCGGATGCATCGCCATCGTCTGCAGCGGCCTGTCGCCCGCCGGATGGCAGTTCAGACATCGCGGATGCTCGATCACCTTGCCCGCCTCTTCGAAGAGCGCCACCGACCGCGCCTTCTGATCGGCAATCGATGCGAAGGAGGCGACCGGCTTAAGGGTCGTCTTGTCGGTTTCAGGCGCCGTCTCGGCCAATGCCATGAACGATACGGGCAAGGCCGCAAGGAACGAGAGACCGCCTGCCATGCAGGCGAGTACCAATCTGCTTGTCATCTCCGCCTCCTCAGCTCGTCGCCACGGCAACGATCGGCAGGCTGCGCACCGGCGCACCGGTGAGCCGCCGCCAGGCATTGGCCGTCGCCGGTCCGACCGGCGGCACGCCCGGCTCTCCCACCCCGGTGGGCGGTTCGCCGGATTTGATGACGGCGACCTCCACATCCGGCATCTCGTTGATGCGGATAGACCGGTAATCGTGGAAGTTCGACTGCATGATCGCCCCGCCCTCGCCGAGCGTCACCGCATCGAACAGCACCGCACCAAGCCCATAGCCAATGCCACCCTCCATCTGCGCCTTGATGACATTCGGATTGATCGCCACGCCGCAATCGACGGCGCACCAGACCTTGTGGACCCTCGGCGCCCCATCGGCACCGGCCGAAACCTCGACCACCTGGCCGACATAGGTGTTGAAGCTCTTGACCACGGCAACGCCGCGCTGCCGTCCCTCGGGGACCTTGCCGCCCCAGTCGGCCATCTCCGCCGCCTTCTTGAGAACGCCGGCATAGCGCGGATCCTCCGTCAGCTGCTCGAGCCTTCCCTGCACCGGATCCTTTCCGGCCATCTGGAACAGCTCGTCGAGGAAGGTCTCGACAGCGAAACCGGTATGCGTATGGCCGACCGAACGCCACCAGAGCGGCGGGATCGCCAGCTTCACATTATGCGAGATGACCCTGAGGTTCGGCACGTCGTATGGCAGGTCGGACGCGCCCTCGACCGAAGTGCTGTCGAGATCGGCCTTGCCCATGATCGACTGGCCGACGATCGCCTGATCCCAGGCGACGATCCGGCCATCGGCATTGATCGCGCCACGCATCTTGTGGAGATACATCGGCCGGTAATAGCCGCCGCGAATATCGTCCTCGCGCGTCCACATATGCTTGACCGGCCGCGACTGGTCGGTCGCGGCGAAGACCGACGCCGCCTCCTGCATATAGGGCGAACCGAACTGTGCCTTTCGCCCGAAACTTCCGCCGGTGATCTGCGTGTTCAGCCGCACCTTCGCCGGATCGATGCCGGTGATCTTGGCCGCCGTCGCCTTGTCCATGCCGGGGAACTGCGCCCCGTTGTAGACATCGAGGCTGCCGTCCGCCGCCTTGATGAACACCGCGTCGAGCGGCTCCATCGGCGCATGCGCCAGGAACGGGAAGATGATCTGCGCCTCCAGCGTCTTCAGCGAGGTATCGCTGAAGGCCTTGTCGACATCGCCCTTTTCGGATGCGGTGATGCCTTTTTCCGCCAGCGCCTTCGCATAGTCGGCAGAAAGCTGCCCGCTCGACCGTGTCTCTGCCTGCGACAGATCCCAATCGACTTTCAGCACCGACCGGCCCTTCAACGCCGCAAACGTGTTGTCGGCATAGACGGCAACGCCCTGCGGCAGCTGCTTGACATCGACGACGCCCTTGACCTTACGCGTCTCGCTGTCGTCGAAGGATTTCACCGCCGCGCCGAAATGGTTCGGATGCGCGACGACGGCGACCAGCAGATCGTCAGGAATGATGTCCAGCGTATAGATCGCCTGGCCATTGGTCTTCGACACCGTGTCGAGCTTCGGCAGTTCCTGGCCGATCAGCGTGAACTTGGAGGGATCCTTGAGCTTCACGTCGGCCGGCGGCTTGATACCGGCAGCCTTGGTGGCCAGCGCTCCGAAGCCGCTGTCCTTGCCGGAGGCCGCATGTTTGACCCGACCTTTCTCGACGGTGATCTCACTGGCCGGAACCTTCCACTCATCAGCCGCCGCGGCGACCAGCATGGCGCGCGCCGTTGCCCCCGCCTGACGGAACTGCTCATAGGAATTGGCGATCGACGACGATCCGCCGGTCCCCTGCAGGCCGAAAGCGAGGTTCGCATAAACCTTGTCATCGGCCGGCGAATGCACCGCGCGCATCTGCCCCCAGTCGGCATCGAGCTCTTCGGCGACCAGCGTCGCAAGACCGGTGAACGGCCCCTGCCCGAATTCGATATGCTTGGAAAGGATCGTCACCGTATCGTCAGTGCCGATCCTGACGAAGGTGTTCAGCGTCACCAGCGCGTCCGCGCCGCCCGCCTGCACACCCTTTTCTGCGGCAAAGGCCGAAGTCTTCGGCAGCAGCGCAAAGCCGATCACCAGGCCGCCTGTTGCGGCCAGAAAGCCGCGGCGTGTCGTTGCAATCTCCTGAATGGTCATCGCTCAACCCTCCATCGACGCGGCGGCATTGTGAATGGCCGCGCGGATCCGGTGGTAGGTGGCGCATCGACAGATATTCCCGGCCATCGCCCCGTCGATATCCTCGTCGGTCGGTTGCGGGATGTTCTGCAGCAGCACCACGGCCGACATGATCTGGCCGGATTGACAGTACCCGCATTGCGGCACGTCGATCTTGACCCAGGCAGCCTTCACCGCATCGGCTTCCTTGCCTTCGACACCTTCGATCGTGAAAATCTCGGATCCATCGACGGTGGAGATCGGAGTGATGCAGGAGCGGCGGGTGAAGCCGTCCATATGCACGGTGCAGGCGCCGCATTGGGCGACACCACAGCCATATTTGGTGCCGGTCAGCTTCTCGAAATCGCGGATGACCCACAGAAGCGGCGTATCCGGATCGCCGTCGAACGTCTTCGTCTGTCCATTGAGCGTGAAAGTAACCATGGTCGAGCCTCGGGAAATTTGGCTGGACCCATTGCGGCCCCAGCGAGCGTCGCAGTCTTTTGCACCCGACCTAAGCTAGGGCGACGATCAACCTCGGCCATGGCAAGAATTGATAAAAGCGTGGCGCTCCAAACGCCTGAAATCAGGAGACCTCTACGGACGCCTCGCCACCATCGGTGCCAAAGACGATCGTCTGCGGCCAGCGCAACAGCGCCTCGGCGCCCGCAGGCGTCAAGGCATAGACGCCCTTCCCCTGCTTTTCGAACCAGCCATAGACATTGCCAAGCAGGATTTTCCCAGCATCCGGTGCCTGCGCCTTCATGTCCCGCGGCCTGACCAGCCCCTGCTGCAGGGCAGCGGCGCAGATCAGCGCCTGCTGGCGATAGGCGGTCATCTGCGGCACACGGGTGCTACCGCCGAGAACAGGATCGCCGCGGCGGCGGTGATGTTCCCTGACCAGCCGCGACCGCCGTTTCGGATTGGTCCGCGGCATCGGCGAGATGGACGAGACGATGACGCCGACCTCTCCGGTATCGGAAACGCCGAGCATGCCGATCCCCAGCCTGCGGCAGAGATCGCGATAGCGCTTGTCCGCCTCGCGCCCGCGCCCCTTGGCCGAAACCCGCGCCGCGATCCAGACTTCGTCGCTCATCGCCGCCCGATCGACCGCCTGCAGGATAAGTTCGAGGTTGAAGCTGAGCTTGAGCTCACAAACGACGACCACGCTTGGATCGCCTTCGCTGAGGCCCACGAGATCGCATCCGCCGATCTCGCCTTTGACGGCATAACCCGCCGCCTCCAGAAAGGCTTTGACCGGCAGATAGAGCGAAGTTTCCATCGGGAAGCGTTATGCCGGATTGAGATCGGCGATCTCGCCATGCCGAATGAGCAGCCGCGGCGACGACATATCGCCGGTCTCGTCATCGACCATCACCGCATAGGCGGCAACGCCGATAAACCGCGCGGCCATCGAGGTCGCGATCTTTTCTGCACTCATGGCATTCGATGCTTGCCGCATCTCGCCCGGCACCAGGTTGCCCCGGTTCTTGCGGTACGGGAGGACGATAAACTTCTCAGCATTGGCCACGACGATATCCTTATTCATCGTTCCTGAAATGTTCTGATTTGGAATGGGAAGTCAACCAGTTACTTCCTCTCCTGGGCGAAAGGCCCCGGGAGGGTTGTGAAGCCGGAGCGAAATACGCAGCAGCCACGGCAGCGGCGTCCACAGGCCGGTCGCAATCCCGGCTTCGCGCAAGCCGGCAGCGGTCCACGTATTGCAGCCGACAAGCGCGTTGAAACGGCCCTGCCCCTCGAAGAAGGCGTCGCCCTGACCATAGGAAAAACCCAGCGGCACAGGCTTTTCATCGCCAACGGTGAAACTCGACGCGATATAGTCCGACAGCCGCGCGAAACCTGCGGCGGACACGTCGATCGGCGTCACATCGGGATGATCAAGCGGAATATCTCCCGCCAGTTGCACATGCATGACGGCACTATCCAGCGTCAGGCTCTTGAACACCGGCATCGGCTTCAGGTCGGCCCAGGTCGGCGTTTCAGTATAGAAAGCGCGCCCTCCCCAGCCGAAGATGATGTAGCGCACATCGGGATTGCCGAGATCGAGACCGGCATCGGCGAGAAAGCTGAAACGCTTGAGAATATCGTGCGTGGCAGGAATCGCGAAATCTGTGTGAATGGGATTGCTGAGAACGAGAATACGGTCGGTGGCACTCGTCGTTTCGGGCGGCGGCGCACGCCAGGGCCTTGGAATCACCATTCCGGCAACGACGGCAATGGCGGCCAGCACGATAATGATCGCCAATCCCTTGAGCAGCTTCACGAGCATGCGATCTTCCGCAGGAGAGATGGGAAATGATCGGCCACCGGATGGCGGCGGCCGATCGGTATCCTTGGCTCAGGCAGCCTTGGTCTTCGCCTTCCGCGCCAGATGCGCCACGACATTCTCGATCATCCGCATCCCGGCATCGCCGCCGAGCGTCATGATTGATTCCGGGTGGAACTGCACCGCGGCGATCGGCTCCTTGGTGTGCTCGATGCCCATGATCGTGCCGTCCTCGCTTTCCGCCGTGATCATGAATTCACGCGGCAGGGTCGAGGGATCGGCGAAGATCGAATGGTAACGGCCGACGGTGACTTCCTTGCCGAGGCCCGAAAACACCAGGCCAGGCTCCAGCACGCGGATGCGTGAAGGCTTGCCGTGCATCGGCAGCGCCAGATGGCGAAGCTCGCCGCCGTAGGCCTCGGCGAGCGCCTGCAGGCCGAGGCAGACGCCGAAGATCGGCAGGTTTCGGGCGCGCGCCTTCTTGATCGTCGCCTTGCAATCGAAATCCTTCGGATTGCCCGGTCCCGGCGAGAGCACGACGAGATCCGGATCCAGCCGGTCGAAGATTTCGTCCGGCACCGGCGTGCGCACGGTCGAGACCGTCGCGCCCGTCTGGCGGAAATAGTTCGCCAGCGTGTGGACGAAGCTGTCTTCGTGGTCGATCAACAGGATATTGACGCCCTTGCCGACGGCAGCGACGTCGCGGCTGACCTTGCCGGAATTGCCGGCCTTGGCATCGCGAATGGCGGAAAGCATGGCGGAGGCCTTCAGTTCGGTTTCGGCTTCTTCTTCCTCGGGGATGGAATCGTTGAGCAAGGTGGCCCCTGCCCTGACTTCGGCGATCCCTTCCTTGATGCGCACGGTGCGCAGCGTCAGCCCCGTGTTCATGTCGCCATTGAAGCCGACCATGCCGATCGCACCGCCGTACCAGGCGCGCGGGCTCTTCTCGTGGCTTTCGATGAAGCGCATTGCCCAGAGTTTTGGCGCACCTGTCACCGTGACCGCCCAGGCGTGGCTGAGGAAGCCGTCGAAGGCATCCATGTCGTCGCGCAGGCGGCCCTCGATGTGATCGACCGTGTGGATCAGACGCGAATACATCTCGATCTGGCGGCGGCCGATGACCTTGACCGAACCCGGCTCGCAGACGCGGCTCTTGTCGTTGCGGTCGACATCCGAGCACATCGTCAGCTCGGATTCGTCCTTCTTGGAGTTCAGCAGCTTCAGGATCTGCTCGCTGTCGGCGATCGGGTCCTCGCCGCGCTTGATGGTACCCGAGATCGGGCAGGTCTCGATGCGGCGGCCGGAAACGCGCACGAACATTTCGGGCGACGCGCCGACGAGATATTCCTGGTTTCCGAGATTGATGAAGAAGGAATAGGGCGACGGATTGATCGCCTTCAACCGCTTGGAAATATCGGATGGCTTGCTCTCGCAGCGCTCCATGAATTTCTGGCCGGGAACGACCTCGAACAGATCACCGCGGCGGAAGCTTTCCTTCGCCTTGGTGACCAGCTCGGCATATTCGCCAGGGCGATGATCGCTCTTCGGCGGAATGGCATCGGTGCGCACGAAAGGCTCCGGTGCGATATCGCCGGCCTTGCCCTCGGTCGTCAGGCCGCCCTTGGCGAAGTCGTAGCGATCGACCCAGGCCTTGGCCGAGTAGTTATCGACGACGAGGATCTCGTCCGGCAGATAGAGAACCATGTCGCGCTGGTCGTCGGCGCGCTTCAGCTTCAGGTCGATCGCATCGAACTGGAAGGCCAGATCGTAGCCAAAGGCGCCGTAAAGCCCGAGGCTGGCATCGGCCTGCGAATAGAAGAGATCGGTGACGGCGCGCAGCACCGTAAACACCGTCGGCATCTTCGAGCGCTCTTCCTCGGTAAACACCCGGTCGGGCAGCTTCACCTTGAGATCGAGCCGGCGGGCGGTGGATGCACCGAGCTCCAGCTCGCGCACGGCCTTCAGGCGTTCGGTCACGAAGCCGAGCAGCACTTCGCCGCGCTCGTTATAGGCTTCGATCCAGACATCGCGGCCGAAGGAGGAAATGCCGAGCGGCGGATCGACGACGGCCGTATCCCAGCGCGTGTAGCGGCCCGGATATTCGTAGTTCGACGAAAACACCGCGCCGCGGCGCTCATCGAGCTTGTCGACATAGGACACCACGGCATCCGCATAGGGAATGGGCCGCCGTTGCCGGGTGACGGTGATGCCACCCTTGGTCTCGTAGATTTCCGCACCATCGTCCCGAAGGATCGTAACCATAGTTCCACTCCGTTATCGGTGCCCGGACGCAAGGCGGCCAGAAAACAAAAAAGCCGCCTCGAAAGTTTCGGGCGGCTCACTCGTCGTCTGAAGACACGATTGGTCGAGGCCGCCTCAGCGAGCCCACCACCAAACTGCAATGTTCTTCGACGTGTTCATGGGCGAAATTGTTAGCGTGAGATGAGGGAGAGCGCAAGAGGCGAATATGGAATGAAAAGGGCGGCCCGAAGGCCGCCCTTGTCGTTGAATCCGTCGATCAGAACTTGGCTTTTGCCGTCAGCATGAACGTACGGCCGCGGCCGGTATCGATCGTGCTGCCTGCGATTGTGCTCGACGCTGGCGTATAAGCCTTGTCGAAGACATTGGTGACGCTGGCGGTGACTTCGAAGCCCTGCTCGAACTTGTAGTTGGCGAACAGGTCGACAAGGCCGTAACCCGGCTTGTAGGGGCTGGCGCCCGCTGCGACGTTGACATCACCGATGTTCGCACGGCTCGCAGCATAGAAGCGCGTACCGACCGTGAGGCGCTGATCTTCGAGGAAGCGTGCGCCAAGCGTCGCCGTGAAGATGTCGTCAGGCAGGTAGGACTGGACGCCAAAACCGTTGATCTGCGATGGCAGGTCGGTGTCCGTGTGGGTGTAGGACAGATCGCCGAAGACGAAACCGGCATCGTAGCCAGCCTGAATTTCGATACCCTGAACCGTCGAAGTACCGGGATTGTTGGTGAAAAATACACCGCCCGTCGGCGTAAACGCGGCCGTTATGTAATTATCGACACGATCATAGAAGTAGTTCGCTTTGAACCGGAAGCTGTCACCGGAATCAAAGAGACCATCGACCTTGATGTTTGCCCCGATTTCCCAGCCTTTCGAGACTTCCGGCTCTAGGAACGGATTTGGGAAGAAGGACATCCGGCCGCCAGGATGCGTACCGCCAACAAATGTCTCGTTGATCGTCGGCGAACGCATCGTTTCGGCATAGGTCACATAGGGCTGGAGCCAATCGGTGGCGTTGACTGCCAGCGTCACACTCGGATCAAGCCGGCCATCGGAGCGATCGACCGAGTACGGTCCTGCAGGCAGCCCAGCAGGATTGCCTGCGGTAACGGCCCCGGAGCCGCTGAGATCGAAATGGTCGTAACGCAGACCGAGCGTCAAATCCGTGATGCCGTACGTAAACGTCGTGCTGTTGAAAACACCGAGCGTGCCATTCTTGCCGTCGCCGTTCACTCCACCCTGCGGCTGCGCCGTGCTGTTCATGACATCATAAGTGTCATGGAAATATTCCACGCCATAGTTCGATGAGACCGAGACATCGCCGAGATCGAATTTCGAGGTGTTCGAGACGTCGAAACCGATACCGGTATCGGTGATCTCGCGTCCGGCCGCAGTTCCTCCACCAGTCGCGTTTGTATCATACGTCATCTTCAGACGATTGTAATAGAAACCGGTCTTGAAATCGATGAGATCGTTGTCGCCGGGCTTGTATTCGTAGGTCGCGCTGAAGGTCTTGTTCTTCAGATTCTGGTAGTAGGAGTTGGCAAAGAAGTCGTTGTCATAGGTCAACCCGCCAATGCGGATGGTGTTTTCGGCGTTCGGCGTGATTTCCGCCTTGAGCAGGCCCGAGATCAGATCCTCTTCGGTAAACGGAACCTCGACGCCATCGCCGTTGTCGAAATTCTTGGGATCGCTTTTGCTGATGCCGCCGACGACGGCAAACACATCATTGAACCGGTAGGCACCGACTGCGGATTCAGACCAGCCCATGCCGTTATCGCCGGTGGTCGCCGAAACGATGCCGCCATAGCTCTTGTCGCCCTGAATAAGATCGTCGACATTGTAGGTCTGGAAATTGACGGAACCGGCAAGCGCACCGCCGCCAACGCCGTTGACCGCCCCGCGCGTGATATCGATGCCAGCCAGGAACGCCGGATCGACGTAGGTGAGGCCCTGCGCCTCATGGCCGGTGAAGCGGAAGTTCTGCCGAACGCCGTCGATCATCATGTTGACACGGCCAGAACCTTCAAAGCCGCGGATGTTGACGGCAACGCCAGGATTCTGCGGATTGTTGGCAGTCGACGTGCCTGGAACGCCACGCAACAGATCGTCCGTTTCCTGCCCCGATTGCAGGTCGATCTGGTCCGCTGTCACAGTGCTGGAAGGACCGGCCTTGTCGTAAGGGTCATTCGCTGCCTTGCGATCGCCCTTGACGATGATGGGAGAAAGGAACGTTTCTCCGTCCTTCGTCTGCTTATCATCCGACTGCTGCCCGGCCGGGGTCGCGCTCTGCGCAAGGCTGATCGACGAATGAGAAATTAGAGCAAGCGCCGTGCAAGCAAGCAGCAGCGAACGCGAATTGCGGACAACCATAAACCAACCCTCTATATGATGAAGTACCGGGCTGGCTGGTCGGTTCGCGGGCGCGATCGAGGGGCTGGCTAGGCGTTTTCAGATTGAGGCGGCCCCAAAAACCGCCTTCTTTTTGCCGCATAAAAAACATGACTATTTATGTCAATATATCATCGGCGGTTATCTTGATAATAATCATCATGTTTTAACGATCCACACAAACGTTGCGAAATTGCAACGAAAACAGCCCGTTTGCGTTGTCCCTCCTGCCGCTAACAGCAACGTGGGATGGGCATGTGAAAATCGCTTCCGCAATTGCCGCCATGAGCCTCACCGTCTTCATGCTCTCGGGCGCCACCCTGCCCCGTAACGGGCCGGTACCGGAACAGAAGCCTGAAGCAGCCGAACCGGCAGCGCCGCAAGACCAGACTCCGCCGGTGCAGACAGCACCCGTTCCCCAGCCCAAACCCGAAGAGGCAAAGCCCGAACAGCCGAAATCCGATGACGGCAAGCCGGCGCCTGCCACGTCAGGCAAACCGGAAGAGACCGCCCCGGAAACGGCCAAACCCGATGCGTCGCAACCCACCGATCAGAAACCGGAGGATGCCAGGCCCGAAACGCCGAAAGCCGAGACGCTGGAAGATCAGCACCTGACGATCGAGCCGGAGAGCGATACCGACCATGCCGATTGCATCAAGGAGCTGCAGAGCCTCGGCGTCGTCTTCAAGGAGATCCCCCGGATCGATGACGGCAACGGCTGCGGCATCGACAAGCCGATCGTGCTGTCGGAAGCGCTCCCCGGCATCAAGGTGAAACCCGAAGCGACGCTGCGCTGCCCGACGGCGCGGGCGCTCGCTCACTGGATGAAGGAAAGCGTCATCCCGGCCGCCGCCGTTGCCGCCAAGGATCAGGGCAAGATCACCACGATCAATCAGGCCTCGGCCTATATCTGCCGCCTGCGCAACAGCGCCGAAACCGGCAAGATCTCCGAACACGCCCGCGGCAACGCCATCGATGTCGCAAGCTTCAGCTTCGAGAAGGGCGAGGACATCGCCGTCAAACCGCGCCGCGAGGATTCAACGCTGACCGGCGCCTTCCAGCGCACGGTCAGCGCTTCCGGCTGTCTCTATTTCTCAACCGTGCTCGATCCGGAAAGCGACGCGGCGCACGAGACGCATTTCCATCTCGATGTTCTCGAGCGCAAGGGCGGATACCGGTATTGCCACTAGCGAAACCCCAGTAGATCAATGACTTGCGATTCCAGCTTGAATCGAAATATCGGCGCATTAAACTTCCATCACAGGAACGCACAAAAGAGCTCCGATGACGCTACTCAGCTTTCAAGTCGATCAATCCACGATATCCCGCCTCGACCGCCTCGCCGAGCGCCGAAAACTGTCGCCGGAAGAAGTCGCTACTCTCGCTATCGAAGAGTTCGTCGAGCGCGAGGAATGGCAGATCTCCGAGATAGAAGCAGCCGTCAGAGACGCAGACAAAGGTGACTTCGCAAGCGCCGACGAGGTCGACGCCGTCCTTTCCAAATATACGGCGCCGCCCACCAAACGATGAAGCGCAAGCTGCTTTGGACCCGCCGGGCGCTCGCCCGCCTCGACCAGATTGGCACCTATATCGCGAAGCATAATCCGGCCGCCGCGGCCGGGTCGTCCACCGGCTGTCCTCAATAGCTGAAACGCTTCAAACCCGCCCTCTCCTCGGTCGCGAAGGGCGCGTTTCTGGAACCAGAGAGATGGCGCTGAGCGACATCCCCTACATCATCGCGTACCGGGTGACGGAAACGAACTTGGAAATCCTGACCATCCTGCACACTCCCAGCGCTGGCCCGACAAGCTCTAGCCTCAGAATAACCCCTCAATATACCCCTGCTCGTTCAGGAATATCCGCTCCGCCGATGGCGACCTAGGCAGACCCGGCATGGTCATGATCTCACCGGTGATGACGACGACGAAGCCGGCGCCGGCCGAGAGGCGCACTTCGCGCACCGGCACGATATGGCCTTCCGGCGCGCCGCGCAGATTGGGGTCGGTCGAGAAGGAATATTGCGTCTTCGCCATGCAGACCGGAAGCTTGCCGTAGCCCTGCTCTTCCCAGGCGATGAGCTGATCTCGCACCGCTTTGTCGGCGGTCACTTCGCCGGCGTGGTAGATCTTCGAGGCGACGATCTCGATCTTTTCCAGCAATGGCAGGTCGTCGCCATAAAGCGGCTGGAACTTTGCCTGACCGGAATCGGCAAGTTCGACGACTTTGTGGGCAAGCTCCTCGATCCCGGCGGACCCCTCGGCCCAGTGGCGGCAGAGGATGGCTTCGCCGCCGAGACGCGCCACATATTCCTTCACAGCGGCGATTTCGGCATCAGTATCCGAGACGAAATGGTTAATGGCAACCACGACAGGCACGCCGAACTTGCGGACGTTCGACACATGCCGGCCGAGATTGGCGCAGCCCTTGACGAGGGCGGCGACATTCTCTGCGCCGAGGTCTTCCTTCTTCACGCCACCATTCATCTTTAGCGCCCGGACGGTAGCGACGATAACCGCAGCATCAGGCTTCAGCCCGGCCTTGCGGCATTTGATGTCAAAGAACTTCTCAGCACCCAGATCGGCGCCGAAGCCTGCTTCAGTGACGACATAGTCGCCAAGCTTCAGCGCTGTCTTCGTCGCCGTCACCGAGTTGCAGCCATGGGCGATATTGGCGAAGGGGCCGCCATGCACGAAGGCCGGATTGTTTTCCAGCGTCTGCACCAGGTTCGGCTGCATTGCGTCCTTCAACAGGACGGCCATCGCGCCATCCGCCTTCAGGTCACGGGCATAGACGGGCGTCTTGTCGCGCCGGTAGGCGACGATGATGTTGCCAAGGCGCTTTTCCAGGTCCTTCAGATCGGAAGCCAGGCAGAGGATCGCCATGACCTCGGAGGCAACGGTGATGTCGAAGCCGCCCTCGCGCGGAAAGCCGTTGGCAACGCCGCCGAGCGAACTCACCATTGAGCGCAGCGCCCGGTCGTTCATATCCATCACCCGCCGCCAGGTGATGCGGCGAATGTCGATATCGAGCTCGTTGCCCCAGTAGATATGATTGTCGATCATCGCCGCCAGCAGATTATGCGCCGAGGTGATCGCGTGGAAATCGCCGGTGAAGTGCAGATTGATGTCTTCCATCGGCACAACTTGCGCATAACCGCCACCGGCAGCCCCGCCCTTGACGCCGAAGCAGGGGCCGAGCGAGGCCTCGCGGATGCAGACAATTGCCTTCTTGCCGATGCGGTTCAGCCCGTCGCCGAGGCCGACCGTAGTCGTCGTCTTCCCCTCGCCCGCCGGGGTCGGGTTGATCGCCGTGACGAGGATCAGCTTGCCGTCCTTCTTGTCCGCCTGAGCAGCGATGAAACTGGCGCTGATCTTCGCCTTGTCGTGGCCATAGGGCACCAGATCCTGCTCCGGAATGCCAAGCTTGGCGCCGATCTCGAAGATCGGCTTCTTCTTGGCCGCGCGGGCGATTTCGATGTCGGATTTGATAGCCACGGGGTAGTCCTCGGAGTTTGTGTTATTGTCCGACCATGCCGCCATCGCCGCGTCGGAAACAAGACCCCGCATGCCGCTTTTCACGCCGTTCCACGACAAACCGCGCCATCGGCCGGGATGAAATCCGCCGTCAAGGCTTGCTGCAACTTGCATGGATGGGCTATGCCCCCTCTATCGTTTCAGCGTGCGGGGGCACCTAAAGATGAAATCACTTGAGCTGCTCGTGGAGCGCATCATCCTGTCGAGCCGCTGGCTGCTCGTCGTGTTCTATCTCGGTCTCGTCGCGGCCCTTGCCGTCTATGCGATCTCCTTCGGCTACAAATTCCTGAAGGTCGCAAGCGCCGTCTTCACACTTGGCGAAGACGAGATGATCCTCGCCATGCTCGGTCTCATCGATGCAGCCCTGGTCGCCAGCTTGATCGTCATGGTGATGATCTCGGGCTACGAGAATTTCGTCAGCCGCTTCGACGAGGCGGACGGCGAAAAGGAGCACGAAGTGTCCTTCCTCGGCAAGCTCGATTCCGGCAGCCTGAAGATCAAGGTCGCTTCGTCGATCGTGGCAATCTCGTCGATCCACCTATTGCAGGTGTTTCTCAATGTCGATCAGTATGAAGACGGCAAGATCATGTGGCTGACGCTGATCCACATCGCCTTCGTCGTCTCCGCGCTCATGCTCGGCTTCCTGGAAAAGCTGATGAGCTCGACCAAGAAGAACGATCTCAAGGACAAGGACTAACCGCCGGGAGCAGCCGGTGCCGGTTGTGATTCCGCGGGCGTTCCAGTCGCCGGCTGCGGTTCCCCGTGGCGGTGGCAGCGGGCGCCGGCCGGATCGTCCGCCTGGCAGAGCCGGATTCCCGGGCTCTCGTTCGAGGCAAGCATGTCGGTGATCAGCCCCAGCTTCAAAGCCTCCGATGTCGGCAGAAGCCGCAGCGTCTGCGGCGCCGCGCTCATCATCAGTGCGATGATATCCTGGCTGACGCCCATTTCCTTCAGATAGGCGGAAAGTGCAGCCGCGGCCTTCTTCCCGAGCTTGGTCGATTTCGTCTCGCCCTCGCTCCTGCGGCCGATCTCGGTGCGGGAAACCTCGTGTTTCCGGCCGTTCACCATCCGGTATTCGATGCGGTAGGACACCCGGATTTTATCATAGATCGTGGTGATCTGATGGACGCCGATATAGGCCCATTGCGACGCAACCCGCGACGTCCCACCGGCAAGTGCGATCGGACAGGCCGAAAGACAATAGGCGCCGCCGGAATACGTGAGGCCGACAGCCGTGCCGTCCTTGGCGATCGCCGCCTTGCAGCGCATGTCGGCAATTGGACAATCCTTGAGCCGCGTGCCGCCGACTGCCGTTTCCAGACCATTGTTGCGGATCATCCGGCCCATCGCATAGGCGGCATCCACCTCCCCGCCTTCCGACCGAAAGACGATCGGCAGCTTGCGCCCGTTCAGCTGCTTCAGAATTTTCTTCAGCCGCAGCGGTGTGTCGCGCGTGATCCGGCCTTCTGCCGATACCCACTCGGCGCAATCCGCCAGGCAATCGGCGCTGCGGACGAGAATGAAACTCATGGAAGGAGGCTGGTTCCGCTTGGGTTTGGCAGCCCACGCATCGGAACCGGAGAGAGAAGGCAATCGGAAACAGAAAATCAGCGAAAGAATGACGAAATATTTGACGGCGAGAATGGTGGCACAGCGCACGAGCGGTCGTCCCGTTTGGATCGCCTGACGCTAGCAATAGCGACCCGAAGCAGCAAGCGCCGCGGCCGCACGTTATGCTAAAGTGAAACCGTATTCATCGCTTCAAAGGCAGCCTTTTAGGAATTTAAGTCTACCGTCGACCAACTTCTGAGGTGATTCTTCTCCTCCCGGCACGGGAGAAATCCACAGCTTCGTAGTAATGGAAGAAGTAAAATAGCCGCGATCACTACCTGCATAATACATTATGCAACCAATGGGTGCGTATGTGTGATTAATTTTTAACACTATAAATTAATCAGCATGGCCGATGCGAATTGTGGCTAGCATCCCGTGGAGTTTTACGTATGTGTTAGCGGTAACATTCGAGTGATCGGGGCGCATAATGTCATACATGACTACCTCTGAACGGCAATCGCTGCTGACAGGAGAGCTGGCTGCTGCCCGCACGCGTGTATTGTTCGTTCACGCACTGCACAGGGTGGCCGGCGCATTCGGCCTGTCGCAGACGACGCTCCTGCACACACCGTCCGCCGAAGACCTGCTGTTGAAGTCGCTGATCATCGAAAGCTCGCTGCCCGCCTCCTATATCCGCGAATTCGACCGGGCGCATATGCTGCGCAGCTGTCCCTTCACGGCAAAGCTTCGTGAATCAGCCGTTCCGCAGCAATGGAATCTGGCGGAAACCCTGCAAGGGCTCAACTTTCCGGCCGAGCTGCGTAACCTCATGATGCATTACGCCATGCCGACGGGCATCACCTTCCCGATCAACGCACTCGATGGAAACCGGCTGGTCTTTTGGTTCGGTGGCGAGCGTGCGCCCTTCGCCCAGAACGAGGTCAACGAGCTGGCGATGATAATGCTGCATGCGCTGGACGCCTACAACACCGTGCGCCGCAACGAGGACAGCGCCTACAATGCCCTGTCGGCCCGCGAGCTTGAGGTCGTGCGCTGGACGGCGCAGGGCAAGACCTCGGTCGAGATCGGCCAAATCCTGGCGCTCTCCGACCATACCGTGAACGCCTACATGACCAATGCGATCAAAAAACTCGCTTGCGTGAACAGAACGCAGTTGGTAGCTAAGGCCATACGCTTGAAGCTGATCAGCTGAGAAATCAGAAGAGAATCAGTGCGCAAACCTCATGGGAGGGAACGTGCCTCTTCGATTTGAACAGCCCGCCAACGGCAAAGAAAAGCAGACGCGCGACCATATCGGCATCTCTGATCTCGAGATCGTCCAGATGGTTGCAGCTTACCGAAATTTCGGATTCTGGCGCATCGAAGTGGAATCGGGACATTTCTTCGCCAGCGAAGATGTCTTCGCGATTTTCCGCATGACCTTCACCTCTGGCCCTGCCAATCTGGTCGAGCTGCTCTCGCGTATTCATCCCGAGGACCGGGTTCTGATCACCGAAACCTTCGAGCAGGCGAGCCTGCACAAGACGGGCTTCCACTTTTCCTATCGCGTCGATAACGGGCTTGGCGGCTACAAGACGGTCCGCTCCGTCGGAAAATTCCGCAACAACGAGATCGTCGGCATTACCTACGAATTCGTCGAACAGCTCCGCGTCGTCGGCTTCGAGGATAACGGCGCCTGAGCCGGCCGCATCAGCGGCCGAGCACGGCGCGCATCTCGACGATATTCGAGCGCACCCTCAGCATGTAGAAGCCCATCGTCGCAAGGTGGCTCGGCATGATCCAGCCGTCTTCGCGTCCATTGGAAATGATCGCCGGCTGGATGCGCAGCGCCGCCTGGAACTGCTTGGTGGTGCCGCTGAACAGCGCCCCTAGATTGCGCTCGGCCACCACCTGCGAAAAGTCGGATCGGGCTGCCGTCAGGATCGCGTAATAGCCATACAGCTGGCCATAGGCGAACCAGAAGCGGTCGTCCGCCCGGGTGTCGAACCAGCCGAAATTGTGGTTCTCCGAACGCTCCGCCAGAATGTCGGACGTACCGCCGAGATCGTTGGCGATGCGATCGATAAACTGCAGCAGGTTGTCGGCGCGGCCGTCGAACACGGCATTGCAATTCGAAAGATCGGTGTTGAACTTCCGCAGGCTCTCGATTGCCGAACGATAGTAGCTCGGCGTCGGCGTCTTCGGGCCGAACGGGTTCATGCCGAAATACCAGCTGTACTCGTCATATTGAAGATTGCCGCGGGCACTCTGCAGGTCGCCGTTGATCCCCGAGGTGCCGCGAACGCGCCCCAGCGTATCGACGAGTTCGGCCGACGTGCGGCGAACCGCCTGGTTGATGCCGCGCTGGAAGGACGCCTTGTTGTCGAGGAACGGCGTGTGATCCCAGTCGATGCCGAAGAAGCCCATGCGATAGAGCAGCATGGAGGAGATCCAGGCATTCTGGTTAACGTTGGAATCGATCAGATCGGCGGTGACGTCGACGATCGCAGAACGCTGGCAGGTCTTGGCAGGCGCCGGCGATGCCGCCGAAGCTGTGCCGGCATCGGCAACCGGAATTTCCTGCCCGGCAGCGACCTTGCGCTCCGAGAAGCGGTACTGATCGACGAAATTCGGATTGAAGCCCGACCAGACCTGCGTTTGCCAGAAGAAATAGCCGTAGAGCACCGCAAACAGCGCGACGACAGCGATGACAGGTAAACGGATCATCCAGCTGCGCCGCTGATACCAGCCATGTGCGGCCATGAACGGCCAGAGGATGCCGGCAGCCAGAACGCCGAACCAGCGGCCGATGGCGCTTCCGATAGACCTGAAGAAACCGGTAATCCGGTCGAGCATTGCCATCTCCCCTTGCGCAGAATTTCCTCATCCACATAAGTGCTTGCCGAAGCGAGCACAACAAGAGCACGAGATTTTTGCCGTCCCCTGAGGCGCTACCGGCTGGGCGGCGGCTCCGGCCGTTCGGATTTCTATAAGCAAATCCTCATGGTACAATGCCGCGCTTGGCGTCGTCCGCCGTGGGCCCGCCTGCCGGGAGGTTGTGTGATGAGCGAAGTCGACGTGCTGTTCGCCACCCTGAGACATGCGGCCGGCCAGCAGACGGCCGACTGCATCGAGAATGCGGTCAGGAACGGCTCGGATCGCGATCTCAACCGCATCAACGCGCTCGCCTTCGCCAAGGCGCATGATCTCGACGAGGAGAAGACGATCGCGGGCTTTCTGCATGCGGCCCGGATCGGCGCCTTCGAAATGACCTGGAACGTGCTCTGCCCCGGCTGCGGCGGCGTCCTCGACACCGGCACGACGCTGAAGGCTGTCGATCGCGACAGCTATCATTGCGCGCTCTGCGCCGCCGGTTACGAGCCTACCCTCGACGAGATGGTCGAGGTCACGTTCACCGTCAGCCCACGCGTGCGCCGGATCGCCGCCCACGAGCCCGACCGGCTGCCGGCGCTCGAATATTACCGCCAGGTGTTCTTCAGCACCGGCGTCGACCTTCCCGATGATCTCGGAGAGCGGTTCGGCCGCATCCTCCTGGAAATGATTGAGCTGGATCCCGGTGAAAAGGCCTTCGTCTCGGTGCAGCTGCCACCGCAATTCATCATCATCTTCGACGCCGTGACGCATTCGGCGCAGTTCATCGACGTCCAGGGCGAGCCGACAGGCGAGCGCCAGAACCTGTCGATGGTCATCAGCCGCAGCCATACGCCGAACGAGACCGAGACCCTGCGCCCCGGTCTGCTGCGGCTGACGCTCGAAAACCACACCGACCGCCGCGTGCTACCGAATGTCTGCATCGCCGGCGACGACCTGCACGATATCCTCGGCCGCAGGCGGCCATTCCTGACCGCCAAACGTCTGCTGACCAACCAGAGTTTCAGGGATATCTACCGGACCGATACGCTCGACGTCGACCAGCGCCTGAGGATCACCAGCCTGACATTCCTGTTCACGGACCTCAGAGGCTCGACGGCACTTTACGAGCGTGTCGGCGATCTGGCCGCCTTCGATCTGGTGCGCGCTCATTTCCGGGTACTGCACGAAATCGTTGCCACCGAGGCAGGCGCGGTCGTCAAGACCATCGGCGATGCCGTGATGGCGACCTTCCCGAGCCCCGACCGCGCCGTCACAGCAGCCCTGCGAATGCGCGAAGCGATGCTCCGCCTGAATACCGAACGCGGCAGCGAAGATTTGCTGCTCAAGATCGGCATCCACGAAGGCCCCTGCCTCGCCGTCAGCCTCAACGACCGGCAGGATTACTTCGGCCAGACCGTCAACATCGCCTCTCGCGTCCAGAACCTTGCCGATCCTCACGTGATCCTGACGACTGAAGCAATTGTCGGAAACGAACGGGTCTGTGAAATCCTGCGCGACAGCGGCATCACCTCAGTCTCCCGCATGGAGGAGCTGCACGGCATTTCCAGAGAGGTGAAGATTTTCGCGCTGCCGTGACCGCTATTCCAGGATCGGAACATGCGGCGCGGCGGTCCGCGGCAAGATGCCGGTCACCCGCGGATCGTCGGCGACCTCGATCAATAGGGCATAGGGCGAAAAGCCCGAGCGCCGGTAAAACGAGAGCGCATTCGGATGGTCGAAATGGCAGGTATGGAGCCACAGCCTTTCGATCGGATGCGCCCAGGCGATGGCAAGCGCATGGTTCATCAGATAGCGCCCGGCGCCGGTGCCGATCGTCTCCTTGGTGACGCCGAAAAACACCAGTTCGCAGGCGCCCGGCTCCCGGAAATCGAGTTCGATCATCCCGGCAGGCTTGCCGCCCGATGACAACACGTAGATCTCCACCCTGGGATCGCGGAGGATAGCGGCCAGTTCGCCGTCGCTGATCACCAGCCGTGAAACCCACATCCATTCCTCGCCGATCGCCCGGAAAAGCTGCCGGTAGGTATCGAGATCGGGGACGGTCATGCGCGCGAGGGAAAGGTCTGAGCGTTCGGCCGCTGCGACGACTTCCGGCTTCTCCCGCATTTCCAGGCAGGTGACAGCGTTGGCAAGCTTGCCCTTTGGGACAAGAGAATAGCCTTCCGGCAGGACCGGATTGGAGTTGCCTATCGTTTCAATCGTTTCCATCGTTTGGCCCTACCATGCGTGTCGCGGAATTCCCCGATCGAGGCATAGCGGCTTGGCCGGTTCTTGCAAAGACCGGAGGTCCGGCGCTGATGCCGGCTAGGAGCGCCCGAACCGCAATCTCAGACGCGGCAGCCGCTTGGTCAGGTCGATCAGCGGCCTGTCGTGCTCCATGCTGATAACAGGCACAAACGCGGAAAACTTCTTCTCGAAGGCGATGCTTGCGGCGCTCTTGCGCTGCTCGATATCCTGCGGCACGAGCATGCCCCGCTCGAAAAGCGAGATCGGTGCTGCGATGTTCGGAAAGATCGTCTGGCTGATCTTCGCCTTGGCACCCGGCCGGTCGGTATCGACCTGGGCACGGTAGAGCACCAGCCGCTCTTCCGTATCGACCATCAGCTTCCGGGTCAGCACGTTGCAGAGCGCGATCTGGCTGTTCAGCGCATCGACAAACGTCTGGAACATGGTGATGAAGCGCTCGCGCCGCTGGCTCTCGTCGCGCATCACCTGCTCTTCGCTGGAAATCCGGTCAGCCTCGCCTTTCAGCGCGCGGCGCTCTTCCTCGAGCCGCTCCCACTCCGTTCTGCCGCCATAGACGCCGATGCGCCCCTGCGTCGTCAGCGCCTTGGCGTTCAGCTCCTTCATCCGCATCCGCGCGATATCGATCGCATCGACGAGGCGGCGGCGGTGCTCGATAATATCGACGACACCGCCTTCGGCCGTCTTGTGGCATTCGCCGGCAAAGCCGCGGTGCTGGGTTACAAGGCCTGCAAGCGCATCACTCTTGGCGAAAAGATCAAGCAGCCGCTCGACGACAGGTGCCTCGCTGACGCGCTGGCTGTGCAATCTCCACATCCGCTGGCGCGAGAACCACCCGGTGATCCGTTCGCGGAGCGTCAGTCCGCGGAAGCTGTCGAGATCGGCGGAGACGTCTTCAGACAACCGGTCGAGTTCACCGGCGAGTTCGCCAAGCGCAGCATCCAGCGCCTCGCGCTTCTGGCCTGCGGCCTGGAAACGCTGGTTCTCGTCCAGAAACGTCTCGTCGCTGGACTGCGCCTCGTTGCGCGCGAAGCTGCCGATGAAGGCAGCGCAATCGCCAGCTTCGGCGCGCAGCTCTTCCGCCAGCGCGCTTGCCGTTTCCATGAGAATTTCGAATGATGGAGCCTTGCGCACCCGCTTCTCCTGGGAATCGTTGGCCTCAAGCTAACCGGTCAGAGACGGGATGAAAATCCGCCTTTTCAGACGGCCTCGGCCACGAAGGGGCCGTTCATTTCGTCGTCCCAGTGCCTGCGGCAGAGCGAAACATATTTCTCGTTGCCGCCGACATCGATCTGCGCGCCCTCGTGCAGCACCTTCCCCTCGCCGTCGAGCCGCACCACCATTGTCGCCTTGCGGCCGCAGTGGCAGATGGTGCGCACTTCGCGCATCTCGTCAGAAATGGCGAGCAGCTCCTCGGAGGCCGGAAACAGCTTGCCCTGGAAGTCGGTGCGCAAGCCATAGACCATGATCGGGATACCGAGCCGGTCGACGATGCGGGCGAGCTGCCAGACATGCTCGCGCGTCATGAAATGCGCCTCGTCGACGAAGACGCAGGCGATCGGCTCTCCCTCACCGGCAAGCCGTGTCACCAGCGCCAGAAGATCGGTCTCCGCCTCGAAGGGAATGGCCTTGGCTTCCAGGCCGATCCGCGAGCCGATGATGCCCTTTCCGGTGCGCTCGTCGAAGGCGGCGATCAGCATCACCGTGCGCATGCCGCGCTCTTGGTAATTGTAGGAGGCCTGCAGCAGCATCGTCGTCTTGCCGGCGTTCATCGTCGAGTAATTGAAGTAGAGTTTCGCCATGTTTTTCTCCGTTCCTCGCTTTTGACGGCTCGAATCGCCGATGAGAAGAGCGCAGAGCTGATAACCACAGGAAATCCACGCCCGAATCCCGCCGGAATCCTTGCTTTTCAGGCCATCACGGAAAATTGCGCGACGTCGCAATCGAGTATGCCAAACCGCCGCAAACGCACTGTGGTCGCTTGTAAATGTCAGCTATTGATGGTTGGCTTGGGGACGATAAGACTGGGAGTCTATAAATGAGAACGACAAGCGCATCCAAACTGCTTACCGCAACTGCCGTTGCAGCTCTTTCCATTGCCACGGCCGCATTCGCAGCAGATCCTGAAAGCTGCACCGCCGTGCGTTTTTCCGACGTCGGCTGGACTGACATCACCGCAACCACCGCAACCGCGACCGTCGTGCTGAAGGGCCTCGGCTATGAGCCGAAGACCACCGTGCTTTCGGTACCGGTCACCTACCAGTCGCTGAAGAACAAGGACATCGACGTGTTCCTCGGCAACTGGATGCCGACGCAGGAGAAGGACGTCCGTCCGTTCCTCGACGACAAGTCGGTCGAATCCTACGGTCCGAACCTCGTTGGCGCGAAATACACGCTGGCGACCAACGCCAAGGGCGCCGAACTCGGCATCAAGGACTTCAAGGACATCGCTGCCCACAAGGATGACCTGGACGGCAAGATCTATGGCATCGAGCCCGGCAACGACGGCAATCGCCTGGTCATCGACATGATCGACAAGAACACCTTCGGCATGAAGGGCCTTGAGGTCGTCGAATCCTCCGAACAGGGCATGCTGGCGCAGGTCGCTCGCGCCGAGAAGGCCGGCAAGCCGGTCGTCTTCCTCGGCTGGGAACCGCACCCGATGAACACCAACTTCAAGCTGACCTACCTGACCGGCGGCGACGACGTCTTCGGTCCTGATTTCGGCGGCGCCAAGGTGTTCACCAACGTTCGTGCCGGCTATTTCGGCGAATGCCCGAACACCGGTACCCTGATCAAGAACATGACCTTCTCGCTCGAGATGGAAAACCAGATCATGGGCAAGATCATGAATGACGGCGAAGAGCCGGAAAAGGCTGCTGCGGAATGGCTGAAGGCCAACCCGTCGGCGCTCGATCCGTGGCTCGCAGGCGTCAAGACGCGCGATGGCAGTGCCGATGGCCTGCCCGCCGTCAAGAAGAGCCTTGGCCTCTGACGATGACGTGCGCGGGGCGGTTTTGCCGTCCCGCCTCCATTTCATCCCGAATTCTTGATCTTTTTTGGATAGGCACGCCCCTTGGACTGGATCACTGACGCTAAAATTCCGATCGGCTCTTGGGCCAAGTTGTTCGTTGACTGGCTGACGACCAATGCCGACTGGTTCTTCAACCAGCTGGCCTTCATCCTGTCGCATGTCATCGACGGCATGCTGTTCGTGTTGCAGGCGCCGCATCCATTGATCGTCATCGCCGCCATCACCGGCATTGCCTACTGGATACGCCGGTCGGTCGTCGTCGCGGTCTTTACCTGTCTTGGGCTGCTGCTGATCACCAACCAGGGTTACTGGAAAGAGACGACGGAAACGCTGGCGCTCGTGCTCGCCTCCACCTTCGTCTCCATGCTGGTCGGCATCCCGCTCGGCATCGCCGCAGCGCGGCGCGCCTGGGTCTATTCGGTGCTGCGCCCGATCCTCGATCTGATGCAGACGATCCCGACCTTCGTCTATCTGATCCCGGCACTCATCCTCTTCGGCCTCGGCATGGTTCCGGGCTTGATCGCTACTGTGATCTTCGCCATTCCTGCCCCGATCCGCCTGACGCGCCTCGGCATCATCTCGACCCCGCCGTCCCTCGTCGAAGCCGCCGAGTCCTTCGGCGCGACACCGATGCAGGTGCTGCGCAAGGTCGAACTCCCCTTCGCCACGCCGCAGATCATGGCCGGTCTGACCCAGACCATCATGCTGTCGCTGTCGATGGTGGTCATCGCCGCCCTCGTCGGCGCCGACGGTCTCGGCGTCCCCGTCGTTCGCGCGCTGAACACAGTCAACGTCGCCAAGGGCTTTGAAGCCGGTCTCTGCATCGTCATCCTGGCGATCATCCTCGACCGCATGTTCCGCACTGCAGGTGAAGGAGACGGCGTATGACCTCCGTTCGTTTCGACAATGTCAGCATCATCTTCGGCGACAAGCCGGAAGCCGCCCTCTCGATGGTCGATCAAGGCAAGACGCGCGACGAGATCGGCGCTTCGACCGGCCTCGTGCTCGGCGTCGCCGATGCCTCGATCACCGTCGAGGAAGGAGAAATCCTCGTCCTCATGGGCCTCTCCGGCTCCGGCAAGTCCACCCTGCTGCGTGCCGTCAACGGGCTGGCGCCCGTCGTGCGCGGCTCGGTCACGGTCTCCACAGCCACCGGCCCCGTCGATCCCTATAAATGCAGCGCCAAGGCGCTGCGCGATCTGCGCATGCACACGGTCTCCATGGTCTTCCAGCAGTTCGCGCTGCTGCCCTGGCGCACGGTCGCCGACAATGTCGGCTTCGGTCTGGAACTCGCCGGCATGGCCGACGCCGAGCGCAAGAAGCGCGTTGATGAGCAGCTCGAACTTGTCAACCTGACAAAGTGGGCAAACCGCAAGGTCAACGAACTCTCGGGCGGCATGCAGCAGCGCGTCGGCCTCGCTCGCGCCTTCGCAACGGGCGCGCCGATCCTGCTGATGGACGAGCCGTTCTCTGCCCTCGACCCGCTGATCCGCACCCGCCTGCAAGACGAATTGCTGGAATTCCAGCGCCGCCTGAAGAAGACCATCCTCTTCGTCAGCCACGATCTCGACGAAGCCTTCCGCATCGGCAATCGTATTGCCATCATGGAAGGCGGGCGCATCATCCAGTGCGGCACCCCGCAGGAAATCGTCAAGAACCCGGCCGACCAGTATGTCGCGGATTTCGTGCAGAACATGAACCCGATCAACATGCTGACGGCACAGGACGTCATGCAGCCGGGTCTCGGCCAGTCTGCCGTGGGCGCCACCGTCACGGCGACGGCCAAGCCCGCAACGCCGCTCGTCGATATCCTCGATGCCTTGTCCCGCCAGCCTGGCAGCATCGGCGTCGTCGACAACGGAACAATCGTCGGCACGATTTCGGCGCAGGACATCGTCAGCGGCCTCACCCGCCACCGGCGCAAAGAACAGGCTTGATCCTTCCGTCCACTTCCGACAGAAAAGTGGACATGAAAGATCAAGCTTCCGTATTGCGGGAGACGGACGGGCAGGCCCGGACGCTCGCCCGCACCCTGCTCCGTTCGGCCCGCTATGCCGGCCTCGCCGTACTCGATCCGGCGACCGGCTTTCCGTTTGCCAGCCGCGTGCTTCTCGGCACCGACATAGACGGCACGCCCGTCGTCCTCGTCTCGGCGCTCTCCACCCATACCAAGGCGCTGGAAGCTGATCCCCGCGCCTCGCTGCTAACAGGCGAGCCCGGCAAGGGCGATCCGCTCGCCTATCCGCGCCTGACGACGCAATGCATCGCCGAACCGGTGGAGCGCGGCAGCCCGCTTCACGAGCGCATCCGCGGCCGTTTCCTGAACCGGCATACCAAGGCCAAGCTCTATATCGACTTCCCGGATTTCCGGTTTTTCCGCTTGCTGCCGCAGTCCGCCAGCCTCAACGGAGGCTTCGGCCGGGCCTATCTCCTGGAGGGTTCGGACCTTGCGATTCTCTCTCCCGCCAACGATGCGGTGGCGGCCGAAGCCGATGCCATAGTGCGAGATTTAGTAGACAACCACCCAGACGTGCTTAGGGCGCTTGAAACCCGTTTCAAGGGGACAATTGACGGGACTTTGAGGGTTTGTGGTCTGGATAGTGCTGGTTTTGACGTGATTTCGGGCGATAACTTGTCACGTTGTGAATTCGAAGAGCCCGTCACAAAACCCGGGGAAATTATTCCACACATATCTAAAATAGCATACTCGATACCCGAAATTTAGGTATATACAATCTTCATGCCCAATTGCTACTTTTCGGGCGTCCGCCAAACCCCGTCTAACGCCCTGTGCCTATACGGAAAAAATTCGCATTAGGAAGATTGGAATAATGGAAAATACTGACTTGTCAGATCACGCTAATGTGGCGGCCGCGCTTCTGTCAGCAATGGCAAACCCCAAGCGCCTGCTCATCCTCGTGAGCCTCGTGAAGGGTGAAGTTCCCGTCGGCGTCCTCGCGACGCAGGTTGGCCTTAGCCAGTCTGCCCTGTCGCAGCATCTCTCCAAGCTTCGCGCCCAGAAGCTGGTCCGGACCCGCCGCGATGCGCAGACCATCTATTATTCGAGCAATTCCGAGCCTGTGATGAAAATCCTGGCAACGCTCGAAGACATTTACGCTGTTCAGAACCGGAGCCGTTCCGCGGCCTAAAGTCAACGCTGACATCACGTCAGCCAAGAACCGGTCCGCCAATGGAATAATTCCGGAATGGACCGGACGCAGTATTTCAGCACGTCAACCCTACTTCTTGACCGGCAGATCGCTCGATTTGCCGGTCTTTTTCGTTTCGGCCGGATACCGTTCTGGCGGTATTTCAATGCGGCGGCAAAGCGCATAGCAATGAGCGGTAAACTCTGGTTTCGTGCGCTTTCGGTCTCTTGACGCCCGATTCCGCGCTGATAGTTTGACCGGACGGTAAAAATACGGGCTCAAGCCCGGGGAACGGGCCTCGCGGCCAGGAGAACAGCATGTCCAATCGCCTCAACACCCCCAACGACCTTCGCGCCTTCTGGATGCCGTTTACGGCGAACCGGCAGTTCAAGAAGGAGCCGCGCATGTTCGTCGGCGCCAAGGACATGTATTACACCACCCATGATGGCCGTCAGGTGCTCGATGGCACCGCCGGTCTCTGGTGCGTCAATGCCGGCCACTGCCGCCCGAAGATCACCGAGGCGATCCGCGAACAGGCGGGCGAACTCGATTACGCCCCAGCCTTCCAGCTCGGCCACCCCAAGGCCTTCGAACTGGCGAACCGCCTGGTCGATATCGCCCCTGAAGGCATGAACCACGTTCTATACACCAACTCCGGCTCTGAATCGGTCGAGACCGCGCTCAAGGTGGCGCTGGCCTATCACCGGGTAAAAGGCAACGGCTCGCGCTTCCGCCTCATCGGCCGCGAGCGCGGTTATCACGGCGTCAATTTCGGCGGCATCTCGGTTGGCGGCATCGTCTCCAACCGCAAGATGTTCGGCACGCTTCTGACCGGCGTCGATCACATGCCGCACACCCACCAGCCCGGCAAGAACAACTTTACACGCGGCGAGCCTGAACATGGCGGTGATATCGCAACCGAACTCGAGCGTATCGTCACCCTGCACGACGCCTCGACCATCGCCGCCGTCATCGTCGAGCCGGTCGCCGGCTCCACCGGCGTGCTGATCCCGCCGAAGGGCTACCTGCAGAAGCTGCGCGAGATCTGCACCAAGCACGGCATCCTGCTGATCTTCGACGAAGTCATCACCGGTTTCGGCCGCCTCGGCGCTCCCTTCGCCGCCCAGTATTACGACGTCATGCCCGACATGATCACCACCGCCAAGGGCCTGACCAATGGTGTCATCCCGATGGGCGCGGTCTTTGTCACCTCGGAGATCCACGACGCCTTCATGAGCGGCCCCGAGCACATGATCGAGTTCTTCCACGGCTACACCTATTCGGGCAACCCGATCGCTTCGGCCGCTGCACTCGCCACGCTCGACACCTATAAGGAAGAAGGCCTGCTGACCCGCGCCGCGGAGCTTTCCGACTACTGGGCCGACGCGCTGCACTCGCTGAAGGATTGCCCGAATGTCATCGACATCAGGAACACCGGCCTGATCGGCGCCATCGAGCTCGACCCGATCGCCGGCGAACCGACCAAGCGCGCCTTCACCGCCTTCCTGAAGGCCTATGAGAAGGGCCTGCTGATCCGCACGACCGGCGACATCATCGCGCTGTCTCCGCCGCTGATCATTGAGAAGCACCATATCGACGAGCTGTTCGGCAAGCTGCGCGAGATCCTTCAGAACAACATCTGATCGTCACGAGACCAAACGAAATGCCCGCCGGAACTGATCTCCGGCGGGCATTTTTACGTCTTGATCTTACGCCTTGATCTCAGGCCTTGTGCGCCGAAGCGACCGACAGGCAGAGCGCAAAGCGCTTCAGCAGCTTGATGTCGAAATGCCCTTCTCGGCTCAGCATCCATTTCAGCGCATCGGCTGGTGACCAGGGCTGCTTGTAGGGCCGGATCGAGGTGATCGCGTCATAGACGTCGCAGATCGCTGCGAGCTTCGCATAGATGCTGAGCTTCGAGCCCGGCACCATATTCGGATATCCCCGCCCGTCGATCCGCTCATGGTGGTTGAGGCAGACGTCGAGAACGATGTCGGGCATGCCCGCCTGCCGCTTCAGGATCGCATGGCCAAGTTCCGGATGGCTGCGGATCAGCTGCATTTCCTCGTCGTCGAGCTTGCCTTCCTTGGCGAGAATCTCGTGCGGGATTTCCACCTTGCCGACATCGTGCAGCAGACCGGCAATACCGAGGACGCGAACCGTCTCCTCGTCGAAATCCAGATAGCGGGAAAAATGGATCATCAGCGCGCTGACCGACAGCGAATGCACGAAGGTCGTCTCGTCCTTCGACTTCAATCGCGTGACGCTGAGGAAAATCGCCGGGTTTTCATCGAGCGACGTGGACAGTCCCGAAATGACGGGCGCGATATCATCGATCGCGACACCCGCCCCGCCCTGAATCTTGCTGAAGACATCTTCGAGCTGCTCGGCGGATTTCTGGATGGTTTCGCGCGCAGCCTTGGTCTGTAGCTCGACGGCACGGGGATCCTCGGACGCATAGGCAGGCACATTGGAGCGCAGGCCGTTCGTATCGACGCCCTTGGCTGTGTTGATGACCACCCCGGCGACACCGCTGCCGCGCAACCGTTGGGCATCGGATTCCCGCCTTACGATAAACCGGTGACGCCCGAGCAATGGGTCGTTCCAGGCCCCTTCGACGGCCTCTATAAACATCCCAGCCCTGACCTGGCTGGCTTCAATGCGCTTTAGCATTCAGTCGCTTAGTCCCAACGCACGATTAGACTTGCTGGGCCGAGTTTATTCTTGAGACACACTCCAGACCGGCCACCCCTCTACAACCTTCATAGCATGCAAATGTTAATCGGTTCTATTTTACGAATATTCTCACGCACAAAGATTCACTGACTATTCTTGGTATCTTTCCGGCGTTATTTGCAACTCGTGGATTAAATCGTTTTGAGCACTTAGCCCAAGGTAGATGCCGGCTAATGACCTCTGAAAAACTCCGGAATTTTACGAAAATGACGCCGGAGCCGGTCGTTTCGCGCAATCCAGAACAATTTTGGCAGTAATTTTGTTATTTCCTTGCGAAATCAAATGAGAATTCCTAGAAAATCGCCATGCGCCCGCTGAAGTCAAAGATGACCGGCCGGGGGCATTGACCGCACCGGAACCGCCGTCTTGGCGCAACTCAGAAGAGTTGTTGTACGCGCCGGCTCCGATGTCGCGGCAGTCACGCGGGCGAAAGCCCCACCCAAGGAGAACGAAAATGAGTCTGAAGACTTTGACTGGCGCGACGATGCTCGCATCGCTGGCTTTTGCACCGCTTGCCCATGCCGATATCACCATCGGCCTCATCGCGCCCCTCACCGGCCCGGTTGCCGCTTACGGCGATCAGGTGAAGAACGGCGCGCAGACCGCTGTCGACGAGATCAACAAGAACGGCGGCATTCTCGGCGAGAAGGTCATCCTGAAGACCGCTGACGACGCCGGCGAACCGAAGCAGGGCGTTTCCGCCGCCAACCAGCTGGTCGGCGAAGGCATCAAGTTCGTCGTTGGCCCGGTCACCTCGGGCGTTGCCATCCCGGCATCCGACGTGCTCGCTGAAAACGGCGTGCTGATGGTCACCCCGACGGCAACCTCTCCTGATCTGACGAACCGCGGCCTGACCAACGTCCTGCGCACCTGCGGCCGTGACGACCAGCAGGCTGGCGTTGCTGCCGAATATGCCCTGAAGCATTTCAAGGACAAGCGTATCGCCATCATCAACGACAAGGGCGCTTACGGTAAGGGTCTCACCGACAACTTCAAGGCAACCCTGAACGCCGGTGGCGTCAAGGAAGTCATCGACGACGCCGTCACGCCTGGCGACAAGGACTTCTCGGCACTCACCACCCGCCTGAAGGCTGAAAAGGTCGATGTCGTCTATTTCGGCGGCTACCACCCGGAAGGCGGCCTGCTCGCCCGCCAGCTCGCGGACCTCTCGGTCAAGGCGACGATCATCGGCGGTGACGGCCTGTCGAACAACGAATTCTGGAACATCGGTACCGAAGCCGCTGCCGGCACGATCTTCACCAACGCCTCCGACGCCACCAAGAGCCCGGATTCCAAGGCCGCTGCTGCAGCGCTCGCCGCCAAGAAGATCCCGGCCGAAGCCTTCACGCTGAACGCCTATGCTGCCGTCGAAGTCATCAAGGCCGGCATCGAGAAGGCCAAGAGCGCCGAAGACGCGGAAGCCGTCGCAGCAGCCCTCAAGGGCGGCGACGCCATCCCGACCGCCATCGGCAAGCTCACCTACGGCGAAACCGGCGACCTCTCCTCGAAGAGCTTCGAGCTCTACAAGTGGGAAGCTGGCAAGGCCGTTCCGGTCGAATAAGCCGCTCTGCCATCGCATTTCTGCCGGGCGCCTTGTGCGCCCGGTTTTCGTTTGGAGCGCAGCCTGCCACATATCGCATTGTGCAACACAGTTCGGCTATAACGGTGGCACGAAGCAATTGGGGACGCACATGACCAGCAAGCTCGAACACCACATCGACCAGGGAACCGGCCGCGAACCGGCCGATATCGTCCTCAAGGGCGGGCGGTTCTTCGATCTGGTGACCGGCGAACTCGTGGCCTCTGACATCGCCATCTCCGGCGACCGGATCGTCGGCACCTGCGCCGATTATCAGGGCGCCACCGAGATCGATATATCAGGGAAGATCGTCGTCCCCGGCTTCATCGACACGCATCTGCATATCGAATCCTCGCTCGTCACCCCGCATGAATTCGACCGCTGCGTGCTGCCCTACGGCGTCACCACGGTGATCTGCGATCCGCACGAGATTGCCAACGTCATCGGCGAGGAAGGTATCCGCTTCTTCCTCGAGTCCGCGCAGGAAACGATCATGGACATCCGGGTCCAGCTCTCCTCCTGCGTTCCGGCAACCCATCTGGAGACGGCCGGCGCCGATCTGCCGATCGAGAAACTCCTGCCCTTCCGCGATCATCCGAAGGTCATCGGCCTTGCCGAGTTCATGAATTTCCCGGGCGTGATCCAAAAGGATCCGGTCTGCCTCGCCAAGCTCGAAGCCTTCCAGGGCGGCCATATCGATGGCCACGCGCCGCTGCTGCGCGGCACCAATCTGAACGGCTACCTCTCGGCCGGCATCCGCACCGAGCACGAATGCACCACTGCCGAGGAAGCGCTCGAAAAGATCCGCAAGGGCATGCACATTCTGGTGCGCGAAGGATCGGTGTCGAAGGACCTTCACGCGCTGATGCCCATCATCACCGAGCGCCTGTCGCCTTTTCTGGCGCTCTGCACCGATGACCGCAATCCGCTCGATATCGCCGAGCAGGGCCATCTCGATTACATGATCCGCACGGCGATCGCCTCGGGCGTCGAGCCGCTGGCGATCTATCGCGCCGCCTCGATCTCGGCCGCCCGCGCCTTCGGTCTGAGGGACCGGGGTCTCGTCGCCCCCGGCTGGCGCGCCGATCTCGTGGTCATCGACAGCCTCGAAAGCTGCAAGGCCGAAATGGTCTTCTCGGCCGGCCGCCGCGTCACCGCAGAACTCTTCGCCACCCGCAAACCCGTCGCCCCCGTCGGCCTCGACAGTGTCAAGGCGCGGCCGGTCCAGGCGATGCATTTCGGCGTGCCGGTTGCCGAGGGTGAAACGCCTGTCATCGGCGTCATGCCCGGCAAGATCATCACCGAACACCGCCGCTACCGCCTGCCAGTCAAGGGCAACCAGACCGATCTCGATCTCGCAAACGACATCATCAAGGTCGCCGTCATCGAGCGCCACGGCAAGAACGGCAACCATGCCAACGGCTTCGTACAGGGCTTCGGCCTGAAGAAAGGCGCGATCGCCTCCACCGTCGGCCACGACAGCCACAATATCTGCGTCGTCGGCGTCAACGAGGACGACATGGCGCTCGCCGCCAACCGCCTCGGTGACATCAAGGGCGGCTTCGTCGTCGTCGAGGACGGCAAGGTGACAGGCGAGATCCCGCTCCCCGTCGCTGGCCTGATGAGCCTCGAACCCTATGAGAGCGTGCGCGACACGCTACATCACTTGAGAAAGGCGGCCTACGCCCTTGGAACGACTCTCGAAGAGCCCTTCCTCCAGGTCGCCTTCCTGCCGCTCCCGGTGATCCCGCACCTGAAGATTTCGGATATGGGGATGGTGGATGTCGAGCGGTTCATGCTGATCGGGTGAGCGATGCCTGTCGTTTTCAGATTCGGAAACCTGAAGTTCTTCTTCTATTCAAACGAAGGCAATCCGCGCGAGCCCATCCACATCCATATCCGCGGCCCCAGCGGCGAAGCGAAGATCTGGCTGGAACCGGCCATCGGCATCGCCGCGAGCAGAGGCTTCAATCGCAGCGAGCTTGCTGATATCATTCGGGAAGTCGCAAAGAACCGATCGGCGATCGAAAGAGCGTGGCATGAGCATTTCAGCAACTGAAGTCAGCTTCGATGAAAACACCATGTGGGTCGTGCTCGATGATGGCCGCACACTCGGTGTACCGCTCGCTTGGTTTCCGCGCCTGCTTTCCGCAACAACCGAACAGCGCGCCGCCGTCGAGATCAGTCCGATGGGTCTCCACTGGGACGAACTCGACGAAGACATTTCGATCGAGGGGCTGATTGCCGGTCGTGGTGACCAGACAATCAAGCGCCCCTCCGCGGCGTGATCAGCCCAACTCTCCACAATAACCGCTCAGTGGCGCAAGCCTGATCGCCCCGCCTGACACTTCGCCCTTCAGCCCCGGCACAGCAAGCCCCCCACCGACCTTCATCCCCGCAGGCAATTTAAACTCCGCCGCCTCGCGTGTCAGATTGAAGACGAATAGCAGCTTCTCGCCGCCCTTCGTCCGCGTAAACGCCAGCAGGTCCTGGTTGGTACCGATGAATTCCATGTCGCCGTCGATGAGCGCCGGATGCTGTTTGCGGAATGCCAGCGTCTCCCGGTAATGCGAAAGCACCGAAGCGGCGTCCGCTTCCTGCGTATCGACCGATAGCGCCGCCTGCTCGTAGGGCACCGGCAGCCAGCTCTTTTCCGCGCCCGTGAAACCGGCATGCGCCTTGGCCGCTTCCCAGGGCATCGGCGTACGGCATCCGTCGCGGCCCTTGAAGGCCGGCCAGAAGCGGATGCCGTAGGGATCGCGAAGATCCTCGAAGGCGAGTTCGGCTTCGGGCAGGCCGAGTTCCTCGCCCTGATAGAGGCAGATCGATCCGCGCAGCGCCGCCAGCACCGAAATCGCCAGCTTGGCGATCACGGGCCGCTCCGCCTCGGTCTTCGCGAAGCGGCTGACATGGCGGTTGACGTCGTGATTGGAAAAGGCCCAGCAGACCCATCCGTTCGCCACCATGCGCTGGAACGTATCGACGCATTTGCGGATATGGGCAGCGGTGAAATCGGGGCCGAGCAGGTCGAACGTGTAGCACATATGCAGCTTGTCGCCGCCATCGACATAGGCCGCCACCGTCTTCAGCGAACGCGCGCCGTCGCCGACCTCGCCGACTGTCGTCCGGTCCTCATACTGGTCGAGCAGCGCCCGGAAGCGCTTTAGGAAATCGACATTCTCGGGCTGCGTCTTGTCGTAGAGATGGTTCTGCATGCCGTAGGGATTGCTGTCGGGGGCATCGAGCCCCGCATCGCTCTCGTCGGGCTCGTGCGGAGGGTTATCGCGCAGCAGCTTGTCGCAGAAATAATAGTTCACCGTGTCGAGGCGGAAGCCATCGACACCGCGGTCGAGCCAGAATTTCACGGTCTTCAGCACCGCGTCCTGAACTTCCTTGTTGTGAAAGTTCAGGTCGGGCTGCGAGGTCAGGAAGTTGTGCTGGTAATATTGGCGGCGCACGCCGTCCCATTCCCAGCCCGGCCCGCCGAAGATCGACAGCCAGTTGTTCGGCGCCGTGCCGTCGCGCTTCGGATCGGCCCAGACATACCAGTCTGCTTTCGGATTGCCGCGGCTCGCCCGGCTCTCGACGAACCACGGATGCTGGTCCGAGGTGTGGGAGATCACCTGGTCGATGATCACCTTGATGCCATGCGCATGCGCGGCCTTCATCATCTCGTCGAAATCATCGAGCGTCCCGAAGATCGGATCGACGTCGCAATAATCGGAAACGTCGTAGCCCATGTCGGCCATCGGCGACTTGAAGAAGGGCGACAGCCAGATGGCATCAACGCCGAGGCTGGCAATATACGGCAACCGGCGCGTGATTCCCTTCAGGTCGCCCAGACCGTCGCTGTTCGTATCCTGAAAAGAGCGTGGATAGACCTGATAGATCACCGCGCCCCGCCACCAGTCCGCCGACTTCACCGCCATGAATGCACTCTCCGAATGGTTCGTTCGCGCACAGACTAAAGCCCGGAAAACAAAAAACAACTGCGTTAACAGCCTCTTTTGGGGTGGACGCGGAAAGGCAAATTCGCGCCGCATATAGGCTTGTCCACACCCATGACGACCCCTTCGCAAGGGGGGTTGCAACGCCAAACCTTTGCGATAAGGTGCGCGTTGACCTGCACGTAACAGGTCAAAACCGGGAACAAATGACTAAAAACAGGCGACAAAGCCTGGAAAGGTGGCCCAACCATGAACCATATAACGAAAAAAATTCTAGCTTCCGCAATGTTTGGCACATTGCTGGCTTTCTCGGCCCACGCGGCCACAATCAACATCCACAATGGCGGCGACCCGACGTCGCTCGACCCGCAAAAACTGTCAGGCGACTGGGAAAACCGTATCGCCGGCGACATTTTCGAAGGTCTCGTCACGGAAGACGCCAAGGACAATCCGATTCCCGGCCAGGCCGAGAGCTGGAAAGTGTCCGATGACGGCAAGGTCTATACCTTCAAGCTTCGCGACGGCATCAAGTGGTCCGATGGCCAGCCGGTAACGGCCGGAGACTTCGTCTTCGCCTTCCAGCGCCTCGTCGACCCGAAGAACGCCGCCGATTATGCCTACCTGCAGTTCACCATCAAGAACGCGGAAAAGATCAACAAGGGCGAGATCGCCGATCTCAACCAGCTCGGCGTCAAGGCTGTCGATGACAAGACGCTCGAGATCACGCTTGAAAATCCGACCCCTTATTTCATCAACGCCTTGATGCACTACACCGCCTATCCGCTGCCGAAGCATGTGGTGGAAGCCAAGGGCGCCGACTGGGTAAAGATCGGCAACATCGTCACCAACGGTCCCTATAAGCCGACTGAATGGGTTCCGGGTTCGCATGTCACCACCGTCAAGAACGACCAGTATTACGGCGCCAAGGACGTAAAGATCGACGGCGCCAAGTTCTTCGTCCTCGAAGACCAGGAAGCCGCGCTGAAGCGCTACCGCGCCGGCGAATTCGACATTCTCACCGACTTCCCGACTGACCAGTACGAGTGGATGAAGAAGAACCTGCCGGGCCAGGCGCATGTCGCCCCCTTCTCCGGTCTCTACTATTACGTCATCAATTCGCAGAAGCCGCCCTTCAGCGACAAGCGCGTCCGCCAGGCCCTGTCCATGGCGATCAACCGCGAAGTCATCGGCCCGCAGATCCTCGGCACCGGCGAACTGCCGGCCTATTCCTGGGTCCCGCCGGGCACGGCGAATTACGGCGATCCGGCTTACGTCTCCTGGAAGGACTTGCCCTACAAGGACAAGGTCGAGGAAGCCAAGAAGCTGCTCAAGGAAGCAGGCTTCGGCCCTGATCACCCGCTGACGGCCGAGCTCAAGTACAACACCAACGACAACCACAAGCGCATCGCCGTGGCGATCGCCTCGATGTGGAAGCCGCTGGGCGTCAATGTCGAGCTCGTCAATGCCGAAACCAAGGTGCATTACGACCAGCTGCAGCGCGGCGAAGTGCAGATCGGCCGTGCCGGCTGGCTCGCCGACTACAACGACCCCGACAACTTCCTGAACCTGCTCGTCACGGGCGTCCAGATGAACTATGGCCGCTGGTCGAACCCGGAATACGACAAGCTGATCAAGGACGGCAACGCCCAGACCGATCTGACCAAGCGTGCCGAAATGTTCAAGAAGGCCGAGCAGATCGCGCTGGATGATTCCGCCGCGCTGCCGATCTACTATTACGTCTCCAAGAACGTCGTTTCGCCCAAGATCGAGGGCTTCGTCGACAACGTCCAGGACATCCACCGCACCCGCTGGCTGTCGATGAAAGAGTAAAGGAAAACGGCCCTTTCCGCCCCGCGCGAAAAGGGCCGGTCCACGATCATGATCAAATATGCACTCCGTCGATTGCTGTCGACGATCCCGGTTCTGTGGATCGCCGTCACAGCCTGCTTTTTCGTTTTGCGCCTTGCCCCCGGCGGCCCCTTCGATGGCGAAAGGCCATTGCCGCCGGTGATCCTGAAGAACCTGGCTGTCCACTACAATCTGGATAAGCCGCTCATCCAGCAGTACCTCATCTATGTGGGTGATCTGCTCAGAGGAGATCTCGGCCCGTCATTTGCCAGCGAAGACTTCACCGTTGCGCAGCAGATCATGATCGGCCTGCCCTATACCTTCACGATCGGCACGGCCGCTTTCCTGCTCGCCATCATCATCGGCGTCTTCGTCGGCTGTCTTGGGGCGCTCTATCAGAACAAGACGCCGGATTACATTCTGGGCGCCCTGATCCTGGTAGGCGTCGTGCTGCCGAACTTCCTGATCGCGCCGATCCTGCAGCTGGTCTTCGGCATCCATCTCGCCTGGCTTCCGGTCGGCGGCTGGGGTGACGGCTCGCTGAAATATCTGGTGCTGCCCGTCGTCGTGCTGGCGCTGCCGCATGCCGGCCGCATCTCGCGCATCACCCGCGGCTCGATGATCGAGGTGATGGGCCAGAACTATATCCGCACCGCCAAGGCCAAGGGTATCGGTCCGCGCCTGACGGTCATGCGCCATGCGCTGAAGCCCGCCATGATGCCCGTCGTCTCCTATCTCGGCCCGGCGGCCAGTTATCTTCTCACCGGCTCGCTGGTTGTCGAAAGCGTCTTCGGACTGCCCGGCATCGGCCGCTATTTCATCAATGCAGCGCTGAACCGCGACTACGGCATGGTTCTCGGAACGGTCATCTTCTACATGGTGCTGATCGTCTTTTTGAACCTTCTCGTCGATATCGCCTATGCGTGGCTCGATCCGAAAGTGAGAAACCGATGATCCTCAATCCTGCCAAACGCGAGCTGCTGGCAGCCGAGCTGCTGGAGGCCGAAGGCCTGGCGCCGGAAGGCCGCTCGCTCACCAAGGACGCGCTCCGGCGCCTGTCGCGCAACAAGGCCGCCGTCGTCTCGATCGTCGTCCTCGTGCTCCTGATCCTCGTCGCCTTCATCGGCCCGTGGTTCATCCCCTATAACTACGAGGACCCGGACTGGGCCGCCTTCCGCATCCCGCCCTCCTTCGAAACCGGCCACTATTTCGGCACCGACCCGAACGGCCGCGACCTGCTGGCCCGCGTGCTCTACGGCACCCGCATCTCGCTCGCCGTCGCCTTCACCGCAACGCTGGTCTCGGTCGTCATCGGCGTGCTCTATGGCGCCATCTCCGGCTATATCGGCGGCAGGCTGGACTCGATCATGATGCGTTTCGTCGACATCATGTACGCCTTCCCCTATATCCTCTTCGTCATCCTCTTGATGGTGATCTTCGGCCGCAACGTCTATCTGCTCTTTGCTGCGATCGGCGCGCTCGAATGGCTGACCATGGCCCGCATCGTTCGCGGCCAGACGCTGTCGATCAAGCACCGCGAGTTCATCGAGGCCGCACGCGCTTCCGGCCAGCGGCCGCTCAAGATCATCATCAAGCACATCATCCCGAACCTGATCGGTCCGGTGGTGATCTTCGCGGCACTGACCGTGCCTGAGATCATCGCCACCGAGAGCTTCCTCTCCTATCTCGGCTTCGGCGTGCAGGAACCGCTGACCTCGCTCGGCACGCTGATCGCCGAAGGCACGGATGCCATGGAAAGCATGCCCTGGCTGCTGATCTTCCCGGCCGGTTTCCTTGTCGCCTTGCTGCTCAGCCTGCTGTTCATCGGCGACGGCCTGCGCGACGCGTTCGACCCGAAGGATCGCTGACATGACCGAAAACCTTCTGGAACTCAAAGACTACTCGATCACCTTCGAGACCCCGGACGGCCAGGTAAAGGCCGTCTCCAGCATGAACCTGTCGATCAAGCGCGGCGAGCGTGTCGCCATCGTCGGCGAATCCGGCTCAGGCAAGAGCCAGACTTTCCTCGGCGTCATGGGCCTGCTTGCCAAGAACGGCAGGACATCGGGTCAGGCACTGCTTGAGGGACGCGACGTGCTGTCGCTGAAGCCGAAAGAGCTCGATCAGGTGCGCGGCAAGGAAATGGCCATGGTCTTCCAGGACCCGATGACCGCCCTGAATCCGTCTCTCAGGATTTCCCGGCAACTGACGGAACAGCTTGAGGTTCATCGCGGTTTCACCGCTCGTGCCGCCTCCGCCGAAGCCCTCGACATGCTGAAGCGGGTCGGCATTCCCGACCCGGACAGGCGCTTCAATCTTTACCCGCACGAGCTCTCCGGCGGCATGCGCCAGCGCATCGTCATCGCCATGGCGCTCCTGACCAAGCCGAAACTCCTGATCGCCGACGAACCGACGACGGCGCTCGATGTCACCATCCAGGCGCAAATCCTCGATCTGTTCAACGACCTGACATCGGAGATGAACACGGCCCTCGTCATGATCACGCACGATCTCGGCGTCGTCGCCGGCCTCGCCGACCGCGTCGCCGTCATGTATGCCGGCCGCATCGTCGAGGAAGCGCCGGTCGACGAACTCTTCGACAATCCGGCGCATCCCTATACGGCGGCACTTCATGCCTCGATCCCTCGCCCGGATCAGGATGTCGATGAACTCGTCGTCATCCCCGGACGGCCACCGAACCTGCAGCATCTGCCGAAGGGCTGCAATTTCTCGCCCCGCTGTTCGCAGGTCCAGGACGATTGCATCGATCGCCCGCCATCGCTTGAAACGCTGGCGCCGCGCCACTGTGCCGCCTGCTTCCACCCCTTCCCGCGCCGCGAGGAGCTTCTAATCCATGGCTGACCGTTCCCTGCTCCGGGTCGAGAACCTGACGACCCAGTTCGAACTGCCCGCCAAGGGCTTCTTCAAGCCGCCGGTCATGCTGACAGCGGTCAACAACGTGAGCTTCGATCTCAAGGAAGGCCGCACGCTCGGCATCGTCGGCGAATCCGGCTGCGGCAAGTCCACGCTCGGCCGCTCCATCCTGCGCTTGCTGACCTCGCAGAAAGGCCGCATCCTCTGGCAGGGCCGCAACCTGCTCGATCTTTCCGACGAGGAGATGCGGGCCGCACGCCGCGACATGCAGATCATCTTCCAGGACCCGATCGCCTCGCTCGATCCGCGCATGACGGTCGGCGACATCATCGCCGAACCGCTGACCGTCTTCGAGCCGAAGCTGTCGAGAGGAGAGCGGCTGGAGCGCGTCCGCGACATCATGAATGCCGTCGGCCTCGTACCCGAAATGATCAACCGCTACCCGCATGAGTTCTCGGGCGGCCAGGCGCAGCGAATCGGCATTGCCCGTGCCGTCGTGACCAAGCCGAAGCTGATCATCTGCGACGAGCCGGTCTCGGCTCTCGACGTCTCGATCCAGGGCCAGGTCATCACCCTGCTCAGAAAGCTGCGCAAGGAATTCGGCCTGACGCTGATCTTCATCAGCCATGACCTTTCGGTCGTGCGGCTGATTTCGGATGACGTGCTGGTGCTCTATCTCGGCAAGGTGGTCGAGGCAGGCGATTGCGCGACGGTGTTCGAAAACCCGGCGCACCCCTATACGCAGGCCCTCTTCTCGGCAGCCCCGATCCCCGATCCGAAGCTTGCCCGGCAACGCACCCGCATCCGCCTGCAGGGTGATCCGCCCTCGCCGCTGAACCCGCCGAAGGGCTGCGTGTTCTCGCCCCGCTGCTGGAAGGCCACGGACATCTGTCGCACCGAAATGCCGCCGACGGAGCAGGTCCGCCCTGGGCAATCGGCGGCCTGCTATCACATGGATCGCTGATCTCAGATCCGCCCTGGCGACTGACGCGCGCAACACGCGGACAGCTCCAGCGCTTGCCCCGGAGCGGAACAAATGACGCTCCGGGGCAGTTTCCCCTCTCGTAAAATACATGTTCCGGGTCTTGGTAGGGCTCCGAATGGAGGAAAGAATAATGCTGAAATTGATCTCGAATGCCGGTCTTGCTCTGGCACTCACCCTGGGCAGCGTCGCGCTGCCCGTAAGCTTTGCGCAGGCGCAGGACGTGCAGTTCCGCATTGGTCCCGATGGCGTGCGCATTTACGATCGTGACCGCGACAGGGATCGCTACGGTGACCGCGATCGCGATTTCCGCCGCGGCTGCAGCCCGCGCGAAGCCGTGATGGCCGCCCGCGATGCGGGCCTGCGCCGCGCCGAAGTCGTCCGCGTTACCGACCGCAGCGTCACCGTTCGCGGCTGGACGCGCGGTGGTCCTGACCGGATCATTTTCGCCAATCGCCGCGGCTGCCCGGAAATCGGCTAAGCTTCAAAAACCACGTTTCGAAAACAGACGGCCCGCCTAAAGCGGGCCGTTTGCGCGTCCTGTGCGCTTGCCACCTGAAGCCTCTGCGCGTAAGCAGCAAACGCTTAGGAATTCCGGGAGGCTGATTTGAGCGGACGCTTTCTTTCGATCGGTGAATGCATGGTGGAGCTGTCGCAGGCGGGTGAAGGCCTGCTGCGAAAGGGCTTTGCCGGAGATACGCTGAACACGGCCTGGTATGCCCGCGCCTGCATGCCCTCCTCCTGGACCGTCGATTACTTTACCGCGCTCGGCGACGACGCCATGTCCGACGAGATGGCCGCCTTCTTCGAGAGCCACGGCATCGGCACCGGCCATATCCGCCGCATCAAGGGCAAGGCGCCCGGCCTCTACATGATCAATCTCAGGAACGGCGAGCGCTCGTTCAGCTACTGGCGCGACAGCTCCGCCGCCAGGCAGCTGGCCGCCGACCCCGACCGCCTGCGCGAGGCGGTGGAGGCCTCCGACGTCATCTATTTCTCCGGCATCACGCTGGCCATCCTGCCGCGCGAGGATACCGATACGCTGCTGGCCGAAACCCGCCGCGCCAAGGCCTCCGGCAAGCTGGTGGTCTTCGATCCGAACATCCGCCCGCGGCTCTGGTCGAGCTATGACGTGATGCACACGGTCATCAGCGAGGGCGCCCGCGCCTCGACGCTGGTCATGCCAAGCTTCGACGACGAGGCCTCGCATTTCGGCGACGATTCGATCGAGGCGACCATCCACCGCTACCGCGCGCTTGGCGCCCAGAACATCGTCGTCAAGAACGGCGCCGATGGCGCCACGCTGGATTTCGAAGGCAAGCGTGCGATGGTTCCGGCCGAAAAGGTCGAGACCGTCGTCGACACGACCAGCGCCGGCGACAGCTTCAACGGTTCCTTCCTGGCGAAATACCTGGAGACCAAAGACGCCGAGACAAGCGCCCGCTTCGCCGCCAAGGTCGCAGCCCGCGTCGTCAGCGAACACGGAGCGCTGGTTGCCAGGGAAAAGCTCGGGCTCTGAAGCCCCTTAGATCAGTGCGATGATCTTCGTGAACGTCGTCGCGATCTTCAATGCGGCCTCGGTTGTCCGAACCAGTCTTTGAATATCATCGACTATGTCCTCAAGCGAGCCCTTGGCGCTTTTGAGCTCGTTTGTCAGCACCTTATATTGCCCCGACGACTTCGTGAGGCTCGCCGCCACCACCGCATCCAGTTCGTCGTCGTAGATATGATAGAGCTTGAGGAACCGGTTCGCATCGGCCGCGGTCAGCGCTTCGCTGAAACCGAGATTGGCGGCTGCGATGCCGGACCGCAAACGATCATAGGCTATGCTATTCGTCGTCATCTCAGCCTCCCGTCGAAGCAAACAATCGCGCAAACACGGCCAGCTGTTCTGCCGCCGCCACGAAATCGGCGAGTGCCGCCGGATCGGCATTCCCTTCCGCCAATTGCTTGTGAGCGCTCACCATGTTGTCGAGGACACCTGCATAGCCTGGCTTGCCGTTCCCGGACGGCACAAGCAGCCTGATCGCATTCGCCATCGCCTGCTGCTCGTCCAGTGACGCCTTGTAGGCCGTAATCTTCTCGCTGGCGCTACCATTCCGCCTGATCGTGTCGAGAGCCTTACGCTTGCGCAGAAGCCAGTCGCCGTAGTGTTGCTGGACTCTATCGGCGACCAGCGCGAAATCTGCCGCCAGCAGCTCCTGCCCCTTGACGATTGTCGGGTGCGCGCGCCGCATCTGTGTCTGGATACGCCGCCACGCAGCCTCGGTAATAGCTTTCTGGACGATACCGGATATTGCGGCGGCAGCCGGCTCGAAACTCTTCACGGCCGTCACCTTAGGCGCCGCCGTCGATATCACCTTCTGCATATTGTCCACCGCAGCCGCCACGCCGGGACCTTCGACGCCGCTGGCCGCCCGGGCGAGTGCCTGCCCATAATCGGCGAGCGCGGCCGCATAGGCGATCCGGACATCCCAGACATCGCCTGTTACGAGCGTTGCCCGATAGGCCGGCGGAAATTCGTAGCCGCCGCCTCCCATAGCGAAAACAGTCGCCTGCTCTTCTGTCCGGATAGCCCGTGCCAGCGTATTGTCGATGCTGCGAGCATCTCTCGCCGCCTGGGCGACGGCTGTTGTGGCCGTTCCAAATGCCTGAATATCGCCGGCATCGATATTGGCGCAGCCGGTAAGTGCCGCCGCCGCAAGCAATGCGGCTGCCCGTCGTCGTTTCAACATGAAGTGTTCCCCTGCTCCATCCAAGAGATAGCAGGGATACGCGTGCAAGCAACAAACCACCTACAATCAACGATTGCGAAACATGCGATGCACCGCTCTGTTATCGGCTTGTAATATTTCCATCATCGACAGAAGCGACAATAGGCTGCGGGAATCGATATCCGGCTCCCGCCTGGGGTTGCGCTTGCCCGGCTTGACCGGCGGCCTGGATGGATACGGGATATGCTTCAACATCCTTCGAAGAGCCTGAGTGGCGAGAGCTGGGGCAATGCCGGGCCTGGCACGGTGCCCGAACGCCTCGTCATCGTCACCGACGCCTGGCACCCGCAGGTCAACGGCGTCGTGCGCTCGATCGAGAATACCAATCGCGAGCTGGCGAAGATGGGCGTCGAGGTGTCGATGGTCACGCCGGAGCGCTTCGCGAGCTTCCCCTGCCCGACCTATCCTGAGATCCGCCTGTCAGTCGCCCGCTATGGCCGCGTTGCCCGCGAGATCGAAAAGCACCGGCCGTCCTACGTTCACATCGCCACCGAAGGCCCGCTCGGGCTGACGGCGCGGCGCTGGTGCCTGAAGAACCGCATGCCGTTCTCCACCAGCTATCACACCCGCTTTCCGGAATATGTCTCGGCCCGCCTTCCGGTGCCGAAGAGCTGGCTCTACGCTTTCGTGCGCTGGTTCCACAATTCGGGCGCCGGCTGCATGGTGGCGACCCCCAGCCTCGCCCGCGAACTGGCAGAAAAAGGCATCCGCAACCTGATGCCCTGGACCCGCGGCATCGACGCCTCGCAGTTCCACCCGGCCGAACTCGAGGAAAAACCCTTCGGCCTGCAGCGCCCCGTCTTCATGACCGTTGGCCGCGTCGCGCTCGAAAAGAACCTGCCCGCTTTCCTCGATCTCGACCTGCCCGGCTCGAAGGTCGTCGTCGGCGATGGCCCGGCGCGCGCCGAGCTTGCCAAGCGCTACCCCGATGTCCTCTTTACCGGCATCAAGTTCGGCGAGGAACTGGCCGCGATCTACGCCCAGGCCGACGTCTTCGTCTTCCCGTCGCTGACCGACACTTTCGGCAACACCATCCTGGAAGCGCTCGCCTCCGGCGTCCCGGTCGCCGCCTATCCGGTCACCGGCCCTCTCGATATCATCGGCGATGACGGCGAAGTTGGCGCGCTGGATGATGACCTGCGTGCCGCCTGCCTTGCCGCACTTTCGGCGTCCCGCGAAAAAGCCCGCGAGCTGGCGCTGAACTATTCCTGGGAAGCGGCAACGCAGCAGTTCATCAACAACATCCGCGCCGCCAACGGCGTCATCGCCCCGAAATGGAAGCGCGCCTGGCAATATGCCAAGACCCTGCCAAGGCGGAAGGCGGCGATCGCTGCGGAGTGAATGGGGTTGAATAATTTGAGGGTTTGCGCCCGTGGCCCCCTCATCCGCCCTACGGGCACCTTCTCCCCGCTGGGGAGAAGGGAAAACATCAGCGTATTAATTCCTGCACCATCAAGCGGAACGGCGCGGCGAATCCCTTCTCCCCAGCGGGGAGAAGGTGGCGGCGGCCGGATGAGGGGGCCGCACGCTCAAAGCTAAAAGGCTAGCTAACCCTAAGTCCGCCGCCTCTTCCCCTCGTAGGGGTTTTCCTTCTCGCGGTAGTGGATCCGGATCGGCACGCTCGGCATATCGAAATCGACGCGCAGGCTGTTGATCAGGAAGCGCGTATAGGATTCCGGCAGGGAATCGGCGCGCGTGCAGGAGATCATGAACGCCGGCGGGCGGGCCTTGACCTGCGTCATGTATTTCAGCTTCAGGCGGCGGCCGGAGACGGCGGGCGGCGGATGCTGCACCTGCTGCTGCTCCAGCCAGCGATTGAGCTTGGATGTCGAGATGCGCTTGTTCCAGACACGGTCGGTCTCGATGATCGACTGCATCAGCTTGTCGAGTCCGCGCCCGGTCTGGCCCGAAATCGGTACGGCGCGGATACCGCGCGCCTGCGGCAGCAGCCGCTCAGTCTTTTCCCGGAGATCGGCAAGCACGGCCTGCGGATCCTCGATCATGTCCCACTTGTTGAAGGCGAGAACGGCGGCGCGGCCTTCGCGGATCACCAGATCCACCAGCTGCAGGTCCTGCTTTTCGAACGGGATGGTCGAATCGAAGACGATCACCACCGTTTCGGCAAAGCGGATCGAGCGCAGCGAATCCGCAACCGACAGCTTTTCAAGCTTCTCGGTGACGCGCGCCTTTTTGCGCATGCCGGCGGTATCGAACATCTTGATGGTCCGGCCGTGCCAGTCCCACTCGACGGAAATGCTGTCGCGGGTAATGCCGGCTTCCGGACCCGTCAGCAGACGGTCTTCGCCGAGGAAGCGGTTGATGAGCGTCGACTTGCCGGCATTCGGACGGCCGATGATCGCCACGCGCAACGGCTTGGTGTCGTCGTATTCGGGCTCGTAGTCGTCGTCTTCGAATTCGTCGCGGACATCGACGTCGGTGACGGCGTCGTCTTCCTGCTTGGCATAGGCGCGGTCCTTGCCGATCGCCTCGACGATGGCGTCGCGCAGATCGAGCATGCCCTGGCCGTGTTCGGCAGAAATCGGCGTCGGTTCGCCGAGGCCGAGCGTATAGGCGTCGTAGAACCCGCCATCGGAACCCTTGGCTTCCGACTTGTTGGCAACCAGTACCACCGGCTTGCCGCGGCGGCGCAGCATCTCGGCGAGATCCTTGTCAACAGGCGTCAGGCCGAACTTGGCATCGACGACGAAGAGCGAAAGATCCGCCTCGTCGATCGCCGCTTCCGTCTGGATGCGCATGCGGCCCTGCAGGCTCTCTTCGTCGGCCTCTTCTAGACCGGCGGTATCGATGATGGTGAAGGTCAGGCCCATCAGCCGCGCGTCACCGGGACGGCGGTCGCGGGTAACGCCCGGCGTGTCATCGACAAGCGCCAGCTTCTTCCCAACCAGGCGGTTGAAAAGCGTCGATTTACCGACATTCGGGCGACCGACGATGGCGACCGTAAAACTCATCAGGTTTCCTTAAGCTCAGCCCTGTGCGGCGGGCGCTTTGCCGGATGCGGTGATATTATCAAGCATCATCTGCGCCCGGTTGGCAACATTGCGCGGGCTCGCGGCATCTTCAGTGATCTGCGTGAACCAGGTACGCGCCTGCGCCATGTTGCCGGCCTTGTAGGCGGCAATGCCGAGCGCTTCGCGGGCCGAGTGGCGGAAGGCATTGGCCGGGATCGCCATGTCCTCGAGTTCGGCAACGACCTGATCGTAAGTGCCGGTGTCGATCAGCAACCAGCCGGCGCGAAGCTTGGCGGCACTGCGCACGGCTTCCGGAACCGACTGATCCTTGCCGATCGTCTGGAATGCAGCAACGGCGCCGGCATTATCGCCCTTGGCGGACAGGACGGTCGCGGCGCGCATGCGGGCCAGAACCGGATAGGCGCCATGGCCTTCCTTCTCCAGCTTGTCGAGAGCGGCGATCGCTTCGTCGTTCTTGTTCTCGTCGGCCAGCTTCATCGCCGCCAGGAACTGGTCGCCGGTGCTGGACGAGGCATTGTCGTCCCAATACTGGTAGACCTTGAAGCCGACGGTGCCGAGAACGATCAGGACGGCGAGCGCGATCAGGTAGCGGCCAAAGCGGCGCCATGCGCCCTTCATCTGGTCGGAACGCAGTTCCTCATTGACTTCACGAATGAAGCTGTCGTCGTTGAATGCCATTCTCGTCTCCGGCAGGAAAAGCCCAGTTTATGCGTTTGCGCATATTGTTGGGCCTTCTACCCCATTTTGCGGCCGATGTAAGGGGGATATCTGAGATTCCTCAGGAAGCCAGCATCGGCAGCGGCGCCACGCCGATCAGCCATTCATGCACGCGCCAGATCATCAATGCCCAGACGATGACACCGATGACGACGGCGTAGAGATCGTATTTGCCCGAAACGAACACCGGAAGGGTGATCTCGCCGCGGCGCCAGCGGCGCTTCAGCGAGATGCGCAGGATGACGCCCCAGGCGAGAAACGCGGCAAACAGCAGGACGGAATAGGCCTCGCCGTTCGACAGCAGATGGGCGAGCGCCCAGATCTTCACCGAAAGCACGACCGGATGCTTGGTCTTCGCCCGGATATGACCCGCCGGCAAAAAGCCGGCGACAAAACAGATGACGGCGAGAAGCATCAGCGTCACCGTCAGATGCGCCATGCCGGCAGGCGGATTGTAGAGCATGCCGATCGGCTCGCTGCGCGCCGTCACGAAGGCATAGGCGACGAACACAAGCGTCAGAATGCTGGCGATCGAATGGAAGGCGATCCACACCGGCTTGCCGAGCTTCTCGATCATTGCCAGCCGGAAGCCGGGTGCGACGACGCGGATCAGATGAAGACCGAGGAAAAGAACGAGGCTTAAGGCAAGCAAGGCCATGGCTGATATTCCTGATTGAAAGATGCTGATGCTGGATACCGGTTGACCGGCGAAAATGCCAGCGCGACCGCAGCTTCGCCGCAATTCTGTAACAGGAAAGCCGCAAACAAATTGTCGCGGTGCCCATGTTTCGTTCCATTTCCTCTGCCTGTCTCGCCCTTTCCGTTGCCCTGCCCTCCGCAGCCATCGCTGCCGATCAGCCGAAGCAGCTCGTCATCATCTCCTTCGACGGCGCCCACGACAACGCGCTCTGGCAGAAGAGCCGCGAGATGGCGGCCAAGAACGGCGCGCATTTCACCTATTTCCTCTCCTGCACCTTCCTGATGAATCAGGATGCGAAGAAGGCCTACCAAGCCCCTCATCAGAAACGCGGAAAGTCGAATGTCGGCTTCGCCCAGAGCGACGACGAGATCCGCGAGCGTCTCGGCAACATCTGGCACGCCCATCTGGAGGGACACGACATTTCCAGCCACGCCTGCGGCCATTTCGACGGCCGCCAGTGGAGCAGCGCCGACTGGTCGGATGAATACGCGACCTTCAAGGCGACGCTGAAGAATGCCTGGAAGAGTGTCGGCCTCGAGGAGCCGGATGGCTGGCAGGATCTCGCCGATCACGGCATAAAAGGTTTTCGCGCCCCCTACCTCTCGGCAACGGCAGGCAGCGACATGATCACCGCGGAGAAGAAGGCGGGCTTCACCTATGACGCCAGCCTCGTCACCAAGGGACCGGCCATGCCCGTCGTCGAAGACGGCATCATCCGCTTCGGCCTGCCGCTGATCCCCGAGGGTCCGAAGGACCGTCCGATCATCGGCATGGACTACAATCTCTTCGTCCGCCACTCCAAGGGCGAAGAAGACGCCGCCGACAGCAAGACCTTCGAGGACCGCTCCTACGCCGCCTTCAAGGAAGCCTTCGACAAGCAATATGCCGGCAACCGCATCCCGCTGCAGCTCGGCTTCCATTTCGTCGAAATGAACGGCGGCGCCTACTGGCGGGCGCTCGACCGGCTGGTCAGCGACGTCTGCCATTGGAGCGATGTCGCCTGTGTCAGCTATTCCGAGGCGATCCCGATGATCCTGGCGCGCGGGAAGTTGAAAGAGCAGGACGCTTCGGGGCTGTAACGTCTACTGGCGTCAGCGCAAGCGGCCCCCTCATCCGCCTTCGGGCACCTTCTCCCCGCTGGGGAGAAGGGAAGTCTGGCGGCGGCATCCACAAAACTTGCGTAAAGAGGAAGCGAGCGCTTAAGGCTCGTTCCTTCTCCCATCAGGGAGAAGGTGGCGGCAGCCGGATGAGGGGGCTGCTCGCTCAAAGCTATCCGCAAGTTAGCTCGGGTGCTCAGCCGTCCTGATGGACAACCCCACCCTCACGATCCAGATACCGCTGATCGATCGCCGGCAACGGCTCCCCATCAATCGCCGATTCGAACGTCCGAAGACGCTTGTAGATGGACAGCAGCTCGACGATCGTCGTCCAGGAATTGACGAGATACTGGAACGAGCTGGCCACCTGCCCGAAGACGTTCTGGATCTGACCCATGACGCCAAGAGTGAGTTTGCCCGCAGCAATCGACGGCACGAGCACGAATGTGCCGAACAGATTGTCTGCCTGCAGATAGAAGATGCGGGCGACGTTGAAATACATGTAGTGGAAATAGAGGCGGAAATAGTTGCGCCGGACGTTGGAGAACAGCTGCGCCACCGTGATCGGATCCGCGCGGTCGTCATGGTCCTCGCCATAAACCAGTTCCTTACGATAAGCCGCTTCAACGCGCTGGTTACGGAACTCGAGGCCCGGCAGCTTGACCCCGACGGCCGCCAGAAACACCGTCCCGAACAGTGCCCAGAAAATCGCCGCCCAGACGAGCGCATGCGGGACTTCGCCGACGATCGGCAACTCCGTGACCGTGCTGGAGAATTTGAACAGCACCGGCAGGAAGGCGATCAGCGTCATGACGGAGCTGACGAGGTTGACACCAAGGCTTTCGACCGTCGTGGAGAAGCGCATCGTGTCTTCTTGAACACGCTGCGATGCGCCTTCGATATGGCGCAGCTTCGGCCAGTAGGACATGTAGAATTCGTTCATTGCCGTGCGCCAGCGGAAAATCCAGTGGCTGACGAAGAACAGGTTTAGCATACCGATAGTGATGGCGACGAAGGCGATCCCCGCAAAACCTGTCATGCCCCAATAGAGATCGGCAGCGCTCGGAATTGGCTCCTGCCGCGCCAGCGCCCGCTGGATCATGTCGTAGAACGGCCCGTACCAAGCATTGATCGCCACGTTCACCTGCACCGAGAAATAGGTATTGAAGATGATCAGCGCCGAGCCGAGCACCGACCAATTCTGCCAGCGATGCGGGCTATAGGTGAACCAGAAGCCCGCGAACAGGGCGACGAAGACCGCGTAATAAATATAGAACCACAGGAACGGTTTCGACCAAAAAACGGAAACGCCGATCACTGCTTCCTGCCCTTGCGGCAGTGGCGGCAGGCCGATCGCGGCACCGAGGCCGGAGCCTCCGAAATACCAGAGAAGAACGCCGATCAGCGCCCAAATGATAGCGGATGTGAAGAACAGTTTCGGCTTCGGGAAATAGGAGACGAACACGTTTGCGCGGCTTTCTTGAACAGAGTCGGCATTTGCTTTGACAGCACTGATTGTGCGGGAAATTAAGGCAGTTCGAAGAAGGCAGCAATGGCCGCGGGCCATTCTTACGTATTTGTAACGGCTTATCCCAGTTTCTTGATGACCGGCAGCACCAGGAGCGCGCAGACGATGAGCGCGGCCGCCGCCATATAGGTCGGCAGCGTGAAGCTGCCGGTGCCCTGCGCCACCCAGCCGGCGACCAGCGGCCCGACGATCTGGCCGAGCCCGAAAGCCGCCGTCATCATCGCGAAGATCCGCCGCGGGCTTTCGGGCGACAGCTTGCGGCCGATCTGCAGGCCGAAGGCGGTGATGGCCAGAAAGGTCGCGCCGAACAACCCGCCTCCGATCAGCGGCGCCAGCGAATGCGGCAGCATGACGGTGGCCAGAACGCCCGCCGCCTCGACCACCAGCGCGGCCACATAGACGCCACCGAGGCCAAGCGGCTTGACGAAAGGCTTCCAGGCAAACAGCGCGACCGCCGATGTCAGCCCCGCGATGAACCAGCAGAGAAACTCCACCATCTGCCCGGCTGCATCCATGCGCGCGATAGCAACGAGGAAGGTGGCGGTGATCACATAGCCGAAGCCGAAGATGCCGTAGGACAGCGTCACCAGCGCCATCGGCCGGTTCCAGCGGATGGCAGGCTCCGGCCCCGACTGCTGCGACCGTGCCGGGCCGGCAGGCAGCAGATACCAGACGGCGGCAAGACTGACCGCAGAGAAGATCGCCCCGCCGAGCCAGTCGGCCCGCCATGCACCGGCGCCTGGATAGAAGAGACCGACCAGCAGCACCATGACTGACGAGAGCGCAATCCCCGCCCCCGGCCCGCCAAAATGCGCCGATTGCACATGGTCGTTCCCCGCTGCAGCCCCATGGCTGAGCACGATCGACGAGGTGAATATCATCGCAAAGGCGCTGGTGAGACCGGCAAGGAAGCGGATTGCGGCAAAGACCGGCACCGAGGTCGTCACGCCCATCGCTGCCAATAGCAGCGTGCTGAGTGCCAAAGCCGACAGCGCCACGAAGCGCTCCCGCCCCGCCGCCCAGCCATAGGCGGCAAGAATGGCACCCGCGAGATAACCGACGAAATTCGCCGAGGCGATGAAACCGGCATCCGATGCCGAGAGCGGAACGCCGCTCATCATGCCCGGCAGGATCGGCGTGTAGGAGAAGCGCCCGAAGCCCATGGCCGCGGCCATGGCGATCATCCCGGCAAGCGCCGTTCGGAACAGACTGACGGGCTCATTGTCATTGCGTGCCAACATGCCCGCTTATCGCGCCGTCCCTGCTGCACCGCAAACAAGTAATTCTGATCGATCGATCAATTTCAGAAATTCGAAATGTGCACCTTGAAACGCAATATCGTACGATATATGTTTTACGACATAGCATTCGATATGACTAACGATGAAAGGAAGAGCTATGAGAGGCTTTAGAGGCGGTGGTGGCGGCATGTTCGGCGATGCGATCCGCATGGGCATGGGCCGGAAATTTTCGGCAGGCGATCTGCAGATCGTGCTTCTGGCGCTGCTCAACGAGCAGCCGCGCCACGGCTATGAACTGATCAAGGTGCTGGAAGAGCGCTCCGGCGGTTTCTACGTGCCGAGCCCCGGGGTCATCTACCCGGCGCTGACCTATCTGGAAGAAACCGGCCTGACCGAAGTCGAGGCCGAGGGCACCAAGAAGCTTTACAAGATCACCGAAAGCGGCAAGCGCAAGGTCGAGGAGAACCGCGCCATGATTGACGGCATTTTCAGCAAGCTTGAGCGCGTCGGCGAGAAGATGGCCTTCGTCAACCGTATGTTCGATCCGGAACAGCATGGCCGCCGCCACGAGGAGAACGAGGAGTTTATGCGCGACGACCGTGAGGTTCGTGCCGCCCGCGAACTGCTCCGCTCGGCGCTGCGCATGCGTCATCCCTGGTCACCGGCTGAAGCGGCCCGCATTTCAAGCATCCTGGAGCGCGCCGCAATGGAAATTCTCCAGGGCGGTGATGTCAAGCCGCAAGGCTGAGCTGTCCACGCCTGACCTTAAAGCGGACTGCCGTCGCGCGCTGCGTGGCGGCCGTCTTTTTGCAGGACGGGGCCGATCTGCGCCATGTCGCGCCGCACCGAACTGCCCGGCAGCCCATCGCGCTCCGCGACCCAATATCCGGCAACGCCAATCGCCATCATCACCGCAAACAGTGGAACGGCCACGGCCGATTTCCTGAACCGCCCGAAGCGGATCGGCTTTTCGATCAGCAGATAAGTCAAGGCTGCAAGGGCAAAGCCGGCGGCAAGCAGGCCGATGCGAACGGAAAGCGCCGGGGTGTCCTTCTCGACGATGTAGCCGAATGACAACAGCGGCCAGTGCCACAGATAAAGAGGATAGCTGATCAGGCCGACGGCGATGGCAATCGGATTGCTGAAGATCGCCTGTTTCAGGAATGCGGTCCTCCCCGCAGCAATCACCAGCACGGCTCCGAGAACCGGTGCGGCGGCGATGATGCCCGGAAAAGCCTGCTTCTCGCGGATCAGCGCGAAACTCAGAACCAGCAACACGATGCCGGAGATGGCAGCGGCATTGGCCGCCGGTTTCGAAAGATTGCCGTGGGACCGTTCAAGCTCGGCCAGTGCAGCACCGGCAAGCAGCTCCCAGAAGCGGGTAATCGGCAGGTAGAATGCCGTTGTCCGGTCAAGGTAGACGATGACCAGATTGGCAATCATTGAGACAAGCGCCACGACGGCGATCGTCTTGATCACGTTCATGCCGCGCCGCCAGGCAATCCAGGCCGCCAGTGGCCAGACGATGTAGAATTGCTCCTCGACCCCGAGCGACCAGAGATGCAGCAGCGGATTGGAAATCCCGCCATCCTTCTGGCTGCCGATCTCGAACCAGAAAAGCAGGTTGGCGACGAAACCGGCGCCGCCCGCCACATGCTCTCCAAGCTCCCGGTTGTCGGCCGCCGACAAGGCGATCCAGCCAACGCACAGGCAGAACAGCAGTACAGCGATCAGCGCCGGAAAAATCCGGCGGATGCGGCGGCTATAGAAATCGAAGATCGAGAAGCGGTCGTCATGCAGCTGCTGCAGGATATGCCCGCTGATCAGATAGCCCGAAATCACGAAGAAGATATCGACGCCGACAAGGCCGCCTGGCAGCCAGGTGGGAAAGGCATGGAAGATGACGACGGACAGAACCGCTACTGCGCGCAGCCCGTCGATATCCGAGCGATAGCCGTGCTGAACGGCCGATCCACTGCCCTGTTGTCTCTGCAGCATTCCCGACCCTCCGCAACAGCCGGCGGGCAAGGCAACGGTTCAGCCGGCATATCCAAGCGGTACCGCGGAAATGCCGCAGCCGCTAATCGGCCATAGGCAGTAGACGCCTGAATATTCGGATGAGTGTGGTGCTAAGCCTAGCCGCCGGGCGCCGTAAAGGATGAACGCCCTACCCGGTTAAGCAGCAAGATCCGGCAGCGTCAGGATCAGCGGACCGTTGCGGGTCGCAACGACGGTGTGCTCGTATTGCACAGTGGGCGCCTGCGGATCGGCATAGAGCGTCCAGGCATCGTCACCGCCTTCGGCCCATGTGGCGCCGAGCGACAGGAACGGCTCGACGGTGAAGACAAGACCATCGGTCATGATCCGCTTTTCGGACGGGTCCGGCCAGGTGGAGAGTTCACCCGGCTCCTCGTGCAGCGAGCGGCCGACGCCGTGGCTCGCCAGATTGGCGACCAGCGTGTAGCGGTTCTTCGCCGCAAAGGCGCCGACGGCATTGCCGATCTTCGCCAGCGGCTCGCCCGATTTGATCTGGTTGAGACCGACGAACAGCGCCCGCTTGCCGTCGCGGCATAGACGCTCGATCTTCGGTTTGACCGGCGGCACGGTAAAGGACGCGCCGGTGTCGGCGAAGAAGCCGTTCTTCTCGGCCGAGACGTCGATATTGACGAGATCGCCCGGGCGGATCACCCGCGGGCCGGGAATGCCGTGGGCAATCTCCTCGTTAACGCTGATGCAGGTCGCACCCGGAAACTGGTAGCAGAATTCAGGCGCCGAACGGGCGCCTGCATCTTCGAGAACCTTGCGGCCGATCTGGTCAAGCTCCAGGGTGGTGATCCCAGGCTCTAGCGCTGCCGCCATGATCTGGATGGCGTTTGCGCAGATGCGCCCGACATCCTTCAGCTTTTCCAGTTCGTCGTCGTTTTCGATTACCATCGTTCTTCCCGGCTGCCGCATCGGCGGCAGGCCAATTGCGGGTCTAGGCGGTGGCTTTCGCGCCTTCGCCCGTTTCAGTCAATGCCTTTCTGACCAGCGGCGCGACTTTCGTGCCGTAGAGCTCGATGCCGCGCATGATCTGATCATGCGGCATCAGGCCGATCGCCATCTGCAGCAGGAAGCGGTCATTCCCGAACACCTTATGAGCCGCAACGATCTTCTCGGCCACCTGTTCCGGATTGCCAAGGAAGAGGTTGCCGATCGGTCCGCGCGCCGCATCGAAATGCGCCCGGTTCGTCGGCCCCCAGCCGCGCTCGCGGCCGATGCGGTTCATCACCTCGGCCTGCGGCCCATAGAATTGGTCGGCTGCCGCCTCGGTCGTATCGGCGATGAAACCGTGGACATTGATGCTGGTCTTCAGCTTCGAGGCATCCTGCCCTGCCCGCCGTGCCGCTTCGCGATAGAGCTCGAAGAGCGGTGCAAAGCGCGGATATTCCCCGCCGATGATCGCCAGTGCCACCGGCAGACCCATGGCGCCTGCCCGCGCCACCGACTGCGGCGTCCCGCCGACGGCAATCCACAGCGGCAGCGGATCCTGTAGCGGACGCGGATAGACGCCGCGCCCGTTGATCGGCGCCCGCAGCTCGCCCTTCCAGTTGACGACTTCCTCGTCGCGCAGCGCCATCAAGAGATCAAGCTTCTCCTCGAACAGCTGGTCGTAGTCCTCGAGATTGTAGCCGAACAGCGGGAAGGACTCGATGAACGACCCGCGCCCCGCCATGATCTCGGCGCGCCCATTCGACAACAAATCGAGCGTTGCGAACTGCTGGAACACGCGGACAGGATCCTCGGACGACAGAACGGTGACGGCGCTCGTCAGCCGGATGTTCTTGGTCTTCACCGCAGCCGCGGCAAGCGCCATGGCCGGAACAGAAGCGGCATAGTCGGGACGGTGATGCTCGCCAAGCCCGAAGACATCGAGCCCCACCTGGTCGGCAAGCTCGATTTCCTCGATCAGATGCTTCAACCGCTCGGCACCCTCCGCGCCCTTGCTGCGGCTCGGATTGGGATTGACGTCGGCAAAAGTGTAAAGGCCCAGTTCCATTATCGGCATCCTGTTGAACTTGCTTCTCAGATAAGGATCGGCAAGCCCCCGGGCAAACGGAAATTCTGGAACGGATCGTTCGATAAAGTTGATGGGTGGCCCAGTCCAAGCCACCCACCAAACCGAATCCAAATTCAACGGCTTGCTAGCGCCGGCGGAATCGAAATCGAAACCGCCTCAGCGCCCGCTTTTAGCCGATCAGGTCCGCTTCAGATATTCCTCAAGCTGGCCGGCGACGGTACCCCAGCCCTCGTGAAAACCCATCTTCTCGTGGGCTTCCTTGTCCTCGGCGCGCCAGTGCAGCGCCTTGGCGGTGTATTTCGTGCGGCCGTTGCCGAGATCTTCGAGCAGGATCACGCCGGTGAAGAACGGCTTTTCGGACGGCACCCAGCCGCTCGTATAGGCATCGGTGAAGACGATCTTCTCGTTTTCGACGAGCTCCAGATAGACCCCGGAATTCGGATACTTGTTCCCGTCAGGATCCTGCATGACGACGTAGCTGGAGCCACCCGGGCGCACGTCGAGCCTGGCTTCGGCAATCGTCCAGGGCTTCGGAACGAACCATTCCTTGATCGAATTCTCGTCGGTCCAGGCCTTGTAGATCTTCTCGCGCGGCACATCCATTTCGCGGACGAGAACCAGTTCATGCTGTGTCGTGGCGGTCATTTCGGCATTCCTCCTGTTGAGCGAAACCTGTGTACGATCAGGTTGTTCCAAGGACGTGGCGGCTCCCGCCATTCCGACATCACGGTTGAATTTTTCGAAGGTTATTTGACGCCGGACAGCACCGACGGTTTCTGCAGGCCATCGAGCTGCAGGCGGATATGGGCGGCCTCGGCGGCGGAATTGGCGAGCGCGATGGCCCGGTCGAACGCCTCGCGCGCCTCCCGCGTCCGTCCCATCTGCTTCAGCAACCCGCCCCTCAGACCATGGAAATAGAAATAGCCGTCGAGCTTCTCGGCAAGCGTATCGACCAGCGCCAGCGCCTCTTCCGGCCCCTTGAGCTTGGAGACGGCAACCGCACGGTTCAGCGTGATCACCGGCGAAGGCTGCAGACGCTCCAGCACCCGGTAAAGGATTTCGATCTCTTCCCAATCGGTATCCTCCGCCCGCTTGGCACGCGAATGGATCGCGGCGATCGCGGCCTGGATCTGATAGGGGCCGGGCCGGCGATGGCGGATCGCCTTGTCGAGCAGGTTCAGCGCCTCGTTGATCAGCGCATGGTTCCAGCGCGTCCGGTCCTGATCCTCAAGCAGAACCAGTTCGCCCTTGGCATCGAAACGCGCCTCGCGGCGCGAGATCTGCAGCAGCATCAGCGCCAGCAGCCCCATGATCTCGGGTTCACCCGGGAATATCCGCAGCATCAGCCGCCCGAGACGGATCGCCTCGTCGGCGAAGGCGGCCGCATCGCGTTTCGGATCGCCCTGCGAATAGCCCTCGTTGAAGACCAGATAGATCATCGTCGAGACGATGGTGAGCCGCTCTGCCCGCTCCTCCGGTCCCGGCGTCTCGAAGGGCACGCCGGCCTTGGCGACACGGGCCTTGGCGCGGGTGATGCGCTGCTCCATGGCGCTTTCGCCAACCAGGAACGCCTTGGCGATCTGCTGCACCGACAGCCCGGAGACGATGCGCAGCGCCAGCGCGATCTGCTGCGTCGCCGGCAGATCCGGATGGCAGCAGATGAACAGCAGCCGCAGGATGTCGTCGCGATAATTGGATTCGTCCAGCCGGTCGGCGATATCGCTTTCTGCATCCTCCGTATCAGAGATCAGCTCCTCATCCGGCAGCGCCTGCGTCTTCTTCTGCTTGCGCACCGCGTCGATGCCGCTGTTGCGGCCGACGAAGATCAGCCATGCCGTCGGATCGCGTGGTGGGCCTTTGTCCGGCCAGGTGCGGATGGCGCGCAGGCAGGCCTCCTGAAAGGCCTCTTCCGCGATATCGAGATCGCGGAAATAGCGAAGCAGCGCGCCCAGCGCCTTTGGCCGGGCCGAAGCCAGCGTCACGTCGATCCAGGCAATGTCTGTCATGTGGCTCTATCTCCCGGATGGAACACGTAGAAGGGGCGGATCTCGTAGGAGGTCGACCCCGGATTGGCGGCCGACAGCTCCTTGGCGAAGGCGATCGCCTCCTCCAGCGTCTCGAAATCGACGCAGTAGAAACCGAGCAGCGCTTCCTTGGTTTCGGCGAAGGGGCCATCGAGCACCAGCGGCTCGTCCTTGCCCTTGCGCAGCGTGGTCGCCGAGGTCGTCGGCATCAGGCGGCCGGTCGGGCCGAGCTTGCCGGATTTGGCAAGCGGCTCCTGCACAGCGTAGAGCTTCGCCATGACGGCATCCTCCTCTTCCTTCGACCAGGAAAAAACGGTTTCTTCATTGGCATAGCAAAGGATCGCATACAGCATCGGTTACTCCTCTTCCTCAATGACGAAGGAGTAACCCGGCATCCGACACGGCGCAGCAAAAAATTACATCCGGAAAATTTAGCATTGGGGATTGTATCGGCCATCCCGCCTTTCGCCATCGAGTTGCCACCTTCGGCTTCGATGTCTCCAGCGGCTGGATTTCCAACATCATATTTCAGGACGAAACATGCATCTTTTCAAAAGCCTGCTGCTATCGGCTGCGATCACCGTGGCGGCTTCCGCCGCCTATGCCGCGCCGCAGAATTTCATTTATACCGGCTCCGGCGACCTCGAGGCGGCAAAGTCCCTGCTGGAGCGGCCGGATGTCGGCGGCGCGCAGGTGGTCTATAACTGGAAGATGCTGGAAAAGGCCAAGGGCGAATACGATTTCTCGCCGATCGAGAAGGATCTGGCGATTGCCGAGAGCCTGAACAAGAAGCTGTTCATCCAGGTGCAGGACCGCTTTTTCAATCCGAAGGCCCGCAACATTCCGGATTACATGCTCGAAGGCGCCGAATATGGCGGCGGTCTTGCCCCGCAATTCGACAATCCCGGCGAGAACAAGGGCATCGGCTCCGGCTGGGTGGCGCAGCAATGGAACCCGGCGGTGCGCGAGCGCTACCAGGCGCTTCTGACCGCGCTTGCGCAGAAATTCGACGGCCGCGTCTACGGCATCAACCTGCCCGAGACATCGATCGACCTCGATCCGAAGAACGAGCCGAAGGATTTCAGCTGCGATGCCTATTTCGCCGGCGAGATGGAAAATCTCGGCTTTGCCCGCAAGGCCTTCGCCAAGTCGATGGTCGTCCAGTATGTCAATTTCTGGCCCTGCGAATGGGAAAACGACCACAAGTACATGAGCCGCCTCTTCGACTTCGCGGCGAAGAACAATATCGGCCTCGGCGGCCCGGATATCGTGCCGAACCGCAAGGCGCAGATGAAGAATTCCTATCCGTTCTTCAACCAGTACAAGGGTAAGCTCGCCTATGTCGGCATGGCCGTGCAGGAGCCGACGCTGACCTACAGGAACCCGCAAACCAAGAAGCCCTTCACCAAGGAAGAATTCACTGCCTTCGCCGACGACTATCTCGGCGCCAGCGTCATCTTCTGGAGCACCAGGAGCCCCTGGCTCAAGAAGTAGGCGAAAGCCTCGCCTGCAGCCCGGCGATGGCCCGGCGGAAAACATCGTGATCATCGAGGGCGCGCGACAGAACGAGCGCGCCCTGGATACCCAGCACCGCCTGCTCCGCCTCGGCCCGCGCCTCGCCGGAGTTCCGGCCAGCCCGCGTCAGCGCCCCGGCGAGCGCCTCGACCCAGCGCCTGAAATAGCTGTTGATCGCCTCGCTGAAGCGCTCCCGCGTCCCATCCAGCGCAAAGGCGCCGACCAGGCAGATGCGCCCGCCCGAGCGGAAGTAATCGTCAACGCCACGCCACATCGCCGCGATCGCCACGGCGGGCTCGTCGCGGCGCAGCGGCTCATAGATGAAATCCTCGAACCACCGGTCGACCTCTTCGAGCACGGCAGCCGCCATTTCCTCCTTCCCGCCCGGGAAGAAGTGGTAGAGGCTGCCCTTGCCAATCCCGGTGCGTTCGGTGATCCGGCTGAGCGTCGTGCCCTCATAGCCGAGCTCGCGAAAAATCTCGGCAAGCAGGGGCACGACATCGCGGCGTTCGTAAACGGTCTTCAGGGCATCAATCCTTCAGAGACCAAGCTCCGACAGCCCCGGATGATCATCCGGACGGCGGCCGAGCGGCCAATGGTATTTACGGTCCGATTCCTTGATCGGCATGTCGTTGATGCAGGCGAAACGGCGCTGCATCAAGCCGCTAGCATCATACTCCCAGTTCTCGTTGCCATAGGAGCGAAACCAGTTGCCGCTGTCGTCGTGCCATTCATAGGCATAGCGAACTGCAATGCGGTTCTCGCGGAACGCCCACAGCTCCTTGATCAGCCGGTAATCCAGTTCCTTGGCCCATTTGCGCGCCAGGAAGGCAACGATCTCCGGCCGTCCGTTGACGAACTCGGCGCGGTTTCGCCAGGCGCTGTCGGGCGTATAGGCGAGCGAGACCTTCTCCGGATTGCGGCTGTTCCAGCCATCTTCGGCAAAGCGGACTTTCTGGGTGGCGGTTTCAAGCGTGAAGGGAGGAATAAGCGCAGTCATCGTCTTTCTCCTGTACTGATAAGGATGCATTGTACCGATCGGTACAAAAGACGCAAGCAGCAAGGTTGCGGCATTCGCGCACAGTGCGGATCGCAATGATTTGGGCGATATTTCAAGTTGCAGAGAGCGGCACGGCACACACCCCCGTCATCCTCGGCCTTGTGCCTAGGATCTAACGTACCCCTCCGTCAGCCGTTGCAGATGCTCGGGACAAGTCCGAGCATGACGGCGGTGGGTAGGGCTGAGGCTCGCACGTGAAGACCGCGAATGGGATAAAGCGCTGCGCCCCACCGCAACCTCGCCTAACGCACGACCCTAAGCGTCGCTCAGCGTCCGCTTCACCGCATTCCGCCAGCCCTTGAGCTTGGCAGCTCGGGTCTTCTCGTCCATGTCAGGCTCGAAGCGCTTGTTGCGCTTCCACTTGGCGGAGAAGTCCTTCCGGGCAGGCCAGACCCCGGCCCGACTGCCGGCCAGCCAGGCAGCCCCGAGCGCCGTCGTCTCCAGGATCACCGGCCGGTCGACGGGCGCGTCGAGCAGGTCGGACAGCCGCTGCATCGTCCAGTCGGAGGCGACCATGCCGCCATCGACGCGCAGCACCGTGTCGTCGCTGCCGTTCTTCCAGTCCTTCTGCATCGCATCGAGCAGATCGCGCGTCTGGTAGCAGACGGCTTCGAGCGCGGCGCGGGCAAATTCCGCCGGGCCGCTGTTGCGCGTCAGCCCGAAGATCGCCCCGCGTGCCTTCGGATCCCAGTGCGGCGCGCCGAGGCCGGTGAAGGCCGGCACCAGATAGACCTCCTGCGAGGGATCGGCACTCTCGGCCAACTTGCCGGCTTCTCCAGCCGTGTCGATGATCCCCAGCCCATCGCGCAGCCACTGCACCGCAGCCCCGGCAATGAAGATCGATCCCTCAAGTGCATAGGTGGTCTCGCCATCCAGCCGGTAGGCGATGGTGGTCAGAAGCCGGTTCTTCGAGCGCACCATGTCGGAGCCGGTATTGAGCAGCGCGAAGCAGCCGGTGCCATAGGTTGACTTCATCATGCCCGGCTCGAAGCAGGCCTGGCCGATCGTCGCCGCCTGCTGGTCCCCGGCCACACCGAGGATCGGAATCTCGGCGCCGAACAGAGCCTTCTCGGTGATGCCGAAATCCGCAGAGCAATCCTTCACCTCGGGCAGCATCGCGGCCGGCACCCGCAGGATCTCCAGCAGGTCCTTGTCCCAGCTATTGTCGGCGATGTTGTACATCAGCGTCCGCGAGGCATTGGTCGCATCGGTGACGAAGCTCTTGCCGCCGGTCAGCCGCCAGATCAGGAACGTGTCAATGGTGCCGAAGCAGAGCTCGCCCTTGGCGGCTCGGGCCCGCGCGCCCTTCACATTGGCCAGCATCCAGGACAGCTTGGTCCCGGAGAAGTACGGATCGAGGATCAGGCCGGTCTTCTTGGTGAAGAGTTTTTCGAGGTCCTGGCGCTTGAGATTGTCGCAGTAGCTCGCCGTGCGGCGGTCCTGCCAGACGATGGCATTCTGGATCGGCTTGCCTGTTGCACGCTCCCAGACGACGACGGTTTCGCGCTGGTTGGTGATCCCGAGTGCGGCAATATCGGTGGCCTTCACCTTGGCTTCGCGGAGCGCCATGTGGATGGTCGAAACCACCGAATCCCAGATCTCTTCCGGGTCATGTTCTACCCATCCCGAGCGCGGATAGATCTGCGTGAACTCCTTCTGGCCGACGCCTGCAATCTTCATCTCGCCATCGAAAACGATTGCCCGCGTCGATGTCGTGCCCTGATCGATTGCCAGAACATACCCGCTCATGCCTGCCCCTCCCTCTAAGCTCAGCGGCTTTCAGATAGATCACTTAAGACGCAGAAACGAAAGAGAAAAGAAAGCCAATCGCAATTTTGCCTCGCCGTAAATCGGCCGCTTTACAAGCCAGCCGACGCATGCTTAAAGGGCACCAACGACAGGGGTGCTCCGTATAGCCGGGGCTGAGATGCGGCCGCATGGTCTCGAACTCTTGAGCTGATCTGGATAATACCAGCGGAGCGAGGCGAGCGATGTTTTCTGGCGCACAAATTTCCCTTTACCCGATGACCGACCGTTTCGTCGATGTCATCCTCTCGGCCCTTCCGGCCCTCGACCCCTATCGCGACAGGCTCAGGATCGAGACCGACGACATCTCGACGCTGATCGTCGGCACGCCCGATGTGGTCTTTGCGGCGATGCGCGACCTCTATGTCAGCGGTTCGGCCGATGGCATCCATGCGGTGCTGCGCGCTACCATCTCCCGCGGCTGCCCGGGTGAGCCGGATGATCCGATGTGCCATACCGAAGCCCTCTCGGGTCCGGTCCTGCCGCTTGCCGAGCGCAAGGCGTCAGCGCTGGAAGCCGTTGCCTCCTCGCCGGTCACTGGCCGCCAAGCGGCGGCGCAGTTCTCGCTGTATGTCATGGGCACCGGCGATCACATGGAAGAGATCTACGGCTGCATCGACTTCCTGAAGAATTCGGGCGTCTTCGACCGCTCGAAGAATTTCTGTACCCGCGTCAAGGGCGACGCCGGTGCGGTCTTCGCGACCATTCACGAAGCCTTCGTCCGTTTCGGTCCGCCGAATGGCCATGTGACCATCGACCTCACCGTCTCCGCCAACAGTCCATCCGCCGTCTGATCGCTGCCTCACGTCAGGAGACTGCCGATGCTGCGGTTCATCCGATTGCCGGAACTTGCCATGCGTTCTGCGCCCGCCGTGCTGTCGGTCAGCGCGCTGCTGGCCATCTGGGAAGCCTATGTTGAGCTTGCCGGTGTGCCGCCGACGACGCTGCCTGCGCCATCGCGCGTCATCACCCAGGCATTCGTCGAACGCGCAGCGCTGCTGAACAACAGCTGGCCGACGCTGCAGGCGACGATCTCCGGCTTCGGCCTGTCGCTAGCAATCGCGTTCCTGTTCTCGGTCGCCATCGACTTTGCGCCGCGCCTGCGCGCCGCCCTGATGCCGGTCTTCGTCATCAGCCAGACATTGCCGCTGGTCGCCATCGCACCGCTGATCGTGCTCTGGTTCGGCTTCGGGCTGCTGCCAAAAATTCTGCTCGTCGCCCTCGTCACCTTCTTTCCGATGCTGGTGGCCCTTGCCCGCGGCTATGCGGCAGCCGAACCGGAGATCGAGGAGCTGCTGGCCTCGATGGGCGCCTCGCGTTGGAAGCGCTTCATCGTGGCGCGGCTGCCGGCGTCACTGCCCTATTTCTTCGCCGGGCTGCGCATCTCGATCACCTACGCGGTCGTCGGCGCGATCTTTGCCGAATATGCGGGGGCTGCCCGCGGGCTCGGCATCTATATCCTCAACGCCAAGAACAATTTCCGCGCCGATCTCGTGCTTGCCGCCGTGCTCGTCAGTTCGCTACTGACACTCATCCTGTTTTCGCTGGCCGTGCTCGTCGAATGGCTCGCCATGCCCTGGCACCGCGCCAGCCGGGACGACCGTCGATGAGCGATCAGCCTCTTCTCGATATCCGCGATCTCAGCTGCCGCCTCGGCACCGTCGATGTGCTCGATGGTATTTCGCTAGAGCTTCACGCGGGCGAATTCGTCTCGATTCTCGGCCCGTCGGGCGCCGGAAAATCCACGCTCTTCCGGATCCTGACCGGAAGCGTCGCCAAAACAGGCGGCACTATCCGCATGAACGGCAATACGCTGGTCTCAGAAACCCGCCCCTTCGCCTTCATGCCGCAGCGCGATGCGCTGATGCCGTGGCGGCGGTTGCTTGCCAATGCAGCACTCGGCCTCGAAATCGCGGGGATGTCGAGACGGGACGCGAGCGCCGAAATCACGCCGCTGCTGGCCGAATTCGGCCTGGAGGGCTTCGAACGCAGCTGGCCGCATGAACTCTCCGGCGGCATGCGCCAGCGTGTCGCTCTGCTGCGCACCGTCGTCCAGCAGCGGCCGATCCTGCTGCTCGACGAACCCTTCGGCGCGCTGGATGCGCTGACCCGCTTGAAGATGCAGCGCTTTCTCGAAGCGCTTTGCCGGCGCCGGGAGCTGTCGGTGATCCTGATCACCCATGATGTGCGCGAGGCCGTGCTGCTCTCCGACCGAATCTACGTCTTCTCGGCCCGCCCCGCCCGCATCGTCCTGGAAACGGCGGTCGGGCTGCCCCGTCCGCGCACCGAACCCGGCAGGCAGCAGGCGGACGTCATCGCAATCGAAAACCGCATCCTCGCAACGCTCTTCGAAGGAGAAGATCAGCCATGACCCTTCCATCCATCTCTCGCCGCACCGCACTTGCCGGCATTCTGTCGCTGGCCGCCGCACCGCTCACGGTTCGCGCCGCCGCCAACCCCAAGGTTTCGGTCGCCCTCGATTGGACGCCGAACACCAATCACGTTGGCCTCTACGTGGCTCGTGACAGGAATTTCTACCGCGACGCCGGTCTTGATGTCGAAATTCTCCCCTACACGGACACATCGGCCGCGACCCTCGTTGCCAGCCGTGTCGCCGATTTCGGCGTTCTCGGCTCGATCGGCCTGATGACCCAGCGCGCCGCCGGCGCCGATCTCATCGGCACCTTCGCCATTGTCCAGAAGGAAACCGGCCGCGTCGTCTTCAAGGCGGATCGCAGCGACATTCAGACGCCGAAGGATCTCGACGGCAAGACCTATGGCGGCTTCGGCAGCGCCTGGGAAAACGCCCTGCTCGGCTCGATGATCAAGAACGCCGGCGGCAAGGGCGAATTCGAGACCGTGACGCTGGGAACCTCCGCCTATCAGGCACTCGACAACGGCGCCGTCGATTTCACCCTCGAAGTCTACACCTGGGAAGGCGTTCAGGCCGAACTGGAAAACAAGGCCCAGCGCGCCTTCGTCTATGCCGATTACGGTGTGCCCGACGAACACACGGCCCTCATCGGCAGCAGCAACGCCTATCTCGCAGAGAAGCCGGAGCTTGCCCGCGCCTTCATGCAGGCAACGCGGAAGGGGTATGAATTCGCGGCCGATCATCCGGATGAGGCAGCAGACATCCTGATCAAGGGATCGGACGGCGCGCTGATGAACGCCGAACTGGTGCACGCCTCGTTGAAAGCCCTCGTTGACGGCGCCTATCTGCGCACGGGACCAGGCAAGGCTGGCGACATGGAGCCGGCCAAGATGAACGCGGTCGGCAACTATCTCTTCGATGCCGGTATTCTGAAGGATGCCAATGGCGCACCGCTTGCCAAGCGCCCGGACTTCTCGGCGGCTTTCACCAACGGGCTGCTCGCCGGAAGCTGATAGCGGCAACGCGGCGATTGTCAGCCACCGCTCTTTGCGCATAACCTTGGTCCATTGCGGACCAAGGAGAAGCGTTCATGAAGAGAACCGTCGTCGTCACCGGCTCCACCAGCGGCATCGGCCTGGCGATCGCCACCGCCTTTGCCGGCAAGGGCGACAACGTCGTCATCAACGGCTTCGGAAAAGCCGAGGAAATCAAGGCGATCACCGAGCGGCTTGAATCACTTTCGGAAGGACGCGCCCTCTATCACCCGGCCGACATGACCAAGCCCGCCGAGATCGCCGATCTGATCGAGACGGCAGCGAAAACCTTCGGCACCGTCGACGTCCTCGTCAACAATGCCGGTATCCAGCATGTCGAGAAGATCGAGGACTTCCCCATCGACAAGTGGGACCAGATCATCGCCATCAACCTGTCGAGCTCCTTCCACACCATGCGCGCAGCCATTCCGCACATGAAGGCGAAGAAGCATGGCCGCATCATCAACATCGCCTCGGCCCACGGCCTCGTCGCCTCGCCGTTCAAATCCGCCTACGTGGCGGCGAAACATGGTATATTAGGATTAACGAAGACGGCCGCCCTGGAGCTTGCTGAGTCGGGCGTCACGGTGAACGCCATCTGCCCCGGCTATGTGCTGACGCCGCTGGTCGAAAAGCAGATCCCGGATACGGCAAAGGCCCGCGGCATGACCGAGGAGCAGGTGAAGACTGAAGTGATCCTCAAGGCCCAGCCGACGCACGAATTCGTCAAGGCCGAGGAAATCGGCGCGCTGGCGCTCTACCTCGCCAGCGACGACGCCCGGCAGGTCACCGGCACCCACATCTCGATTGACGGGGGCTGGACTGCGGCATAACCATTAGAAAAACAAGAATAAGGAACATCATGAGCGACAGCATCCGCTTCATCCTCAATGGCGAGGACATCGCACTCTCTGATGTCCGCCCGACCGAGACTCTGCTCGATTTTCTGCGGTTGAAGCGCCGGTTGACCGGCACGAAGGAAGGATGCGCGGAAGGCGATTGCGGCGCCTGTACGGTGCTGGTCGGCCGTCTCGTCGATGGCAAGCTCGCCTATGAAACCGTCAATGCCTGCATCCGTTTCATGGGCTCGCTGAACGGCACCCATGTCGTCACCGTCGAGCATCTGGCGGCCAAGGATGGCACACTGCATCCGGTGCAGCAGGCGATGGTCGATTACCATGGCTCGCAATGCGGCTTCTGCACGCCGGGCTTCATCATGTCGCTCTATGGCCTCTGGCTCTCCAACGACAAGCCCGGCCGTCCGCAGATCGAAAAGGCGCTGCAGGGCAATCTCTGTCGATGCACGGGCTACGAGCCGATCGTAAAGGCGGCGGAAGCCATCGCCAGGGCGCGCCCGAGCACGCTGTTCGACCCGCTCGAAAAGACCCGCTCCGATATCGTCGCCCGCCTCTGGGCGATGCAGCCGCGCGAGACCATTACCGTCACCTCCGATGACGGCAGGCTGATGATCCCCGGTTCCGTCGAGGCGCTGGCCCGTATTCTGGCGGAAGAAAAATCCGCCACCATCGTCTCTGGCTCAACCGATGTCGGGCTCTGGGTGACGAAGCAGATGCGGGCGCTGAATCCCGTCGTCTTCATCAACCACCTTAGCGAATTGCAGACGATCAAGGTCACCGACGGCGGCGTCACCTTCGGGGCGGGCGTCACCTATACGAAGGCCTTCGAAGTGCTGGCGAAGAAGGTGCCGGCGCTTGCCGCCCTGATCAACCGCATCGGCGGCGAGCAAGTGCGCAACATGGGTACCATCGGCGGCAACATCGCCAACGGCTCGCCGATCGGCGACAGCCCGCCGCCGCTGATCGCGCTCGGTGCGACGCTGAAACTGCGCTCCGCCGCCGGCACCCGCATGCTCCGGCTTGAGGACTATTTCATCGCCTATGGCAAGCAGGACCGCAAAGCCGGTGAGTTCGTTGAAAGCGTCTTCGTGCCTTACCCGGCCGAGGGTAGCCACTTCGCCGTCTACAAGGTCACCAAGCGCCGCGACGAGGACATCACCGCCACCCTCGGCGCCTTTTACCTGACGCTCGACGACGCCGGTGACGTCAACGACATCCGCATCGCCTTCGGCGGCATGGCCGCGACCCCGAAACGCGCCCGCACCGTCGAATCCGACCTGATGGGCAAGCCCTGGACAGAAACAACCATCGACGCCGCCCGCCCCACCTTCGACGCCGACTTCCAGCCGCTGACCGACTGGCGCGCCACCGCCGAATACCGGCAACTGGCGGCGAAGAACCTGCTGATGCGGTTTTATCTGGAAACTGTGGGAACGCCGGTGGAACTCAAGCGGTTCGAGGGGGTGGCGTGATGGCGGCCTTGAAAGTCTGCGCAAGCATCCCCCTCATCCGCCCTTCGGGCACCTTCTCCCCGCTGGGGAGAAGGGAAAACCGGAGCCGCGCCACACGTCCCTTCTCCCCTCGGGGAGAAGGTGGCGGCAGCCGGATGAGGGGGCCACACGCGCCCTCCCTCACGGCGGAGCATCCCCATGGATAAATCCACCTTCGAAAACCCCAAAGCGATAATCTCCGGCCCGATGCACGGCTCGCTGCGCCATGATTCAGCGCATAAGCACGTCACCGGAAGTGCCGATTATATCGACGATATTCCGGAACCCGCGGGCCTGCTGCATGGCGCCCTCGGCACCTCTGACCGCGCCCATGCCGATATCCTCAGCATGGATCTCTCGGACGTCCGCCGCCACCCCGGCGTCATCCTCGTCTTCACCGGCAAGGACGTGCCAGGGGTCAACGACGTCTCCTCGAACGGCAGCCATGACGAGCCTCTGCTTGCCGAAACCAGGGTCGAATTCCACGGCCAGCCGATCTTCGCCGTCATCGCCGAAACCCGGGAAGCCGCCCGCCATGCCGCACGCAAGGCGAAGATCGAATATCGCGACCTGCCGCACTGGAGCGATATCGACGGCGCGCTGGAGAACGGCAGCCCTCTCGTCATCACCCCAATGACGCTGAAGCGCGGTGAAGCCAAGAGCGAGATGGACAATGCCAAGCACCGGCTGCGCGGCCAGATGCGCATCGGCGGCCAAGAGCATTTCTATCTCGAGGGACACATCGCCATGGCGATTCCCGGCGAGGATGACGAGGTCACCGTCTGGTCCTCGACGCAGCATCCGAGCGAGATCCAGCATATCGTCGGCCATGTGCTCAACATTCCGTCCAACGCCGTGACCGTGAACGTGCGCCGCATGGGCGGCGGCTTCGGCGGCAAGGAAACGCAGGGCAACCAGTTTGCCGCACTCGCCGCCATCGCCGCCAAGAAGCTGAAGCGCGCCGTGAAATTCCGCCCGGATCGCGACGAGGACATGACCGCGACCGGCAAGCGCCACGACTTCCTAGTCGATTACGAGCTCGGCTTCGACGACGAAGGCCGCATCCACGCGGTCGATGCCACCTATGCGGCACGCTGCGGCTTCTCGTCCGATCTCTCCGGCCCGGTCACCGACCGCGCGCTGTTCCACGCCGATTCCAGCTATTTCTATCCGCATGTGCATCTGCAATCGAAACCGCTGAAGACCCATACCGTCTCCAACACCGCGTTCCGCGGCTTTGGCGGCCCGCAGGGCATGCTCGGCGCCGAGCGCTTCATCGAAGAGATCGCCTACGCCACCGGCAAGGACCCGCTGGAGGTTCGAAAGCTGAACTTCTACGGCCAACCCGGCTCCGGTCGCACGACGACGCCCTATCATCAGGAGGTCGAGGACAGCATCGTCCTGCGCATCGTCGAGGAACTCGAGGAAAGCGCCGATTACCAGGCCCGCCGCAACGCCATCATCGCCTTCAACCGCGACAGCCGCTATATCCGCAAGGGCATTGCGCTGACGCCGGTGAAATTCGGCATCTCCTTCACCATGACGGCCTTCAACCAGGCGGGCGCCCTCGTCCATATCTATCAGGACGGCTCGATCCACCTGAACCATGGCGGCACCGAGATGGGCCAGGGCCTCTATACCAAGGTGGCGCAGGTCTTGGCCGACAGTTTTCAGGTCGATATCGATCGGGTGAAGATTACCGCGACGACCACGGGCAAGGTGCCGAACACCTCGGCAACGGCAGCCTCCTCGGGTTCCGACCTCAACGGCATGGCCGCCTATGACGCCGCCCGGCAGCTGAAGGAACGCCTCGTCGCTTTTGCTGCCGAGAAATGGAGCGTCGATCCGGCCGACGTGATCTTCCTGCCGAACCGCGTGCGCGTCGGTGAGACCGAAATCCCCTTCCCCGATTTCATCAAGCAGGCCTATTTCGCCCGCGTCCAGCTTTCGGCGGCGGGTTTCTACAAGACCCCGAAGATCCACTGGGACCGGGCCGCCGGCCGCGGCACGCCCTTCTATTATTTCGCCTATGGTGCCGCCTGCACCGAAGTCTCTATCGATACGCTGACCGGCGAATACCTCATCGACCGCACCGATATTCTCCACGATGTCGGCCGCTCGCTGAACCCGGCGATCGATATCGGCCAGGTCGAGGGCGCCTTCGTTCAGGGCATGGGCTGGCTGACGACCGAGGAGCTCTGGTGGGACGACAAGGGGCGGCTGCGTACCCACGCCCCCTCCACCTACAAGATCCCGCTCGCCTCCGACCGCCCGAAGGTGTTCAACGTCAAGCTGGCGGAATGGTCGGAAAACAAGGAAGCGACGATCGGCCGCTCGAAGGCCGTCGGCGAGCCGCCGTTCATGCTGGCGATCTCGGTGCTGGAAGCGCTCTCCATGGCGGTTGCCAGCGTCGCGGATTACAGGGTCTGCCCGCGGCTTGATGCGCCTGCCACGCCTGAGCGTGTGCTGATGGCGGTCGAGCGGATGAAGATGGTGTGAGGGTCGGCGGGGTGGCGTTCGTGGCTTACCCCCCTCTGCCCTGCCGGGCATCTCCCCCTCAAGGGGGGAGATCAGCTGGAGGCACCCGCTCGCGCCACCGCAAACACTCGACATACATTATTTGGGGAGACCGGTGCCCCCAGCCAATCTCCCCCCTTGAGGGGGAGATGTCCGGCAGGACAGAGGGGGGTACCGCACCCTCGAACCCATCGGCCGCCCAACGATGACCACCTTCAAGGACTTCCTCCTCACCCACCCCGCCACCATCCTGATCGAGATCACCGGAACCCAGGGCTCCACCCCGCGCGAAACCGGCACATTCATGCTGGTCTCCCCGACCGCCATGTGGGGCACGATAGGCGGCGGCCAGTTCGAATATCTCGCAATCGAGAATGCCCGCGGCCTGCTGCAAAACAGCGGCAAGGAAACCATGGACATCCCGCTCGGCCCCGAGATCGGCCAATGCTGCGGCGGGCGCACGCAGCTGCGCTTCCGCAGGGTGACCACCGATATCCTGGAGGAGCTGGAAAACAGGCGCGTCGACGAAGCCGAACACCGTCCGGCCGTCTATCTGTTTGGCGCCGGCCATGTCGGCCGGGCGCTGGCCGCAGCCCTCGCGCCGCTGCCGCTCGCCGTGACGGTCATCGAAACCCGCAAGGAAGAACTTGAAAACCTGCCCGCCGAAACCAAAACCCTGCTGACGCCGATGCCCGAAGCGCTGATCGCCGAGGTGCCGGCAGGATCAGCCGTCGTCATCCTGACGCATGACCATGCCCTCGACTTCCTGATCGCCGGCGAGGCGCTGGCGAGAACCGACCTCGCCTACACAGGCATGATCGGCTCGGTCACCAAGCGCGCTACGTTTTCGAGCTGGCTGTCGCGCGAGTGCGGCGAAAGGCGCTGGCTCGAGCGTCTGACCTTGCCGATCGGCGGCTCCGCCGTCCGGGACAAGCGCCCGGAAGTGATCGCCGCCATGACCGCCGCCGAGATTCTGACGGCGTTGGCTGTTTATGGCCAGCGCTCGAAATGATCGCGCGGTTCCCGGCCATCCAGGAACCCCAGATCGCGCCTGACCCGGTCGGGCATGGTGTCGGGGTCGAGCCGCGAGGAGTATACGAACGTGCGATAGACCCATGCCCGAAGACGCGAGACAAGCGCTTTTACCGGCAGCTCGTGGTGCAGTTCATTGCGTTCGATCGTTGAGTCTTGCATGACAGTCACCTTCATTCACTTGACGGTATGACTTGCAGTCTGCGCCCGAAAATGCTGCAATTCCAATCGAACAAACATGCGAACGCATAAAGAGAACTTATCCATGAAGCTCTCCAGGCAATTCCCGCTGAATGCGCTGCGCGTCTTCGAGGCCGTGGCGCGGCATGGCAGTTTCACCAAGGCGGGCGAAGAGCTCGGCATGACCCAGACGGCGGTCAGCTATCAGGTGAAATTGCTGGAAGAGAATATCGGCGAGCCGCTGTTCCTGCGCCGTCCGCGGCAGATCAGCCTGACCGAAACCGGCGAAAGGCTGGCGCCACAGGTGACGGAAGCCTTCGAGACGCTGCAGCTCGCCATGGCCGAGGCGCGCGGCGAGACCGAAGTGACACTGCAGATCACGTGCCTCGCAACCTTCGCCTCACAGTGGCTGGCCCGGAGGCTCGGCCTCTTCCAGCTCGCCCATCCCAATATCGCCGTGCGTATGAACACCTCGGACACGCTGGTCGATCTCGGCCGCGAGGCCTTCGATATCGGCATCCGCTCCGGCACCGGCGAGTGGCCGGGCCTGCGCGCCGAAAAGTTGATGGATGTCTATTTCACCCCGATGCTGAGCCCGGCGCTCGCCGAAACCATCGGCGGCATCCACGAACCCGCCGATCTCCTGAAGCTACGAATCTTCGATACAACCGACCCCTGGTGGCACCAGTGGCTGGAAGCGGCAGGCGTCCCGGCATCGAACCTCAAGCCGCGGGCGAACAGCTATTACGGCGCGCAGGCCTTCGAGGCGTCAGCCGCCGTGGCCGGCCAGGGTGTCGCCATCCTAACCCCGGATTTCTACCCGGACGAGCTCGCCAGCGGCAAACTGATCCGCCCCTTCGACCTGCAATGCACCGATGGCCGCGGCTATTGGCTGGCCTATCCCGAAAACCGCCGCAACGTCCCGAAAATCAAGGCCTTCCGCAACTGGATACTGACGGAGATGCACGGCACCGGGGCGCCGTCTCAATAGCCCATTTCGGGCGCATAGAAGCAGCGCGGCGTATCCTCGTTGGGAAACAGGCAGAGGTGATAATCGCCATCGCCGGAATGCATCGCCTTGGTCAAAGGCAGCAGGAAAACGTGATGGCGCGTCACCAGCCGGTGGTCGCCCGGCACCAGCGTCACCCGGTAGCCGTTGGGTGTCACCTTGACGCTTTTCGACGGGATCATCTGGCAATCCCCGGTCTCGCTGTCGCCGTTGCAGCAGAAGGGATCATAAGCCCATCCGGACGCCGCATCATGCGCCAGCGCGCCGGAGGCAAAGGCAATCAATACGCATGCCAAAATGCTTCGCATGGGCACATCTCCAGATGAATGCCCCACCGGATATGCGCTCTCGCAGCAATGCGGCGGCCCTCGAATGAAGGTGTAACGAAGCCGTCACATTTCAAGACGGCGTCGAGCCTCATCGCAATGCAACCCAAAATTGCCACAATGACGAAAGCTATAATTCTCACGAAGCCGGAGTATCTCGATGCGATATAGCGCATTTCTCGCAGTGCCGCTTGCGGTATGGCCATATTCGACCGCCAGTGACCCCGTGCAGGTTGCCGCATCGCTCGCAAACATGCGCGTCGGCCAGGTAAAACGGGCTACGGAAATTGCCAGCTTGCCTTTTGACCAGATTTGTCTGCTGACACCCTATCAGGCTCAGCTATTCGGCAAATCGCCAGACTTAGCGAGGCTTAACGACCATCTTCGGCAGATTGGCTACATAAGCGATGAAATGGACTGGGCACTGATCGTTGATCACGGCGTTTCAATCAAGCTGCTGCGCTTCAAGCGGTCGGCAGCGCAGGATATTCTCGGCACGCAAGCGGCAGAGCCTCCCTATGCCGGCTTCCTACCGCAGGGCTTCACCCCTGCGGACTGTGCCGGCAGTCATGCCGCAGCATTTGCCAAGATCGAACATGGCGGGCGCGTCTATATCGTTTTTGGCTCGGCCGGCGATTGAAATGAGAACATCAAAGCATCGAGCCCGTCCAGCCCGACAACATCAGCCGATCCGCGAAAGATCAGCAGCGGCTTGCCAAATATCTCCACCCCGTCCTTGTGGACGATCAGCCCTTCGCCATCCCGGCAGGCGACGATGCGGTTGGTTATCGTCTCGCTGTAGCGCAGCAGCGCCGGAAGGAAGCGTTCGTCCTCGTTCAGATGCGGGAAATACTCGAAAGGGACGAGGTCGAGCGCCTCGCCATCGGTGATCTCGGCGGGCTGCTGGCCAAGGAAGAAGGCATCGACGGCGATTGTCGGCGTCATCAGGATCGCTCCGGCGCTGGTGCCGATCAGGATACCGTCGTCGTGCGTCCAGGTCCGCAGCCGCTCGAGCACATTGGCTTTGCGCAAGCGGTGCAGGAAATGCCCGGTATGGCCGCCGGAGAGGTGGATGGCGTTGCAGGAAAACAGCCGCTCGAGATCGTCAGACACGATGTTGTCGAGATCGATGAACGGATCAAGCTTGAGGCCATGCGCGGCGTAGTAGGCGGCCTTCTCGTTGAAGAACTGGCGGTCGGGATCGGGGCCGGAGGAGACATAGCCGATATGGTTGCCGCGCTGGCGCACGATCTCTGCCAGCCGCCTGTCCATCGGCGCATTCTCGGCAATCACCTGGTCGCTGTAGAGCGCAAGGATCATCGGCCCTCTCCTTCAGAACTGCCCCGCAACTATCGGCGATCCGGCACGCGATGGGAAGCCAACTTCCCCCTTCCCTCGCGCATCAACATTCTGCAATGTGACGAGTCGGAGGAAGATAGGGGAACAGCATGTATGAATACGCCATAGCGTGGGAATGGTTCGCCTTTGCAGCGCGCTGGTTCCACGTCATCACCGCGATTGCCTGGATCGGCTCGTCCTTCTATTTCATCGCCCTCGACCTCGGCCTCGTGAAGCGGCCGCATCTACCGGTCGGCGCCTATGGCGAGGAATGGCAGGTCCATGGCGGCGGCTTCTATCACATCCAGAAATATCTGGTGGCGCCGGCGCAGATGCCGGAGCATCTGACCTGGTTCAAATACGAGAGCTATTTCACCTGGCTCTCCGGCTTCCTGATGCTCTGTATCGTCTATTACGGCGGTGCCGATCTTTTCCTCATCGACCGCCATGTGCTGGATATCAGTCCGATGACGGCTATCCTAATTTCGCTGGCCTCACTTGCCGGCGGCTGGCTGGTCTATGATCTGCTCTGCAAATCGCCGCTCGGCCGCAATACCTGGGGCCTGATGATCGTGCTCTATGCCGTGCTGGTCTTCATGGCCTGGGGCTATACCCAGCTCTTCACCGGCCGCGCCGCCTTCCTGCATCTCGGTGCCTTCACCGCGACGATCATGTCGGCCAATGTCTTCATGATCATCATCCCCAACCAGAAGATTGTCGTCGCCGACCTGATCGCCGGGCGCACACCCGATCCGAAATACGGACAGATCGCCAAACAGCGCTCGCTGCACAACAACTACCTGACGCTGCCCGTCATCTTCTTCATGCTGTCGAACCACTATCCTCTGGCCTTCGGCACCGCCTTCAACTGGGTGATCGCCGCCCTCGTCTTCCTGATGGGCGTCACCATCCGCCACTGGTTCAACACCACCCATGCCCGCAAGGGCCGCCCGACCTGGACGTGGATCGCCACGGTCATCCTGTTCATCCTGATCATGTGGCTGTCGACCGTGCCGAAGGTGCTGACCGGCGAGAAGGATGCCGATGCGGCGGCCGTCGCCCCTGCGTTCCAGCAGTTCGCCGGCGATCCGCATTTTCCCGCCGTCAAGCAGTTGATCGGCACGCGCTGTTCCATGTGCCATGCGGCCGAACCCGTCTATGAAGGCATCGTCCGGGCGCCGAAGAACGTCATACTGGAAAACGACGCGGAAATTGCCGCCCACGCCCGGGAAATCTATATACAGGCGGGCCGCAGCCATGCGATGCCGCCCGGCAATGTCACAGAGATCACCGCCGACGAGCGCAAGCTGCTCGTCGCCTGGTTCGAAAGCGCAGTCGAAGGCAAACAGGAATGACAGTGAAACTTCTGCGTGGGCGCCTGCTCTCGTTCAAGCGCGCCCCGCAAAGCCTGAGCGATCAGGAGAGCTACAGCTATGAGACAGATGGCGGCCTTCTGATTGAAGGCGGCAAGATCATCGCTGTGGGCAGCTATGCCGATGTGAAGGCAAAGGCGCCTGACAATGCCGAGGAAATCGATCACCGCCCGCATCTCATCATGCCCGGCTTCATCGACACCCATCTGCATTTCCCGCAGATGCAGGTGATCGCCTCCTACGCCGCCAATCTGCTGGAATGGCTGAACACCTATACCTTCCCGGAGGAATGCCGCTTCGTCGAAACCGCCCATGCGCAGAAGATCGCCACGCATTTCTACGACGAGCTGATCCGACACGGCACCACCACCGCCGTTGCCTATTGCTCCGTCCACAAGACCTCCGCCGACGCCTATTTCGCCGAAGCCATGAAGCGCGGCATGTGCATGGTCGGCGGCAAGGTGATGATGGACCGCAACGCCCCGCAGGGCCTGCTCGATACGCCCGAAATGGGCTACGACGAGACCCGCGCCGTCATCGCCGAATGGCACGGCAAGGGCCGCAACCATGTCGCCATTACCCCACGCTTCGCCATCACCTCGACGCCGCAACAAATGGAAGCAGCCGGAGCGCTCGCGCGCGAATTCCCCGATCTGCATATCCAGACGCATCTCTCCGAGAACCACGACGAGATCAGATACACCTGCGAGCTCTATCCTGAGGCGATCGACTACACGGATATCTACGCCCGTTACGGCCTGCTCGGCAAAAAGACCCTCTTCGGCCACTGCATCCATCTCTCGGATCGCGAAGCCGATGCGATGAGCGAAGCAGGCTCCATCGCCGTCCACTGCCCGACATCGAACCTATTCCTGGGTTCTGGCCTCTTCCCGCTGAAGGCCCTGTCGCGCCGCGAAAAGCCTGTGCGCATCGGCGTCGCCACTGATATCGGCGGCGGCTCCAGCTATTCGATGCTCAGGACGATGGACGAGGCCTACAAGATCCAGCAGCTGCTCGGCGAGCGCTTGAACCCGCTGGAAAGCTATTACCATATGACATTGGGCAACGCCGAAGTGCTGTCGCTTGCAGACAGCATCGGCACGCTGGAGACAGGCACCGATGCCGACATCGTCGTCCTCAATGCCGCGGCAACGCCGGCCATGGCGCTGAAGATGGACGTGGTCAAAACGCTGGTGGAAGAACTCTTCCTGCTGCAGACGATGGGCGACGACCGGTCGATCGTCGAGACATATGTCGCCGGCAACGCAATGAAGGCAGCGCTTTGAGATAGGGACTCAAAATCGGGGGGAAGCATGAGCGAGACGCAACGCAGGTTGACGACCATCTTCTCCGCCGATGTGCAGGATTATACGCGCCTGATGGGCCTTGACGAAGAAGGCACGCTGGCGACGCTGAAGCGCTACCGCGAGGCGATGTCAGGCCTGATCGCATCGCATGGCGGCCGCGTCGTCAATACCTGGGGCGACGGCCTGATCGCCGAGTTCCCGAGCGTCGTCGAGGCCGTCCGGGCTGCCGTCGATGTGCAAACCGAGCTTGCAGGCTTCAACAGCGCCAAACCGGCGAGCGAACAGATGCTGTTCCGCATCGGCATCAATCTCGGCGACATCATCGTCGAGGGTGCCGATATCTACGGCGACGGCGTCAATATCGCCGCCCGCCTGCAGGCTTCGGCACCGGCCGGCGGCATCGTCATCTCCAACACCGTCTACGACCAGGTTCGCAACAAGGTGCCTGTTGGTTTCGATTTCCTCGGCCCGCTCAGCGTCAAGAATGTCTCCGAAGCGATCCCCAGCTACGCCATCCGCATCGGCGAGCGTCATCCAGCCCAAGCTGTCGCGCAACCCGCACCCTCCGGAGCACCGGCCGGCTCCCCCGCCCGCCCGGATCAGCGGCCAACGGCTTCGCCATCACGCGCCCGCAAGCTCCTCGGCATCTTCGCCATCGCCGCGGCTTTTTTCGCCCTCATCAACGCGCTGACATGGGAAGGCAATCTCTGGGCCGTCTGGCCGATCCTCGTGCTCGCTTTCGCCGCCGCCATGACCATCGCCCGCCTGCAGAACCGCGTCGATCAGCAACTCGCCGGCCTCGCTATCATCGGTCTCGGCCTGATCGCCATCAACCTGCTCTCCTGGAGCGGCACATTCTGGGCCATCTGGCCGCTGATGGCTTTCGCCGCCGTCGGCGCGATCCGCTGGGTGATGCGCGGCTGAACGGGACGGCAAAGGCCGCCCCGCCAAAGCTTCACACGGTCGGCACCGTTCCGCCATCGATGGTGAACTCGGCGCCATGAATCGACGCCGCCCGATCGGACGCAAGAAAGGCGACGAGCTCGGCAACTTCCTCGGGATAGGCCGGGCGGCCGGCTGGAATACCGCCGAGCGCGTCCATGATGCTCTGCTTCGCCGCCTCCGTATCGATGCCATTCGCTTTCGAAATACGCGAGACAAGCGCATCGGATGCTTCCGTGAGGATCCAGCCCGGCGCCACCGATGTCACCCGCACGCCCTTCGGACCCAGCTCCTTGGAGAGCGCCTTGCTGTAATTGCTGAGCGCCGCCTTTGCCGCCGCATAGGCAATCGTCGCCTCGTGCAGCGGAAGCCGCCGCTGGATGGACGATATGTGGATCACCACACCTGTTCGGCGCTCGATCATCTGCGGCACGAGCAGCCGGTCGAGACGAACGGCAGGCATCAGGTTGAGGGCCAGCTCGTTTTGCCAATGCTCTTCCGTCAAGGCAGCAAAACCGCCGCCGGGCGCTGCCGATCCGCCGAGCGTATGAACGACAATGTCGATCCCGCCGAATCTTTCGAGCGCAGCACGCGCCAGTATCTCGACGCCTTCCGGTGTCGAGAGATCGGCGGGCACGAAGAGCGTCGCAGACGTGCCCGCCTCCGGCACCGAACGGGCACTGGTGATGGTCTCAGCGCCCGCCGCTGCAAACCGGCGCAGGATCGCGGCACCGGCCCCCTTCGTACCGCCGGTCACCAGCACACGCTTGCCGGAAAACTCCGCGGGAATGATCGGAAATGTCTGAGCTATGGTCATATCAGTCCTCTTGTGTTGGAGGACGGGGCGCCGCCGTCCAAAACAATCGCGTTGCTTGAAGGCGAAGATGGCTTTAGGCTTTCGAGATGACAAGTACGCACGAAAAAGTAGGGTACTTACCTGAAAGTAAGTCCACCGATGACCTGACCCCATCGACCGCCGCCGAGGGTGTCGAGAATGTGCTGCGCATGCTCGAAGGGCGCTGGAAGCTCGTCATCCTCTTCCATCTCTTCGGTGGCAATGTGCTGCGCTTCTCCGATCTGGAACGCGCGATTCCGGCGATCTCGCAAAAGATGCTGATCCAGCAGCTGCGCCAGATGGAAGCCGACGGCATCGTCAGGCGCATCGTCCACCATCAGGTGCCGCCGAAGGTGGAATATTGCCTCACCGACTGGGGCCAATCGCTCTGCCCCGCGCTCGACGCGCTGTTGACATGGGCCGCCGCCAAGCCTGCCGGATGTCCGGAAACCCTGCCCTAACCATATGTTTCTGCTGGCAGCGGGACTTGAATATGCTACCTCTCGGAAGCTTTCCGGAGGATGCCGATATCATGTCAAAGCCGCTGACGATTGCCGATCTGAAGACCTTGGCCCGCCGCCGTGTGCCGAAGATGTTCTTCGACTATGCCGACTCCGGCGCCTGGACGGAGAGCACCTACCGCGCCAACGAGAGCGACTTCGCCAAAATCAAGCTGCGCCAGCGCGTTCTCGTCGACATGACAAACCGGACGCTGGAAACTGTGATGATCGGCCAGAAGGTGTCGATGCCGGTGGCGCTGGCGCCGACGGGCATGACCGGCATGCAGCATGCCGATGGCGAGATGCTGGCGGCGCGCGCAGCCGAGGAATTCGGCGTCCCCTTCACGCTCTCGACCATGAGCATTTGCTCGATCGAGGATGTCGCCTCGGTGACGACAAAGCCCTTCTGGTTCCAGCTCTATGTGATGCGCGATAAGGATTTCGTGCTCGACCTGATCAACCGTGCGAAGGCGGCAAAGTGCTCGGCCCTTGTGCTGACCGCCGACCTGCAGATCCTCGGCCAACGCCACAAGGACGTGCGCAACGGCCTCTCCGCCCCGCCGAAATTCACCCCGAAACACATCTGGCAGATGGCAACGCGTCCGCTCTGGTGTCTGGACATGCTGCAGACCAAGCGCCGCACCTTCGGCAACATCATCGGCCACGCCAAGAACGTCACCGACCTCTCCTCGATCTCCATCTGGACGCATGAGCAGTTCGATCCGCGCCTCTCCTGGGCCGATGTCACCTGGATCAAGGAAAAATGGGGCGGCCCGCTGATCATCAAGGGCATCAACGATGTCGAAGACGCCAGGCTCGCCGCCGAAACTGGTGCCGACGCCATCATCGTCTCCAACCACGGCGGCCGCCAACTGGACGGCGCCCCCTCCTCGATCAGCATGCTGCCTGCGATCGCAGACGCTGTCGGCCACAAGATCGAAATCCACCTCGACGGCGGCATCCGCTCCGGCCAGGACGTGCTGAAAGCCATCGCCCTCGGCGCCAAGGGCACCTATATCGGCCGCCCCTTCCTCTACGGCCTCGGCGCCATGGGCAAGGACGGGGTGACGCTGGCGCTAGAGATCCTGCGCAAGGAAATGGATATGACCATGGCGCTATGCGGAAAGCGCAGCATCAAGGATGTGGATGCGTCGGTGATTGCCGCCTGATCTACAACCGCCCCGTCGCCAGCGCGGCCGCCCATTCGAGGCGGCCGTTTGCTTTTGCGAGCTCCGACATTGCCATATGGTCATAGCGGACGGCGCGGAAATTGGCGGTCCAGCCAAGCGCGGTCTTCTCCAGAATGGCGTAGCTTGCCAGCGGATGGCCGGCCTCGACCTTGTGGAAATAGGGCGCGTCATCGTCATAGCCCGGGGCGCCGACGCTGCCGGGATTGACGAGCAGCCGACCGCCGGAGAGAGCAATCATCCGCGGCAAATGGGTGTGGCCGCAGAGGATCAGCGGTTGGTCGATGCGCTCGGCAAGCGCCTCGATCTCCGCCTGCGCCTTCAGGAGAACATGTCCGTCGAGAGAAACCGTTTCTGTCCAGTAGAGATTATCGTCATCAGGGGTTGCGTGGCAGAGATAGACCTCGTCGCGATAGACGAGTTCCGAAGGCAGCGTCCGCAGCCAGTCGAGATGGCGTGGGCTGAGATCGTGATAGGCGGCCTCATCGGAGGTAAACATCTGCTCCGGCGCAAACTCGATGAGATATCGGTCGTGATTGCCGCGCACGGTCGGCAGATTGAGCGGCAAGAGCCGGTCGCCCGTCTTTCCGGCTTCGAGCGGGCCACTGAAGCAATCGCCGAGATTGACGATGTCGGTGATGCCGAGTGCCGCAATATCGGCAAGCACCGCCTCCAGCGCCAGCGCATTGCCGTGAATATCGGCGATCGCCGCAAACCGCATCGCTCAGCTGCCGCGATAGGTGGAATAGCCGTAGGGCGAGATCAGCAGCGGCACGTGGTAATGCGCTGTCGTATCGGCGATCCCGAAGCGGATCGGCACGAGATCGAGAAAGGCCGGATACGGCAGCGCCGTGCCTGCGGCACGAAGATAGTCGCCGGCGTGGAAAAGGAGCTCGTAGGTTCCTGCAGTGAAGCTGTCGCCAACAAGGATAGGCCCGCCATCGACGCGTCCATCAGCGTTGGTCTCGACCGTCTTGAGAAGCTTGCGCAGATCGCCTTCGACCGAAAACAGATCGATGCGCAGACCCTCGGCCGGCTTGCCGAGGGCAGTATCGAGGACGTGGGTGGTCAGTCCGGTCATAGGGCTGGCTCTCTGATGATGAAGGGGGTGTCGAAGAAGAATTCTTCCAGATTGTTGCCGGGTCCATCGCGATCGACGACGATGAAGCTGCTCGGCTTGCCGAGCGACATCAGCGGGTGATGCCAGACATTGCGTCTGTAGTTCACGCCCTGATCACCGCGCGCAGAAAACACCTGCGGCCGTCCCGGCCGGCCATTCTCATCTTCCGAGACGACAACGAGAAACGGCCGGCCGGAAACCGGTGAAAAACTCTGACTGCCGAAAGGATGGCGCTCCATCATCCCGACTTCGTAGGGAAAGGCGCGCGGCTGGCCACGGAAAAGATTGATGATGACGCGTGCGCCCTCGCCCGCCGCCTCGGCAGAAGCAAGCGCATGAAAACGTTCGGTCGTGCCGCCGTTGATATAACGCATCGTCGAAGGATCGGCCTCGATCACATCGCCGAAGGGCGCGAAGGCGGCTTTGGTGAGGGGCTGGATGTCGAGGTAGTCTGGCATTGTCATTCGCCTTGTGCCCGCCAATGGCGGATGTTTTCAAGTTGGGTAACAAGCTCGGGCAACGCAGTTCTTACAGTCTGCCAGATCACCGGCAGTTCCGCCCTATAGTAATCATGGACGATCAGGTTGCGCATGCCTTTGATCCGTGTCCACGGAATCTCCGGATGGTTTTGCGGAAATCCGGGTTCGATCGCCGATATCCGTGCTGCTGCCTCGCCGACCAAGACTAGCGACATCGTCACGGCAAGCTGAGTGCGGACATCGGCGAGGAACTGCGCCTCGCTCATCCCTTCGATCAGATCGAACGCCGTCTGCGCTGCCGCCTGCATTCGGTCCATATGGTCGACAAGCCGCTCATTGTTCATATGTCGGATGCTTCCGAGAGAACGCGAGCCTTGATCTTGTCGGGCAGCCCGCCTAGTGTGACGAGGTCCACCTTGACGCCAAGGATATCCTGCAATTCCTCCAGCAACCCGCCGAGATCGAACAGCGTCGTCCCCGGCAGCGCATCGACGAGAATATCGAGATCGCTATCAGGCCGGTCCTCGCCGCGCGCCACCGAGCCGAAGACGCGCGGGTTCGCCGCGTTGAAACGCTTCGTCGCGTCGCGGATCGCCTGCCTGTTTTTCTCCAGCACTTCCGATGGCTTCATTGCACCGTCTCCTGCAACTGAGACTATAGGCGAGCGCGAACGGCGAGGAAAGAATTCCGCATCGTTCAGCGCTCCGGAAGCATGGAGTTCAGACGCAGAAGCGCGATCTTCTCGACCTGACCGGCGGCCGTCGCAAATTCCTCCTCGCGGCTGTTACCGATCCGCTTTTCAAAGGCGTCGAGGATATCGTCCTTGTTCAGACCCTTGACCGCAATGATGAAAGGGAAGCCGAATTTTTCGGTGTAGTGGTTGTTGAGCTCGGTGAAACGCTTGTGTTCCGCCGCGCTCAGACGGTCGAGCCCGGCGCCTGCCTGCTCCTGCTTGCTGTCTTCGGTCAACTCACCCGCGATCGCCAGACGTCCGGCGAGATCGGGATGGGCGCGCAGCACGCCAAGGCGCTCCTTCTCGCTCGCCGCCCGGAAGATCGCCACCATGGGCGTGTGAACACGGTCCGCCGTCAGCTCGCCGTGGATGAAGCCGTCGTCATAGGCGCGCTCGGCGATGAACGGCGAATGCTCGAAGACGCCGCCGAAGCGACTTACGAATTCCTCCCGCGCGATCATCAGATCGTCTCCGGCTGGTGATGCTGGTGCCAGTGTCTGGCGATCTCGACGCGCTGCGGCACCCAGACCTTCTCGTGGGACAGGACATATTCCATGAAGCTCTTCAGCGCCGCAGCGCGGCCCGGACGGCCGACGAGACGGCAATGCAGCCCGACCGACAGCATCTTCGGGCTACCCTCCTTGCCTTCCGCATAGAGCGTGTCGAAGGCGTCCTTCAGATAGGTGAAGAACTGATCGCCGGAATTGAAACCCTGCGGGGTGGCAAAGCGCATGTCGTTGGTCTCGAGCGTATAGGGAACGATCAGGAACGGCTTGCCATCCGCGCCCTTCACCCAGAAAGGCAGATCATCGGCATAAGAGTCCGACGAATAAAGGAAACCGCCCTCTTCCTGGACGAGCCGCAGCGTGTTGTCCGAGGGCTTGCCCTGGTACATGCCGTAGGGCCGCTCGCCGGTCAATTCGGTATGCAGGCGCACGGCTTCGAGAATGTGCTTGCGCTCCAGATCTTCCTGAAAATCCTTGTATTCCAGCCAGCGATAGCCGTGACTGGCGATCTCCCAGCCGGCTTCCTTCATCGCATCGACGGCTTCCGGATTGCGGGCCATGGCCAGTGTCACGCCATAGACGGTTGCCTGCACCTTGAGTTCGGTGAACAGCCGCCACAGCCGCCAGAAACCGGCGCGCGAGCCATACTCATAGATCGATTCCATATTGAGGTTGCGCTGCCCCGGCCAGGCAGCACCGCCGACGATTTCCGACAGCAGGTTCTCCGAGGCCGGATCGCCATCGAGAATACAGCTCTCGCCGCCTTCCTCGTAATTGATGACGAATTGAACGGCGACATGCGCGCCGCCCGGCCATTTCGGATCGGGCGTGTTGCGGCCGTAGCCGATTAGATTGCGCGGATAGGTATCGGATGCCATGAAATCACCTTCTCGAGGACAGGCGAAACGGTAACACCCGGAGAGCGAAAGTCGAGCCGGAAACGCGAAAGTCTCTCACGAAATCACTCAGCTAAGCCCGATCGCCCTGAGGACCGCGACGCAGACGACGCCCGATGCGACGGCCGCCAGCATTGGCAAACGAAGCGCTGCGAGCGCGGTGACGGCGCAGGCGATGGTCTCGGCAATCCCGGTCGCAAAGGCTGTCGGCGCGACGACGGCCATCAGCACCGCCGGTGGAATGGATTCGATCGCCTTGCGCCTGCTGCCGTCGAGCGACACATGGCGAATGAGGAAGAGACCGCTGACGCGCGTCAGAATGGTTGCCGCCGCCATCGCCAGGATGGCAAGCAATGTCGAGAAATCGAGCGTCATGGCGTCACCTCCACGCGGCGCTTGCCGCTGACCATCGCGGCGGCAAGCCCGGCCAATGCGCCGGCAGCGATGTACCATACACCGGGGATGAAATGCTGCGTCAGGACGGCCGCCGCACCGCTGGCGAGCAGGACCGCACCGGTCTCCGATCCCTTCCAGAAACCCATGACCAGCACGATGAAGACCGCAGGAAAAGCGAAATCGAGGCCCAGAGTGACGGGATTACCGAGGAAGGCGCCGAGTGTTGCCCCCGCGAGACTGGACAGCAGCCAGGTCAGATAAAATGGCGTGGCAAGCCCAGCAAACCAGGCCGGCGTCAGCCGCGCGATACCGGCCCGGAATTCGGCCATCGCCCAGATCTCGTCGGCGAGGAACAGCACCGAGAAATAACGGGCGCGCGGCGCAAAGGCCTGCATTTTGGTGCCGATCGAAGCGCCCATCAGCACGTGGCGGATATTGACGAGCAGTGCCGCAAAGCCGAGGCCCGCCCAGGAGGCCGGATGCGTCCAGATATCCATCGCCACGAATTGCGACCCGCCGGCAAAGACCAGCGCGCTCATCAGTGCGGTCTCAAGCGGCGACAGCCCCTTGGTCGCAGCGACTGCGCCGAAGACCAGGCCGATCGGGATGACGGCGGCGATCAGCGGTGCGATCGCGCGCATACCGCCGGAAAATTCCGCCCAGAATTCATTCTTTTTCACGTTCAAAAACTCCGCTTGCTGCGGAGGTCATAGAGCGGCGCAAGAACGCCGTCTTGAACGAAAGTGATTACCGGGCGCGGTACTGGCCGGGTGTCAGTCCGGTGCGGGCCTTGAAATGCCGGGTGAAATGCGCCTGGTCCGCAAAGCCGCATTCGAGCGCGATCTCCGCCGGCTGTTCGCCTGCCTGCAGCTTGCGCCGGGCAATCCTGACGCGGACATCTGTGAGGAAGGCATGCGGCGTGATGTGGAACTCCTTGCGGAAGGCGCGGATCAGATGCGCACGGCTGAGACCAGCGATAGCGGCGAGCTCTTCGAGACCGATATCGCTTTCATATTGCTCTACCAGATAGTCGCGCGCCCGGCGCACCGCCGACCGTTCGGCGCTATCGACAGGAATGATGATCGAGCTGCCATGCTGGCGGAACATCGCGTCCAGCACCAGGAACATGCCCTGCCCGGTCTCCAGCGCCCCGGCCCCCGTCTCCAGTGTCCTATGCGCCTCCAGAAAGGCATTGGCGAGCTTTGGATCATGGAGGATCTGCTTGCCGAAGGCCGGCGTGCCGTGGAAGGCCCGGCCGGTCACGTCCTCAAGAATTTCCCGGAACAGTGCCATGTCAGGGTAGATCATCCGGTAGCGGTAACCGCCATCCGTCGGCGCACCGTCATGCGTCTCGCCGGGATTGATCAGGTAGAGATCGCCCGGACCGGATGCCTCGCGCGCACCACGGATCGTGGCGATCTGGCTGCCGCTCTCGATGGCGCCGATGCTGAAAGTATCATGCGCATGCGGCGCAAACTCGTGGGTCAGGAAGGTCGCGCTCAGGCATTCCATGCCGTCGAAGCGCCGGTCGCGCCAGAAGCGGGTCGTCTCCGCCCCGGCAAGCGGCATGGCAACAGTCGCCTGTTCCTGGGAAATATTCTGCATCGCGCCGATATAGCAGTTTTCCGCAGCCGCTTCTTGAACAAAAGTGATCAGGCGATCTTGCGGGCGCTGACCTTGCCCATCGGATGCAGCGAATGAACGCGGAACGGCCCGCCCATGCCCTCTTCCATCATCAGCGCGATATTGGAGATGGCGATCGGCTCCGCCAGCACCGGCTCGAAGATGCCGCGCAGCGCCTGTTCGATGCGCGGCATGTCGACAACATTGACTGGCCCGGTCACCGGCATGTGGAACCGGTATTCGTCCATCACATAGGGGTTGCCCCAGCGGTGTAGATTCGTGAACTGCGCCGCCGACAAGCCGTCGGGATCACTCCGCTCGATATCGGCTTCCGAAAGTGGCGCCCGGAAGCCATCGAAATGCTGAACGATCGACGATGCGAGATAGCGGACATTCTCGCATGGCAGCGTCGGAACCAGGCTGTAATAGTTTCCAAGCCGCGCCACTTCGATGCGCGGCACGCTGAACGGCTGGAACGTGCCGGAAAAGCGCATCAATTCCCGCAATAGTTGCGCTTCAGATACCTCCGCGGAGAGGTGGAACGGCGCCTTCAGCACGCCATGAAAGCCATAGCGGCGCGGGACGGCCGTGTGGAAGGCAATTTCGTGAATGCCGAGTCCGCGAACGGCCGGCGGCTCCAGCATCTCGCCCGAAAAAACGTTGCGGCCAAGCCAATTGGCCGCCACATGGCTGAGCGGATCGCTCGGCGAAGGCGTGAAGCAAATGGCATAGCGCATGCGATTTCCTCCATCTGAGAATGCGGCGCACGGCCGAATCCGGCGCCGTCGATGCGCAAGCAGATAGGTGATTTGCATGACAGAATAACGAAATATACTCTGGACGAATTCACGTTTAGCGTGAAGCGGCCGTGATATGGCTCGAAAGCGCGAAGCTTTCAGGCAGGTCGAAGGAGAGCTTTTCGCCTGCAATTGGTGCAACGACAGCTTCGGCAAGCCGATGCGCCAGGCCGAAGCTGACCTTGAAACCGCCGGTCAGCGCATGCAGATGCGGATGAAGCGGGTATGGCCCCACCATCGGATCGCGGTCGATCGCCTTCGGCCGCAAGCCGGCCCAGCGCTCGATGACGGGCGCATCGCGCAGGACCGGCGCCATCTCGCGCGCAGCGACAATCAGCGGATCGAGTAGCGCATCTGTGGACAACGGTTCCGCAAAGCTGTTCTCGCTGGTGCTGCCGACCGCGACATGCCCGCCCTCATGCGCAACGACATAGAGCCCGTCGCGGAAGATCGTCGGCATTGCGGGATCGACATCGGCTTTCAACAGCGCCGCCTGCCCCTTCACCGGTTGCCCGAGCGGCTGCGGAAGATCAGGCGTGAAGCGCTGAAGGATTGGGAACGATCCGTGCCCGGCGGCAATGATGCAATCGCCGAAGCCGATGCTCCGGCCGCCGATAACGGCAATCCGCGCCCCTGTATCAAGGCTGTCGAGCGCCGCCTCCTCCAGAAGCCGAACATGCTTCGCCCGCATCAGGAACGCCCGGAGGACGGCGATCAGCGCGCGCGGCGCCACCCGACCGGCCAGCGTATCGTGAACGAAGCCGCTCTCGCCTGCTGCCGCGTCGATCCAACCCTGAACAGGTGGTACATCGCTGACATGCCAGTGAAACGCCCGTCCCTGCTGACGCCAGTTGGTTTCGGCATCGGCGGAGTGACGGAGCGCAATGGTCTTCAGATGCGGCTTCGGCAACGGGATAAGACGGCCGGAGCGCTGGTAGCCGGCCGAAAGCCCGGTTGCCACCTCAAGCCCCGCGATCTCGCTCTCAAGGCTGACCAGGGCATCGAACTGGAACTGCTTCTTGGCATTCCACTTGTCCGGCATATGCGGCATCAGCGCGCCGAGCAGACCGCCGCTGGCTCCCTGCCCGATCGTTGCTGCATCGATCAGCAGCGTATCGATGCCCTGCCGCTCGGCGTAAACCGCCGCCCACAGACCCATGATGCCGCCGCCGGCGATCAGAAGATCGGCGGATTGACCGGAGAGAAGAGCCGGACTATCGGCTTGTGGCATGACAGATATCGATCCCGATCAGATTGGCAGCAAAAGCCAGCCGCTCGAATGGCGAGACGGCGATATGCCCTATTCGCAGGCCTTTGGCGACCACTTTTATTGCCAGACCGACGGCCGCCTCGAATGTAGCCACGTCTTCCTCGCGGGCAACGGCCTGCCGGAACGCTGGGCTAAAAAGCAGAGTTTCCAGATCGGCGAACTCGGCTTCGGCACAGGCCTGAACTTCGCCGAGACCTGGCGGCAGTGGAGGCTACAGCGCAGCGACGGCCAGCATCTGCACTTCATGTCCTTCGAGCTTTATCCGATGCAGCGCGAGGAGATCCACCGCGCCCTGTCGCACTGGCCCGAGATCGATGCCGAACGCGATGGGCTGACGTCCGCCTGGACGAATGCACCAACCGGCATCGTTAGCCTCGATCTCGATCCGCAAACGCGTCTCACTGTCGTCTGCGGTGCCGCGTTAGACGGCGTGAAGGCTGCAGAGCCAAACTTCAATGCCTGGTATCTCGATGGCTTCGCCCCGTCGCGTAATGGCGACATGTGGTCGGAAGAGCTGATGCGGCTGGTCTGCGAGAAGACGGTTCCGGGCGGCAGCTTCGCCACTTATGCCGCAGCCGGTTTCGTCCGCCGCAATCTCGTCGCCGCAGGCTTTGCGGTCGAGCGCCGCAAGGGCTTTGCGGGAAAGCGCGAAATGCTCTGCGGCACGAAACCCCTATAGGCCGGAGCGGCCCGGCACCGGCTCGGTCTTGCCGAGCCATAGCTGGATTTTCTCCTCCAGCAGTTCCGGGCTGATCGGCTTCGACATGTAGTCATCCATCCCGGCATCGAGGCAAAGCTCTCGGTCGCTTTCCAGCGCATGCGCGGTAACGCCGATGATCGGCACACGATGCCCCTGCCCGCGCTCGCGGGTCCGGATCGCCCGCGTCGCATCGTGGCCGTTCAGGACGGGCATCGACACGTCCATCATGATGATGCGTGGCGAATGGGTTTCCCAGGCATTGACCGCTTCCTGGCCGTTGTTGACCACGAGGAAGCTGAGATTGGTGCCCTGCAGGATCTGCGTGAAGACAATCTGGTTGACCTCGTTATCTTCGGCCACCAGCACATCGACGAACTCGGCCTTGCGCCGAGTCTCCTCGCGCACGGGTTCCTCGAATCCCGGCTCCTTGAGTTGCGCTTCCGCCTGCAGCCGCGCGAGCTCGGTTTCCGAAGCCTGCTTCACGCGCTTGGCCCGGACGACCTCGACGATCGTGCCGCGCAGCAGGTTTGCGCGGGCCGGCTTCATCAGGTGCGCCTGGCCGTTCAGCGCCGCGAACTCCTTCTCGGAGCCCGAAATATCCATCGACGTCAGGAAGATGATCGGCAGGTTCTCGAACCGCGGATCGGCGCGCAGCCGGCGCGCTACTTCGGCCCCGTTCATGCGCGGCATGTGATAGTCGAGCACCAGCGCATCGACCTCGACGCCGACCTGATGCGCGGCCTCCAGAATGGCAATCCCCGTCGCCCCGCTTTCGGCCGCCACGCCGTCGAAGCCCCAGAGCGTCAGCTGTTCGCTGAGAATCGCGCGGTTCACCTCGTTGTCGTCGATGACGAGAATGCGCGCGCCGCGCACATTGACCGGCAGCGGCTTGGGATCAAGCTTGGCGGCGGCGACCGCGAACGGCAGATTGACAGTGAAGACCGAACCCTTGCCGGCTTCGCTCTCGGCATGGATATAGCCGCCGAAGAGGTCGACGAGCCCGGCGGTGATCGCCAGCCCGAGACCGGTTCCCTCATGGCGCCGTGTCGAGGAAGAATCGACCTGCGAGAACTTGTCGAAGACCGATTGCAGCTTTTCGGCCGGGATGCCGATGCCGGTATCCTCGATCCGTAGCTCGACCATCACCTCACCATCCGATCCCTGCCGGAACCCGATATCGACGAAGACATGGCCCTTCTCGGTGAATTTCACGGCGTTGCCGACCAGATTGGTGACGACCTGCCGGAACCGCCCGGCATCGCCGATGACGGCGGCAGGCAGGTTCGGATCGGCGCGTACCAGAAGTTCCAGATCCTTCTCCGCCGCCTGCGACGACAGGAGCGTTGCGACGTCCTCGACCGCCTCGACGAGATCGAACGACGCCTTGCGCAGCTTCATCTGCCCGGCATCGATCTTCGAGAAGTCGAGAATGTCGTTGATGATCGTCAACAGCGCATTGCCTGATTTGACGATGATATCGATGAAGGTCTTCTGCCGCGCATCCAGATCGGTCTTCGCCATCAGCTCGGCCATGCCGAGAACACCGTTCATCGGCGTGCGGATTTCATGGCTCATGTTGGCGAGGAATTCCGACTTCGCACGGTCGGCGGCTTCGGCGCGCGACAAGAGCCGCTGCAGCTCGCCTTCGCGCTGCTTCATCTCGGTGACATCGGTGAACAACGCGATCCAGTGGCCGCGTTCGCTGATCGTCGCCTCCATGTTCACCCAGCGCTCGCCGAGGATATGGAAGACGGTGATGATCGGCTCACGCGCGGCGATGGAACTGCGCCAGTAATGCAGCGTATCGGCGGCCGAACCGTCGAAATCGCCGCGCTCGGCGCAGAAATTGAAGAGATCGATCCAGCCACGCCCTGCGGCGAGATATTCGGCAGGGATCTGCAGCACCGGCGCCAGCGCCTCGTTGGAAAGCTGGATAATGCCATCCTGAACGATCGCCAGCCCCTGCGGCATCGCCCGCGTTGCATCGCGCATCAATTCGCCGAGCGTCTCGATCGCCGCCTTGGCGTCATGCACTTCCTGCTCGCGCTGGCGGATGGTGCTGATATCCGAATAGGTCAGCAGGATGCGGTCGTCGGAAATCCGCCGGCTGTCGAAGATGATCGACTTGCCGCCCGACCAATTGAGCTCCACCGGCTCGGGATCGCCATCAGCGCTGAAATGGTGGCGCCGCGATTCCAGCACTTCCTCCGGCGTCTGGCTGTAGCCATAGCGCCCAAGTTCGTGATTGCGGCGGATCACATCGAGAAATGGCCGGCCGTCGAAACGGTCCTCGATCGGCAGATCGCTGATCGTATAGAACTCGTCGTTGACGTAGAGAATATCGAGCTTGTTATCGAGGATCAGCACGCCGACCGGCAGCGAGCGCAGGATGCTTTCGATATCCCGGTGCAGCACTTCTGCATGCTGCTGGGAATTGATGATCTCAGCTTCGCGCTCCTTGAGCGGCGAGATATCCGAGAAGGAGCCGACGACGTAAAACTTGCCGTCAGGGGTCTGCACCCGGTTGACGCGCGACAGGATCGGGTAGGACTTGCCGTCGGTGCTCGGTACCCGGCCTTCGATCTCCGTCAGCGAACCGTTCTTCAGCGCCAGCATATTCTCTTCATAGATGCCGCGTCCGCTCTCTTCGCCGAACATCTCGAATTCGGTGAGGCCGAGCACCTTCGACCGCTCATGCCCGGTGAAGGTCTCGTAATACTGATTGGCATAGACGAGCCGGTGGGCCTCGTCGCGCACGAAAGCGGCGACCGGCAGATCCTCCATGATCGTGCGCAGAAGATCGAGTTCGGCAACGCTTTCGTGCCAGCCCTTTTCGCTGGGCGGCCGCGCACCGCCGCGATAGGCGGAATTGACGACAAGCGGGCGGCCATCGGCGGCAAAGACGCCGATCGGGTGATCGAGCGTTTCGAGGGCGGTACGCACCCGCTCGAAATCGGCCAGCAGCGCCTGATCCGGCCCGGTGGAAACAGCGCGGCGGGGCTGCGGCCGCTTCTCGAAGATGCCGAGCACATAGGCCCGGTCTTCCGACGGCATGAAGCTTTCGATCTGGACGCGCTCGTGGCCCTGCCCCGGCCGGTCGAAGCAGATGGCATTTTCCTCGGTACCGAAGACCAGTGCCCGGCGCTCCTTGTCCTCGCGCTCCTCTTCCTCGGGGCGGTCATGCACCTCGCGGCTGCGGCGGCCGATGAAATCGGAGATCTCCATGCCGAAGAAGCGCGCATAGGCTTCGTTGACGGCAACGTAGCGAAGCTCGCTATTCTTGACATAAGCAGGGGTATCCAGATCCGCGATCCGGCTGCATGCCAGTTCCAGAAGGTTACCTGCCGATGTCAAAAAGCGTCCACTCCCGCTGTGAATGAAATATTCACGACTGCAACCATAATGCCAAGCCGCTTAACAAGCTTTTAACCATAAAATCTTAGAGCGCGAGCACCGGGCGCCAAAAGCGGTGTTAAAGTTGAATCAGAAGACCAGCCGGGCGTCTCATCTATTTGCCATTGCTCGTTCTTTTCCGGCTGCTTGGTTGCCCCGGCGCCCTTGGAATCATGGAGAAAATTTAATCCCGCAGGCGCTTGCGCGACCATCAACGTGCCGCGATCGGGGCGGATTCTGGGACCGGCTTCAAGACAAGCCTTGTCCATGAAAGGAATTCGACATGTCCGTTCTTCATAAGACCATGGCGGCGGGCCTGATTGCGCTGACCTTTGCCGGCGCCACCCTCGCCACCACAGGAACTGCCAATGCCCGCGGCGGCAACGCCTTCTGGGGCGGCGTTGCCGGAGGCGTCGTTGGCGGCGTGGTCGGCGGCGCGATCGCATCGCGCGCCTATTATCCCGGCCCCTATGCCTATTACCCGCCGCCTGCCTATCCGGCCTACTACGCTCCCCGCTACTGCCATCCGGCATGGCGCTATGACCGGTGGGGCCAGCCCTACCGGATCGAAGTCTGCAGACGCTGAGTGAGTTGCGGCGCCGCTTCCTCCCGGCGGCGCCGTCTTCTCTCTAAAACCAGAGATCGCGCACGCAGCGCCCTTTCGACGGCAGATCGGTGAAGGTCACCAGCCCGTCGAAATGGTCGATCGCCAGATCTTCCACCGCCTCCGGCGGCGCAAGCCTGACATTGACCGCCATCCGCCGCCGCCCGTCCGGCTCCAATACCAGGCCGCGCCAGGCGAGAACGCAGGCACAAGAAGGGCAGAACAAGATCTCCAGTGGCGACTTGTCTATTCCCGAGCGCGTATAGGACGCCGTGCGTCCGCTGACAGCAACCCGCTCATTTTCATAATCATAAGCCCAGAGCGTCCCGTAGCGGCGGCAGAGCGTACAGTTGCAGGCCGTGATCGATCCCGGATCGCCCTTGAGCGTCCAGTGCGCCTTGCCGCAATGACATGATCCGATCATCATCGATGCCGCTCCTCTTCCTCCACCGCATTCTGCCTCAGCGAGGCTCCGACGGCAAACGCGGCGCCGAAAATCAGGCGTCCGCAGCAGCCCGCAGATAGGCCGCTGACAGCAGGCGTGCCTCCGCACCGAGCCCGTCAAGCGCATCGTCGGCCACCGCCAGCTTTCCGAAGCTGCCCCTCGATAGCCCCGCCAGCGAGGAAAGCAACGTGAAGGCCGTCTTCTCCGCCTGACGAAAGGATGCATCCGCCGCATTGGTCAGGAGCCTGACGACCGCAGCCTCCAGCCTTTTCAGCACATCGGCCGACATCCTGAACTGGTCGATCGCGCCGGCCACCCGGTAGAGCGCGGTGGTGGCGTCGGGACGCGCGAGCTTCACCGAGACATAGGCATCCGCAATATCTTCCGCGATCGCCGCAATCGGCTTTCCGTCACCCGGTATGGCCTCGATCGCCTCGGCGATCTGTTCGAAATGGCGCAGCAGAATTGCGAAGAGCAGCGCCTGCTTGTTGGGGAAATATTGATAAAGGGTGCCGACGGAGACACCGGCACGCTCGGCCACCCGCGTTGTCGTAAACAGCGCCAATCCACCCGTCAGCAAAACCTGAATGGCTGCCTCGTGAATGGCCTCGACCGTCGCGCCCGATCGTGCCTGCACCGGCGTTTTCCTCGGCTTCAGCCGTGATGGGATGGCGTTTTCCAAATGCGAATACCGAACTGAAGGATCCTTCAGGTATATTTGCCGCTGACGTGAGGGTCAAGCAAACGGCGCCTCACCGGGCAGCATCAGAAACAGGGAAAGAGCATCGCGATGATCGAGAACCAGATGACCAAACGCGAACATGGCATCAGCCGCAGGCTGTTCCTCGCCACGGCCGCAGGCGCGGCCATGGCATCCTTGCCGTCAAATGCCTCGGCCCAGCAGGCCGCCTTGCCCCGCGTCCTGACGTTCAGCGATCACGAGCCGCTTGGCGGAATGCGCACCCGGTTTCTCAAGGACATGCTGTTCCCGGCAATCGAACGGGAATCGAACGGGCGGCTGAAGATCGAGGATCACTGGAACGGTGAGATCGCCGCCGCCTATGACGCGCTCGGTGCGGTCAGCACATCCAAGGCCGACATGGCGACCGTCGTGCCGGAATACACAGCCAAGGAATTACCGCTGCACCAGATTTTCAAGAGTTTCCCAACCGGCCCGGCCGGAAGCGCGCAGGTCGATTTCTTCCGCCGCGTCTACGCCGAAGTTCCGGCCTTCCCCGCGGAGCTGGAGAAAAACAACATCGTTCCGCTTTTCTGTGGCACCGGATATCCCGTGGCCTTCTTCAGCACCAAGCCTACGGCGGGTCTCGATGGCTTAAAGGGCGGCAAATGGCGTTCGGCGAGCTTCTGGCATCTGGACTTCCTTCGCAATGCCGGAGCAACCCCTGTCACCATGCATTGGGGACCTGAAATCTATGATGCTTTGAAAGCCGGAACGCTTGATGGCCTGATGGTGAATGTCGACAGCGGCTACATGCTGAAGGTCCACGAAGCCGCGCCCAACGTGCTGGTGTCGAAGGATCTGTGGCTCGGCCACCTCTATATGCTGACGATCAACAAGGACGTCTGGAACAACCTCGCTCAGGAAGACAAGGATGCCATCGCCCGCGCCGCAGAGACGTCGTACAGCGCTCTCGGCCCGGTGATGGATCGCAGCTTCGATGCACAACTGGCGGAACTGAAAACCGCTGGGGCGTCCGTGCGAATTCTCGAGCCCGCCGAGCCCGTGCGCTTTGGCTCGGCCGCCAAATATAGAGACGTGCAGTCGGCCTGGGCGGAAGAGCAGAAGCGTAGCGGCACTGGCATTGCCGGTGCCGTACTGGCCGAGGTTACAGCGATCATGAACGATATCATGGGGTGAGTGGCAGCGGTCCCACCCTGCTTCTCCGTGACATGATCGAGGTGCCGGTCGCCGCTCCGGCGATCGGCACGCAATCGCCATATAGCCATCGCCTCTTGACTTTCGGCGCGAACTAGACCAAATGCAGCCCAGCTTTCACCTTCCGGCCGCCGCGTGAGCGTGCCCCTGCCAGCAAATAGGAGCAGGAAGAAGGACAAAAGCGCATTTCGTATTGACCGCATCCCAAGACGCGGCAGAAGCGCTGGAAAGCTTTTTCCAACAAGACAAGTTCCCACTTCACGCGGGGTTCTTGACGCCAGAACAACACCGGGCCGCATTCCGCGCTCCGGCGATTTGGTTTTGGCGCGCCCTGAAAAGGTTATGACTTGACCAATTTTGAATCGCTTGGTGTCTCCAAGCCGATCGTCGCCACTCTTTTCCAGCTCGGCATCGAAAGGCCGACCCCCATCCAGGAAAAGGCGATCCCTCTGCTCATCCAGGGCCGTGACCTCATCGGTCTAGCCCAGACCGGCACCGGCAAGACCGCTGCCTTCGGCCTGCCGCTCATCGAAAAGCTGATCCCCGAAGAGCGCCGCCCCGACAACCGCACGACCCGCACGCTGATCCTGGCGCCGACCCGCGAACTGGTGAACCAGATCGCCGTCAACCTGAAGAACTTCCTGCGCAAGTCGCATCTGCGCATCAACGTCGTCGTCGGCGGCGTGTCGATCAACAAGCAGCAGCTGCAGCTTGAAAAGGGCACCGACATTCTCGTCGCAACCCCAGGCCGCCTGCTCGACCTCGTCAACCGCCGTGCCATCGGCCTGACCGCCGTGCGCTACCTTGTTCTCGACGAAGCCGACCAGATGCTCGACCTGGGCTTCGTGCATGACCTGCGCAAGATCTCCAAGATGGTGCCGAAGAAGCGCCAGACCATGCTGTTTTCGGCCACCATGCCGAAGGCGATTGCCGATCTCGCCGCCGACTTCCTGACAGATCCGGTTACCGTCGAAGTCACGCCTCCGGGCAAGGCTGCCGACAAGGTCGAGCAGTACGTCCACTTCGTCAACGGCAAGAACGACAAGACCGACCTCTTGAAGAAGTCGCTGACGGAGAACCCGGATGGCCGCGCCATCGTTTTCCTGCGCACCAAGCATGGTGCCGAGAAGCTGATGAAGCATCTCGATTCCGTCGGCTACTCGGTCGCCTCGATCCATGGCAACAAGAGCCAGGGCCAGCGCGAGCGCGCCCTCAAGTCCTTCAAGGACGGCGATATCAAGACGCTGATCGCCACCGACGTTGCCGCCCGCGGCATCGACATTCCGGCTGTCAGCCACGTCTACAACTACGACCTGCCTGAAGTCGCCGAAGCCTATGTCCACCGCATCGGCCGTACGGCCCGTGCCGGCCGTGACGGTATCGCGATCGCCTTCTGCGCCCCAGATGAAGCCCGCCTGCTCCGCGACATCGAGAAGCTGATGAACATCAGCATCACCGTTGCCAGCGGCGAAGCGCCGGCCGACATGCGCGCCGCCCCGCGCCGTGCAAACGGCAACGGCAATGGCAACAACCGCAATCGCGGTGGCGAGCGTCAGGCCCGTGGCGGCGAAGGCCGCAGCGAGCAGCCCCGTGGCGAAAACCGCGGCAACCGTCCGCAGCGCCCGCGCCGCGAAGGTGAAGGTGGCGAGGTTCGTGCCGGTGGCGAGGAGCGCCGCGAGCGCCGTCCCCGTCCCGAGCGCCAGACCCAGCGCAACGAGGACTTCCGTGGCCAGCGCCGCGGCGAAGTCGCTCCGGACCTCGGCCCGGACAACGATCTCGCAACGACGTCGGATTTCCGCCCTGCCGCCAAGAAGCCGCAGCGCCCCCATCATGGCGGTGGCGAAAACCGCCATCATCCGGGCGGCGCCCGCAATGCCCACGGCCGTCCAGCCCGCAAGCATGGCGAAGGCCAGCAGGCCCAGGGCGAGCGCAAGGATGGCTCCGGCGGCATTCGCCGCAAGGGCCCGCGCAACGGCGGTGGCCAGCGCCGCGAACAGGCCTGAGCGTCTGTCCGAATACTGAATTCACGAAGAGGCCGGTATATTCCGGCCTCTTTTTGTTTTAAAACATAGGAGACGGCTTACATCCGGATAAGCGGCCTTGAAGCGCCGTGAACCGGTCACATGTGAAAAACGACATTGCAATCTGCATGCGAGACGCCGGGATCGTCATCCAAGCAGTATTGTTGGGCGCAGGCTCCGGACAGGAGCGGGCGCCGTTAACTGTGTTTATTTTCAAGTCCATTGGATTAAGTGAGATAGCCAGTGTCATTGCCTTCGAGATCGAGCGCGCGCCGCTTCCAGTTCATCCTGATCAAACCGTCGCACTATGACGACGACGGTTACGTGATCCGCTGGTGGCGGGCGATGATCCCTTCCAATTCGCTGGCCGCGCTTTACGGCATCGCCGCCGACTGCGCCGAACGCGAGGTGCTAGGCCCCGGTGTCGGCATCGATATCAAGGTGATCGACGAGACCAACACCCGGGTCAATATTCCCGAACTCATGTCACTGCTTGCCCGCAACGGCAATTTCGGCATGGTCGGCCTCATCGGCGTGCAGTCCAACCAGTATCCCCGCGCCCTCGATATCGCCCGCCCCTTCCGGGCTGCCGGCATTCCTGTGTCGATGGGCGGTTTCCATGTCTCCGGCTGTCTGTCGATGCTCGACGGCAAGGCCGTGGAACTCGACGCCTGCCGCGAGATGGGCATCTCGATGTTTGCCGGTGAAGCCGAAGGGCGCCTCGACAAGGTGCTGCAGGACGCAGCCTATGGCCAGCTGGAACCCGTCTACAATTTCATGAACGATCTGCCGGGCATCGGCGGCACGCCCGTCCCTTTCCTTCGCAAAGAAAACATCCAGCATACACTCGGCCTCTCCAGCAGCTTCGATGCCGGACGCGGCTGTCCCTACCAGTGCTCGTTCTGCACGATCATCAATGTCCAGGGCCGCAAGTCGCGCTTCCGCTCGGCCGACGACATCGAAAAGCTGGTCCGGATGAACTGGGCGCAGGGCATCCACAAATTCTTCATCACCGACGACAACTTCGCCCGCAACCGCGACTGGGAAGCGATCTTCGACCGGCTGATCGAACTGAGGGAGAAGGACGGCATTCCGCTCGGCCTGATGATCCAAGTCGATACGCTCTGCCACAAGATCCCGAACTTCATCGAGAAATCGAAGCGCGCCGGCGTCACCCGCGTCTTCATCGGCCTCGAAAACGTCAACCCCGACAATCTGACGGCGGCCAAGAAGAACCAGAACAAGATCACCGAATACCGCAAGATGCTGCTCGCCTGGAAGGCGCAGGGCATCATGACGCTGGCCGGCTACATCTTGGGCTTCCCGGCCGATACGCCCGAAAGCATCCGCCGCGACATCCAGATCATCCAGCACGAACTTCCGCTTGATGTCATCGAGTTCTTCGTGCTGACACCCCTGCCGGGTTCAGAGGACCATCAGACGCTATGGCGCAAGGGCGTCGAGATGGATAGTGACCTCAACACCTACGACGTCGAGCATGTCTGCACCGCCCATGACAAGATGAGCCGCGAGGAGTGGGAAACCGTCTACCGCGAGGCTTGGTCGCTCTATTACTCGCCCGAGCATGTGAAGACGCTGCTGCGCCGCGCGGTAGCAACAGGCGTGCCGCTCGCCAGCCTCGTCAAGGTCCTCGTCTCCTTCGCAACGACGGTCCCGCTCGAAAACGTCCATCCGCTGCAGAGCGGCTTGCTGCGCCTGAAGCATCCCTCGGAATTGCGCCCCGGCCTGAAGCCGGTTCATCCGCTGCTCTTCTGGCCGCGTTTTGCGTGGGAAACCTTCAGCAAGCATATGAAGCTTGCCCGCGTCATCGTGAAGATGAGCTACGCCGCCTTCAAGATCGCCAGGGATCCAGCCTCGAAGACCTACATGGACCAGGCGCTGACACCGGTCGAGGATAACGAGGAAGAGCGTCTCGAGCTCTTCACCAAGACCTCGGGCGGCACCGCTGCCGTCACCCACGTCCGCAAGATCGCCAAGCTCACCCACGCGGCTCCGGCCGCCGAGTGATCAGGCCTCAATCGTCTGCACGCTCTTTCGATTGGTCAGATAGACACCAGTGACAACAACGACAGTCCCGAGGATGAGCGGCAGTGTCAGCGGCTCGCCGAAGGCGATAAAGGCCTCGATCGCCACCGTCGGCGGCATCAGGTAGATCAGCGACGCTGCGCGTGACACCTGACCGCGGCGGATCAGGTAGAGCAACAGGCCAATGCCGCCCATCGACAGACCGAAGACCGACCAGGCCAGCGCCGCGAAGGCTTCGGCGGTGCCGTCGAAATGCAGGCTTTCGAAGGCGAGCGCCAGCGGCACTGTGATGATGAGCGCGCCGAGATATTGCAGTGTCGCGATGGTCTTCAGGTCGCCGCTGTGGAGATGCTTCTTCTGATAGATCGTTCCGTAGGTGACCGAGGCCATGCCGATCAGGTTGATCGTCAGCGGCACCGCCGCATCAGATCGGCGGTCGCCGGTTCGAGAAGCTTGGGCGACACGGCAATGATGATGCCGAGGAAACCGAGCGCCAGGCCGAGCTTCTGCGCCAGTTGCAGACGCTCACCGATCAGGAAGGGTGCGGCCATCGCCGTCAGCAGCGGCTGCATGGCGGCAATCACGCCAGAGATGCCGGCCGGTACGCCATTGGCGATCGCCCACCATATGGCGGCAAGATAAAAGCCGTGCAGGAAAAATCCGGAATAGATCGCCCGCCAGATGGTTGCGCGGTCGGGCCACTTCGCCTTCAGCACCAGACAGAGCGCCAGGAAGGCGAGCGCCGACAGCGTGTAGCGCATGACGAGAAACGTGAACGGCTCCGAATGCATCGCCGCATATTTCGCCACGACCCAGCCGGTCGACCAGAGAAGCACGAAGATGGCGGGAGCGAAGCGGTCGAGGGTCATGATGCGGCTCGGGGCAAGAGCAAGAATATCCCCGGCTGATAGCCTCCCCGCTCCGCTGCGTCAAAGGCGAAACGTTGATGCTAAATTCAAATCCGGCTGATGCCCAGAAACCGAAATGGCCGGGCGATTGCCCGGCCATCTCATGGTCAGCTTTCGGTCGGGAGAAGGCCGTCAGCCGATCTTGATGAGCTTGCCTTCCTTGACGGACTGGACCGCGGCATCGGCAAGCGCCAGCGCTGCCAGGCCATCGGCACCCGAAGGCGCAATCTTGCTGCCCTTTTCGATCGCGGCGATGAAGCTGGCGATCTCGTTGGCATAGGCTTCGGTGTAGCGGGTCATGAAGAAGTCGTGCAGCGGCGGGCGGGTATAGCCGTCGCCATTGGCGACCTCGATCGAAACGGGACGCTGGTTTTCCGCAGCGACCATGCCCTTCGAACCATGCACTTCGATGCGCTGGTCGTAGCCATAGGTGGCGCGACGCGAGTTGGAGATCATCGCCTGCTTGCCGGATTTCGTCTGCAACAGAACCGAAACGCTGTCGTAGTCGCCAGCTTCGCCGATCGCCTTATCGACGAGAACGGCAGCCGTTGCGAAGACCGAGACCGGCTCTTCGCCGAGCAGGAAGCGCGCCATGTCGAAGTCATGGATCGTCATGTCGCGGAAGATGCCGCCCGAACGCTTGATGTAGTCGACCGGCGGCGCGCCGGGATCACGCGAGGTGATCGTCACCATCTCGACATCGCCGATGCGGCCATCGTCGATCGTCTTGCGAACGGCCATGAAATGCGGGTCGAAGCGCCGGTTGAAGCCAACCATCAGCTTGCCCTTGTTCTCTTCCACGACCTTCATGCAGGCCCGGACGCGGCCGACATCGAGATCGATCGGCTTTTCGCAGAAGATCGCCTTCCCGGCGCGCGCGAAGCGCTCGATCAGATCGGCATGCGTATCCGTCGGCGTGCAGATGACGACGGCATCGATATCCTTGGCGGCTTCGATCGCCTCGATCGTGCGCACTTCGCAGCCATAGGCCGAAGCGATGGCGTCTGCTGCCTGCGGAAATGCATCGGCGACGGCGACGAGCTTGGCATTCGCATCGCCGCTTACGGCCTTGGCATGCACCTTGCCAATACGGCCGGCACCGAGAAGACCAAATCTGACAGTCATGAGAACCTCCCTGAGAATTCGGAACAAATGGACCGAATTGCAATATTTCTGGAATTTTCATTCCATTTTCTGTGCGAGCCGTCAAGCCCGCCACCCTTTCACATTTGTGAAATCCATCCTAAAGACAAGTGATGGAAATATGACCGGGGAACTTATGCAGCTGATTGATCCAACCCATCCCGCCTATCGCAACGTCTGGGTACGTGCGCTCATCGTTGCAGTCTGCCTTGGCTGGGCGGGTGTGGAATTTTTCGGCGGCGATCCCTTCTGGGGCGTGCTGTCGGGTGCCGCGGGTATCTACGCCTTCTATATGCTGTTCTGGACCTTCAAGCCGCAGCCGCCTGCAGAAGAGAAGACGGCAACTGCGGAGCCCGTCGCCGAAGACAAAGATCCGGAGTGATCAGCGGCTGAGGCGGCGCACCGCTTCATCGATCAGAAGATTCGCCAGTGTCATGCGCCGCGTCGCGTTGTCGCGGAACTGCGGCAGCACGCGATCGGGATGATTGGCCTTGGCAAAGGCGCGGCGCTTTTCGCCGAGCGACTGCACCGTATCCGTCGATGAGATCGCCAGCTCCGCCGCAATGTCGGCCGGGGCGATGCGAGACAGATGTTCGGGCATGACGGGTTCCGGCTCAGGCTCCGGTGCGGGTTCAGGCTCGGGCACGGCCACAGGCGTTTCCGGCGCGGGTGGTGGCGCTTCGAATTCGAGATTGTCGAAATAGCCCTGGCCGGGCTTCTGCTCCCCCGCTGTCGACACCCCTTCCATCACATCGAAGGCAAGACCGGTCGCGAAGCCGCGAACGCGATATGCCGCGGGCTGATCGCCAGCCTCGTCGTCTTCCTCGCCTTCTTCCGCCTTCAGGCGCTCCAGAACCGACTGGAACACCGATTGTCCGAACAGCATGTCGCCTTCCCGTTTCGAAGGGCGCAGTCTCGCGTCCCAACATGGCGCCGGGCTTGCGGCTATGGAGACAGCGCCATCGCCTCCTCGAGGATCAGGTCGTACAGCAGCCGCGCGCTCGGCGGCAGCGCCCGCTCTCGCGCCGTGATCAGGCTGTAAGGCTTCACGTTGATCTCGAATTCGGTCGGCAGGATGCGCACGTCAGCGGCCTGCGAATTCTGGCTCGCCAGGAACTGCGCGACGTCGATCGCCACCGGCGCGATCGCATCGGTCTTGCAGACGATGGCGCAGGTCAGAAGCAGCGACGAGGTGTTGACGATATTTCCGGGCACCGGAACACCCGCGCCCAGGAAGATGTCCTCGACCGTACGGCGCAGCAGCGTACCCGGCGGCTGGAACACCCAGTCATAGTCGCTGAGGTCGGACAGGCTGCTCGGGCCGCCCTGCAACAGCGGATGGCCGCTGCGCACGATCAGGCAGGCCTTCTCGATGCCGATCTCGCGCACCTCGAAAAGCCGCGGATTGAGATCGTCGGGGATGCGGCTGATGATGAAGTCGTGCCGCGCCGCCAGGAGCTCGCGCGCCAGCACGTTGCTGGTCTCCACCTGGATGTTGACTTCGATCCCCGGGAAGCTCTTACGCACCTTGTCGATGGCCGGAACGACGAGGCTCATTGCCGGCGCCGTGACCGCGCCGATGAACACCGAGCCGCCCTTCCCGCTCTTCAGTTCGGCGATCTCCCGGCCCGCCTCGCGCAGCTCCAGCAGGATCTTGCGTGCACGTCTGGCGAGTGCTTCTCCGAAGGTTGTCAGTACCACGCCGCGTGCCACCCGCTCGTAGAGCGCGGTCTTCAGGATTGATTCCATTTCGGACAGCATCCGCGATGCGGCGGGCTGCGAGATGGCGAGCGTCTCCGCGGCGGCGGAAATCTGGCCGCTATCTTCGATTGCGACGATCATACGCAGGTGATTCAGCTTTAAACCCGCACGCAGAAAGGCATCGTCGGCAAAATTATCGCTGTGGATATCGACGTGATCCAGCGAAAGTGGCTCGGAAATGATCGGCATGGTTGCGGCCTCCCCTCCGCCTTCCATTAAAAGTAATACTTTTTAACGATATACCAAATTTGTTATGCACTTTACCACTTATTCTATTTGACAGTTATAGGATTCCGTACGAGTTTGCCGCCGTGTGCTGGTTGGCACTCAACACGTGTGAGATCGTGGAGGAGACCTACTTCGTTTCTCACCATCTGAAGTAACTATCCGATCTACGGAACCTGCCACAGTTTCGTGGTGGGCGATTTTTCGTCCGCCGATCTATTAACAAGGGAGAGAGAAATGAAATCCATTATCTCATTGATGGCTGCGGCTGCCTTCGGCGTCGCTTCGTTCGTTGTGCCGGCAATGGCAGCTGACAAGGGCCTCGTTGGCATCGCAATGCCGACCAAGTCTTCGGCTCGCTGGATCGACGACGGCAACAACATCGTCAAGCAGCTCACGGACGCCGGTTACCAGACCGACCTCCAGTACGCTGACGACGATATTCCGAACCAGCTTTCGCAGATCGAAAACATGGTCACCAAGGGTGCCAAGGTTCTCGTTATCGCTTCGATCGACGGCACGACCCTTTCGGACGTTCTCCAGAAGGCTCATGACGCCGGCATCAAGGTCATCGCTTATGACCGCCTGATCCGCGATTCCGGCAACGTTGACTACTACGCAACGTTCGACAACTTCCAGGTTGGCGTTCTCCAGGCTGGCACGATCGTCGACAAGCTCGGCCTCAAGGACGGCAAGGGCCCGTTCAACATCGAACTCTTCGGCGGTTCGCCGGACGACAACAACGCCTTCTTCTTCTATGACGGCGCAATGTCGGTTCTTCAGCCTTATATCGACAGCGGCAAGCTCGTCGTAAAGTCCGGCCAGACCGGCATGGACAAGGTTGGCACGCTGCGTTGGGATCCGGCAACGGCCCAGGCTCGCATGGACAACCTGCTCTCGGCCAACTACACCGACGCCAAGGTCGACGCTGTTCTGTCGCCTTACGACGGTCTCTCCATCGGCATCATTTCGTCGCTGAAGGGCGTTGGCTACGGCACCCCGGACCAGCCGCTCCCGGTCGTTTCCGGCCAGGACTCGGAAGTTCCGTCGATCAAGTCGATCATCGCTGGCGAGCAGTATTCCTCGATCTTCAAGGATACCCGCGAACTCGCCAAGGTCACCGTTGCCATGGTTGATGCCGTCATGTCTGGCAAGGAGCCGGAAGTGAACGACACCAAGACCTACGACAATGGCGTCAAGGTCGTTCCGTCCTACCTGCTGAAGCCGGTAGCTGTCACCAAGGACAACTACAAGACCGTCCTGATCGACAGCGGTTACTACAAAGAAGACCAGCTGAAGTAATTTCAGAAGTCGGCCGGAACCCGCTTCATTGCGGGTTCCGGTCTTCGATTCTATGATCGCCTGGCAGTTTTTAGGTCACGGCGCTGGATTTTTGACTATGGACAATACAATCCTCGAAATGCGGAACATCACCAAGACGTTCCCGGGTGTCAAAGCGCTCGAGAATGTGAACCTCAAGGTTCGCCAGGGTGAAATCCACGCATTGGTCGGCGAAAACGGAGCCGGCAAGTCTACCCTCATGAAAGTTCTCTCCGGCGTATATCCGTCCGGAAGCTACGAGGGCGAAATCGTCTATGAAGGTGACGTCCGCAACTTCAAGGTCCTGAAGGACTCCGAAGAGATCGGCATCGTCATCATCCATCAGGAGCTGGCCCTGGTGCCGCTGCTCTCGATCGGCGAAAACATCTTCCTCGGCAACGAGAACGCCAAGAACGGCGTCATCAGCTGGCAGGAAACCTTCAATCGCACGCGCCAGCTGCTCGCCAAGGTGGGCCTGCGCGAATCCCCTGATACGCTGGTGACCGATATCGGCGTCGGCAAGCAGCAGCTCGTTGAAATCGCCAAGGCGCTGTCGAAGAGCGTCAAGCTGCTGATCCTCGACGAACCGACGGCATCGCTGAACGAAAGCGATTCCGACGCGCTTCTCAATCTGCTGATCGAGTTCCGCAATCAGGGCATCACCTCGATCATCATCTCGCACAAGCTGAACGAGATCCGCAAAGTCGCGGACCACATCACGGTCCTGCGCGACGGCATGACCGTCAAGACGCTCGACTGTCACGCCGACGAAGTCAGCGAAGACATCATCATCCGCAACATGGTGGGCCGCGATCTCGAAGACCGCTATCCGCCGCGCTCGGTGCCGATCGGCGAAACCATTCTCGAAGTGAAGAACTGGAACGCCTATCACCAGCACCACCGCGACCGCCAGGTGCTGCACGACATCAACATCAACGTCCGCAAGGGCGAAGTCGTCGGCATTGCCGGCCTGATGGGTGCCGGACGCACCGAGTTCGCCATGAGCGTCTTCGGCAAGGCCTACGGCCACAAGATCACCGGCGACGTTCTGATGCACGGCAAGCCCGTCGACGTCAGCACCGTCCGCAAGGCGATCGACGCGGGCCTCGCCTACGTCACCGAAGACCGCAAGCATCTCGGCCTGGTGCTGAACGACAGCATCCTGCACAACACCTCGCTTGCCAACCTCGCCGGCATTTCCAACAACACGATCATCGACGACATCAAGGAAAGCAGGGTCGCGACCGACTACCGGTCGAAGCTGCGCATCCGCTCGTCGGGCATCTTCCAGGAAACGGTCAATCTCTCGGGCGGCAACCAGCAGAAGGTTGTTCTCTCCAAGTGGCTGTTCTCCGATCCCGATGTTTTGATCCTGGACGAGCCGACCCGCGGTATCGACGTGGGTGCGAAATATGAAATCTATACTATCATCAACCAGCTTGCCGCCGACGGTAAAGGCGTTCTGATGATCTCATCGGAAATGCCCGAGCTTCTCGGTACGTGCGACCGTATCTACGTCATGAACGAAGGACGGATCGTCGCGGAACTGCCGAAGGGAGAAGCGAGCCAGGAAACCATCATGCGCGCTATCATGCGCTCAGGGGAGAAGAAACAATGACTCCGGTCAACCCAACAACCGAGGAAAGCAACGTCGTTTCCGTTGTTGACTACATCCGCGGCAACATTCGCGAATACGGCATGCTGATTGCGCTGGTCGCGATCATGCTGTTCTTCCAGATCTATACCGGCGGCATCCTGTTCCGCCCGGTCAATCTGACCAACCTCGTTCTCCAGAACTCCTTCATCGTCATCATGGCGCTCGGCATGCTGCTGGTCATCGTGGCGGGTCATATCGACCTCTCGGTCGGCTCGATCGTCGCCCTTGTCGGCGCGATAGCGGCGATCCTGACGGTGACGCTCGGCGTGAACTTCTGGCTGGCCGGCGTGATCTGTATCCTCGTCGGCGCGCTGATCGGCGCGGCACAGGGCTATTTCATCGCCTATCACCGCATCCCGTCCTTCATCGTCACGCTGGCAGGCATGCTCGTCTTCCGCGGCCTGACACTGACGGTTCTCGGCGGCAAGAACATCGGCCCCTTCCCGAAGGAATTCCAGGTCATCAGCACCGGCTTCCTGCCGGGCGACATGATCGACATCGCCGGCATCCCGGTCCAGTCGACCTCGCTCATCCTGACGCTGATCATCCCGGCCGTTCTCTTCTACCTCGCCTGGCGCCGCCGCAAGGTCAATGAAAGCCACGGCATCGATGTCGAGCCCTTCGGCTTCTTCATCGGCCAGAACGCTATCGTGACCCTGGCGATCATCGCGCTCGGCTGGCAGCTCTCGACCTATCGCGGTCTGCCGAACGTCCTCGTCGTCATGCTGGTGCTGATCGCGGTCTACACCTTCGTCACCCGCCGCACCACGATCGGCCGCCGCGTCTACGCCATGGGCGGCAACGAGAAGGCCACCAAGCTTTCCGGTATCAACACCGAGCGCCTGAGCTTCTACACCTTCGTCAACATGGGTGCGCTTGCAGGTCTCGCGGGCATCATCGTCGCGCTCCGCCTGAACTCGGCAACGCCGAAGGCCGGCGTCGGCTTCGAACTCGACGTCATCGCGGCCTGCTTCATCGGCGGTGCATCCGCATCCGGCGGCGTTGGCAAGATCACCGGTGCTGTCATCGGCGCCTTCATCATGGGCGTCATGAACAACGGCATGTCGATCATCGGCCTCGGCATCGACTACCAGCAGATGGTCAAGGGCGCAGTCCTTTTGGCCGCCGTCTTCTTCGACGTGTATAACAAGAATAAGGGCTGAGCGCTCCGGCGCCGGCTCCATGCATTCGCAGTCATGAAAACGAATAGTTCCGGCTCCCCAGGGAGCCGGACGGGCGGAGCATTATCCGCAGCTACCCAAAGAGGATGAAGACCGTGCTCATTTCGCAGATCAAGGGTTCGAACGGAGAGATCATCGTCGCCGTGCGCGAGCCGGGCGGTGCAGCGAAAGCCGTGAAGAATGCAGGCAGCGTCTATGCGCTGGCGATGGAAGCGGCAAACGCCGGCAAGTCCCTCGTCTCGGTCATCGAGGCGCATGGCTTCGGCGATGCCGTCGATCTGGAGAAGGCGTACGCGGATGGCAGCTTCCTGCCGCCGATCACCCATCCCGACGCCGCCCACCTGCATCTGACCGGCACCGGCCTGACGCATCTGGGCTCGGCCGCAACCCGCGACAGCATGCACAAGAAGACCAGCGAAGCCGCTGAGGAAACCCTCACGGACTCGATGAAGATGTTCAAGATGGGCATCGAGAACGGCAAGCCGAAGGCCGGCGAAAAGGGCGTGCAGCCCGAGTGGTTCTACAAGGGCAACGGCTACGGCGCTGCGGCACCGGGCGCTCCCCTCGTCTCCCCCTCCTTCGCGCTCGATGGCGGCGAAGAGCCCGAAATGGCCGGCATCTACGTGATCTCGGCAGACGGCAGCCCGTTCCGCATCGGCTTTGCTCTGTCGAACGAATTTTCCGACCACGTCACCGAGCGGATCAACTACCTCTACCTCGCCCATTCCAAGCTGCGTCCGGCAAGCTTCGGCCCGGAAATCCGCATCGGCGTTGCCCCTGAGGACATCCGCGGCACCTCGCGCATCAAGCGCGGCGACAAGGTGATCTTCGAAAAGCCGTTCCTGTCGGGTGAAGCGAACATGTCGCACACCTTCGCGAACCTCGAATACCATCACTTCAAATACGGCCTGTTCCGCGTACCGGGCGACGTTCACGTCCACATGTTCGGCACGGCGACACTGTCCTTTGCCGACGGCATCAAGCCGGAAGCCGGCGACGTCTTCGAAATCGAAGTCGCGGAATTCGGCCTGCCGCTGAAGAACCCGTTGAAAATCGACGCCGAAGAAGAAATCGTCGTCAAGCAGCTCTAATTTCCCATGACCCGGCTGCCGCTACGGCCGGGTCATTTTTCATAAAAGGTAAAGGAGGCTCGCGAGCCCATGACCATTTATCAGAACCTGATCGCCGGCGAATGGGTCGGCACCAATGCGACGAAGAACATCAATCCGTCGGACACCAACGAAGTCGTCGGCCTCTACGCTGATGGCTCCGCCGAAGACACCAGGAACGCCATTGCCGCCGCCAAGGCCGCCTTCCCGGCCTGGTCGCGCTCCGGCATCTGGGAACGCCACGTCATCCTGAAGAAGACCGGCGACGAGATCATGGCCCGCAAGGACGAGCTCGGTGCGCTGCTTGCCCGCGAAGAAGGCAAGACCCTGCCGGAAGCCATCGGCGAAACCATCCGCGCCTCGCAGATCTTCGAATTCTTCGCAGGCGAAGTGCTGCGCCTTGCCGGCGAGATCGTTCCATCGGTACGTCCGAATATCGGCGTCGAGATCACCCGTGACCCGCTCGGCGTCATCGGCATCATCACCCCGTGGAACTTCCCGATCGCCATCCCGGCCTGGAAGATCGCCCCTGCCCTCTGCTACGGCAACACCATCGTCTTCAAGCCGGCCGAACTCGTTCCGGGCTGCTCCTGGGCGATCGTCGATATCCTGCACCGCGCAGGCCTGCCGAAGGGCGTGCTCAACCTCGTCATGGGCAAGGGCTCGGTCGTCGGCCAGGTCATGCTCGACAGCCCCGACGTTGCAGGCATCACCTTCACCGGCTCGACCGGCACCGGCAAGCGCGTCGCTGCCGCCTCCATCGAGCATAACCGCAAGTTCCAGCTGGAAATGGGCGGCAAGAACCCGATGGTCGTTCTCGACGATGCCGACCTGACGGTCGCCGTCGAAGCCGCCGCAAACTCCGGCTTTTTCTCGACCGGTCAGCGCTGCACCGCCTCGTCGCGCCTGATCGTCACCGAAGGCATTCACGACAAGTTCGTTGCCGCACTGACGGAAAAGCTGAAGACCATCGTCGTCGACAACGCTCTGAAGCCTGGCACCCATATCGGCCCTGTCGTCGATGAGCGCCAGCTGAAGACCGACACCGACTACATCGAGATCGGCAAGAAGGAAGGCGCCAAGCTTGCCTTCGGCGGCGAAACCATTACCCGCGAAACGCCCGGCTTCTATCTGCAGCCGACGCTCTTCACCGAAGCGACCAACCAGATGCGCATCTCGCGCGAAGAGATCTTCGGACCTGTCGTCTCCGTCATCCGCGTCAAGGATTACGAAGAAGCACTGGCAACCGCCAACGACACGCCCTTCGGCCTCTCGTCGGGCATCGCCACCACCAGCCTCAAGCATGCGACGCATTTCAAGCGCAATGCCGAAGCCGGCATGGTGATGGTCAACCTGCCGACCGCAGGCGTCGATTTCCACGTCCCGTTCGGCGGCCGCAAGGGCTCTTCCTACGGCCCGCGCGAGCAGGGCAAGTACGCCGCCGAATTCTACACAACCGTCAAGACCAGCTACACGCTGGCCTAAGACATCCATTGGCGTTCCGGGCCGTGCGAGGCGGTCCGGCGCCCTTGAAGGACAGAGACTATGTTCAAGAAAGCGGAATGGCCGCGCAAGCTTCGGTCGCAGGAATGGTACGGCGGCACCAGCCGTGACGTCATCTATCACCGCGGCTGGATGAAGAACCAGGGGCATCCCCACGACCTGTTCGACGGACGCCCGGTGATCGGCATCCTCAACACCTGGTCGGACATGACGCCGTGCAACGGTCATCTGCGCGAGCTCGCCGAAAAGGTGAAGGCCGGCGTCTGGGAAGCCGGCGGCTTCCCGATGGAAGTGCCAGTGTTCTCGGCCTCCGAAAACACCTTCCGCCCGACGGCGATGATGTACCGCAACCTTGCCGCACTCGCGGTCGAGGAAGCGATCCGCGGCCAGCCGATGGACGGCTGCGTGCTGATGGTCGGCTGCGACAAGACCACGCCGTCGCTGATCATGGGTGCTGCCTCCGTCGACCTGCCGTCGATCGTCGTCACCGGCGGTCCGATGCTGAACGGCTATTTCCGCGGCGAACGCGTCGGCTCCGGCACGCATCTCTGGAAATTCTCCGAAATGGTGAAGGCCGGCGAGATGACGCAGGCCGAGTTCCTCGAGGCCGAGGCCTCGATGAGCCGTTCGTCCGGCACCTGCAACACCATGGGGACCGCCTCGACCATGGCGTCGATGGCCGAAGCCCTTGGCATGGCTCTCTCCGGCAATGCCGCGATCCCCGGCGTCGATAGCCGCCGCAAGGTGATGGCGCAGCTCACCGGCCGCCGTATCGTGCAGATGGTCAAGGACGACCTGAAGCCCTCAGACATCATGACCAAGCAGGCCTTCGAAAACGCCATCCGCACCAACGCGGCCATCGGCGGCTCGACCAATGCCGTCATCCACCTTCTCGCCATGGCCGGCCGCGTCGGCATCGACCTGACGCTCGACGACTGGGATCGCTGTGGCCGTGACGTTCCGACGATCGTCAACCTGATGCCGTCGGGCAAGTACCTGATGGAAGAGTTCTTCTATGCCGGCGGCCTGCCCGTCGTGCTGAAGCGCCTCGGCGAAGCCGGTCTCCTCCACAAGGAAGCGCTGACCGTCTCCGGCGAAAGCATGTGGGATGAGGTCAAGGACGTCGTCAACTGGAACGAAGACGTCATCCTGCCGGCTGAAAAGGCGCTAACGCAGTCCGGCGGCATCGTCGTCGTGCGCGGCAACCTGGCGCCGAAGGGCGCCGTCCTGAAGCCATCCGCCGCCTCCCCGCACCTGATGGTCCACCGCGGCCGCGCCGTCGTCTTCGAAGACATCGACGACTACAAGGCGAAGATCAACGACGACAATCTCGACATCGACGAGACCTGCGTCATGGTCATGAAGAACTGTGGTCCGAAGGGCTATCCGGGCATGGCCGAAGTCGGCAACATGGGTCTGCCGCCGAAGGTGCTCAAGAAGGGCATCACCGACATGGTGCGCATCTCCGATGCTCGCATGTCCGGCACCGCCTACGGCACCGTCGTCCTGCACACCTCGCCGGAAGCTGCCGTCGGCGGCCCGCTGGCGGTCGTCAAGAACGGCGATTTCATCGAGCTCGACGTCCCGAACCGCCGCCTGCACCTCGACATTTCCGAAGAGGAACTGGCAAAGCGTCTCGCCGAATGGAAGCCGCACCACGACCTGCCGACCTCGGGTTACGCCTGGCTGCACCAGCAGCACGTTGAGGGCGCCGACACCGGCGCCGACCTCGACTTCCTCAAGGGATGTCGTGGCAGTGCTGTCGGCAAGGACAGCCACTGAACGGTACGAATATCAAATGCGAAAGGCGGCCTTCGGGCCGCCTTTTTTGTTTTTATTGAAGGCAAGGTTCTTTCTGACTATATTCATAGAAACCTGTACAGGAATATAGTCATGACAAAGACAATCGGTGCGGCGGCCTTCAAGGCGACGTGTCTCAATCTCATCGATACGATGGGAGAAGACGGCGAGGCCGTTGTCATTACCAAGCGCGGCAAGCCCGTCGCTCTGCTGTCGCCATTAAATGATCAAACCCCGGACAGTATCATCGGCGCACTGAAAGGCAGCGTCCAACACTATGACGATCCTTTCTCACCGGCACTCGATGCGAACGATTGGGACGCAGCTCGTTGATATTGCTCGATACGCATATCCTGGTATGGGCAATGAATGATGACGCGCGCCTTGGCGCCCGCTCCCGCGAAGCGCTCGACAAAAGCGCAAAGAGCGGCCGCGTCCTTGTGTCCGCGATCACCCCTTGGGAAATCGCGATGCTGGTCCAGAAAGGCCGCCTCACGCTCAGCAGCGACGTAGCGCAATGGATCGATGAGGCGCTTGCGCTTCCCGCCATCGAGCTCGCGCCGCTCCTACCGCAAATCGCCATCGATAGCACCCGCCTGCCCGGTGAATTTCACGCTGACCCAGCCGACCGTATCATCGTCGCAACAGCCAGATTTCACCGCATTCCGCTAGTCACGGCCGACCAAGCCATACTGGAATATGGCGAGCTAGGGCATGTCGACACGATTTCAGCGGGCTGAATAGCGGTCAGCCGGTCAGCTCTGGCTCTGGCTTTGCCCCTGCGCCTTATCTTCCACCTTCACCGTAACCGTCAGCGTCTCGCCCGGCATGCCGATGCGCATGCCCGATACGGGCGCCGCATCCCGGTAGCAGAGGCCAGACGCGGTGCGGACGTAGCGGGCGTCGGGGCAGATCTCGTTTGCCGGATCGAAGCCGACCCAGCCGAGCCCGGGGATATGCACCTCACCCCAGGCATGCGTCGCCGCCTGCTCGACCTTTTCTTCCATCATCAGATAGCCGGAGACATAGCGTGCAGGCACTTTGAGCGCGCGGGCGGCTGAGACGAAGATATGGGCGTGATCCTGGCAGACGCCGCTCTGCCGTTCCATCGCCTGCTCGGCGGTGGTTTCGCTGTCGCTGGTGCCCGGCTTGTACTCGACGGCCTCGTGGATCGCCGCCATCAGGGCGTGCATGCGGGCCAGTTCGTTGTCGCCGCTGACGCCCTTGATCAGCTCCTTGATCAGCCTGCCGGGCTTGGTACGCGGCGTATCGCGCAGAAACAGCCAGAGCGGGCAGAAGCCGGTATGCGGACCGGTGACGCCGTTGCGGTCATCGGTCTCGACCTCGCCTTCGGCAACGATCCGCGTCACCTTCTGCGCACCCTCCAGCGACACCAGATTAACGTGATTGCCGAACTGGTCGTCATACTCGACTTCGGGTGTGGCGCCCTCGACATTGAGCGACCAGTTGACGACGACCTGTCCGAAGCCGCTCGGCGGCGTCAGCCGCAGACGCTGCAGCGAGAACTGCGCCGGCTCGTCATAGCGGTATTCGGTGATGTGGCTGATCTTGAGTCTCATCTTTCCATCCGCTGCTTATACATAGAACCGGTAGCCGTTGGTGATCTCGACGCTGAGCGTGTTGTTGCGGTTGACGAACTCCTCGAGGAATTCGTGCAGCCCCTGATCGATCACGTCCTTGATCGCCCGCGAATGCAGCGAGGCGCGGATAGCATCCGCGGTATCATGCGCCCTCAGCCGCTCGCCGCCATAGCTGCGCGAGATATAGCCGAGATTGCTGACCACCTTCTCGTAACAATAGGCAAGAGACCGCGGCATCTGCCCGTTGAGGATCAGGAAGTCGGCGATATTGGCTGCCCGGTACTCGTCGTCATAGGCCCAGCTATAGGACCGGTGCGCCGAGACCGAGCGCAGGATCGATTCCCACTGCACGTTATCGACGGACGACCCCACCTGCGAAACCGACGGCAGCAGCACGTAATATTTCACGTCGAGAATGCGCGCCGTGTTGTCGGCGCGCTCGATGAAGGTGCCGATGCGGGCGAAGTTGTAGAGCTCGTTGCGCAGCATCGAGCCGTGGAACGCCCCGCGGATCAGCCCCGCCCTCCGCTTGATGACATCGATGACTTCAGGCAGCTCCGCCGCCTTCAGCCGCTTCGAAAGCAGCGTCTTCAGCTCGATCCAGCATTCGTTGGTCGCTTCCCAGGTCTCGCGCGTCAGCGCCGTGCGGACCATGCGGGCATTGTTGCGACCGCTGTCGATGCAGGCCATGACGCTCGATGGATTGGAGAGATCGCGTAGCAGATAATCGATCGCATCGGCGCTCGTCAGCTTCGAATGGCCCTCGTCAAAGGCCTCGCGGACGCCCGCGCTCTGCAGCACACCATCCCAATTGTCATCACCCGTCCCGCTGCGTGTCAGCGACATGCGCAGGCCGGCATCGACGAGACGCGCGATATTTTCGGCGCGCTCGATGTAACGGAACATCCAGTAGAGGCCGTTTGCAGTTCTTCCGAGCATCAGTCCTCCAGTACCCAAGTGTCTTTGGTGCCGCCGCCCTGGCTGGAATTGACCACCAGCGAACCCTGCTTCAGCGCCACGCGGGTCAGCCCGCCCGGAATGATCTGTACCTTGTCGGAAACCAGCACGTAGGGACGCAGGTCGACATGGCGCGGTGCAATCCCCTTGTTGACGAGGATCGGTACCGTCGACAGCGACAGCGTCGGCTGCGCAATATAGTTGTTCGGTCGCGCCTTCAGCTTCTCGGCGAAATCGGCGCGCTCCTTCTTGGATGCGGTCGGACCGACCAGCATGCCGTAGCCGCCGGAGCCGTGAACCTCCTTGATGACAAGCTCCTCGATGTGTTCGAGCACATATTTCAGGCTCGACGGTTCCGAACAGCGCCAAGTCGGCACGTTCTCGAGGATCGACTTGCGCCCGGTATAAAACTCGACAATCTCCGGCATGTAGGAATAGATCGCCTTGTCGTCGCAGATGCCGGTGCCCGGCGCGTTGGCGATGGTGATGTTGCCGGAGCGGTAAACATCCATGATGCCCGGAATGCCGAGAGCGGAATCGCTGCGGAAGGTCAGCGGATCGAGGTAGTCGTCGTCGACGCGGCGGTAGAGAACGTCGATCGCCTCGTAGCCGCGCGTCGTGCGCATCTTCACCTTGCCGTCGATGACGCGCAGGTCCGACCCCTCGACAAGCTCGACGCCCATCGTATCGGCCAGGAACGAGTGCTCGTAATAGGCCGAGTTGTAGATACCAGGTGTCAGCACCGCCACACGCGGCCTGCCCTTGCAGCCGGGAGGTGCCAGCGATGCCAGGCTCTGCCGCAGCAGGTAGGGATAGTCCTCGACGCGCTGCACCTTGTTCTCGTGGAACAGCTCCGGGAACATCTGCATCATCGTTTCCCGGTTCTCCAGCATGTAGCTGACGCCGGAAGGCGTACGCGCATTGTCCTCGAGCACGTAGAACTGATCTTCACCGGTGCGAACGATGTCGGTGCCGACGATATGCGTATAGACGCCGCCCGGCGGCCGGAAGCCGATCATCTCGGGCAGGAAGGTGACGTTGTTCTCGATCAGCTCGCGCGGAATGCGCCCCGCGCGGATGATCTCCTGCTTGTGATAGATATCATCGAGGAAGGCATTCAGCGCGATGACGCGCTGCTCGATGCCCTGAGCGAGTTTGCGCCACTCTCTTCCTGAGATGATGCGGGGGATGATGTCGAAGGGGATGAGCTTTTCGGAGGAGTCTGCATGTCCGTAGACTGCGAAGGTGATGCCGGTTTTCCGGAAGATGTTTTCCGCATCGCGGGATTTGGCAATCAGATGCGCCCTGTCCTGGGCATTGTACCACTCGAAGTATTTCTCATATGGCTGACGCGGACTTTCGTCCCCGGTAATCATTTCATCAAATGCCAAAGGTGTGGCTCCCCTTTTTTGTTCATTTGAATACAACGCAAATGGCAATGCAAGAACCATGCTCAGTTCGCGGGCAAGATTCGTAAAATCGTCTGAAACCCCGAAAAGCGCCGAAAAACTGGGCATTTAGAGAAGGATGGCGTGATGCGCGGAAGTTTCAATCGCCACTGCCGGCACAAAATATAAGCAATTGATGATTTTACGGTCGAGACCCCGATTCAATTCTCGGCAGCAGCAGGAAAGGGAAAGGTGGCCCTAAGCCGACCGCTCCAATCCCACCTGGCTGACGCCACCCAGAATATCCTCGTCGAGAAGCGCCAGAGCGCGGCCGAGATGCCCCTCGAAAACCAGGTTGGTCTCGTCGGCAACGACCCGCAGTTCGGGCATGCCCTCCATGCGCACCACATGCGATTGCCCCAGCCCTTCCTCGATGCCCTGGCGCAACAGATCGTAGTAGCGCGTCCCAGGCCCGGTGATCGCCACCGGCATGCGTTCGGTGAGGCTGAGCATCCGCGACAGGCCATTGCCGAGCGCCAGTCCGGCCTGCCGGAAGGCAAAGGCCGACATGCGGTGGCCCTGGCGGGCGCGGGCGGCAATCTTGTCAAGTTCCCCGACCGGCACGAACTTGGCGGGAATGGTATCGAGCGGCACTTCGAAGGCGGTGCGCAGGATGGCGTAGAAGCCCGCATGCGCCTCGATACAGCCCTTGGACCCGCAGCGGCAGAGCCCGCCATTTGCCAGATGCAGCATATGGCCGAAATTCGGCGCCGAGATCTCTTGCCCGCCATCGGCGCCGCGCCGGACGATGCCGAGGCCGATGCTGTGGCCGAGGGAGAGAGCTGCGAGCGAACGGAAATCCGCCCCCTTCACATTCTCCTCATGCGCGCCAAGCGCAGCGGCAACCAGCAGGGTCTCGTTGTCGAGGATCACCCGCGCCCGCCATTCCGGCCGCAGCAGCGTCTCGAAATCGATCTGGTCGGTGCCGAAGATCGGCGACCACAACAGCACCGGCTCGGCGGCGTTGACGAGCCCCTTGCTGCTGATCGAGATCAGCAGCACCCGCTCCTGGGCAATCCGCGACCGCTCGAGAATGCGGGCGAGACCTTCCTTGATGGCTTCGGCAAAAACCGCAGCCCCGGCCGGATCATGCGAGCGCCCCTCGCTGAAACGGTCGATCAGCTTGCCGGCGTAATCGACCAGTGAAAACTGCACGGCATCGGATGAAATGATGACGACGATCAGATAGCCGCAATCGCGCCGCGGCCTGAACAGCACGCGCGGCCGCCCGCGGCCGCTGGCCGCCTGCTGCTCGGAACGCTCGATGATCTCCGACTTCTCGAGATCCGCCGTGATTGCCGAGACAGTGGCCGACGACAGCTTGGTGAAGTCGGATATCTCGGTATGCGCGAGCGCGCCGTGGCGGCGCAGGGCAGCGAGAACCAGCCCGCTATTCCTTTGCCGGACCGACTCCGTGCTCGATTTGGTCAGCATAAAGCCGCCCTTCCCCCGCTTCCGCCCTCGTTTCACAGGCCATCTCCAACAACTTATGCGTGATGGATGATTCTGCTGGTAGTGGCCTGTTGACAGTTGAAAAAATCTCTGACACTTAATTTCTCGACTGTCGAGAAAATAATGCATTGTTGCTCGACAGTGATCCGCGGCGGCTGGAGGAACCACTGGCTGGGGCTGGCCGCTTATCACTCGGGAGGATAATTTATGAAGTCTATTATGAAGCTGATGGCGGGTGCCGCCATCCTCGTTTCCGTGCACACGGCTGCCATGGCGGCCGATCTCGTCGTTGGCGTTTCCTGGTCGAACTTCCAGGAAGAACGCTGGAAGACCGACGAAGCAGCCATCAAGAAGGCGCTGGAAGCCAAGGGCGCGAAGTACATTTCCGCTGACGCGCAGTCTTCCGCTGCCAAGCAGCTGACCGACGTCGAATCGCTGATCTCGCAGGGCGCCAACGCCCTCATCGTTCTGGCCCAGGACTCCGACGCAATCGGCCCGGCCATCGAAAAGGCTGCTGCCGAAGGCATTCCGGTCGTCGGTTACGACCGCCTGATCGAAAATCCGGCTGCTTTCTACATCACCTTCGACAATAAGGAAGTCGGCCGCCTGCAGGCTGAAGGCGTCTTCAAGGTCAAGCCTGAAGGCAACTACGTCTTCATCAAGGGCTCTTCGTCGGACCCGAACGCGGACTTCCTGTTCGCCGGCCAGATGGAAGTTCTGAAGGCTGCAGTTGACGCCGGCAAAATCAAGAACGTCGGCGAAGCCTATACCGACGGCTGGCTGCCGCAGAACGCACAGCGCAACATGGAACAGTTCCTGACCGCGAACAACAACAAGGTTGACGCCGTTGTTGCTTCGAACGACGGTACTGCCGGTGGCGCCGTTGCCGCTCTCGACGCACAGGGCATGGCTGGCACCGTACCGGTTTCCGGTCAGGACGCCGACAAGGCCGCTCTGAACCGCATCGCGCTCGGCACCCAGACGGTTTCCGTCTGGAAGGATAGCCGCGAACTCGGCAAGCGCGCTGCTGAAATCGCGCTCGACCTCGCTGGCGGCACGACCATGGACAAGATCCAGGGCGTTACCACCTTCGACGGCGGCCCGAAGAAGGTGAAGATGCAGTCGATCTTCCTGAAGCCGCAGGGCATCACCAAGGACAACCTGAACGTCGTCATCGACGCCGGCTGGATCTCCAAGGCTGAAGCTTGCCAGGGCGTCAAGGCCGGCAGCGTCAAGGCCTGCGACTAATCCTCGTAAGCTGATCAACAAGCCGGCGCCGCAGCGTTTCCGCTGCGGCGCCGGATGCGGATGCAGGCATCTTTCAGAAGCCTCCCCGCCTCGCAACGCCCCGCGAACGCTTTAATTCCCTGCCAGAATAACGCCGTCACCGACGCGGCTATTCCGGAAGCATCCCGGTGGTCATTTCGAAGAACAGGGCATCTCAGGCTGGGCTTTTCGGGCACCCGGTCAGGGCCCAAACAATGGGGGAACGGCAAACCCATGGCAGACATCACGCAATCCTCACCGGGTCATCCGCGCACCGCGGACGCAAACCCCATCACGCGCTTCCTGCGCGCCACCGAGATCGACACGCGCCTGCTCGGCATGGTCGCGGCACTGCTGGTCATCTGGATCGGCTTCCATCTCTATACCGACGGCCTGTTCCTCACCCCCCGCAACCTCTGGAACCTCTCGGTCCAGACGACGGAAATCGCCGTTCTCGCGACCGGCATGGTGCTTGTCATCGTCACTCGCAACATCGACCTGTCGATCGGCTCCATGCTCGGCCTCGTCGCCATGATCATGGGCGTCGTCCAGGCGAAATTCCTGCCGCAATATCTGGGCTTCGACAATTCCTGGACCTGGGTGATCACGCTGGCCGCTGGCCTCATCGCCGGCACGCTGATTGGCCTCTTCCAGGGCGTCATCATCGCCTTCATGGGCGTGCCCTCGTTCATCGTCACGCTCGGCGGCTTCCTCGCCTGGCGCGGCCTTGCCTGGTATGTCACGTCGGGCCAGACGGTCGCGCCCCTCGACACCACTTTCCGCATCATGGGCGGCGGTGCAGAAGGTGCCGTCGGCGCCACCTGGAGCTGGATCATCGGGCTTATCGCCTGCCTGCTGATCGTCATCGGCATCATCGGCTCGCGCCACCAGCGCAAGCGCTTCAACTTCCCGCGCCGCCCGCTCTGGGCGGAGTATTTCCTGGCCGTTCTCGGCTGCGCGCTGGTGCTCGGTGCTATCTGGGTCTCGACCATCTATTACTGGCCGGTGGCGATCGCCAAGAAATATGCCGAAGCCAACGCCATCGCCTGGCCCGAGACCGGACTGTTCATCTCCTACGGCATCGCCGTACCGGTGCTGATCGCCGTTCTCGTCGGCATCGTCATGACCTTCATCGCCACCCGCCTGCGCTTCGGCCGCTATGTCTTCGCCATCGGCGGCAACCCTGAAGCGGCCGAACTTGCCGGCATCAAGACCCGCTGGGTCACCGTCAAGATCTTCGCGCTGATGGGCTTCCTCGCCGCAGTTGCCGCAGCGATCTCGACCGCCCGCCTCAACGCGGCGGCGAATTCGCAGGGCACGACCTACGAACTCTATACCATTGCCGCGGCCGTCATCGGCGGCACGTCGCTTGCAGGCGGCACCGGCACAGTCGCCGGCGCCATGCTCGGCGCGCTCGTCATGCAGTCGCTGCAGTCGGGCATGGGTCTCGCAAATGTGGATACCCCCATCCAGAACGTTGTGGTCGGTGCCGTCCTCGTCGTTGCCGTCTGGCTCGACACGGTCTACCGCTCTCGTGCGAAGTAAGAGGAGTACGACTCATGACTGAACAACGCACTCCCCTTGTGGAACTGAAGAATATCTCGATCTCCTTCGGCGGTATCCACGCCGTCGACAACGCCTCGGTCGATCTCTACCCCGGCGAAGTCGTCGCCCTGCTCGGCCATAACGGTGCCGGCAAGTCGACGCTGATCAAGATCCTCTCGGGCGCCTACAAGCGCGACTCGGGCGATATCCTGATCAATGGAGAACCGGCCGATATCCGCAATCCGCGCGATGCCAAGAAATACGGTATCGAGACGATCTACCAGACGCTTGCCGTCGCCGATAATGTCGATGCCGCCGCCAACCTCTATCTCGGCCGCGAAATCCGCACCAAGTGGGGCACGCTCGACGACGTCGCCATGGAAGCCTCGGCCCGCGAGGTGATGGGACGCCTGAACCCCAACTTCCGCCGCTTCAAGGAGCCGGTGAAAGCGCTTTCGGGCGGCCAGCGGCAATCGGTGGCGATCGCCCGCGCGATCCTCTTCAACGCCCGCATCCTGATCATGGACGAGCCGACGGCAGCGCTCGGCCCCCAGGAAACGGCACAGGTCGGCGAACTGATCAAGCAGCTGAAGAAGGAAGGCATCGGCATCTTCCTCATCAGCCACGACATCCACGACGTCTTCGACCTCGCCGACCGCGTCTCGGTGATGAAGAACGGCCAGGTCGTCGGCCACGCCCGCACCGAAGACGTCACCAAGGACGAAGTCCTCGGCATGATCATCCTCGGCAAGGTCCCGCCCAAGGCCATCCCCGGCCCCGGCGCCATGCAGGTCTGAGCCATCAACACAACAGAAAGCCCGCCGCGCTAAAGCTCGGCGGGCTTTTCCTTAGAATTCCGGTGACGCCGCCAGCCATTCCGCCGATTTCGCCATTTGGCGATTGAAGAGCGCCGAAAGCTAGGCTAAGAACCACCACATCGGACAGGCGATTCAAACCGCCACGGCATGCACCCGTAGCTCAGCTGGATAGAGTGTTGGATTCCGATTCCAAAGGTCACAGGTTCGAATCCTGTCGGGTGCGCCAATCATTTCTCGGACATCACCCCTTCGGCATTGGCACGCATTCCTTGATGCGCGGATTTCCGGCAGTGGCGCCGGTCACCTGTTTCACCTGTCCGGGCGGGCAGGTGCCGTCATCGACAAGGACTTTCTTTCCGGTCGGTAGCGTTCCCTTTGCGGGCTCTTCCTTCAGGATCGATTGGCATCCGGCCAGTCCGAAAGCGATCAGAACGGCGAGCGAATATCTGAGTTTCATTGTATCCCCTTCCCCTTGATAAATGGGCGCAAGGGAAGCGTCCGGACAGACCCGTCCGTTCGCAAACCCCGCCCGTTTGTGGGTCTACAGCGCCTTCACGTGCAGGGCATGCTCCACCTGGAGTATGGGGCGGCGGACCTGGCGCCGTGCGGCCATCCGATGACCGGACGGCCATGTGAGCATCTTCTTTTGAAGGGCTGGTCAATCCCGTGCCGATTTGCGACAACCAAGACGTGTTCTTGTGTTTTGCGAGCCTGAGAAATGCCGCAGCCTGCCGATGCCGCTATTCATCTGATCGATATGATTTACGGAAGCCTGTTCGGCGAATGCAGCTGGCAGGGCTTTCTGGATGCCGTCGCCAAGACTTCTCCCGATGGCAAGGCTGCCCTGCACTACCACGATCTTGCCTCGCCGGTTGCCCACGTTCCCTATATTTCAGGCTTCACCAAGGACGAGGTCGATCAGTTCAGCAATCACTTCGCGTCGGTCAATCCGTGGATCCCACGCATGGGCCTGGTGCCGGTCGGCCGCGGATTGTGCGGCGAGGATATCTATGCCCGAAAGAACCTCGTCAAGACCGAATTCTACAATGACTGGCTGAAGCGACAGGCGGGCTGCGAAACCAGTATCGGCGTCTCCATCATCCGTGAAGAAGCCCGCACCTTCATTCTTTCGACAGCGACCTCCTCCTCCGATCCCGAGCGCAACAGGAAGGCCGCCGAGCGCTACACCCTGCTTGCCCCTCACCTGAAGCGCGCGTTCGATTTCATCCGCAAGCGCGACCTGCTTGCGCCTGACAATCAGGCGCTGCGAACGTTGTTCGACAGCATCGGTGCCGGCCTCATCTACGTGTCGGACAAACGCAAGGTGCGCTGGTCGAATCGCACGGCTGAAAACATCATCGCCGCCGGGTTTCCGTTTCGCGTCGCTGCCGATGGGCGGATCAGCATTCGATGCCAGAAGTCGGCGGCAGCCTTCGAGTGGCTCGCATCCCGCCACGACGGACAGAGGGGTCCCTATACCGCCATCGTCCAGGGCGACGGAAAGGAAGGCAGCTATCGCCTGACCATTGTCAGGCTTCAGTCGAGCGCATTCACGGAATTTCTGGAAGGGCCGACTGTTGCTGTCATTGCCGAGCCGATGGTGGCCGCCCCGTTGAAAGACCGGCAGAGCGCCCTCATGGAAACCTCGAAACTGACGGTGACCGAAATCAAGGTCGCTCTCAGCGTCGCCTCGGGAAACACGCCACGGGAAGTCGCGACGGCCTATCAGATCAGCTACGAGACGGTCCGGACGCATCTTCGGAATATCTATTCCAAACTCGGCGTCAATTCGCAGGTGGCGCTGGCCGCCTTGCTGCTGGGGAGTTGAGCGGGCAAGCCCCCCGGTTCCCCGCCGCCACCTCACCTCGCCCTCCGCCGCCCGGCCTGTTGAAAGGCCGCGGCATGGCTCTTCCGTACAGCTTCGATCTCCGTGAGCGCCGCTTCCACCAGCGATCGCGCATCACCCAGCTCCGGCTTGTCGCGCAGCATTTCGAGCACCGTCTTCAGATGGCTCTCGGTCATTATGCAGGCTCTCATCGTCATGATGTCTTCCTTGCAGTTTCCTTCGTGCCGGATGCCCCCGCAATCCTGACCGGCGCCGTTGCGGGCCTGATGGCCCATGCACTTGCCCCCAATGAAAACGCTCTCAACCTGCGAGACGAACGATCCGCACGCCGACGACATTGTCGTCGGCATCGGCAACGATTTCGCCGTGGCCGATCAGCCGGCCATTGACCAGCAGCTCGACCGGTTCGCCGAAACGGCTATCCAGCCGGAAGCTGTGACCCGGATCGACCCGCATCAACTCGGCAACCGAAACACGCGCCCGCCCGATCACCACCTCGATTTCGACAGGAATGTCGTTGACCTTTTTGCGCAGCTCCGGACGCTGCGCCTCCACAACTTCCGGCGGCACGGCGGAGAACAGCAGATCTGCCTCATGCTGACGCAGGCGTTGCCAGGCAGCTCCGGTTCTGGCCGCGCCGTCACCGGCGCTATCTGGTCCGATCGGCGGCAGGTCATCGGAAATATCAGACATAAAACACCATCTTAAGGAAAATCATCAGGGTCGGCCAAAAGCCGCCCAGCCATTTTAGGGTGCTTGAGCCCTGGCACGGGCCGGAAATTCCAATTGCCAGGCGATCAACCTTAACGAAGGGTTACGGTCCACAGCGGCGAGGCCGCGGCCTTGCCGTTTCGATACAGAATGCCTGTCCGGGCATGGCCAGCGCCCATCGCCGGCGACCCGCCGCGGCCGCGTTCGGGCGAACCGCTGCCCGACTCACCCTGCCCGCGGCCGGCAGCTCTCCGGGGCAGGAAATCATCAACATCTTTGCGTCGGGGCACACGCAATGCGCGTTGCCTTTCCGGCTTGCGGCAGCTACATGGTTAAAAATTCGTTAATGTCTTTTTCGCAGTCATTTCATGTTGAATTCGAACACCCACCGCAACTATCTGTCGCGGCTTGCCTTTGCGGGCGATAGCGCCGAGCCTGCCTATCATCGGGTCAATCTGGTTGCCCGGGCGCTCTGCCCAGTCAAGGGCGTGAAGTCCTTCACGGCCCGGCAGGTGCGCATCGTCAGTATCAGCGAGACCGGCGCCATATTGCAGGCGCGCGGCATCGAGCAGCTGACAGCGCACTTCTATCTCTGTCTCGGAACATCGGAAATTTTCATCACCTGCGCGCAGATCCGGCAGCAGGAAGGCAGCGTCTTCGTGCGTTTTTCGAAGCCTGAGGAGAGCGCCTTCATCCGCGCCTTGGCGGGGATCACCTTCCCGATGACTACGCTGCAGACGCTGCGTGGCCAATCGGCCCGCGCCATTGAGGCGCGCATTCGCCGGCCGGAAACAACAGCCCGCGGCTGATATACCCAGACGCGAAAACGCCGCCCGGCGGCGGCGTTCTCAAGATGACAATGAACTCAGGATTTCTTGCTGGCCGCGCGTGTCTTCTTCGCGGGCGGCTCGGCTACGGGCTGCGCCAAACGCAGCGCCCGCAGTCTCTCGGTCTTCTTCTGCCGCTCGATGAGCTCGCCGGCCATGATCTCTTTGGCCATCGAGGCGGTGTTTTCCGCCTTCGCCTGCGCCGAAAGCTTTTCGGGCTTGAAGAGATTGTCTTTCGTCTTGGTCATGCTTTCCTCCTTCAGGAGTGCCTGTCCCGGTATGACGGTCGGTTAGCGGGCGCGCGCCAGGATCTTCTTCTTGGGAGCCGGCAGGAGGCCTTCGCGCTGAGCCTGCTTGCGGGCAAGCTTGCGGGCGCGGCGGATCGCTTCGCCCTTTTCGCGGGCGCGCTTTTCAGAAGGCTTTTCATAGGCGCTGCGCGCCTTCATTTCACGAAACACACCCTCGCGCTGCATCTTCTTCTTCAAGACGCGAAGAGCCTGATCGACGTTGTTATCCCGGACGAGTACCTGCAAGACGTCTCCTTAATCGGCCAACGGCCGTTATTTCTTGATGCGGATCGTATTCGAATTGATCCAGCTCGATTTCGGGCTTTCCGTCACCTTGACCTCGGCGGCGGGGCGGCCTGACGATGCCAGAACGTCGATATCGTCCTGGCGGACGCTTCGCTCGCAATTCTCGTTCTGGAATCTGACGCGGTAGTGGACAAAGCCCTGTGCTGCCGGCATGACCGACACGACGCGGCCGGCGCCGCCCGGCTGGACGCTTCCAAGAATTCCCGGCTTCAGAACGATGCTATCGCCCGGCCGGTAGTGGCGGTTCGTCATGCCGTTCTCCGTATCAGATGAAAAAACAAAAGGCCGGGACTAATCCCGACCTTCCTCCGTCATCGTCTCAGCGCGCCAGTACATCCGTGGTCGCGCGAGCCGTGACAAATTCATTCAGCCTGCAGGTTGTCCGCCGAGTTCTTGCCGGACTTGCGGTCCTGCACGATGTCGAAACGGATCTTCTGGCCGTCTGCGAGCGAGCGCAGGCCTGCGCGTTCAACTGCAGAAATGTGGACGAAAACGTCTGCGCCGCCGTTGTCAGCCTGGATAAAGCCGAAACCCTTGGTGGCGTTGAACCACTTGACTGTACCTGTATTCATAACGATCTCCTTTCAAAGCAACCGTTGTTTTTTCCGCGATACTTTGCGGACCTAGATCGATTATTTGGAAGGAAATCTGAAGAGGCAAAAGCGCTCTTGAGCGACGTCACAAGCAATGGTCGATGAACCCAATATAGGATCAATTTGAAATTTAGCAACGGGCAACGGCAAGAAACTTCGCCGGTTTTAAAATTTTATCCCGCAGTTTGCTGATTTCGTTGAATTTCGTTTCCGATAAAATCCGAAAGCCGAAAGAAACTTCTATCGGTTTTATCGCCATCCGGCAAGGCAGCCCCTTCGCCGCATAGGCGACGGGGCTGCTTGAAAGCTGTGAGTTGTAAGCTGCTATCCGTTCACGGCGTCGAAACGATCAGCCGCAGCGATCCCTCGAAGAACGGCTGCGAGCGAAGTTCGCCATAGCGTCTGTCCCAGCTGCCATCTTTCAGATCGCGGCCGAGCTCTTCGGCGAAGCGCTCGCCAACGGAAGCATCGACGAAGCTCCAGGCCGAGTTGGCAAGCCGTGCGCCGGGATCGAGCAGCCGCTCGGGGCGGCCGTAATAGCCTTCGCCGAAGCCGTCGGTGCAGTGAAGCGGGATCGGCACTGGCTTGATCTCGATCGTCCCGCCCAAGGCGCCGGAGATGGCCGCAAGCGGCGGATAACGGCTGGCCTCCACCGCGATCATTTCAGGGGCGTAGGCGTGCAGCCATGAGCGATGCAGCTCGTCCGGGTCGCAGCTCAGCACGGCGACCGGACCGCGCGTCACACGGCGCATCGCGGCAAGGCCGGCCTTGAGGTCCGACCATTGGTGAACGGAGAAAGTCGTCATGCTGGCATCGAAGCTGTCATCGGCGAAGGGCAGCTTTTCCGCCACCGCATCGATCGCCACCGGCAGATGCGCCGGACGCTGGGCGCGCATCGAGGCCGATGGCTCGACGGCGGTGACCGTGCGATCGGTTGGCTCGTAGGAACCGGCGCCCGCGCCGACATTAAGCACCGTTCTGGCATCACCGAGCGCGCGCCAGATGAAGGCGGCGATATGGGGATCGGGCTGCCGGTACCGGGTATAATTGGTGCCGATCACGCCGTAATTGGCGTCGCCGGCACTTCCGTCTACATGTCTGCTGTTCATGGTTTCCATCCTTTGCCAGGCAAAGCTTCGCCCTGCTGAATGCCTGGGCATCCAGCACCTGTTGTGCGCTCAGCGGCTTTGCCTTAATGTTGCAAATGGAGAAAACATCATATTCTCCGGGATGAAAACCGATAAGCTCGAACACGGATTGTTCCTAAAGCGCACATGGCAAGACGTCTGCCCTCCCTCAATGCGCTTCGCGCCTTCGAAGCCGCAGGCCGCCACGGCCGCATGACGCTGGCGGCCGAAGAGCTGAACGTGACGCACAGCGCCATCAGCCGCCAGATCCAGCATCTGGAGGAGGTTCTCGGCGTAGCGTTGTTCGAAGGACCGAAGAACAGGATGCGGCTGACGGAGGCTGGCCAGACGCTGCTGCCGGGACTGGTCGCCGCCTTCGATCAGATCGACATGTCGGTGCGCGCCGTTGCCGATACCGGCGATGGCCCGCTCGATGTCTCCTGCCCCGGCACCTTCACGATGCGCTGGCTGATCCCGCGGCTTTATCGCTTCCAGGCCGAGCATCCCAGTATCGACGTGCGGCTGACGGCCTCGTCCCGGCCGGTCGATTTTGCCCGCGACGGCTTCGACGTGGCGATCCGTGTCGGCACGGCACCCTGGCCTGAGGGCGCTGATGTCATCCCGCTCTTTCCGGAACAGACCGGACCGGTGGTCTCTCCGGCCCTGTCGGCACAGATCGGCGGCCTGCCGCAGCTGCACACCAAGACCCGGCTCCGCGCCTGGGGCGACTGGCTGGCGCGCTCGGGTTTAAACATCGAGAGCGGACCGCGCGTCGAATACGAACACTTCTATTTCATGCTGGAAGCGGCAGGCGCAGGGCTCGGCGTCTGCGTCGCGCCCTGGCCCTATGTCACGGACGACATCCGCGACGCGAGGCTGGCGGCCCCCTTCGGCTTCCTCGACAGCGGCCACGAATATGTGGCGCTGCGCCGTGCGAGGCGGAACCGCAAATCCGTCATCTTCTGCGAGTGGTTGCGGGCCGAGGCCGAAGCCTTTGTCTCGACCCATCCCGCCCCCAGGTGGGATGTGCCGGGTTCCTAGCCGCTGCCGAGCTTCTTGTCGGGGAACACCAGCGACTTGATGACGACAGGCACGGCGCCTGAGGTCTCCAGCATGGCGCCGATATCGATGAAGTCGAACTCATCGAGCTTGATGCCGTCGATCGACACCAGCGAGGAAATACCCGCCTCCAGCTTGCAATGCATGCCGACAAGGCCGCCGACATCGCCGTTGCCGACCAGGATCAGCGGGTGGCCATTGGCAAGCACCGGCGCCAGCCCCTCGATCACCCCGCGGCAAAAACCGTCGAGACGGCGATAGCTCGCCGACCCCTCCCAATCGTAGCAGATAGCGACCGGGCTCTCGCCGCTGCCAAGATCGAGACGACCAAGCGATTCCGTAACGCGAGCTGCGACATCGGCAGGCTCGATCTTGTCGCCGAATTCGATCGCCGGCTTGATGACCGGGATATTGCGCACCGGCAGCAGCTGTAGCGGATGGACGAAGATCGTGCTGCCGCTGACCTGTACCGTATATTGCGAAGCGCCGACGACAGTGGCGCGGATGCCCTGCTCCGGCTTCTCCAAGCGCGGCGACCAGCTTTCCAGCTTTTCCCGCAGGATCTCCGCCATCAGCGGACCGAGATCGCTGAAGCTCTCCGGCTTTTCGGCATAGAGGAATTCCGAGACGCCGCCGGAGACCGTGACGACATCGGGCAGCACCGATGGCAGCGGCGGCAGACGATGCAGCCCCACCGTCTCCGCACTCATCTCGCCCCCCTGCATCGCCTCGAACAGCTGCTCGACCATCGCCGATGCCAGCTTGCGCGCATCGGCTTCGCTCAGCGTCGCGCCAAGTTCGACCGCGACACCCGCCTTGCGGCCGAAATAGCGCCCGGCTTCCTCGATGCGGGTGATGCTGCGGTTGTCGTCGAAGGCGACGATGCGGGCGCCGATATCGATCGCCGCGATATGCCGGATCGTGCCTTCGGCGCAGTATGCAAGCTTCGAGGTACCGCCGCCGATATCGACGTTCAGCACGCTCTCTCCGGTCCGGCCCGAAAGCGCCACCGCGCCCGAGCCGAAGGCGGCGAGCGTCGTCTCCAGCCCGTCGCCGGCACTGACGACCACGAACTTGCCGGTCTCCTCGGAAAACAGCGTGCCGATCGCCCGGGCATTGCTGCGCCGGACGGCAACGCCGGTCAGGATCAGCGCGCCAGTATCGATGTCATCAGGGGTGATGCCGGCCTGCCTGTACTGTTCGGCAAAGAAGGCGCCGAGCGCATCGGCATTGATCTCGTCGTCACCGCTATAGGGCGTCAGCAACACATCCGACTGATGCAGCAGCGTGCGCTCGACCACCATGTAGCGGGTGTCGAGCCTTTCGAGCACGATGCGGGAAAAGGCGAGATGCGAGGTCGAGGAGCCGATATCGATACCGACGCTGACCAGCACGATCTCGTCCTCGAGCTCCATGCTGCGGCCGACATTCGAAAAGAATATCCGGCCGCCCTGTTCTTCTTCGTCGTCAGCCATGATCAGACGACGGTCGACTTCTTCGTCGTCGTGTCGGCAGGCTTGTCGTACCATTCCGGCTTCATGCGAACCTCCACACCGTTCTTCTTCAGAAGCGCCTCATATTCCTTGCGGATATACGGGTCTTCCATCCAGTACGGAATGGCAGTGCCGCCTTCGTTGACGTCGATGGCGGTATAGTCGATGTGCTTCTCGCCGGGCGCACCTGGATCGCGGCCCGGATTGTGCGGACCGAACCAGGCCGTCAGGCGGAAATCATCCTTCGAGACGCTGAAATGCTGGTGGTACCAGCGTGCGCCACCCGGAGCCGCCGTCACCATGCCGTACTGGCCGTAGTCGAGACGGCGGACGCGGTCGGCATGGCCGTTTTCCCAAGGATTGACGCCGCATTCTTCCGGCCATGTATAGGTATAGCCCTCGCCTTTCAGGCAGATCAGAATTGCCGCTGACGTATGGGCATGCGCCTTGGAATAGCGGCCGTTCTCGTGCTGGCCGATCCAGTAGTAGAAATTGTTGTTGGTCATGAACGGCTCGACGCGGCGATAGCCGACCGAGCGGCGGTTATCGAGCGGCAGGTCGCAGTTCACCGCATCCGGCAGGAAGTTGGTGCGGCGCATGGCAAGGCCGCGCACCGGATCCGGCTCGATCTCCTCGCGATACTTGTAGAAGTCGTCGGCGCCCGAGAAGCGGTCGCGGAAAACGAACGGATTGTTGTAGACGGCATCGAAATTCTGGATGGCGTTGACGACGACGGGCGCCGTCGTGCCGCCAAGCAGCAGCGCCGGGCTGTTGGTGGCGTTGACGATGCGGTGCCAGGCGTTCATCGGGATCGAGAACATCGATCCTTCCTGCCATTCGAACACATGCTTCTTGCCCTCGCCCTCGAGCCACACTTCGGTCGAGCCGCGGCCTTCCACGACGAGGTAGATTTCCTCGTACATGTGCTTTTCCGGATTGAGCTCGCCGGCGGCGGGCACCTCGACGAGGTGACAGCCCCACTTGGTCTCGGTGCCGTAAAGCTGGATATAGCTGCCGCGGCCGCCGGTGCGCTTCCAGGGCTTCAGCGGCAGGTTCTTGACGTTGGAAATGCCGAGATCGCGGAAAACAGGAATGCCCTCTTCTTCCATGAACTGGTCATAGGGCGTCGGCTGCTTCTTGAACTCGCCGAAGCCTGCCTTCTTCGTACCGGCCGGCTCGTGCCAGTGCGTGCCTGTGCCGCCGCCAAGGGGATCCTGATGCATGGGTTTCTCCTCCCAATCGGATGTTCTTCTATATAGAACATCGTTCCAATTTAAACTCAACGTACATCCGCCCGCCCCTCAAATCAAGGCCGTCGGACAATCCGTTACGAAAACAACAGCGACTTGATCACGACGGGCACGACGCCCGGCGGATTGATGAATTCGCCGAGATCGACGAAATCCAGTTCCTTCAGCTGCACACCATCGATCGAGATCAGCTGCGGCCCGATCTTCAGCTCACGGTCGAGGATACGGCCCAGCGTCAGCCCGATATCGCCGTCGATGACCAGCACCAGCAATTCGTCGCGATGCCCCTCGGGCGCCGCAAACATCTTGATCGCCTTGGCGAGCTCCAGGAGCCGCGGATAGTCAGGCAGACCGGTGAAGGTGAAGGCCAGCGCCAGCGGCGCGGCAATCATGCTGTCCCGCCGCTCCGCCCCGGCGGCAAAAGCCTTGGCGATCGCTTCGGCATCGACATGCTCAGGCACCGCATGGCCGAGATGGACGACCGGAATATTGTGCGACGGCAGGCCGCGATCGCCGGTGCGGTACATCGTCTTGCCGCTGACCTGCACGGTAAACTGCGAGGCGCCGATGACGGTTGCGCGGATACGCTGCCCGGCATCGACGATCGGCACCTCAAGCCGCGGCGTCAGCTGCGCGATCAACTCCTTCGCCAGCATCTGGGCGATATCGCCGTGGTCGGCGGTTTCGTATTCGAAAATATACTCCGAAACACCGCCGGAGAAGGTCACGTAGTCAGGCCGGAAGCTGCGATCGAGCGGCTCGGTGAGCAGCAGCTTTTCGCCGAGCGCATCGAGTGGCGCGCCGAGGATCTGGTCGACGGCAGCGGCCGCCAATCTCTTGGCGATCGCCAGCCTTACCTCAGGCTTCGCAAGCGTTTCCGGATCGGTCGCAAGCCCGAGTTCGGCCGCAACGATCGACGCCGATTCATCGACACGGGTCCAGGCGCCTGACTTGTCCTGCGCTATCAGACGCCCGCCGACGGCGAAGGCTGCGACGTCGATGATCTCGCCCTTGCTGATCAGCGCCAGCTTCGTCGTACCGCCACCGATATCGACATGCAGCCCGCAGGCATTGCGCTTCTTCGACAGTTCCGTGGCACCGGAGCCATGGGCCGCCAGCATGCATTCGAGCTTGTGCCCCGCCGTGGCGCAAACGAAGCGGCCGGATTCGCTGGCGAATATCTCGTCGATCGCCCGCGCATTCTTCTTCTTGATCGCCTCGCCGGTGAGGATCACCGCGCCGGTATCAATATGGCTGCGCTTGTAGCCTGCATCCTCATAGCAATGGGCGAAGAAGTGCCGGAGTTCATGCGCATCGATCGTGCCGTCAGGCAGAAACGGCGTCAGCAGGATCGGCGAGCGCCAGACCACCTGACGGTCGATCACCTGGAAACGGCTGGAGAGCTCTTCCGTCTCGCGGCGCATGACGACGCGGGCGAAAAGCAGATGCGAGGTCGAACTGCCGATATCGATGCCGACGGTCAGAAGCTCGACGGTTTCCTGCTGCCACAGCCAGTCGGAAATCGCCCGGCGCTCGTCGTCCGAGAGATCGCCATGTTCGTGATCGAAATCGAGATCGTGCACTTACTCTATTCCCTGTGCATGCCTGCGCGAGGAGGCCGGCGGACCTGCCGCCGGCGCGCCTCTGATCAGCTGGCCGGACCGGCGAGGATCGGCGTCTTGATGACGCCGGTGAGGCTTTCCTTGTCGAGCGCCATGATAGCCGCCTCGTCGAAGATGTCACCCATGGCCGAGGGTACGCCCGTCTTCTGCAGTTCCTCTAGGAACTTGCGATGGACGCGCGGATCCTGATCCTCGTACTCGATCTGGCGGCCACCATCCTTGACCGAAGTGGCACCGCCACCTTCCGCGCTCTTGCGGCGCAGCGAGATGAAGGGATATCGGCGGCTGCCGAGCGAGCAGGCAACGTAGCGTGCCGGCTGATCACAGGTGTTGAAGTGCTGGTGGTACATCCAGAAGGGCGGCGTATACATGTAGCCGTGGCGCCACGGGATTTCCTTGAACTCGGATTCCCCTTCGTACCACATCAGCGAATAACCCTCGCCGTCCACCGCATGGACGTGCGTGCCCGCCGCATGGCGATGCGCCTTCTTGTAGCGTCCGACCGGCATCTGCGAGACATGCGAGTGCATGGTGCCATCGGCGAGCACGAAGTTGACGTTCAGCGAGCCCTTGCCGCGGCCGTCGAACTCGTAAAGCTTGAAGCTCGTCAGATCGTGGACGAAATTGGTTTCCCAGACGTTCTGCACCTTGCGGGCGGATTCCGCGCCGTAGCTGTAGAGCACGCCTTCACCCTCGAAATGCTTCGAGCCGCCGACGCGGTCGTCGAAGTCGAAGTCGTTTTCGAAGACGAATTTCAGGTTGTGGTAGAGGTTGATCGTCAGCGGCGCGTGGTTGGTGCAGGAGAGCCGCACCGTTTCCTGGCCGGAGCCGTTGTGGAACTGGTACTGGCAGTTCAGCGGGATCGCGAACAGCGCCTTCGGACCCCATTCGAAGGTCCGGGTCTCGCCGTTGGGCAGCCAGACGGTCGTCGAGCCGTAGCCTGACAGCACATAGAAGAAGGCCTCGTAGAGGTGCTTCACCGGCCGCGTCTTCTTACCCGGCAGTACCTCGATGACATAGTTCGCCATGAAGTCGCCCATACCCTGTGTATGCGCGAAGCAGCCGCGGGCGTCGTAGCGGTCCCAGGTGCCGGTTTCGAGCGCCAAGAGGTCGTGGCCGAGATCGAAATGAATTGGGATCCCCTCGCCCTTCGACCAGTCGCCATAGGGATCGACCAGGAATTTCGAATTGCCGGGATCCTTGACGGCAACGGGATCGGCGACGGCTGGATTTTCACTGACGGACATAATCTCACTCTCGATGTCTTGTTTCGGTTTCACCACTGGAGCCGTCAGATGACGGAGCGGCGGTTCAGCACATTTCCAGAGGGGGCTCCGGGCGCATGCGCGGGCGCGAATTCCTGGACGGCAGACCTCAGGCTACGCCCCCTTCGGCTGGTGTCATCGCCCTGACGGTCTTGCCGAGGTAGCTCGCTTCCTCGCCATAAAGCAGGCCCTTCACGTCATCGGCTTTCAGCGACTTGATGATCTGGTCCACCTGGCCGGCGAGCGGCAGCATCAGCCCCGCCTTCTGCGCGAGCTCCAGCGTCACATCCATGTCCTTTTCCTGCCAGGTGAAGCGCGTCGAATCCCAGCGGGCGAGCGTGCCGTTGGTGCCGGGGCAGAGCAGCAGGATTTCGCGCATGCGCTGGGCGTCGATACCGTAGCGCTTGGCGATTAGCAGCGTCTCGAAATTGGCGACGCAATGGACCCAGTGCAGCAGATTGTTGCATGACTTGGCGATCTGGCCGGAGCCCAGCGGCCCGACGCGGATAACCTCGCGGCTATAGCACATCATCACCGGGCGGATGCGTTCGACATCCTCCTCGCTGCCGCCGCAGAGCGAAAGCAGCGTGCCGGAGCGCGCACCCGATGCGCCATAGACGACAGGCGCATCGACAAGACCGATGCCCTTTTCTCTCAGCTTGGGACCAAGCTTCTGCATCGTCTCCGGGCTGATCGTCGCCGCCACAGCGATGATCGATCCCTTCGCAGCACTTGCCGAAAGCGCTTCGCAGACATCGATGACCTGCTGATCGGTGGCAACAACGAGGATGAACACCTCGGCTTCGGAGAGTTCGGCGAGATCGCCAGCCGGTTTGATGCCCTTCTCGGCAGCCGCGGCAAGCCGTTCGGCATTGACGTCGAAGCCGGAAACCTCATGCCCGCCGTCGAGCATGTGACCTGCCATCGCAAGCCCCATCTCTCCCGTACCGACCACTGCTACCTTCATGCCTGTCTCCCAAATGCCTGCTGCGCCGAGGCGCTTATCCTTCGTGCTGTGTCACAACGTCGATCAGCGCCGGAATGCCGTTCTTGACCTGGGCGATCGCCCGCTCAAGCGCGGCACCGATATCATCGGCGTCCTCGATCGCGCCCTCGGCATACCAGCCAAGACCGCGGGCGAGTGTCGCGAAATCGGGTGCCGGATCGAAGAGATCCATGCCGATATGGGCGCGCTCGACGGGGGTACCGCGTTGGCGGGCCACGGTGATCTGATGGTCCCAGTCGTTGTAGTAGGCGCGGTTGTTGTGCATGACGCAGAGGAACGGCACCTTGTGCTTGGCCGCGAACCACAGCGCCCCGACGTCGAACATCAGGTCGCCATCCGTCTGGCAGTCGACCACGAGACGGCCGGTGCCCTTGTGGGCAAGCGCAATGCCGGTCGCCATGCCGATCTGCGTGCCAGTGCCGAGCGCCTTGCCCGGCCAGCGGTAGGGCTTGTCGAAATCCCAGAGTTTTAGCGCCCAGTCTTCGAAGGCATTGGTGGTCAGCACCCAGTCTTCATGCCGGATCTTGTCCCAGACTTCGGTCGCCAGACGGCCGAGCGATACCGGCTTGGAATCCCAGCCGTCGCGGGACTCTTCGCGCCATTTGGCGCGCTGTGCCTTGTGCATTTCGCCGACGGCGGCGGCGCGCTCGGCGATCCGCTTCGCAAGGGCGCCATTATCCTTGACGCGATCCTTGATCAGCGTCGTCAGCGCCGGGATGGCAAGCGCCGTATCGGCAAGCACGCGCTGCGCGGTCTCCGGGAAGCGCTGGTAGTCCGTCGCCCACTTGGAAATCTCGATGTCAGCAAAGCCGATATCCAGCCAGTCGCAGCCTTTCGAGAACAGCGGCTTCAGCGTGCGGTTGATACGGTCGTTGACATGCGTCGGGCGCTCCCAGTCGCGGCAGTCGAGCAGCGTGATCAGGTCTGCCTGTTTGAAGACGTCCTTGCTCATGCGCATGTCGAGCGGATGTTCGGTCGGGAAGTTCAGGCGCCACTGCGTATCGACGACAGGCGCGCCGAGCGCTTCGGCAAGTCCGACCATATCGCTACAGCCATTCTTGTCGCGGCCGACGAACTGCGGCACGAGCACCGGCCATTCGGCGGAAACCAGACGATCGGCGGCTTCCTCGAGCGCCTTCGGATCCGGTGCGATGCGGCTCGGCACCTTGGCGGATTTCGGCGAAGGCAGCGCGATCGGCTCCTCCAGCGGCGCTTCCTGCAGCCCGGCGTCGTAACACATGTAGATCGGGCCGCGCGGCTCGGTCATCATGATCGAATAAGCGCGGGCGAAGCTATCGACCACGCCGTCTATGCCGCCCGGCTGATAATCCCATTTCACGTAGTCGCGGACCTGGTTGCCCTGCACATTGGCGGTATGCGCCCAATCAACGCGCGGACGGCGCTTGCCCTCGTCCATCGGGCCGGTGGCGCCGATGAGGAAGACCGGAGCGCGGTCGGTGTAGGCGTAATAGACGCCCATGGTGGAATGTAAAAGGCCAACGACATTGTGGACGATGACGGCCAGCGGCTCGCCCGTCACCTTGGCGTAGCCGTGGGCGATCTGCACGGCGATCTTCTCGTGCTGGCAGATCAGCATCGGCGGATTGTTGCCGTTGTGATTGACCAGCGAGTCATGCAGGCCGCGATAGCTGGCGCCCGGATTGAGCGTGATGAACGGAAAGCCGTATTGCTTGATCAGATCAGCAATGACATCCGACTGCCATGCAGAGGGTACGCCTTCCTTCTGCGCCGCCTTGTCCAGCGCGGCGTTCGTCACCTTGTTATCCATGCTGTGCCTGCCTTCCCGAGACCGCATTGAAAAGAGGCGGGCGGCGGAACTGCCGCCCGGCCATTCGCTCAAGAGACGATCAGTCCTCCTTGAGCGACTCCTTCAGGAAGCTGACGACTTCAGGCGTCTGGTTCATGGCGCCCTTGACGAGGCTGCCGACGTCGTCGCCGATCTTCGGATCGACGGGAACGCCGATCTCCTTGGCCTTGGCGAGGAATTCCGGATCAGACGTGGCAGCCTGATAGGCATCGCGCAGCGCCTTCAGCCGGTCGGCCGGAATGTCGGACGGACCTGCGGTGAGGCGGGAGATGTCGCTCTGCGATTCCACCAGCGCGATAACGCGCTTGGCATCGTCATTGTTGACGAGCGAGGCGAGCTGCGGGATGTCGGTTTCCGAACCCCCGATCTGGGCGATCAGCTTGCCGTTACCGGCATCGACGAAGGGCTGGAATGTCGAGCGCGAGCCGATGATGCCCTGCACTTCGCCGCGGCGCATGGCGAGCTGGTCGTCACTGCCGTTATAGCCGGAGACGACCTCGATCTTCAGGCCGAGCGCCTTGACCAGCATGGTCGTCTCGATCGTCGAAGCCGAGCCGACGCCCGCAGACGCAAACTTGATCGGCTCCTTCAGATTAGCGAGATCCTCGTAGCTGTTGATGCCTGAGTCCTTGGAGACGACGATAACGCGCGGGTCCGACGACACCTTGCCGATCCAGGACATCTGGGCGAGATCGAACTTGATGCCGGGGTTACCTGCGAGCTGGCCGTAGATCAGGCCGGTATTGAAGGTGCCGAAGGTCAGGCCGTCAGGATCGGACGCATAGATAAAGTTGGCGCCGATCAGGTGGCCTGCACCCGGCATGTTCTGGACCACGAAGGTCGAGCCCGGCAGATGCTTCTGCATGAACTGCGCGACCAGGCGGCCGTTGGTGTCGTAGCCGCCGCCAGGCGCGGTGGCGACGATATAGTTGACCGTCTTGCCGTTGAAGAAGTCAGGGCCTTCCTGTGCGAAGGCCGATCCCGTGACCAGCGCCAGGCCGGCGCCCAGGCCAATCGCTGCCATGCGGATTGAGTTGATGTTCATATGCTTCCCTCCCAGTGAGCGTTATGACGTCGTTTATGCGTACTGTGTCTGAACCGTCCGCGACCCATCTCCTCGGCAATCGCGGCCCGGCATGTCTTCCTCGTGCGCGAACGGCCTTGCCGGTCGCATTCTCAAAATCCCCGCAATCCGGACCCTGCTAGACCGCGCCAAATCCGAAAGCGTGCATCGCCCAGCGGGTCACGAAGCCCGGATGGAGCTCGATACCGAGCAGGCGTCCGAACATCAGGTAGAGAGCGAGCGTTGCGGCGATCGCCAGTGCCAGCGCGAACTTCCAGCTTGCCTCGCCCTGCCTGCGCAGGAACGTCAGCAGCATGATCGGTACGCTGACGTAGAAGCCGAACAGGATGATGCCGGTGACGAAGCTGACGAGGTAAACCCACATGATGGCTTCCTGCCGCGCCGTGTGCGGGCCGAACTCCGGCAGTTCCTCTTCCTGCTGACCGCTCTCCGGGGCGCTGGCCGCAGCGATCTGCTGTCCGAGCGAGGCCGCGGCCGGTGCCGAGGGCGAGCGGAAGAGATCGAGGCCGAGCTGTACCAGACAGAGCAGGATTCCGGGGATGCCGACGACCAGCGGCATAAAGCGTGCCTTTGCCGGGTAATCGAACGACAGCGCCACCATGGTGGTAAAGATCGCGAGCATCACGAAGGTCAGCGCAGTGCTGAAGCTGATGGTCTTCAAGGTCATGGGCTGACCTCCAGGTTGCGCCGGCGGGCCGCCGGGCGGAAGTTGCGGTAGAAGGCGTAGGCCATCAGCGAGACGATCATCGCGATCAGCACCAGCGACAGCGGCCGCAGGAAGAAGCTGTAGCCCCAAAGCTGCAGTGCCTGATTAAGCGAGGCTTCCGCCTTGCCGCCGAGCACAAGGCCGATGACGAAGGGCGCACGCGGCCAGTCGGCACGCAGGAAGCCGTAACCGATGGCACTGAACACCACGAGGACGATCAGGTTCTGCCACTGGAAGTCGCTGACGAAGCAGCCGAGCGTCACGAAGACCAGGATGAACGGCACCAGCATGCGGCCATTGACGAAGGTCAGAACCGCGACCCAGCGACAGATGACGAGCAGGATCGCCACGGCGATGAGGTTGCCGACGACCAGAGCCCAGATCAGCGTCCAGACGAGGTCGAGATGCTTGGTCACCATCAGCGCACCCGGCTGGATGCCGAGGATCAGGAAGGCGCCGAGCAGGACGGCCATGCCGGATGAACCTGGGATGCCGAAGAACAGGGTCGGGAGCAGCGAGCCGCCTTCCTTGCCGTTGCTGGCGGTCTCCGGCGCGATGACGCCTTCAATCGCACCCTTGCCGAAACGTTCCGGATGCTTGGAGCTCTGGACGGCGTGACCGTAGCAGAGCCAGGCCGCCGTCGAGCCGCCGAGACCCGGGATCATGCCGATGATCGCGCCGATGACGGAGGTTCTGAGCACCAGCCACCAGTGGCGCGGCACTTCACGAACGCCGGACAGCAACTGGCGATAGGAGAAGCCCGTATCCATCGGCACCGCCGAGATCGAGCCGCCCTTGGTGCTGAGCGAGATCATTTCCGGCACGGCGAACATCGCAAGCACGGCGGTCACCAGGCTGACGCCGTCCCATAGGAACAGGAAGTCGCCGGAATAGCGGGGCGTGCCGGTGATCGGGTCCATGCCGACGGTCGACAGCATCAGGCCGTAGAAGCCGACGATCAGGCCCTTGACGATGCGGCTGCCGCTCGAAAGGAAGGCGATGAAGCTGATGCCGAGCAGCGCGATCAGGAAGAATTCCGCCGGGCTGAACATCAGGATGACGGGTTCGAGGATCGGGATCATGATCGCGAAGACCACGGCGCCGATGATGCCGCCGACACCCGATGCCGTGATACTGGCGCCGAGTGCCCTCGCCGCCTGCCCCTGTTTTGCAAGGGGATAGCCGTCCAGCGTCGTTGCCGCATCATCGCCGTCGCCGGGGATGCCGAACATGATGCTGGATATCTGGCCGCTGGTGCCGTTGACGGCATGCATAGTCAGCAGGAACACCGCGCCCGCCACCATATCCATGCCGTAGACGAAGGGGATGGCCATCGCGATCGACAGCTTGCCGCCGATCCCGGGGGTGACACCGACCAGCAGTCCGAAGACCACGGCGATCAGCATCAGGCCCATGATATGGGGCGAGCTAACGAGGTTGAACAGCGCCCCGAACATAGTCTCAATCATTGCAGCTTTACTCCTCCCGTCAGCGGCGACCGAAAGATCTCCGCTGCTCCGCCGCACACTCCCCCAGAGTGCGGTTTATCCTCACCCGGCGCCTTAAAGACCCGGCCTCTGAGGATCATTAGGACCCCTGGCCGAAACTTTGTCCAAAGCAAAAATTTATGCTTAGTCCATCACTTTTCTTGCGGGCTGGCAATAGGCATTCCGTAGAGGGGTACAGCGTTCCGTTTAGCGGAACACAATTTAAGCCATTGTTTAAAAACGGTTTTATTCGAGAATACGGTCGATTTTCACATATTGCAACGGCAACAAAAGGCTTCGTGTAGCGATTTTCTGCTGAGCAGCACGAGCTGCGGATACCGCGTCTTTTTGCCAGCCTAAAAGCCTCATCCTGCTGTGAAAACCACCGGCGAACGCCGCTGACGGTAAGTTTTCCTTACTGTGCGGCTAAGCCGAAATGGCGTGGACTTCGCCCGATGGCACGGCGCATCCTTGAATGCCGCCACCCGGGATTCCGGACAGGGCAGCCATTCAAGGGAGGCCGATTTGGACAAGCCGGTAGAAGCTCATCTGCGCGAAAAGGAGAAGGTGCCTCTCTCCGATCTGCTGATCTCGTTCCTGCGCTTGGGCGCCTCGTCCTTCGGTGGCGGCGTCTCCGGCTGGACCCATCGCGAGATCGTCGAGCGCCGCGGCTGGCTGGACGAGGACAATTTCCTGAAGACGCTGACCATCGCCCAGATCCTGCCCGGCGCCAATCCGGTCAATCTCGCCGTCTATATCGGCCTGAAGCTGCGCGGCTGGACGGGCGCGGTGCTTGCCTTCACGGGCATGCTGGCGCCCGCCTTCACCGTCATCCTGATCATGAGTTTCTTCTATGAACAGATAAACGGCTACGAGGCGGCCCATACCGTGCTGCGCGGACTTGCCTGCGTCGGCATCGCCTCGTCGCTGACCATGGGCATCAAAACAGGCAAGCGGCTGCGCAGGCACGCCGTGCCGATCCTCATCGCCGTCGCCGTCTTCGTCACCGTCGGCGTGCTGCGCTGGCCGCTGGTGCCTGTCGTTGCCGTCAGCATTCCACTGAGCATCCTCGCCGCCTTCTTCGTCAAGGAGAAGAAAAATGGATGACGCCAAGCTCCTCAATCTCGTGCTGCTCTGCATACCCTTGTCGCTCGTCTCCTTCGGCGGCGGCCAGTCGATCATCGCCGGACTGCAGCACCAGACGGTCGACGTGCTCGGCATGCTGACCCCGCGCGCCTTCACCGATTTCTATGCCATATCCCGCGCCGCCCCTGGACCCGGCACCCTGATTCTCGCCCTGATCGGCTGGCACCTCGACGGCCTCACCGGCGCGCTGGTCGCGACGCTGGCGATCTTCCTGCCCTCCTCGCTGCTCGTCTGCGTCTGCGGCAGCATCTGGCACAAGCACCGCGCCTCGCCCTGGATCATCGCCGCCGAACGCGGCCTGGCACCGGTTGCCGCCGGGCTGATCTTCGCCGGCGGCTACACCGTCGCCCAATCGGCGCATCTGAACTGGATCGAAGCAGGCACCGTTGCGGCTGCAATTGGCCTGCTGCTCTTCACCAAGATCGGCCCCTACCCGATCCTCGCCACAGCAGCAGCCGGCTACTACCTGCTGAGCCTTCGCGGTTACGCCTGAAAGCACCCATCTGAAAAATCGCCCGAACCGGAATTGACCGGCGGGCATTTCGCGGTATTATTTTAAATCAGAACATCGTTCCACATAAAGGAACAATCGATCCGGGAGGGTTCGATGGCGGATAAACTGCTTCTGCGCACGGCGCTGGGAAAACACGCACACGTCAAACCGCTCGTCGATGGCCGCGTCTCGTCCACGCGTATCGATTTCGATTTCCGCGACTACGAACCGCTGCCCAAGGGGTTCCGCGCCATGGTGCGTGGCGATGAGCTCGACGTTTCGGAACTGGCCGTCGTCACCCATCTTCTGGCGCACCATTACCGCAAGCCGCTAACCGGCATCGCCATTCCCCTCTGGAGCCGCCTGCCCCACGCCAATCTCGTCTGTCCCACCGGTTCCAGCATCCGCGAGCCGAAGGACCTCAACGGCACGACGGTCGGCGTGCGCGCCTATGCCCAGACCTCCGGCGTATGGGTCCGCGGCATCGTCAAGGACGACTACGGCGTCGATCTGAATAGTATCACCTGGCTGACGATGGAGGACGCCCATCTCAGCGAATATACCGACCCCGGGAATACCCTGCGCAACACCAAGCCGACAGGCCTGCGCGACCTGATGATGGCGGGTGAGCTCTCGGCGATCATGGGCGAACGCACCGTCGATCCCTCCGGCATCCGCACCGTCGTTCCCGATGGCGACAAGGCCGCCGAAGCGTGGATCGCCCGCACCGGCATCGTACCCATCAACCACGTCCTGACGGTCCGCAACGATCTGCTTGCCGAACACAGCTGGCTGGCGGGAGAACTGATGGAATTGTTCGAGGAGGCCCGGCGCATCTCGATCGCCGAGGATGGCGCGACACCGCCGCCGGCCTATGGCCTCGAGGAAAACCGCCGCTCGCTGCAGCTTGCTTTCGATTATTCCGCCGACCAGCGGATCACGCCACGGCGCTACGAGGTCGATGAACTGTTCGTCCGCATCTGAGGACGCCGGATCATCGCCCCTGGCGCAAGGAGGATTGCCCCATGATCATCGACATTCACGGACATTACACCACCGAGCCGCAGGCGCTTCACCAGTTCCGCGACAAGCAGCTTGCCGGTCTCGCCGACGCCATGCGACGGCCGACCAGCACCGATCTCGGCATCTCCGACGACATGCTGCGTGAATCCGTCGCCCCGCAGCTGAAGTTCCAGCAGGAACGCGGCAGCGACCTGACGATCTTTTCGCCGCGCGCCGCCGGCATGGCTCATCACGTCGGCACCGAGGCGGTGAGCATGCAATGGTCGTCGATGTCCAACGACCTGATCCATCGTATCTGCAAGCTGCTTCCCGACAATTTCGCCGCCGTCGGCCAGCTGCCGCAGCATCCGGGCGCCCCGCCGAAGAACTGCATTCCCGAGCTGAAGCGCATCGTGGAAGAACTCGACTTCGTCGGCGTCAACCTTAACCCGGATCCATCAGGCGGCTACTGGACCGACCCGCCGCTGACCGACAGGCAGTGGTACCCGCTATACGAGACGCTCTGCGATCTCGACGTGCCCGCCATGATCCATGTCTCCTCATCCTGCAATGCCTGCTTCCACCACACCGGTGCCCATTATATCAACGGCGACACGACGGCCTTCATGCAGCTGCTGCAGGGTGATCTGTTCAAGGATTTTCCGACACTGAAATTCGTCATCCCGCATGGCGGCGGCGCGGTGCCATTCCACTGGGGGCGCTATCGCGGTCTGGCGCAAGAAATGAAGAAGCCGCTGCTGACGGAGCATCTGCTGAAAAACGTCTTCTTCGACACCTGCGTCTATCACTATCCGGGCATCGAGCTGATGCAGAAGGTGATCCCGGTCGACAACATCCTCTTCGCCTCCGAGATGCTCGGCGCCGTCAAGGGCATCGATCCGGAAACCGGCCATCACTACGACGATACCAAGCGCTATATCGACCAGCTTGGCGATCTCGACGAAATGACCCGCTACAAGATTTTCGAGGGCAACGCCCGCCACGTCTATCCGCGCCTCGACGCCCAGCTGTCGCGCCGCGGCCGCCCGGGCCTGCCGCTATGAGGGCGGCAAGCTCAGCAGCAGGAAAGATCGCCGCTTTCGGTGATGATGGAATTCTTCATCCAGTAGGGCGGCAGGTCTTCGATCGTCACCTCGGCAACCGGCTTGAATGCCTTGAAGGCATGCCGCACGTCCGGCGCCGTCCAGAAGGTCACGATCGTTTCGATCGGCGGACAGCCCGGCAGGCCGCAGGCGACTTCCGCCACCATGACCGCGACGTCGTCGCCGAGGCTGAAACGCTCGCGCGTCCAGTCCTTGATGCGGCGGACGGCATCGATCTTTCCGGCGTTGCGGCTTGCGGTCTTCAGCATGGTTTCCGGCTGGGTTTTGTGGCGCCGAACGGGCGTCTCTCTGAACGCAGCATAGGGCGCGCCGGCGCCGGTTGTCAAAATGGTTTGTCGAAACTGCGGACCATCCGCGCGGCATCTGAGCCGCCGGTCGATCGTCCGATCCAAGGGAGTGAAGCATGACTGAGAAGGTTCTCGCCGCGGTCCGCACCGGACCGAGCATCATGGATTTCCGCGAATTTCCGATGCCCGACGTGCCTGAAGACGCCGCCCTTCTGAAGATGGAAGTGGCCGGCATCTGCGGCACCGACGTCAAGCTGTTCAAGACGCCGCCGAACAATGCCCCGACGATCATGGGCCATGAGAATATCGGCTACATCGCCAAGGCCGGCCGCGAGTTCACCCGCCGCAAGGGCTTCAAGGAAGGCGACCTCGTCTTCGTCGAGCACTATGTCATGTGCGGCAAGTGCCAGTGGTGCCATCAGGGCCAGTACCGCCATTGCGAAAACACCGACTGGCGCAACAACCCCGAAAGCATCCGCTACGGCTACACCTCGGCCGAGCGCGCACCGCATCTCTGGGGCGGCTTCGCGCAATATGTCTATCTTCCCTGGAATGCCGTCGTCCACCGCGTGCCCAAGGGCGTAACGCCGGAGCTTGCCGGTCTGGTCACCCCGATGGCGAACGGCGTGGAATGGTCGCTGTTCGACAGCAATGTCGGCTATAACTCGACCGTCCTCATCCAGGGACCGGGCCAGCAGGGCCTGTCCCAGACGGTGATCTGCAAGCAGGCCGGCGCCTCGCTGATCATCGTCACCGGGACGACCAAGGACACGGCGCGCCTCGAAGTCGCCAAGCAGCTCGGCGCCGACTACGTCATCGACGTCCAGAAGGAAGATCCGCTCGCCCGCATCATGGAAATCACCGGGGGCAAGGGTGTCGATATCTCGCTCGACTGTACGGCAGGCGCCGGCACCATCCCGATCCTGCTCGGCGTTGAAGCCTTGGTCAGAAAGGCAGGTACCATCCTCGTCCAGGGCGAGATGAAGGAATTCCCGAACTTCCCGCTGGAGAAGGTCACCACCAAGGCGATCACCATCAAGAGCGCCCGCGGCCACAGCTACCGGGCCTGCGAACTGGCACTCGAGCAGATCGCCTCCAACCGCTTCCCGCTGGAAAAGATCACCACCCACAAGTTCGGCCTGAAGGACGCGGCGCTTGCCATAGAGTCGGTCGGCGGCAAGGGCGTGCCCGATGTCATCCACGCATCCCTGATGCCCTGGGAATAAGGAGAGCCTCATGACCATCGGTTTCAGAATTGCCGAGCGCACCCGGAAGGTCGATGCGGAGACCATCGAGAAGTTCCGGACCATCCCGGTCGCCAATGTCAGCGATGTGATGTCGCGCATGACGGCGGGTGGCCCCGGTCTTCGCCCGATGCACGCCTCCGGCCAGATGTCGGGTGCGGCCTTCACCGTGAAGACGCGGCCCGGCGACAATCTGATGATCCACAAGGCGCTGCTGATGGCCGGCCCCGGCGACGTCATCGTCGTCGATGCCGGCGGCGATCTCACCAATGCGCTTGTTGGCGAGATGATGCTGTCGCACGCCATGAAGATCGGCGTCACGGGCGTCGTCATCAACGGCGCGGTGCGCGACTACGGATGGATCAAGGCCGGGACCTTCCCGGTCTTTGCCGCCGGCATCACCCATCGCGGCCCCTACAAGGATGGCCCGGGCGAGATCAACGTGCCGATCGCCTTCGGCGGCATGGTGATCAATCCCGGCGACCTCGTCATCGGCGATGACGACGGCCTGCTCTGCGTGCCCTACGGCATCACCGAGGAAATCTATACGCAGGCCAAAGCCAAGAACGAAGCGGAAGCCAGAACCGTGGCCAACACCATGGCCGGCAAGCTCGATCCGAAACTCTGGGTCGACGAAAGCCTTCGCAAGCTCGGCTGCGAAGGTCTGTAAGACAGAAACGGGGGTGGAATTCATGGCAACCGCAGTCATCGACGGCATCAGCACGCGCTACGAGATCATCGGCAGCGGACCGCCGCTCTTGATGTTCTCGCCCGGCGGCTTCGACGCGACGGTCGAGAAATGGCGCACGCAAGGCATTTACGTAGTGACCCAGTTTCTGGAGCACCTGCCCTCGCATTTCACCTGCATCGTCTTCGACCGGCGCGAGACCGGCCAGTCGGGCGGCCGCGTCGAGCGCGTCACCTGGCGCGACTATGTCAAGCAGGCGACCGGCCTGCTCGACCATCTCGGCATCGACAAGGCCCATATCATGGGCGGCTGCATGGGTTGCAGCGTGGCGATGGCGATGGCGACGCAGGCGCCTGAGCGTGTCGACAAGATGGTGTTGTTCTGGCCCGTCGGCGGCGCCCGCTACCGCATGACCGGGCATCAGCGCTTCGCCGAACATCTGGCCTTCGTTCAGCAGAACGGCCTTGAAGCCGTCGTTGCGCTGTCGAAGGAAAGCAACAAGGCCTTCGGCGCCGATCCGCGCGGCGGCCCCTGGATCTCGGTGCTGCGTCATGACGCGGAATTCGCCAAGCACTATGCCAAGCTCGATGTCGATGCCTACAAGGCGATCGTAGCGGGCATGCCGCGCGGCCTCATCGACCGCGACACCTCGCCGGGTGCCGAACCGGAGGATCTCGTCCGCCTGGATATCAAGACGCTGATCATCCCCGGTGCCGACTTCTCGCACGCGACATCGGCCGCCCGCTACCTGCAGGAATGCATTCCGGGCTCGGATTACTGGGATATCCCGGTGCCGCAGCTGACGGCCGAAAACACCAATGCTCGGGTGATCGATTTCCTGAAGGCGTAAACCTCAGGATGGCAGCGCTTCCGGGAGGAACTGGCCGCTATGACGGGTCAGGAACTCCTGGAAAGCGGTCATCACCGGGGTCATCGCCCGGTCCGTGCGGCTGACGGCAAACCACTGCCGCCGGATCGGCAGGCCGGCAACATCGAGGATCGCGATCTTGCCCGCCTGCACTTCCTCGGCAACGCTGTGGGCCGCCAGAAAGGCAAGCCCGGTATCGGCCATGACGGCGCGCTTGATATCCTCGACAAGCTCCATCTCGGTATTCGGCCCTGCCGCCCGTCCCGGGATTTCCGCCATGAAGCGCTCGAACCAGATCCGCGTGCTGGAACCCGAGCCGCGGACGATGAAATGCTCGCCGGCGATATCGGCCTTGGAAATCCCGTGCTGGCCGACCAGCGGATGGTGCGGGGGCGCAACGACGACCAGCGAATGCTCGCCGAAGATCGCCGCACGCACCGAGATATCGCGCGGCGGACGGCCGACCAGGGCGATATCGATCGTCCGGTTCTTCAGCCGTTCGATCGTCTCCGTCCGCCGGTCGATGATCAGATCGAGATCGATATCGGGAAACTCGGCGGCAAAGGCGTTCTGCATGGCGCTGGCGAAATAGCGCACGGTCGAGACGGCGCCGACGGCGATCCGGCCGCGCTTGACGCCCTTGAAGGCATTGATCTCGTCGCCGAGCAGCTGCAGCCGGTCTTCGATATCGCGGGCGGCAGAGAGAACCGCCCTGCCCGCTTCGGTCGGATACATGCCGTGGGCCATGCGCTCGAAGAGCTGAACACCCGCCTCCGCCTCCAGCTGTTTCAGCTGCAGGGTAACGGCCGGAGCGGTCAGTCCGAGCACTTTCGCAGCCTCGACGATCTTGCCATGAGTTTCGATGGCAAGAAGCGACCTCAGCTGACGAAAGCTTATATTTTTCATGGAAATGACGATAAAAAAACTTAACGCAGGTGTAAAGAGATTAAAATTTACTTCAGTGCGATCAGGGCATAGCGTCGATCTCATGCGGGTGTGTTGTTTTTCGCGTCGCGGAGGACGGATCTACGGCAAACGACCCCTTGCTTTATCATCACATGTTGGCGACCCTGCCCCATCGAAATACGCCGCCAACGCCGAACCCAGGAGGGAAATGACATGAGACAATCACTGAAGAGCGGGCTTCTTGCCTTGATCGCCGCCGCCATTCCGGCCGCAGCCTATGCCCATCCGGCGATTGGAGAGGCCGCAGGCTTCAGCCACGGATTTGCCCATCCGATGACCGGTCTCGATCACGTCCTGGCAATGGTCATGGTCGGCGTTCTCGCCTTCCAGCTCGGCGGCCGCGCCACTTGGCTGCTGCCCGCAACCTTCGTGCTGGTCATGGCCTTCGGCGGCGCGCTCGGCATGGCAGGCGTCAACGTTCCCTTCGTCGAAATCGGCATCGCGCTGTCCGTGATCGTGCTCGGCGCCGTCGTTGCCTTGAACATCAAGGCTCCGGTTGCCGCAGCGATGGCCGTCGTCGGCCTCTTCGCCGTCTTCCATGGCCACGCCCACGGCGCCGAAATGCCTGAAAACGCTGCCGGCCTCACCTACGCTGCGGGCTTCATGATGGCGACCGCCATCCTGCACATGGCCGGCCTTGCACTCGGCTTCGCCATCGGCCGCGGCGGCGAGCGCAGCGGCTTCCTGGCAACCCGCCTCGCCGGCGGCTTCGCCACGATCGCGGGCGTCGGCATCCTGACCGGCCTGATCTGACCCATCATCCGAAACGAGAAAGGGCTGCGATCCCGGGATCGCAGCCCTTTTTTGATTCAGGCAGTCAGTGTGAAATCAGCGGCGCTTGTAGGTGCGCTTGAAAGCCGTCTCGTCGATGCTGAGCGTGTGGAGCGCTGCCGTATTCGGCGCGCGGCGCTCGCGGCGGGCCATCGAGCATTCATGCGCGGCGCTGACCAGGCTCATCGTTTCGAACAGACCGCCGAAAGCGCTGCGGACCCAGTCCGTACGGCCGGTGCTGCGATAAGTGGTAGCGGTCATCTCGATCATCTCCGTCTATTGTGCGCTGCATATAACTTGACAGCGGCAATCCGGAAAGACCTGACAGCACAGAGCAGCCATACGGATTCCGCATAGCGGAACCTCGTTCTGCATCAGGAGCGATCAGATGACGAAATTCTCCATGGTCTCAGGAACGAAGATATCTTCGGGCTGCAGCCGCCGCTTCGACAGGCCCTGCTCATGCGAATAGCGCAGGAACGTGTCGAGCGTCCGGCGGTTCTGCTTGAAGCCGTAGCTCCAGTAATCGTCGCCCATGATGCGGCGAGCCTCTTCCACATGGGCATTCAGCCAGGGAAGCATCACCTTCAGCGCCGCCGTCTCCTCGAGATCGCGATAGATGCGCGCCTGCGCCTCGGCAAACGCCTTGTAGAGAGACTGGGCAATCCAGCGATGCCGCTCGTAGATTTCGCGGCGGATGACGATCGTATGCATGATCGGGAAGATTTCGGTCTTGCGGAAATAGTCGCGCTCCACCTCGACGAAATCCTCGAACAGCCGCTTCACATGACAGCCGTCATAGGACGATGGCTTGCGGGCCGTGAACAGCGCATCGATCTCGCCTTCGCGGATCATCGCCGACAGGGTCTGCTGCGGCCCGATGCGCTTGACGTTGATATAGGACGGCAGGTTGAGCGGCAGCTTTTCCGGCCGGTTCGGCTGCTCTTCGCCACCGGTATAATGGGTGACGTCATCGACCTTCACACCGTATTCGTCCGAGAGAATGCCCCGGATCCAGACCGGCGCGGTCATCTGATATTCAGGACTGCCGACCCGCTTGCCGATCAGATCGGTGGGATTGCGGATGCCGGCTGTCGAATTCACATAGATCGACGAATGCCGGAAGTAGCGCGACGGAAAGACCGGAATGGCGACAAAAGGCTGCTCTTCGGTGAAATGCGAGAGCACATAGGATGACAGCGACATCTCGGCGATGTCGAACTCCTTGTGGCGGAGCATGCGGAAGAAGGTCTCTTCGACCGGCATATTCAGATAGACGAGATCGATACCGTCAGGCACGACCGTGCGGTCCATCAGCGCGCGCGTGCGGTCATAATTCCAGCAGCCGAAGGACAAACGAAGCGACGATGTCAGATTACTCACTCCCCAACAGCCGGACGTGAATCAAAACCTGACATCCTCCTGTCAAGTTGCTGATCATCAAAGACAATCGGCGATCCGCTCACCCACCGGATTTCTCAGTTCCGGTGAACGCCCTTCCACATTCGAGAGAGATCATCGGGCCCGGTCGGGCAAATGTCCAAGATAAATCATATTGTCCAGCTCATACGAAAATCGCTGATCAATCCTCGATGACGCGATCGATCGGATGGGCATAGGGACCGATCGCCGCGGCAAGACGCTCGACCATATTGTAGATGAAGCCATGGAACAGCCGCTCGTCCGCCAGCCCCTTGTGCGAGGCATGGGCGAGAAACAGCGTCAGCTTCACATCCGGCCGCTCGATGCGCCGGGCGACCAGTTCGCCGGAGCGGATTTCCTCCGAGACGATGCCATAGGGCATGATGCTCTGCGCCACGCCATGTGAGATCAGCGCCTTGATCGCCTCCATCGACTGCACCTGATAGGTGATCTTGACATCGACGGAGAGACGCGACGCCGTCTCATGGACGCGCCGCCAGATGATGTCGCGGTTCGACACCAGTGCCAGATCGCCGGCGACAGCATGGCGGAAGGAGACGTCCTGCTCCGCATCCTTGCCATCGGGCGCCGAGATCAGAAGCAGATCTTCCTCCATCAGCGCGATGCGCCTGAGGCCGGGGCTGTCGTCGATGTCATAGGCCAGCACATAGTCGAGTTCGCCGCGCTCCAGCGCATCGGTCAGCACGAAGCTCAATTCCTCGACGACGTGAAGCGCTATACCCGGGAGCTGCTCGTTGGCGGCGACCAAAAGATCGGTGCCGATTAGTTTCAGGATCGACGGCGTGGCGCCGAGGCGCACCCGCACCTTCTCGCCGCCGAGCGAGATCAGGTCGCGCCGCGTCTCCTCGATCCGCTGCAGGATTTCCCGCGCCCGATCGTAAAGCAGCATGCCCGCAGGTGTGGCGCTGACGCCGCGCGAATGGCGGTCGAGAAGCTGGATCTGCAGCGAATCCTCGAGATTGCGGATCTGGATGCCGAGCGCCGTCTGGGCAAGGTTCAGCTGTTCGGCGGCGCGCGTGATGTTGCCGACTTCGACGACCTTGACGAAATATGCGAGCTGACGGAGCTTCATCTTAGTAGAACTGGTCGAAATGGACCTGGCCCTGCGGGACGCCGAGGTCGATGAGCATTTTCTGGATCGCCTGGCCCATCATCGGCGGACCGGCGAAATAGATCTCGCATTCGGGCAGGCGCTCGGCAAAGAGCCTGGCGGCGACCTCATGAACGAAGCCGCGATAGCCATCCCAGCCGTCATCTTCGGCGGGCATGCCTGAAACAACCGGATGATAATGCAGCGTGCTGCCGAAGCCCGGCAGCTCTTCCAGCATTTCCCGGCCGCAGATATCGCGCGCCTCGCGGCCGCCATAGATGAAGTCGATCCGCCGCCCGGCAAGCGCTGGCGAAACCGCCGCCGCCCGCGTCACCGAGATCATCGGCGAAAGACCGGAGCCGCCCGCGAGACAGATGATATCGCGCGGCGAATCCTCACGCAGATAGGCCATGCCATAGGGACCGTCGATGCCTATGCGGTCGCCGACCTTGAGCCGGTCGAAGAGCATGGAGGTGGCCACGCCATTCGGCACCTTGCGCACCTGGAAATGCCACTCATCCGGCTGGTCGCCCCGGTTCGCCATCGAATAAGCGCGGCTGCCCTCGACGCCATCGAGCGTCAGCAGCGCATACTGACCGGAAAGGAAGGTCGTCGGCGTATCGAGGCGGAAGCGGAATTCCCGGATATCGTGGGTGATATCGGTGATGCCGGTCAGCACAGCGTCCTGCTTCACCGGCAGATGGGCGCTCTCATATTGCGGCATGAGGCGAAGCTTGACGAGACAGTCGGTCAACGGCCGCGCCTGGCAGCCGAGACGGCGGCCGCGCTGGCGGTCACGGTCGCTCAGACCCGGCGCGTCGGCGCGGAGCTCCTCGATCTCCCCTTCGAGCAGATCGAAACGGCAATTGCCGCAGGAGCCGACATTGCATTCATAGGGAAAGCCGAGACCGGCGCGAATGGCGGATCGCATGATCGTGTCACCGTCGGCGCAGGACCATTTGGTATCGGTCCCGCTCAATGTCATCACGGTCATGCGTTCCTCCTCATCATCTATGTCTGTAACCCGCTCCATGACCGAGACGGGACGAGATCGTTGCCACCGTCTCCAACAGCGGTGGCGCAAATTTTTCGATGGCCTCCAGCGACAGCCGCAGAGACGGCCCCGCTACGCCGACGGCGCCGACGACGGCACCGGTAGAATCCCGGACGGGGGCGGCAATCGCCCGGATACCGGGCTCGCTTTCCTCATCCTCGATGGCAAAGCCGCGCTGGCGGACTTCGGCCAGGATCTCGCGCACCCGCGCGGGATCGGTGATCGTGTGCGACGTGCGCTTGGCGAGCGGACCCGAGAGCACCCGCTCGATCGTCTCCTCCGGCGCGAAGGCGAAGATCGCCCGTCCGACTGCGGTGCAATGGGCGGGCTTGCGCGCACCGAGATCGGACTTGATGCCGACCGCCTGTGGGCTCTCCAAGTCGTAGACATGCATGACTTCGGTATCGGTGGGGATGCCGAGTATGATCGTCTCGCCCGTATGCTTTCTGAGGTCGAAGAGGTATGGACGCGCCTCGTTCGACAGGTTCATGCGGCGGCGTACCAGCGTGCCGAGCCCGAACAGACCGATCCCGAGCCGGTAGCGCTCGGTTTCCGGGTTCTGTTCCAGCAGCCCTTCGGCCACCAGGGTCACGGCCAGACGATGGACCGTGCTCTTCGCCACCTTCAATTTCTGCGCCAGCGCGCTGACCCCGATCTCGACCTCATCCTCCGAAAACGCCTTCAAAAGACGGATGGCCGTGGTGACCGATGACAGGCGGTTGCGGGTCGCAGGGGCGGCCTTTTTGGTGCGTGCCGTTTCCTTCACAGATGCATTCATGGCGTGCGTTTTCCGTCTTTTTGCAAGGAGTAAGGGATCGTCCATAACACAGCTCCTGCAAATACTCACGCCACGCCGAGAACCATTCTCAGACCCTCAAGGCGCTCAGCATCTCGGCCACATATTCGTCGCCGTTCGAGATGACGAGCATGGCCGCAAACGGCCGCATCGCCGTCAGCGTCCGGGCCAGATCGAGCGCTGGAACCTCCTTCGAGCTGACGACCAGACCCGTCGTCATCTTGCTGCGCACGAAGCAGGCATTGCCGATAATCTCGGCCGCCTCCGCCGAGGCACCCGCCGTCGTCAGCATGACTATGACATCGGCATCGGCGATTTCTTCGGCCAGCGTCGTGCGCCGCCCGGAGATTTCCTCCAGCACCGCATCAACAGGCAGCATGTTCAGCGTATCCGTCGCGAACTTCGCCTCGACATAGCGCAGGAAGTGGGCATCGCCGCCCTGATAGCCCGCCGCCAGCCGGTCCAGCGCCGAATGGCTGGTCCGGTCGAGGGCGATGATCCGTGACTTCCGAGGCTTCGAATTCGGATAGTTGATCCGGAAACGGGCTTCTTCCGCTGTCGTTGCGCGGGCGCTTTCGCTCAGTCCGAGTTGCATGGCATCTCTCCCTTGAAGGACGTTGCTGTCAGACGCTGGTTTGCGCCTTGCCCGCAATCACCGTCAGCGCTTCGTCGGCGATATCCGTGTAGGCCTTGTCGGCAGGCAGCACGATGGCAGCCGAGCGAACACGATGATGGGCCGGATCGACGCCGGGGGGCGTGATTCCCTTGTCCTTCAGCGCGCGCGCCGCCCGCATCAGCCGGTGACGCGCCATGATGATGCCGTTGTCCGTCGAGACTAGGTTTTCCTTGGAGCGGTCGACGATCGGACCCATGCTTTCCTGCAGCGATGCGTCCTGCATGGCGATGCCTTCGACGCCGGAATAGGTCGTTCCCTTGCGTTGCGCCTCGCGGTCCATCAGGTAGTCGTTGTCCTTGTTGGCGGCCGGACGGTAGGTGCCGGGAACATAGGCGACGTGAATGCCCTTGCCATCCTTCATCGCCTGGCGCTCTCCCGCCGTCAGCGGCCGGACCGGATGGTAGTCGAAGCTCCAAGCCCAGCAGTTTTCATCGTCGATCGGGATCCAGAAATGGCCGTGAACCGGATGGTCGCCGCGCGGCGGGACCATGGTGAAGGACGGCATGACCCAGGGGGTGATGCGCCAGTAATAGTGGCCCTCCTCGGCATTGCGCCGCGCGCCGATATAGAGGCCGCCGTCCATGTCGGTCACTTCGAAGAATGGGCGGGCATCCGACATGTTGTACTTGTTGCCGCGCGCGCCCTTGAACAGCGGGTCGGAATTCAGGCTGCCGCTGTGGAGCCAGGAAACGTGGCTGGAATCGATGCCGCCTTCCATCGCCTGCAGCCAGTTGCATTCCTGCCAGCGCTTGGAGGTGAAGGTCTGTTCTGCCGGTACCAGCGCGAATTCCCATTCCGGATGCGGCGGCTCCTTGTCGGCAGGGCCCATATAGGTCCAGAGGATGTCGCCGATCTTGATCAGCGGGTAGGACTTCAGTTTGATCTTGCCGCAGTAGCCGCTTTCCTTCGGCTCTGAGGGCACTTCGATGCACTGCCCGGTATTGTCGTATTTCCAGCCGTGATAGGGGCAGCGCAGCCCGCCCTGCTCGTTGCGGCCGAACCACAGCGAGACGCCGCGATGGGCACAGAACTCGTCGATCAGGCCGTAGCGTCCTTCGCTATCACGGAAGGCCAGCAGGCGTTCGCCGAGCAGCTTGATGCGAACAGGCGCGCAGTCGTTGTCCGGCAGCTCCTCGGCCAGCAGCGCCGGGATCCAATAACAGCGGAACATATCCCCCATCGGCGTGCCGGTATCGGTCTGCGTCAACAGGTCGTTCTGTTCTTTCCTGAGCATGACTACTCCTCCTCGAGTGCCCGCGCGGCGAGCCGCAGCGCCGCGCCAAATCCTGTTTCCTCCGGCCGATCGATTTGCGGTTGACCTTCACGCCGGATCGGGTATTTTTATCGCGTGTTCCGTTATACAGAACATCGTTTCGTTTTAAACGCTACATGCTGATTGCACGCTCGTCAAGCGCTGCGCAAGACAAGGGAGGAGATGCGAATGTCGGAAGTGGGTTCCCGGATCAGACTGTGTTCGACCGATGACGTGGATTGGGATAGCGCCATCCGCGTCGAGCAAGGCGATCTGACGCTGGCCGTCTACAACGTGAACGGCACGTTCTACGTGACCGACGACCTCTGTACGCACGGTCCCGGCTCGCTGGCCGAAGGCTATCTCGACGGCTACCACATCGAATGCGACTTCCATAACGGCCAGTTCGACATCCGTACCGGCGAGGTCGTCGCCCCGCCCTGCATGGTCCCGATCAAGACCTACAAGGTCGTCGTCGAAAACAGCGACGTCATGATCGAAGTCTGATCGGCGCGGCTTGCAGATCATAAAAAGTCGTATAATGTGGGATTAATTAAAACGGGAGGAACCGGTCATGAAATCTCACAAGCACGCGGATGAGCAGCATTCCGATCTGTCGGAAAATACGCTGCGCCACGACGTCTCGATGGCGACGCGCCTGCTGAACAGCTTGAAGATCCTGGAGTATAGCGGCCATGTGAGCGCCCGCCTGCCCGGCGGCAACACGTTCCTGATCCAGCCGCAGGACAAGAGCCGCGCCGACGTCGCGCCGTCGGATCTGTTCGTCTGCGATCTCGATGGCAAGGTCGTCTCCGGTCCTGAAGGCTCCAAGCCACCGTCCGAAACTTTCCTTCATTGTGAGATTTATCGATCGCGCGCGGATGTGAACTCGGTCGCCCATTTCCACCACGACGTCACCAATGTCTTCACGCTGGTCGAGGACGTGCCGCTGCTGCCGGTCAAGAACCACGCGATCCGTTGGCGCAACGGCATTCCTGTACATTCCGACCCTGCCCATGTCGATACGCCCGAGCGCGGCCGCGGCATCGTCAAGACGCTCGGCGATTGTCACGCGATGCAAATCCGCGCCCATGGCCAGATCGTCACCGCCGAGACCGTCCGCGGCGTCTTCATCGACGCCGTCCATCTGGTCGAGAATGCCGAAGCCGCCTACCGCGCTGCGACACTCGGCAAGGTCAAGCCGCTGACCGAGGAGGAGATGGAATCCTTTGCCCATTCCTTCCGCCGCGGCCACCACGTCCGCAAACTCTGGAAATACTATGCGGGCGGCGCAATCCGCGACGGTCTCTTCCCCGAAGGCTGGAATACGGCGGCTTAGTCTGGGGGCCAGGGCCAGCGGATCGGAGCTCTTGGGTCGTGCTCCGGTCCGCGCGGACGTTGCCTGCGGGCCGATCATCGCTTTATAGTGAAGCACTTAGGGATGAGGCCGAGGCGGGATTCGATTTGCTGAAAGACTGGTTTGCCATTGGCGCAGGACGCCCTTCAGCGAGCGCGTGTTTGGAGATGCCAGCTTGAGCAGCCCGGAGAAATTGATCGGCCTGCTCGACCTCTTCGATGCCGGTGACGATGCGGTGGCGCTGAGCTTCGAAGAGCTTTGCGACACGCTCGGCTACACCCGCTCGACGCTCTACCGCTATCTGAAAATCCTGACGGATGCCGGTCTGCTGACCTCGCTTCCCGGCGTCGGCTACATGCTGGGACCGCGCATCGTCGAACTCGATTACAAGATCCGCACCGGCGACGTGCTGATCCGCGCCGCCCGTCCGATGATGGAAGAGCTTGCCGCCCGCTTCAAGGCCGTCGCCCTGCTTTGCCGCCGCTACAAGTTCGAGGTTCTCTGCGTCCATCAGGAAGTCGGCACCGAAGCCGTTCACAGCAATTATGACCGCGGCCGCCGCCGTTCGTTGCTGCATGGCGCCGCCTCGATCGCCATCCTCGACCATCTCCCGGATCATCAGCTGAGGAAATATTACGGCCTTGCCCAGGACGAGTTCCTGAAAGCAGGCTTCGGCGCCACGCTGCCGGAGGTGAAGGCGAAGTTCCGCCAGCATCGCGAACGCGGCTGGGTCAGCACCAGCGGCGACGTGACGCCCGGCGTCACAGGCGTTGCCGCCCCCGTCTTCGACGGCCGCTCCGAGATCATCGGCAGCCTCAGCCTGACGCTGCGCGACACGCAGATGCAGGCGAAGACGCTTGAGGATATCGCCGAACAGGTGGTGTTCTGCGCCGGTGTCGTCTCGAAGACTCTGGCGCGCACCTGATCCTTCTAAATGACCGGCACTGATCTTCGTCAGTGCCCGGTGACCATGGCCGCCAGCGCGGCGGCATCATCAGGGGCCGCCTTGCCGCGCCAGACGACATGCATGTCGGGGCGCACAAGCACCAGATCGTAGCCGTAGATATCGCGGGCAAGCTGCGAGGTGATGTCGAGCGTCTGATAGGGCACGCCCCTCGCCTTGAAGGCGCCTTCGATCCCTGACGTGTCGATCTGCGTTCCACCGAGCCGCAGCATCGTATAGCCCGCCCCGATCCGATCCTGCACCGGATCGTTGTCGCCGAGCCAGAGATGCGGCAGGCGGGCGCCCGGCCATGTCGTCGGGTGATATTCGCGGAAGAGGTGCTCCGGGCCACCGGGCTCGTCGGTGATGACGGGCGAGCTGACATAGCGGTAGCCGAGTTCGGCACCGATCATCTCGTTGGTCTTGCGCTGTTCGGTATCGGCGACACCAGCGAGATTGTCGCGCGTCGCCTGCCCTGCCGGCGTGTTGTCGCGAATATCGGGCCGATACTGCGAGCGCCACTTGCGGCGACCGAGCGAGGCATAGCGCGAGGCGCCGACATTGCGGTCGCCGACCTGACGGCGCTCGATTTCGTAGGAGCGCAAAAGGTTCGGCCCTCCCCATCCCTGCAGGGTGGCCGCCAGCTTCCAGCCGAGATCCACCGCATCGCCCACACCTGTGTTCATGCCGAGACCGCCCGTCGGGATCACCAGATGCGCGGCATCGCCGGCCAGGAAAACGCGGCCGGAGCCGTAATTGTCAGCAAGCAACAGGTTCTGCTTCCACTGCCCGACATAGAGCATCTGGTAATCGACGGGCGCACCGACCGCCTTCTCGAACTGGGCGGCCATGTCCTCGTCCTTCTCGACGACGGCATGCAGCGTCCAGTGTTTGGTCGAATCCTGCATGATGAGAAACGTCGCCTGACCATCTGCAACATGATAGTGCCGCCCGCGGCCGGGACCGTCGCCAAGAGGAATGCGATCATAGAGGTCTTCCGAATAGTAGAGCGCCTGGCGCAGATGCAGGAGATTGCCCTCGCCGCGCAGCTTGATGCCGATCTGCTTGCGCACCGGGCTCGCCCCGCCATCACAGCCGACGACATATTTGGCGCGATAGGTGACATCGCCATCCTTCGTCGTGGTCCGCGCCGTCACGCCACCCTCGTCCTGCTCCAGCGACAGGAATTCCGTGCCGTATCGCACGCTCACGGTCGGCAGCTCTTCTGCCACCGATTTCAACAGCGGCTCCAGCGTATATTGCGAAATCAGCTGGTAGGCTTCGAGCGGCTGGCTGGCATCCTCCGACTTGCGGATCTCCGCCAGCGCCTCGTTGACGGAGGGATATGGCAGCCGCAGCAGCGGGGGCTCGTTCATGGCGAGAACGACATAGACATCCATCGGCACCGACGCATCGAGGCCCGCGTTGCGGATCTTCTCGGAGAGGCCCATCCGGCGGAAGATTTCCATGGTGCGCGCGTTGCAGCGCTCCATCTTCGGCAGGAATTCCGGTGCCTCCTTCTTCTCGATCAGCGTGCAGCGCACGCCCTTCTGCCCGAGGTCGATAGCCAGCGTCAGCCCGACCGGGCCCGCACCGACAATGAGAACATCCGTCTGTTCCATGCGCTCCATCCCTTCGCCGCCCTCCAACCCGGCAGCATTCGCCTTCATTTACGTCGAGTTCGAAACAAGCGTCAATTGATTTCTTAAAAAATCCCACAATGCAGGAATAATTAAAAAATGACTGGACAGGCGATTGCTGTTCTGCGCATGCTTGCCTTAAATGATGGCGCGGCGACTTTGCCGGGCGGCTCTGGGAGAAGTTCAGTGACGAAAAAGGTGGAGCTGACGCTCGCTTGCGGTGACTACGAGATCATCCGCGCGCTGAAGGAAGGAGTGGTGAAACCCGACGGGATCGAGCTGACGATCCTGACCGAGATGGATTCCACCACCCGCCACTGGCGCTTCCTGCGCAACGGCGAATTCGACGTCGCCGAGGTCTCGCTGTCGTCCTATATGGCCGCCAAGACCCGCGACCTGCCCTTCGATGCGATCCCGGTCTTCCTGCACCGCCGCTTCCGCCATGGCTTCATCTTCACCAATACCGCCGCAGGCATCCGCGAACCGAAGGATCTGATCGGCCGAAAGGTCGGCGTGAAAAGCTATCAGGTGACCGCATCGCTCTGGCTGCGCGGCCTGCTGGAGAGCGAATATGGCGTGCCGCACCAGTCGATCGACTGGTATTCGGAGCTCGACGAGGACGTAGATTTCAAGGTGCCTTCGGGCCTGAAGCTGCACAAGATCGGCGAGGACAAGTCGATCGAGCAGATGCTCGTCGATGGCGAGATCGACGCCCTGCTGCATCCCGATCTGATCGCCCCGATCAAGAAGCGCGACCCGCGCGTCGGCCGGCTGTTCCCCGACTACAAGGCCGAGGAGATCGCCTATTACGAGCGCACCGGCATCTTCCCGATCATGCATGTCATGGGCATCCGGCCGGAGATCGTCGCCCGCCACCCCTGGGTGCCGATCAATCTCTATATCGCCTTCGAGGAGGCCAAGCAGATCGCCATGAAGCGCATGGAAAACCCGCGCATCGTGCCGCTCGCCTGGTATCGCGAGGCCTGGGAGGAACAGCAGGCGATCATGGGTGACGATCCCTGGGCCTACGGTCTCGAAGGGCAAAACGGCAAAACGCTGGAAACCGTCATCGGCTACGCCCACCAGCAGGGGCTGATCGACCGCAAGGTCGCTCCCTCGGAGCTCTTCCTCGACATTTCGCAGGGCCGCAAACGCGGCGACAAGCACCGTGTGTAGCGCCTGCGACGGCAGCAGCGCCGCATTCGAACCGGCCTGGTCCGGCAGCGGCATCCGCTGCGACAATTCCTCGGAGAACAAGACGATGCATGAAGATCTGAAGCAGCGGATGATCGAGGCCGGCCGCATTCTGGAAGCTGCCGGTCAGGGCGACTGGACCCGCGGCCACGTCTCGATCCGCGTTCCCGATCAGCCCGACCGCTTCTACATGAAGCCGTCGAAATTCGGCCTCGAGGAAATCACCCTCGACAACATCATCACCGTCGATCTCGACGGTGAGAAGGTCGATGGCGAGTTCGGCCGCCACAACGAGGTCTATATCCATTCCGAGGTGCTGCGCGCACGGCCGGATCTGAATGCCGTCGTCCACACCCACGCGCCTTATGCCACCGCCTTCTCGGCGCTCGGCAAGCCGCTGCAGCCGGTCGGCCACCCGGGCTCGATCTTCGCCGAGGGCCTGCCCGTGTTCTCCGAGACCACGGAGTTGATCACCACCGCCGAGCGCGGCAAGGCGGTCGCCGCCTGCCTCGGCGAGCATGGCGCCATGCTTCTGCAGAACCACGGCATCGTCACCGCCGCCCCCACCATCGAACAGGCGATCTATCTGGCGCTGTCGCTGGAAAACGCCTGCATGATGCAGCTGTGGGTCGAGGCGGCCGGAGGCGCCAAGGCGCTCGGCAAGCCAGAGGATATCAAGGCCAAGCGCAAGCACATGTTCCGCGACGAGATGTTCAAGGCGACCTTCGCCTATCTCGTCCGCCGCCTGAAGCGCGGCTGAGGCGGCCAGACATAGACGACTGAGGAGGAGTCTCAATGTATTATATCGACGCGTTCAACCATTTCTTCCCGAAGGCGCTCTGGGAGCGCATCCAGAAGCTCGACGGCGCCGGCAAGGATATCGGCCGCCGCATGCAGGGCGTACCCTGCATCTACGATCTCGAAACCCGCTTCCGCGTCATGGACGAATTTCCTGACTACCGGCAGATCATCTCGCTCGGCATGCCGCCGCTGGAAGCCATGGGCGGCCCGGAACTCGCCACCGAATTTGCCCGCATCGCTAATGACGGCCAGGCCGAGCTCGTCGAGAAATATCCGGAGCGCTTCGCCGGCTTCGTCGCCGCCCTGCCTATGAATGCGCCCGACGCTGCCGTTCGCGAGGCCGAGCGCGCCTTCACCGAACTCGGCGCCAACGGCTTGCAGATCCACACTAACGTCAACGGCGCGCCGCTTGACGAGGAGCGCTTCTTCCCGATCTTCGAAGTCGCTGCAAAGCATAACAAGCCGGTGCTGCTGCACCCCTCGCGCAATTCCTCGATGACCGACTACGCCACCGAGGACAAGTCGAAGTACGAGATCTGGTGGACCTTCGGCTGGCCCTATGAAACCAGCGCTGCCATGGCTCGTCTGGTCTTCTCCGGCTTCATGGACCGCCTGCCCAACCTGAAGGTTCTCGCCCACCACATGGGCGCCATGGTGCCCTATTTCGAAGGACGCGTCGGCCCGGGCTGGGACCAGCTCGGCAAGCGCACCACGGATGAGGACCTGACGCTGGTGCTGAAGCGCCTGAAGAAGCGCCCGCTCGATTACTTCAAGGATTTCTACGCCGACACCGCCGTCTTTGGCTCGAAGGCAGCCACCATCTGCGGCCTGGAATTCTACGGCAGCGATCGCATCCTCTTCGCCTCGGATTCGCCCTTCGACCCGGAAAAGGGTCCAGGCTATATCCGCGACACGCTGAAGATCCTGAATTCGCTCGATCTTCCCAAGGAAGACATGGAAAAGATCTGCTTCCGCAATGCCGAGGCCCTGTTCGGGCTGAAGGGCAGATAACCTGCGAGAAGTTGAACTGGTGCGCGGCCGCAATGCGTCCTATAACGGCCGCGCATCATTGACCGGACCTGCCCTTGCCCCGCCTTACGCCGATCATTCTCGCCATCGCCCTGTTCATGGAGCGCATGGATTCGACGATCATCGCCACCAGCCTTCCGGCGATCGCCGCCGATATCGGTACATCGCCGATCGCGCTGAAGCTGGCCGTCACCAGCTACCTCGTGGCACTCGCCGTCTTCATCCCGATCAGCGGCTGGATGGCCGATCGCTTCGGCGCGCTGAACATCTTTCGCATCGCCATCGGCGTCTTCATGATCGGCTCGATCGGCTGCGCCTTCTCCGGCTCGATCGGCGCCTTCGTCTTCTGGCGGCTGGTGCAGGGCGCCGGCGGCTCGATGATGACGCCCGTCAGCCGGCTGCTGCTGGTGCGCGGCACGCCGAAGCATCAACTGGTCGATGTGCTGGCCTGGCTCACCATCCCCGCCCTCGTCGGCCCGATCCTCGGCCCGCCGGTCGGCGGCTTCTTCACCACCTATCTCAGCTGGCACTGGATCTTCTGGATCAACGTGCCGATCGGCATTGCCGACACCATCCTCGTCACCAAGCTATTGCCGCCGGTCGAAGCGCGGGAGCCGAAGCCGCTGGATTTCACCGGCTTCTTTCTCTCGGGCATCGGCTTCAGCGCCTTCGTCTTCGGCATTTCCGTCATCAGCCTACCGGCGCTGCCGATGTACTATGGCTACACGACGATCGCGGTCGGCATCCTGATGGGCATCGCCTATCTCTGGCATGCCAAGCGCACCGAGCATCCGCTGCTCGACCCGCGGATGTTCCGCTATCCGATCTTCCGCGCTTCCATCATCGGCGCCTCGAATTTCCGCATGGGGCTCGGCGCCCTTCCCTTCCTGATGCCGCTGATGCTGCAGCTCGGCTTCGGGCTGACGCCCTTCCAGTCGGGCATGGTGACCTTCATCACCGCGGTGGGATCGCTGAGCTCGAAATTCGGCGCCGCCCGCACCTTCGCGCGCTTCGGCTTCCGCCGCATCCTGATCGTCACCACCTTCATCTCCGCCATCCTGCTCGGCATCAACGCGCTGTTTCACCCGGGCACGCCGATGTGGCTGATCATGGGCTGCCTGCTGATCGGCGGCATCCTCCGCTCGATGGCCTTTTCCGGCATCAGCGCCATGTCCTTCGGCGATGTCGAAGAGGCCGATACCGGTCAGGCAACCGCGATCAACGCGGTGGCGCAGCGCGTCTCGATGGCCATGGGCGTCGCGGTAGCTGGCGCCTCGCTCGACATATCAAGCAGCCTGCATGGCGGCGGCCTTCTGCTCTCGGATTTCCACATCGCCTTCGTGGTCGTCGGCCTGGTATCGGCTTCCAGCGTCGTCACCTTCTGGCGCCTGCCGCCACAGGCTGGCGACGACCTCGTCCGCCGCCGCCCGCGTCACGCCGATTGAGCTGATCTATCTCCTACCGCACGGCCGAATTCTCGCGGTGAACAGCCGTTGTGACGGCGAAATGCAGTGCTGAAAGCGCTTGCCGATTCATAACCGATGTCGCCGGCCAGCCGCTCAAGGCTGATATCGCCGCGGCTCAGCGCATCGCGCGCCAGCGCCATTCGCCATTGCGCGAGATAGTCGATCGGCGTCGTGCCGAGCGCTTCGGCAAAGCGGACAGCAAAGGCCGAGCGCGACATGCCGGCGAGCTTCGCCAGCCCTTCGACCGTCCAGCGCTCCCTGACATCGGCATGCATCGCCCGCAAAGCACGGGCGAGCGAGGGATCACGCATCGAACGCAGCATTCCCGATGTCACCGGCCCGGCATCCATGCCGCCGCCCCAACGCAGCGCCTCGACCAGCATCACCTCCAGCAGCCGCTCGACCACCGGTTCGCGGCCCGGCCGGTCGGCCATGCTCTCTTCCATGATCAGCGCGATGATGCGCTTCAGCCGGTCGGCCTCGCCCTCATCGGCACGGATATGGATGATCCCGGGCAGCAGTGCCAGCAGCAGCCCGGCATTGACCGGCTCGATCTGGAAGCCGCCGCCGAGCATCCGGAAATCCGCCTCGCCTTCCGCCTCGCCATGCCGCACCGGCTGATCGGTGGGTTCGCGCGGCAGCCGCTCTGCCTCGGCATGACTGAACAGCGAGAACGCCGGCGTCGATGGAATGAGAATGAAATCGCCGGCGGCAAGCCGGGTCGGCGCTTCCTCGTCAAACTGAAGAAAGCAGGTCCCCTCGAGCACGATGGCAAATCCGGGCGCCCCGTAGGGACGATAGCACGCGCCCCATCTGCCGCGGCCGGTGATCGGCTTGGAGACGGCCGCATGCGGCCGAAGCAGACCGATAAGGTCACTGAAAGGATCCATGATGGACGATCTACAATGTTTTATGGAGTTTTGATTATAGATCGTCTCCTTGATTTGTCTATGCTCCCTGACAACGAAAGGAGCCTGACATGGCCAAGACGATGATGATCACAGGAAGCTCGACAGGATACGGAAAGGCAGCAGCAGAGTTCTTCCTCGACAAGGGATGGAACGTGCTGGCGACGATGCGGCAACCGGAAAAGGCGGTCTTTGCGGATAAAACCGGCCGCCTCAAGGTCCTGCCGCTCGATATTACCAGCGAAGACAGCATCCGCGCGGCGATCGCCGCCGGTGTGGAAGCTTTCGGCGCCATCGATGCCTTCGTCAACAATGCCGGGATCGGCCTCGCCTCAGCCTTTGAGGCAACACCAGATGCGGTCACCCGCGAAATCTTCGAGACCAACAGCTTCGGTGTCTTCACCGCCTGCCGCGCCATCATCCCCGTCATGCGCCGACAGGGCGGCGGCACGATCATCAACGTCACATCGAGTGCCGGCATCGGCCCGATGCCGATGGTCGCCGTCTACTGCGCCAGCAAATGGGCGGTCGAGGGCTTTACTGAATCGCTCGCCTACGAACTCGAACCCTTCGGCATCAACGCTCGCCTCGTCGAACCCGGCTATGCGCCGACAACGAGCTTCACTGCCAATAGCGGCGACCGCATGAACGGCCTGATCCCGGATGACTACGGCGCCTATGCGCAGACCTATTTCCAGAAGATGGCAAACTACCCGACGCCCTACTGCACCGAGCGGGAAGTGGCCGAGGCGATCTTTGCGGCGGCGACGGACGAGGCAAGGCAAGTGCGATACCTGGCCGGAGCCGATACCAGGATGGTCGCCGATCTCCGCTGGACGACATCAGACGCCCACTACACTGAGACCATGCGCAAGACCTTCAGCCCGCAAGGCTGAGAGGATGGAAAGCATGGCCGCCGCAGCCGACGAGCGCGGCGGCCCTCACATCAGGCGATGATGCCCTGCAGATTATCGAGGATCGCATTCCAGCCGCCGCGGTGGCCGTCGCGGGCCTCTTCGCTGCGGAATTTCACCTGCTTCAGTGTGATTTCGGTGGTGTTGGCATCGACCTCGGCGAGATCGATGGTCACCACGCTGTCGTCGAGCGAATAGGGCGACTCCCAGGTGAATGCGAGGCGCGCGTGCGGATCGATCTCCAGATAGGTGCCGGCATGCGGGATTTCGCGCTCGGCGGTCTTCATCACGATCGAGAAGCGGCCGCCCTTCACCGGGTCGTTCGACACCTTCGATACACCGCTGCCGCCGGTCGGCGTGCGCATGAACTGCGCCAGGATTTCCGGCGAGAGCCAGGCGTTGAAAACCTTCTGGCGGGGCGCTGCGATCTTGCGGTTGATTGTCAGTTCCAGTTCACTCATGTCCGTCATCCTTTGAAACTAGAATAGCCTCCAGCGCCGACAGGCGCAGGTCCCAGATGGACTTCAGTTGCGCGAACCAGCCCTCAGTCAGCTTTAGTGGTTCGAGCTCCGCGGCCATGAAATGCTCACGGCCGACAGTCCTGCGGGTCACAAGTCCCGCCTCCTCCAAGACCTTGATATGCTTGGAGACGGCATTCAGGGACATGTCGAAATGAGCGGCAAGCGAAGTCACTCTCAGCGCCCCTTCCTGAACAAGAAGCGTAAGGATCTGCCGCCGCGTGGTGTCACCCGCGGCCTTCAGAATACGTGACAGAGCGTCGTCGTCCATTTATTCACCCGTATGGTTGAATATACAAAATTCGAATCGATAGTCAACCATATGGGTGAATGTTTTCGCGCGAGGCAAGAGCGTCAGTCCCAGAACCACGACTTTCGCACCTCGGCGCGGGCGGCCTCGCGGGTCATGCCGATATCGCTAAGCTCACCGGCCGAAAGCTCAAGCAGGTTTCTGCGCGTGCGGCGCTTTTCCAGCCAATGCCTCAACGCCGCTACCAGCCCGTCAGGCGCCAGCCTCCATCGCCCCGCGTCCGCCCGTCGTCCGGCGCTCTCTTCAGTCTCGATCGTCATGCCAGTCTCCTGCCGTTTTGAAGGCGCGAGGATGGACTGGCAGGAACAGTGAAAGAAGCTTATCGTTGTTATGCAATGCATAAGGATTTCTTTGATGATCAATCTCGATCAGCTGGCCGCCTTCGTCAGCGTCGCCGAATTGGGCAGCTTCACGGCGGCCGCTGACCGCGCCGGGGTCACGCAGCCGGCCGTCAGCCTGCAGATCAAGCTGCTGGAACAGCGATTGGGCGTGCGGCTGATCGAACGTGTGGGACGCCGCGCCCAGCCTTCGGCCGCGGGCGCCGAATTCCTCGCCCATGCGCGAAAAATCATCGAGCAATGCGATACGGCGCTCGATGCGATGGCGCCCTACCGGCAGGGAGCAGCGGGCCGTGTCCGGATCGGCAGCGGCGGCACCGCCTCCATCCATCTGCTGCCCCGCGCAATCGCCGCCGCCAAGAAGCGCATGCCGGGCCTCGAGATCACCGTGAAGATCGGCAATACCGACGAAATCCTTCGCGATCTGGAATCCAACGCGCTCGACCTCGCCGTCGTCACCCTGCCCGCCACGGCGCGATCGCTGGAAGTCGAGATATTCTACGAGGACGAGCTTCTGGCCGTCGCCCCGCGCGGCAGCGACATGCCGGAAGGCGGTCCTGATGCCACTTTCCTGCAGCAGAAGGTGATGATGCTCTATGACGGCGGCAATACCCGCCAGGCGACGGACAAATGGTTTGCCGATGCAGGCATCCGTGCTCAGCCGGTCATGGAATTCGGCAGCGTCGAGGCGATCAAGGAACTGGTGGCGGCCGGTCTCGGCTGGTCGGTGCTTCCGTCGCTGGCGCTGCGCCGCGATCGCGCCGGCTATCTCGCAACGTCGCCAGTGAAACCGCGACTGGTCCGCCAGCTCGGCATCGTCATGCGCCGCGACAAGCACCTGACCCGCGGCCTGCGCGAAATCGTCAAATGCCTGCGCGACTTCAAGGACTGATGGCGACTATTTCTCGGCTTTGGAGAGAACGAACGGTACGACCGCCGTCAAGATGGCGGCGACCGGTGCGTTGCGCAGCATGCGCCCGAACACATAGGTTCCGGCCATCGCGCCCGCGAGCTTCAGCCACGGATAGTCACCGAGCTGGTCATGGGCGCTTCTGTCGGCCCATTCCAGATTGTTGCGCACCACGGCCGCACTCTGTTCCTTGATCACCGAAAGGCGCGCCCGCAGTGCTTCCAGCTCTGCCTGCAGCCGGTGAAGATCAGCCTCAAGGGCCGCGTCTTCTTCCGGATTGTCCCGGACGAAATCATCGGCCATCGCCTCCGCTTCCATCTCGGCCAGATGCGCCTGAAGGTCCGCTTCGGTTGCGTCTGCTCCGGGCCGTGATCTGTCTGGCATCTGTCTCTCCTGCGTTTGCGGTCTCTACCCACTGCTGCTGAAGACCGAAACTCCCCGACAGGCGAAAAGTTTCGCGAAGATCGGGCGCTCACCGCTTTTCAGCGAAATCCGGCTGTTTTTCTACCCCGCTTGGCACCTGCGGAGGCGCGCGACCTACATCCGGCAGTGGATTCTAATCCTAATTGGCAGGTTGATATGGTGGGGTGCGGCTGACGTTATAGGCTCATGAGGTTTGTGTTGATTTATATCGTAGCGTGCGTAACGGTGAGCCTGGCAACGGGGTTCGTCATCTATCCATTTTTCGCGCCGCCGCTCGACCCGGTAACCAGACTGTCCGCAACCGGCACAGTCAACCTCGCTCCAAAGACGACAGCAAAGACATTCCGCGTCCGCCAAAGCTGCGTGGCGCCGACCGAATGCGCCGCCTACGCATCCTCCGAAAGCCTTGCCGATCTGCTGGCAGCACGCTTCCCGTCGGCCGATATGCATGCCGTTCCTCCACAGCCGCCGCTCGAGCTCGACGGCAGAACCGGGCGTCATGAGGAGAAGGCGCTGTGACGCCTCATTCGGCCGCATCGCGCAAAATCAACCATCCATTAACCATAATTAGGCATCGTCGATATAAACACGGAGAGGGCCGTTGAAGCATCAGACGATAATCGCGCGGGTTGCAGCATGCATGCTGATGTCTTCCGCACTGGCCGGCTGCGTGAGCGGTCCGGATCATGTCCCCCCGGAGATGCCGCTTCCCGCGAAGTTCGGTGAAGGCGGGGTCAAGAGCAATGGTGATGTTGCGACCGCCCAGTGGTGGACGGCCTATCGCGATCAGCGGCTGAATTCGCTGGTG
>NZ_JBFTST010000008.1:0-287968 GCF_056400165.1 Rhizobium sp. 01L410
CCGGCCGAGTGATGTAAGCGATCCGGCTGAGAAAGCGCAGTATATGATTGCGCTTGAGTCATCCGCCGCCGACCGAGCTGCGCAACCCTGGCCATCTCCGCCCGGACGGCGGCTAATTCCCGAGCACACATCAATATAGAATCTTGCAATTCCAGTAATAGTTAATAGAATTACGTCGCGTTTCTAAATTGCTTATTTTGTCTCATCTTTAAATAGCTGTGACATTGTGTGGCTATTGGCGAGCTGCCTATGAATGCCGCCCGCAACTGTTTTGCCCGGTTACGTCCGCCGCTTGAACGTATGTTCGGCCGCTGGAAATTTTCGTGAGCGAACGTCTGCAGCATACTCCTCTGCCGCGGCGGCAGCACGCTTGCCGAGCTCATCGTAGCGCTTGACGAAGCGTGGCGTGAAATCGTTGAACAGCCCGAGCATATCGTCGGACACCAGGATCTGGCCATCGCAGGCGGACGATGCGCCGATGCCGATCGTCGGGACATGGATGGCCGATGTGACTTCGCGGGCCAGCGGTTCGACGGTTCCCTCGATGACGACAGCGAAGGCACCGGAGCCGCCGATTGCGTGGGCGTCGCGGCGGATCTTCGAGGTTTCGTGTTCGGTATGGCCGACCGAGCGGTAGCCGCCGGCGGTGTGGACAAGCTGCGGCATCAGGCCGATATGGCCGAGCACAGGAATGCCGCGTGCCGTCAGGAAGGCGATCGTCTCGACCATCTCCTCGCCACCCTCGAGCTTCACGGCATCACAGCCGGTTTCCTGCAGGATACGCACGGCGTTGCGGAAGGCGACCTCTTTCGATTCCTGATAGGTTCCGAACGGCATGTCGACGACGACGCAGGCTTTCTCGACGCCGCGCATGACGGCCTTGCCGTGGGCGATCATCATGTCGAGCGTGACGCCGGTCGTGGTCTCCATGCCATAGAGCACCATTCCCAGCGAATCTCCGACCAGCAGCAGATCGCAATGGGCATCGAGGAGACGGGCCATCGGGGTCGTATAGGCCGTCAGGCAGACGATCGGGGTGGCGCCCTTCATCGCCGTGATCTTCGACGGGGTCAGACGCCTTGTTGTTCCTGATGCACTCATCGCACCGCTCCCAGTTTCATGATGCCCTGCCCGCCGATTACACGGTTGTCGAGCAGCCGGGTCGTGCCGATCCTGACGAACAGCGCGACGACGACGGGATCGCGGATTACCTCGACCGGTTTTAGCGTCGCGGCATCGCGGACGGCGACGACTTCCGGATTGGCGAGTGGTTCGCGGCCGAGAAAGGTCTTCAGCAAATGCTCAAGCTCGGCCGGATCGGTCAGGCCAGCAGCGACCAGCCGCTCGGCTTCCGCGAGCGTCTGCGGCACGATCACGGCTGCCTTGCGCTCGTCGGCGCTCAGATAGACATTGCGCGACGATAGCGCCAGGCCATCGTGATCACGCACCGTCGGCACCGGGACGATCCGGACCGGCAATGCCAGATCCTCGACCATCCGCCTGATGACAACGACCTGCTGATAGTCTTTCTCGCCGAAATAGGCGCGCTGCGGTTGGACGATATTGAAGAGCTTGCAGACGACCGTGGCGACGCCGGCGAAATGGCCGGGCCTCACCGCCCCTTCGAGCTCGCGGCCAATCTCGGGCACGTCTACGACGGTCATCATCGGCTTCGGATACATGTCGGTAACGCCAGGCGCAAAGAGGATGTTGACACCGGCTTGCCGGAGCATGGCCGTGTCGCGCTCGATATCGCGGGGATATTTACTGAGGTCCTCGTTGGCGCCGAACTGCAGCGGGTTGACGAAGATCGAGGCGACAACAATGTCGTTCTCCACCCTCGCCCGCGCCACCAGCTCCATATGGCCAGCATGCAGATAGCCCATCGTCGGTACTAGGCCGATTGTGCGCGATTGCCGGCGCAAAGCCTCAAGTGCTGCGCGCAGCTCACCAATGTCAGAGAAAACTCGCATTATTCCCCCGTCACTCCACCTCGCGCGCATAGAAATTGCAATCGGGCCGGAAGGTCAATCCGTCGTCCAGGATATAAACGATTATATGCTAATCTGCTGATAATGGGTGGAAATTTCGCGGCTGCGACACCCTGTTTGTCCCCTTGCCTTCCTGCTTATGCTGCCAATCTAGAGAGGACATGTTCTCAGTCGGAGGCTCTCTTGCCCTGGATCGCCTATATCGTTCATTTCATCGCCGCCGCGTTCCTGACAAACGGCATTCCGCACTTCGTCAATGGCGTCAGCGGGCGCCCCTTCCGCACCCCCTTCGCGCGGCTCGGCAGCTCGGATCTCAGTTCTCCTGAAATCAACGTCATCTGGGGCTGGCTGAATTTCCTGATCGCCTTTCTGCTCTTCGCCAATATCGGACCGCTCTATATCGGCACGCCCGGCGATACGATCTTCGTTGCCGCTGGCATGCTTGTCATGGGCGTCATCCTCGCCCGCATCTTCGCGTCCAGCGCGCGCTAATGAGTTACTTGCTTAAAGCAAGTTACTGCGATAGTGACTTGCTTCATGCAACGAACCAGCTTTGCCATCTTCCCATGCCCAGCCGCCCGCGCGCTGAACAGCGTCGGCGATTCCTGGAGCATCATGATCCTGCGGGACGCCTTTCAGGGGCTGACGCGGTTCGACGATTTCCAGAAGAGCCTTGGGATCGCGCCGAACATCCTGACACGGCGCCTCGCCCATCTGGTCGAGGAAGGCATTTTCGATAAGCGGCTCTACAGCGAGCGCCCTGCCCGCCATGAATATGTGCTGACCGCGAAGGGACAGGACTTCTTTCCGGTGCTGATGGCGCTGTCGACATGGGGCGGACGGCACGCCCCGCAGGAAGATCTCGCCTATCTTCTCGGCAATACATCCGGCGAAGAGCTTGAAACCAAGCTGGTCGATGCCAAAACCGGCGAAGAACTCACCCCCCGGAATACCTGCCTGCTGCCCGGCCCTGCGGCCGATGAGGCGGCGCATGAGCGCATTGCGCGGATGAAGGCCTGGTATCTGGGCTTTGATGCTTAAGAAGGAACAGATCATGGATCGCATTGTCGTCACCGGTATGGGACTTGTCTCGCCGCTTGGAACAGGTGTGGAGATTGCGTGGAAGCGACTGCTTGCCGGCGGCTCCGGGCTTCGCTTGCTGGGCGAGGGTATCGTCGGCGATCTGGCGGCCAAGGTCGGCGGCGTCGTGCCTGATATCAGCGAGGATGCAGAGGGCGGGTTCGATCCGGATCGTTACATCGGTCCGAAGGACCAGAAGAAGATGGACCGCTTCATCCATTTCGCTATGGGTGCCGCCGATGAGGCGGTGCGTCAGGCTGGATGGATGCCCGAAGATACCGCCTCCCGCGAACGCACGGCAACGATCATCGCTTCCGGCGTCGGCGGATTTCCTGCGATCACCGATGCGGTGCGCACGGTCGAAACCCGCGGGCCGCGACGGCTTTCGCCGTTCATCGTACCCTCGTTCCTCGTCAACCTGGCGGCCGGACAGATCAGCATCAAGTACGGCTTCAAGGGGCCGCTCGGCGCGCCGGTTACCGCCTGCGCCGCCAGCGTCCAGGCCATTGGCGACGCGGCCCGGCTGATCCGATCAGGTGAAGCCGATGTGGCGATCTGTGGCGGTGCAGAGGCCTGTATTGACCGCGTGAGCCTTGGTGGATTTGCGGCCGCACGCGCGCTTTCCACCGGCTTCAACGACACGCCCGAGCTCGCCTCGCGGCCATTCGATACTGCCCGCGATGGCTTCGTCATGGGCGAAGGTGCGGGTATCCTGGTCATCGAAACGCTGGAACATGCGCTGGCTCGCGGCGCCACCCCGCTGGCGGAACTGGTCGGCTACGGCACGGCGGCTGATGCCTATCACATGACCGCAGGACCCGAAGACGGCGACGGCGCGCGCCGGGCGATGGAAGCCGCCATCCGGCAGGCGAAAATCGCGCCATCAGAGATCAAGCATCTCAACGCCCACGCAACGTCGACGCCGGTCGGCGACCGTGGCGAGATGGCGGCGATCGGCACGGTCTTCGGCCGCGATGGCGGGATCGCCATCAGTGCCACCAAATCCGCGACCGGCCATCTTCTCGGCGCGGCCGGCGGGCTGGAAGCGATCTTCACGATCCTGGCACTGCGCGACCAGATCGTTCCGCCGACGCGCAATCTCGATGAGGCGGATGCCGTCGCCAACGGTCTCGATATCGTCGGCAAGACGTCGCGTAAGCTCGAGATGGACTATGCGATCAGCAACGGCTTCGGCTTTGGCGGTGTCAACGCCAGCGCCCTCTTCCGCCGCTGGAACTGAACGTCTCCTGCGAGTGGCGGGCGATCGGTCCGCCACTTTCAAATTTGCTGAAATGCCCTACACTCCAGTCTATTGGCCGGAGACAATCTCATGCGTGCTCTATCCGCCGTGCTTCTTCTGTCTGCCGCATTGCTGACCACACCGTTACAGGCGCGCGCCGAAGATCCCATCGCAACGACGCAGCAGATCATCGAAGGGCAGATCAATGCCTTTCTGAAGGACGATCCCGATACCGCCTATTCCTATGCGGCTCCTAGGATCAAGGCGCTGTTTCCGGACAAGAACGTGTTCTTTGCGATGGTGAAGAAAAGCTACGAGCCGGTTTATCATCCCGGCAATTACGCCTTCGGCCGCAGCAAATCGATCGCCGACGGCGCGATGATCTATAATGAAGTGCTGATCTCAGGGCGCGACGGCAAGGACTGGACGGCGATCTACCAGATGGCGCGCCAGCCCGACGGCAGCTACAAGATCAACGGCGTCCAGATCATTCCGAACACGGACAGCAAAGGGATCTGAGCCTCAGACAGGCTCGAGATCGCCCCTCGCCCACTCTTCGATCGTCTCGGCCATGAAATCGGCAAAGCGTCCCTCGGCGATCGCCTTGCGGATGCCCTGCATCAGTTCCTGATAATAGTTCAGGTTATGCCAGGAGAGCAGCATGCCTCCGAGCGCCTCGTTGGCACGCACGAGGTGATGCAGATAGGCGCGCGAGTAATCGCGGGTCGCCGGGCAGTTCGACTGGTCGTCGAGCGGCCGCATATCCTCGGCGTGACGGGCATTGCGGATATTGACCTTGCCGCGGCGGGTGAAGGCCAGGCCATGGCGGCCGGAGCGCGTCGGCATCACGCAGTCGAACATGTCGATGCCGCGGGCGACTGATTTCAGCATGTCGTCAGGCGTACCGACGCCCATCAGATAGCGCGGCTTTTCGGTCGGCAGAACCGGAAGCGTGGTTTCCAGCATCCGCAGCATCACGTCCTGTGGCTCGCCGACCGCGAGGCCTCCGACGGCGTAGCCCTTGAGATCGAGCTGCTTCAGCGCCTCTGCCGAGCGAACGCGCAAGTTCGGCTGATCGCCGCCCTGGACGATGCCGAACATCGCCTTGCCCGGCTGGTTGCCGAAGGCCACCTTGCAGCGCTCGGCCCAGCGCAGCGACATTTCCATGGCGCGTTCGATTTCGCGCGGCTCGGCGGGCAGTGCCACGCATTCATCGAGCTGCATCTGGATATCGGAGCCGAGCAGCCCCTGGATCTCGATCGAGCGCTCCGGCGACATGTGGTGCAGGCTGCCGTCGACATGCGACTTGAAGGTGACGCCCTGCTCGTCGAGCTTGCGCAGACCGGAGAGCGACATGACCTGGAAGCCGCCTGAATCGGTCAGGATCGGATGCTCCCAGCGGATCAGCTTATGCAAGCCGCCGAGGCGGGCAACGCGTTCGGCTCCGGGGCGCAGCATCAGGTGATAGGTATTTCCGAGAATGATATCGGCGCCGGTATCGCGGACCTGGTCGAGATACATCGCCTTGACCGTGCCGACTGTGCCCACAGGCATGAAGGCCGGGGTGCGGATCGTGCCGCGCGGCATGGTGACTTCGCCGAGGCGGGCGCCGCCATCGGTCTTCTTGAGAGTGAATTGAAAATTCTCGGTCATCTGTCGTTCCGGAAAAGCAGGCTGGAATCGCCGTAGGAATAAAAGCGGTAGCCTGTCGAAATGGCGTGTTCGTAAGCCGCGTGCATGGTCTCGAAACCCGCAAAGGCGGAGACCAGCATGAACAGAGTCGAGCGCGGCAGGTGAAAGTTGGTCATCAGCATATCGACCGCCTTGAAGCGGTAGCCGGGCGTGATGAAGATACCGGTGGCACCGGCCCAGGGCTTTATCTCGCCGCTATCGGCAGCGGCACTCTCGATCAGCCGCAGCGAGGTCGTGCCGACGCAGATGATGCGCCCGCCCCTCGCCTTGACGGCGTTGAGCTTGGCGGCGATCTCTTCGGTGACGTAGCCACTTTCGAGATGCATCTTGTGGTCATCGGTATCCTCAGCCTTCACAGGCAGGAAGGTTCCGGCGCCGACATGCAGCGTCACGAAATGCCGTTCGATCCCAGCCTTGTCGAGCGCTTCGAAAAGTGCCGGCGTGAAATGCAGGCCGGCTGTGGGAGCGGCGACAGCGCCTTCCTCGCGGGCATAGATCGTCTGGTAATCGGCGCGGTCGCGTTCGTCTTCCGGCCGCTTGGCGGCGATATAGGGGGGCAGCGGGATATGGCCGACGCTGGCGATAGCTTCGTCAAGTGCCGGGCCGGAGAGGTCGAAGGCCAGCGTCACCTCGCCGGCATCGCCCTTTTCGACAACGGTGCAATCGAGCTGTCCGAGGAAGCAGCTTTCACCGTTATGGCCGAAAGCGATACGGTCGCCTTCCTTGATGCGCTTGCCGGGCTTGGCAAAGGCTTTCCAGCGATTGGTGGCGACACGCATGTGCAGCGTCGCCGAAACCTGCTGGCCGCCCGCCCCTTCGCGGTGGCGGATGCCTTCGAGCTGCGCGGGAATGACCTTGGTGTCGTTGAAAACCAGCGCATCGCCCGGCTTCAGAAAATTCGGCAGATCGCGGACCACATGATCGCTCAGCGTCTCGCTGGCAGCGGCATCGACGACCAGCAGGCGCGCGCTGTCGCGCGGCTCGGCGGGCCTGAGCGCAATCCGCTCATCCGGCAGGTCGAAATCGAAAAGGTCTACGCGCATCGGGGTACTTCCGGGCAAAGCGAAACCCGCCCCGCGTTCTCACGCAAGGGCGGGTTCCGTCAGAAATCACAATCAGACGTCGGCGGCAACCCGCATCGAGACGATCGAATCCGGGTCTACGACCGGCTCGCCCTTCTTGATCTTGTCGACATTGTCCATGCCTTCGATGACCTGGCCCCAGACGGAATACTGCTTGTTCAGCCACGGAGAATCCGCAAGGCAGATGAAGAACTGGCTGTTGGCCGAGTTCGGGTTCTGCGAGCGGGCCATGGAGCAGACGCCGCGATTATGCGGGGTCGCGGAGAATTCGGCCTTCAGGTCAGGCTTCTCGGAGCCGCCCATGCCGGCCCGGCCCGGGTTGAAGCTCTCGCTGCCCTTCTTGCCGAACTTCACATCGCCGGTCTGGGCCATGAAGTCGTTGATGACGCGGTGGAAGACGACGCCGTCATAGGCCTTCTCGCGGGCGAGTTCCTTGATGCGGGCGACATGCTCAGGTGCCACCTGCGGCAGCAGCGCGATAACGACCTTGCCCTTGGTGGTTTCCAGGATGATGGTGTTTTCGGGATCCTTGATCTCGGCCATTCTTATTCTCCTCGTTGTTCTTGAACTGCTTGCTTTGAGTTACTTGGCGACGGTGACCTTGACCATGCGGTCAGGATTGCTGACTTCGCCGTTCTGGCCTTCGCCCTTCTTGATCTTGTCGACGAATTCCATGCCGGAGACGACCTTGCCGACGACGGTGTACTGACCGTTCAGGAAGGAGCCGTCAGCGAACATGATGAAAAACTGCGAATTGGCCGAATCCGGATCCTGCGAGCGGGCCATGCCGACCGTGCCGCGGACGAAAGGCGTCTTCGAGAACTCGGCAGGAATGTTCGGCAGGTCGGAGCCGCCGGTGCCTGCAAGGCTCGGGTCGAAACCCTTCGACATGTTGCCATACTGGACGTCGCCGGTCTGGGCCATGAAGCCGTCGATGACGCGGTGGAAGGCAACGTTGTCGTAGGCGCCCTTCTTGGCGAGCGCTTCGATCTGGGCGACATGCTTCGGCGCAACGTCGGGCGCCAGCTGGATCACGACAGGACCATCCTTCAGCTGAATGGTGAGCGTATCGGCAGCAAGAGCGTCACCAGCGAAGGACGCGATATACAGCACGGCGGCAAAAGCGGCATAAAACAGTTTCATTGTAGCTCCGTTGCGGCGGACGACCGCCTCAAGATTTGCGCTTGGATTGAAGGGCTTGCAGGACTGCGGCCGGAACGAAGGCGCTGACATCTCCACCCATGGCGGCGATCTGGCGGACCAATGTGGCGGTAATGGGCCGTGAACCCGTTCCAGCCGGCAGAAAAACCGTCTGGATATCAGGCGCCATCTGCCGGTTCATGCCTGCCATCTGCATTTCGTAATCGAGATCGGTGCCATCGCGCAGACCGCGGATCAGCAGAGAGGCGCCGTGCTTGCGGGCCGCATCGACAACCAGATTGTCGAAGGACACCACATCGATGCCGGCAGCCTTCTGCGGCAGGATTTCGGCCAGCGACTTGCGGATCAGTTCGGCCCGCTCCTCGAAGGAGAATAGCGGCGCCTTTCCCGGATGAACGCCGATCGCGACGATCACTTTCGCGGACACATTCAGCGCCTGGACGAGCACATCCATATGTCCCTTGGTGATCGGGTCGAAGGACCCCGGATAAAAAGCAGTCGTCATGGAACCCGGCCGTTTCGTTCGTTGCCTTTTGTCACGGATGCCCCGTTCCCGCAAGTCATTTGGCATCTCCCGGCCGGGCGGCTGAACGGCGGATGAATGCTCCGTTCAAGGCCGTTTCAGATGCGATCGGCATAATGAAAACCATCAACACGGCCGATGCCATTCCGGTATCCGGCTTCCCCTGGAAGTCACTTCAATGCTCATGCTGCTGATCGCGCTTGCCGTCTTCATCTCTCTTGCCGGCGAGGTCGCCTACGGCCTTTACAAGGAAAAGTATGAAGTGCGCTGGGTGCGGCCTGAAGTCAGCGAACACCATGCGCTGATGCGCCAGCTCGGCCGGCTGCGTTGAAGGGCCTCGCGAATCTGAACGCCAGATGAACGAGGCATTCAAGGTCGCTTCAGACCAAGCTTAGTAAACGACACGTCAACATCCTGCGGAACCATTTCCAAGCGGATGCATTTAATCAACCGAAGCGTAGATGCGATACGCGGTTTTAAGGAAAAGAATATGCCCGATAAGATTACCGTCATTAACGTTTTCTGGATGGCAATGGTCACGGGAATGCTCACCGCAACAATCGCACTCTACGATCAGAAGACTGATACGTCCAAGGTATTTGGCCCTTACGCTTCGGCCCGCGCGCCGATCGTCAGCCAGTACTGAGGAACGTGAACGCAACTTCGGAAAGGATTGCCCATGTTCACGATCTTGACTGTACTTACCGCTCTTATCAGCGTGATGTTCATCGTGTCTGTGGCATCAACCATTTCCGCTCTTCGCCGTGAAAGCGAAGAGGTCAAGGCTTACAACGAAAAGCGCATCACTTTCTAAGCCACTCCCGCCCTTGAGCGCATTCCCCTCCCGCGCTCGGGTCAGATGAAGCCGGACGCCACAAAAGCGTCCGGCTTTTTCTTTGTCCGATCAGGCCGGCGATAGGCGAGACAGCCACTTTTGCGGAACGGCAGCACAAGAAGCGCGCCATTGGCATAAAGCCTGCGGACGTAATCGGGGCTGTCGCCACGAACGATGGCAAAGGCACTCCCCCATCTGAGCAGCTTCACCCCATCGGGCAGGTTCGACGGGCTGCCGGGCGGGCGGAAGACCATGGCGGCGGGCGCATTTCCTGTCGCCGCGAAGACGCCGGCAAACAGCAGGAATACGGCCATGAGAATGGCGCTTGCCACTCCCGCCGTTCTCGCTATCCGCATGAGCAATCTCATCGCCTTCTCCCGTCAGAAGTCGAATATATGCTCGATCCCGGGATCGGCAATCGGACGCTCGCGCAGCAGCTGGGCGAGATCGGCAATCTTGACCGCTACCAGCAGCCGGTCGCTGTCGAAGCCTGCGCGCGGGAAACGGGCGATCAACTCGCCCGCCGGCGGCGTCTGGTCACCCGCAGTCGCCGTCAGCGACACCATGATCTCGTCGTTGCCGGCAATCTCCCGGATCGTCCCGCCTGCCTTGGCGATATCGGCAAGGATATGGGTGAAGTGATCGTAGCGTGGCGTTTCTATGAGAATGCCGCTGGCGTTTTCCGAGACGACCCTGACATCGGGCATTGCCGAAAGCGCGGGCGCCTGAATCCCTGAAACGATAGAGAAGATCGTCAGTTTCGCCTCGCCGGTGGCGGCAACGGCGTTGGCGATCATGCCGGCATAGGCGATTTTCGCCTTCCATTCGCCGCCGAGCGCCAGCCGCCGCTCCCAGCCGCGAACCGGCTCGTCCATCGGTGCGGCCCAGAGCTTGTCGATCTCCGGCTGGAACGGATATTTGTACCAGGGTGTCTGGCGCAGGAATGCGGCGTAATCGCCTGCCATGTCGCGGGCGACGATATCCTGCGGGGTCTTCTGATCGCCACGCCAATAGGCCGTCAGGCGGCCGAGCGTTTCCTCGTAGGCTGCCTTCAGGCCCATTTCGAGCGTGAAGCTGACGCCGATCGTTGCCACCATCATGCGGGTCTGCGTATCGGCGCCGCCATGGCGATCGGCAATCGCCGTCAGTGCGCAATCGGCCTTCCAGAAATCGCGAACGCTTGCCAGATAGTCGAAACGATATTCGTCGCCTGATTTCAGCACCTCGGCCAGCCCATCATAGGCATAGACGATGTGCCATTCGGGATAGGTGAGGAACGTGTTGGCTTCCTCACGCTTCATCTGGGGATCGCGGATCAGCGGGCTGTAGCTGTCCGCCTCCGGATCGGCATGGCAGAAGGTTTCGACATAGGCGGCCGGGCTGAGCAACAGCAGCACGATGATGACGATCGCACCCAGAAACAATCCGAAGACCTTTAGCAGCCGGCGCATCAGCGCGCCTCGCTGCGGAAGAGATAGCTCGAGACGATCGCGACACCGCCGAGGAACAGATGAGGCAGATTGGCGAGAATCTTGAAGTCGAAGGGCAGATCCTGGATGCCGTAATTGACGATACCGAGATCGAGATAGCCGGAGCCGGTGATAAGGCCGAGCAGGCCGTCGGTGAAATAGAGCAGCCCGAAATAGAAGAGGAAGGAGCGCGACGCCCTTGCCGACAGATAGGCAGCGATCGCGGCCCACAAGGCTGAAGCCAGATGCAGGCTGTCGTCATAGATATCGAGCGCGAAGATGCCGAAGGCCCTGCCCTGCGCATCCGTCAGGCCCGGAATGTAATTGAGCGCCGCCGCAAACAGCAGCGCCACGGTGTAAAGTGCCGCGATCAGTCGAAGCTTGCTCATCATTCCCCCTCAGATCTTGCCCAGATAATTATCCCAGAACCGGTTGCGGAACAGCAGATCCGGATCGGCCTTGCGTTTCGCTGCCGCAAAATCGGCCGTGCGCGGATAGGCCCGCTGCAGTTGATCCAGCCGTGCATGCGGCCGGTAAGGCAGATAGTAGCTGCCGCCGATGGCAATCACCCGCTCAATCAGAGCTTCGGTCATCCGCGCCATATCGACCTCGCCGCGCACCGTCTTCTCCTGCGAGAACAGCATGACAGCGGCAATGCGAGGTTCCGTAGCGTAAGCCAGAACGCTGTCGCTGTCGGTGTTCACATAACGCAGCGTGATGTTCAAGAGCTGCTGGTATGAGGCGGGAATGACATCGCGGCAGGCCGCGACAAAATCGGCAAATCGCGACGGTGAGACGAAATATTCGTGCAGGATGTCGGTGCGCAAGGGATCGCGGTCGTCGAGGGTGACGACCGGCTCGTTCATCAGGCTGTTGCGGGTCGAAGCAGATGAAATCTGCGGATTGAGCACCGCCTCCGTCCGCCAGCGCATGTGCTTGACGCCATCGGAGCCCAGCTGGCGGCGAAAGATTTCGCGCGAGACGTGGCTGATGAAGCCGGATCCGGTGGCGGCGGGAATGGAGGACTGATCGGCCGCCGGGCGGTAGGTGATCAGCAGCCCGTCTTCGAAGAATCGGTCCAGCGAGATGTCCAAGCGTCCGTAGGCCATCTGCACTGATGGATCGGATGCCAGCACTTCAGCGAAACGGCGGCCAACGTCTTCGCCGGCAAGATGTTCGAAGGACGGCTCCAGCAGGCTGTTGGGCACCATGTCGAGTTCAAGCTCGGTGATCACCCCGAACAGGCCATAGCCGCCCATGGCGTGGTTGAAGAGATCGGCATTTTCGGTGCGCGAGCAGGTCAGCAGATTAGCGTCGGAGGTCATCATCTTCATCGACCGCACCGTGCTGCCGCAGGCGCTGAAGGGCACCGGCCAGCCGTGCGCGTTGACCGAGAAGGTGCTGGCGACGCCGAAATCGCTGTTCGACTGCATGACGGCGGGCGAAAAGCCGATCGCATCGAGCTTGCTGATAACAGTCGACCAGCGGGTGCCGGCGGCGACACGATAGGTCTTTGCCGCGGTATCGGCTTCCAGCCAGTTCTGATCGAGGGTCAGGGCCGTCCCATTCAGTGGCAGGCTATGGCCACCCATCGAATGACGGGCGGCACTTGCCGCCACTGGCTGGCCGCTGCTGCGAGCGTCCGCGAGTGTTGCCCGTAGGCGGTCGACAAGCGCCTGTTGCGGCGGCTCGCTGAAGGTCAGGTGCCGGGCAACCGGCGTCGGCGACAGTTCACCGGCATCATTGAGGATCGCCACGCCTGCCGGTGCATCGACATCTGCGGGAAAGGCCGGGCCGGGATCGCTCGACGGCGACAGAAGGTATTGTCCTGCCACCGCTCCGGCGATCGCCGAGCCCGCAACGAGAACGCCGCGCCGCGTCCAGTTCCCCATGATTCCCCTCACTCAAATATCAACTCAAGCTAGCAGAAATCTCTTTACTCCATAAAAAAACCGGGCGGCAGGGGCCGCCCGGTTCTCAAACCAAAGCCTGGTTAAATTATTCTTCAGAGGAAGGCGGTGCCTCACCCTCGACTACAGGCGTTGCTTCGCCGGTTTCGGCAACCGCTTCGCCGGTTCCCTCGCCCGCTTCCTCGCCGTCATCCTCCGGCTCGCTGATACGCTCGACGGACACAACCTTCTCGTCCTTGGCAGTCGAGAAGATCGTCACGCCCTTCGTTGCGCGGCTGGCGATGCGGATGCCGCCGACCGGTACACGGATCAGCTGACCACCATCCGAAACCAGCATGATCTGGTCGCCATCATCAACAGGGAAGGCAGCGACGAGTGCACCGATTTCGCCGGTCTTCGACGTGTCGGTGGCCCGGATGCCCTTGCCGCCACGGCCGGAGATACGGAAGTCGTAGGACGAGGAGCGCTTGCCGAAGCCCTTTTCGGAAACCGTCAGCACGAATTGCTCGCGTGCCTTCAGCTCTTCGTAGCGTTCGTCGGAAAGCTGTCCCTCCTCGGTGACCTCCTCGCCGACGAGAGCGATATCGTCTTCATCGACGCCGGTTGCGCGGCGTTCTGCAGCGGAGCGCTTCAGATAGGCAGCACGCTCCCACGGCTCGGCATCGACGTGACCGACGATGGTCATCGAGATGATCCGGTCGCCGTCGCCGAGATTGATGCCGCGCACGCCGATCGAGTTGCGGCCGGCGAAGACGCGAACGTCGTCCACCTGGAAGCGGATGCACTGGCCGAGCGCCGTGGTCAAAAGCACGTCGTCATGTTCGGTGCAGGTCTCGACGGAGAGGATTTCGTCACCCTCCTCCTCGAGCTTCATGGCGATCTTGCCGTTTCGGTTGACCTGAACGAAGTCCGACAGCTTGTTGCGGCGAACCGTGCCGCGGGTCGTCGAGAACATCACGTCGAGGCTATCCCAGCTATCCTCGTCCTCCGGCAACGGCAGGATGGTGGTGATGCGCTCGCCGGGCGCCAGCGGCAGCATGTTGATCAGTGCCTTGCCGCGCGATGTCGGGGTGCCGATCGGCAGACGCCAGACCTTCTCCTTGTAAACGATACCACGAGAAGAGAAGAACAGCACGGGCGTATGGGTATTGACCACGAATAGCCGGCTAACAAAATCGGCGTCGCGGGTGGTCATGCCGGAGCGACCCTTGCCGCCGCGGCGCTGCGCCCGGTAGGTGGTGAGCGGCACGCGCTTGATGTAGCCGAGATGCGAGACGGTGACGACCATGTCCTCGCGGGCGATGAGATCCTCATCATCCATTTCGAGGCCGCCGTCGATGATTTCGGTGCGGCGCGGGGTGCCGAACTCGTCACGAACGGCGCCGAGCTCATCCTTGACGATGGTCATGATGCGGATGCGCGACGACAGAATATCGAGGTAATCCTTGATTTCCTCGCCGATCTTGTTGAGTTCGTCGCCGATTTCGTCGCGGCCAAGCGCCGTCAGGCGGGCAAGACGCAGTTCGAGGATAGCGCGCGCCTGCTCTTCCGAGAGGTTATACGTCATGTCCTCGTTGATCCGGTGACGCGGATCGTCGATCAGGCGGATCAGGCTTTCGACATCCGATGCCGGCCAGCGGCGGGTCATCAGCTGCTCGCGGGCCGTCGCCGGATCCGGCGCCTGGCGGATGACGCGGATGACTTCGTCGATATTGGCAACCGAGATCGCCAGACCGACCAAGACGTGAGCGCGCTCACGCGCCTTGCGCAGCAGGAATTTCGTTCTCCGACTAACAACTTCTTCGCGGAAGGCGACGAAGGCGCGGAGCATGTCGAGCAGTGTCAGCTGTTCCGGCTTGCCGCCGTTCAGCGCCACCATGTTGCAGCCGAAGGAGGTCTGCAGCGGCGTGTAGCGGTAGAGCTGGTTCAGGATGACGTCGGCGTTGGCGTCGCGCTTCAACTCGACGACGACGCGGTAGCCCTGACGGTCAGATTCATCGCGAAGGTCGGAGATGCCTTCGATGCGCTTCTCGCGCACCAGCTCGGCCATCTTCTCGATCATCGTCGCCTTGTTCACCTGATAGGGGATCTCGGTGATGATGATCTGCTCGCGGTCGCCGCGCATCGGCTCGATCGTGGCAACGCCGCGCATGACAACGGAACCGCGGCCCGTCTCATAGGCCGAACGGATGCCGGAGCGGCCGAGGATCTTGGCGCCGGTCGGGAAGTCGGGACCCGGGATGATCTGCATCAGCTCCGGCAGCTCGATCGCCGGATTGTCGATCAGTGCGATACAGCCTTCGATGACTTCCAAGAGATTGTGCGGCGGAATATTGGTCGCCATGCCGACGGCGATACCGCCTGCCCCGTTGACCAGCAGGTTCGGGAATTTCGCGGGCACCACGACCGGCTCGGAGAGCGTGCCGTCGTAGTTGTCGCGAAAATCGACGGTTTCCTTGTCGAGGTCGTCGAGCAGCGAATGCGCGGCCTTTTCCAGGCGGCATTCGGTGTAGCGCTCGGCCGCCGGCGGATCGCCATCGACGGAGCCGAAATTGCCCTGACCATCGATCAGCGGCAGCCGGAGAGACCAATCCTGCGCCATACGGGCCAGCGCATCGTAGATCGCCGAGTTGCCGTGCGGATGGTATTTACCCATCACATCACCGGTGACGCGGGCGCATTTGACGTATTTCTTGTTCCAGTCGATGCCGAGCTCGGACATGCCGTAAAGGATGCGCCGGTGCACGGGCTTGAGGCCGTCGCGGACATCCGGAAGCGCGCGGCTGACGATAACGCTCATCGCGTAATCGAGATACGACCGCTGCATTTCCTCCATGATGGAGATGGGCTCGATGCCTGGCGGGAGCTTCCCGCCGCCTGGGGGTGTTTGTTCAGTCAAAACAGATCACGATCTCTTTGTAGAATCACTGAAAGATTTATAGCGGAAAGCCCCGTTCCGCGCCAATTTGAGCGGGCGTTTTGAACAGGCTTTTACGGCGGAAAGGCGGCAAATCAGCCGTTTCGGCGCTTCAGCGCCATACGGCGATTTGCCAAATGCGAGGGGCAGCTTCACAATCGGAAAAATCAAGACTTCATATGGTGTTCCGGAGGGACAATGGCAAGCGCCGACCAACTGATCAATGCCTTCACGACGCTGCTCGTTACCATCGATCCACCGGGCCTCGCCCCTATCTTTTTAGGGCTGACGACGGGCATGAGCCGCAGCCAGCGCAAGCAGGTGGCGGTGCGCGGCTCGGTCATCGCCTTCATCATCCTGGCGGTCTTCGCACTGTTCGGCGCCAGCGTGCTTGGCGTGCTCGGCATCTCGATCGGCGCCTTCCGCATCGCCGGTGGCCTGCTGCTCTTCTGGATCGCCTTCGAAATGGTGTTCGAGAAGCGCCAGGACCGCAAGGAGAAGACCAGTACCGTGGCGATCACCAAGGACCACATCCAGAATATCGCCGTCTTCCCATTGGCGATCCCGTTGATCGCCGGCCCTGGAGCGATCTCGGCAACCATCCTGATTGCCGGCTCGCTGCCAACGACATTCGAGCGGGCGCAACTCCTGATCGTCATTGCCGCCAATCTGCTGCTGATGCTGGCGGCGCTGTTGATCGCCGATCGCCTTGACCGCTTTCTGGGCGTCACCGGCCGGGCAATCCTGACGCGGCTCTTGGGCGTCATCCTGGCGGCGCTGGCGGCGCAGTTCGTGGTGGATGGCGTCAAGGCGGCGTTCAGCCTCTAGGCGCCGCAGGATGACATTCCAGAGCGGCTAACGATCCGTCCGCTTGGCCTTGAGAATGCGCTTCCAGATGGTTCCACCCAGATATTTATTGAAGATGACGAAATAGGCGATCATCAGGGCAAAGGACAGGAGGGCCGGACCGCCGTCCAACGAAAAACCATTCTCCGTCTTTCCACCGAAGATCAGAGCCACACCGTATCCGGCGACCCAGAAGATCGTGAAAAAATCAAGGATGGCGGCCAGAACGATCCGCCAGGTCGCCGGCACTTTTTGCTCCGATGCAACGTCACTCATGAAAACCTCTCGCTATCAAGATGACCGGATGCCCAAATGAAAACGGCGCCTTGCGGCGCCGTTTGGATCAGAACGGGATGTCGTCGTCGAGATCCCGCGAGAAGTTGCCGCCGGCGCCTCCGCTAGAGCTGCCGCCACGGCCGCCGCCGCCCGATGACTGCGCAGGTGCGCCGTAATCGTCGCCATAGCCGCCACCGCCGCCGCCGTAATCGTTGTTGTTGCTGCGGCCACCGCCGCCACCGAAGCCGGAGCCCGCGCCACCGCCGTCACCACGGCCGTCGAGCATCGTCAGAGTCGAGCCGAAGCCCTGGAGCACCACTTCCGTCGAATAACGATCCTGGCCCTGCTGGTCCTGCCACTTGCGGGTCTGCAGCGCGCCTTCAATATAGAGCTTGGCGCCCTTCTTGACGTACTGTTCGATGACCTTGCACAGGCCTTCGTTGAAGACCACGACGGTGTGCCATTCGGTCTTTTCCTTGCGTTCGCCCGAATTGCGGTCGCGCCACGTCTCCGAGGTCGCGATGCGAAGGTTGGCGATCGGACGGCCGTCCTGGGTTCTGCGGATTTCAGGGTCTGCACCCACGTTTCCGATCAGAATTACCTTGTTCACGCTACCAGCCATACTTTTCACCTTACCTGCCACCCTGCCCGGTGGCGCTAGAAACAATGGATGTACCTTAAACTATAGAGCCCTCGGGAGGGGCATCCATGGCGGCGTCATCCACAAGGAATTTTGTTCTTTATTTGTTCTATTAAATGACTATGATCCTGTCAACAGAATCGAAAACCTTCTCCCAGCCCGGATTTCAGCCTCGACTCGCCCGCGAGCATCACTAAATAAGGGGCTTCATCAGAGAGACCAAAGCAGAAGACGATGAGCGAACTGAAGACGATTTCCATCCGTGGCGCGCGTGAGCACAATCTGAAGGGCATCGACCTGGATCTGCCGCGCAACAAGCTTATCGTGATGACGGGGCTATCCGGATCCGGCAAGTCCTCGCTGGCATTCGATACGATCTATGCCGAAGGGCAGCGGCGCTATGTCGAAAGTCTTTCGGCCTATGCGCGCCAGTTCCTCGAGATGATGCAGAAGCCCGATGTCGACCAGATCGACGGGTTGTCGCCGGCCATTTCGATCGAGCAGAAGACGACGTCGCGCAACCCGCGCTCCACGGTCGGCACGGTCACCGAGATCTACGACTATATGCGTCTGCTCTTTGCGCGCGTCGGCGTTCCCTATTCGCCGGCCACCGGGCTGCCGATCGAGAGCCAGACGGTCAGCCAGATGGTCGACCGGGTTCTCGCCTTCGAGGAGGGTACGCGTCTTTATATTCTGGCGCCACTCGTGCGCGGCCGTAAGGGCGAGTACAAGAAGGAACTCGCCGAGCTCATGAAAAAGGGCTTTCAGCGCGTCAAGGTCGACGGGCAGTTCTACGAGATCGCCGACGTTCCGGCGCTGGACAAGAAGTACAAGCATGACATCGATGTCGTCGTCGACCGTATCGTCGTGCGCGCCGACATGTCTTCGCGCTTGGCAGACAGCCTTGAGACCTCGCTGAAGCTCGCCGATGGCCTGGCTGTCGCCGAATTTGCCGACAAGCCGCTGCCGCCCGAAGAAACCTCGGCGGGCGGCTCGGCCAACAAGTCGCTGAACGAGACGCATGAGCGCGTGCTGTTTTCCGAAAAGTTCGCCTGCCCTGTCTCGGGTTTCACCATTCCGGAGATCGAGCCGCGCCTCTTCTCGTTCAACAACCCGGCCGGCGCCTGCCCGACCTGCGACGGCCTCGGCGCGCAGCAGAAGATCGATGCCAACCTGATCATACCGGAACCGGAGCGGACGCTGCGCGACGGCGCCATCGCGCCCTGGGCCAAGTCGTCCTCGCCCTATTACAATCAGACGCTGGAAGCGCTCGGCAAGCATTTCGGCTTCAAGCTCGCCAGCCGCTGGAACGACCTTTCTGCAAAGGCGCAGGACGTGATCCTGAACGGCACCGAGGAAAAGATCGAGTTCCACTACGCCGACGGCGCGCGTTCCTACACGACGCACAAGACCTTCGAAGGCATCATCACGAATCTCGAACGCCGCTGGAAGGAAACCGATTCCGCCTGGGCGCGCGAAGAGATCGAGCGCTTCATGTCGGCAGCACCCTGCCCTTCCTGTGCCGGCTTCCGCCTGAAGCCGGAAGCGCTGGCGGTGAAGATCGACAAGCTGCATATCGGCGAAGTGACGCAGATGTCGATCCGGGTCGCCCGCGACTGGTTCGAAGTGCTGCCATCACATTTCTCGGCCAAGCAGAACGAGATCGCCGTCCGCATCCTCAAGGAAATCCGCGACCGCCTGCGCTTCCTGAACGATGTCGGCCTCGAATATCTCAGCCTGTCGCGCAACTCGGGCACTTTGTCCGGCGGCGAGAGCCAGCGTATCCGTCTGGCGTCGCAGATCGGCTCGGGGCTGACGGGCGTGCTTTACGTGCTCGACGAACCGTCGATCGGCCTGCATCAGCGTGACAACGCGCGCCTCCTCGATACGCTGAAGCATCTGCGCGACATCGGCAATACCGTGATCGTCGTCGAGCATGACGAGGATGCGATCCTGACGGCTGACGACGTCGTCGATATCGGCCCGGCGGCCGGCATTCACGGCGGCCAGGTGATCGCCCACGGCACCCCGCAGGACATCATGGCCAACCCGAAGTCGCTGACCGGCAAGTATCTGTCCGGCGAACTCGGCGTGCCGATCCCGGATGAACGGCGCAAGCCGAAGAAGGGCAAGGAGATCAAGGTCGTCGGCGCCCGCGGCAACAACCTGAAGAACGTCACTGCCTCGATCCCGCTCGGTGTCTTCACCGCCGTCAGCGGCGTCTCCGGCGGCGGCAAATCGACCTTCCTGATCGAGACGCTCTACAAGTCGGCGGCGCGCCGCGTGATGGGCGCTCGGGAGATTCCGGCCGATCACGACCGGATCGACGGCTTCGAGCATATCGACAAGGTGATCGATATCGACCAGTCACCGATCGGCCGCACGCCGCGCTCGAACCCGGCGACCTATACCGGCGCCTTCACGCCGATCCGCGACTGGTTTGCCGGCCTGCCGGAAGCCAAGGCGCGCGGCTATCAGCCGGGCCGCTTCTCGTTCAACGTCAAGGGCGGCCGCTGCGAGGCCTGCCAGGGCGACGGCGTCATCAAGATCGAGATGCACTTCCTGCCCGACGTCTACGTCACCTGCGACGTCTGCCACGGCAAACGCTATAATCGCGAAACGCTCGACGTCACCTTCAAGACCAAGTCGATTTCCGATGTTCTCGACATGACGGTCGAGGAAGGCGTCGAATTCTTCGCCGCCGTTCCGGCGGTGCGCGACAAGCTGCAGTCGCTGTTCGACGTCGGTCTCGGCTATATCAAGGTCGGCCAGCAGGCGAATACGCTGTCGGGCGGTGAGGCGCAGCGCGTCAAGCTCGCCAAGGAACTGTCGAAGCGCTCAACGGGCCGCACGCTCTATATTCTCGATGAACCGACCACCGGCCTGCATTTCCACGACGTCGCCAAGCTGCTGGAAATGCTGCACGAGCTGGTCAACCAAGGCAACTCGGTCGTGGTCATCGAGCACAATCTCGAAGTCATCAAGACCGCCGACTGGGTGCTCGATTTCGGCCCCGAGGGCGGTGATGGTGGTGGCGAGATCGTTGCGACCGGCACGCCCGAAGCAATCGTCAAAGAGAAGCGGTCCTATACCGGCCAGTTCCTGAAGGAGCTGCTGGAGCGGCGTCCAATGAAGAAGACGGTCGCGGCGGCGGAGTGAGATGCTGAGGCAGGCAGGCGCGAACGATCTGGAGACTGTTCGCCGCCTGACGGCTGCGGCTTACGGCCCCTATGTCGAGGCGTTTGGCGGTGAGCCACTGGCGATGCGCGAAGACTATCAGCCGCGGATCGCCAATGGCGAAGTCTGGCTTCTCGATATGGAGGGTGAGCCGGTTGGGCTTGCGGTACTGGAGCGGCATGCGGATCATGCGATGCTTTTCAGTATCGCCGTTTCGCCTGATCACCACAGCCGCGGTATCGGACGCGCGATCCTCGGCTGGGTGGAAGACAAGACGCGCGAATGGGGATTGCCGGAGCTGCGGCTTTACACCAATGCGCGGATGGAGCGGAACATTGCGATCTATGCAGAGTCCGGCTTTCAGGAAACGGGTCGACGGCCCAATCCTTACCGGCCAGGATGGGTGATCGTCGATATGGCAAAGCAAATCGCCTGAACGGGCAAAGGGAGGAAGAGAATGAGCACATCCGGCACTATCCGCGTCGGCATCGGCGGCTGGACATTCGAGCCCTGGCGCAACCACTTCTTTCCCGGCGACCTGAAGCAGAAAGACGAGCTCAATTATGCCAGCCGCCAGCTGAAGGTGATCGAGGTCAACGGCACCTATTACAGCTCGCAGAAGCCGGAAACCTTCGCCAAATGGGGCGCCGATGTTCCCGATGGCTTCATCTTTTCGCTGAAGGCCAGCCGTTTCGTCACCAACCGCAAGGTTTTGGGCGAGGCCGGCGAATCCATGCAGCGGTTCCTGACGCAGGGGCTGACGGAGCTCGGCGACCGTCTCGGGCCGATCCTCTGGCAGTTCGCGCCGACCAAGAAATTCGAGCCCGACGATTTCGAAGCCTTTCTCAAGCTGTTGCCGGACAAACAGGACGGTTTGCCGCTCCGGCATGTGGTCGAAGTCCGTCACGACAGTTTCAAGGTACCTGACTTCGTGGCGCTGCTGGCCAAATATGGCGTCGCGCCTGTTGTCGCCGAGCATTTCGATTATCCGATGATTGCCGATGTGACGGCCGGATTCGTTTATGCGCGCCTGCAGAAGGGCTCCGACGAGATCAAGACCTGCTATCCGCCGACGGATCTGAAGGCCTGGGCGGTCAGGCTGGAGACCTGGGCGGCGGGCAAGGTGCCGGATGATCTGCCTGTCATCGATGGGGACCGCAAGGTCAAGGTGGAGCCGCGCGATGTATTCGCCTTCATGATCCACGAGGGCAAGGTCAACGCTCCCTTCGGTGCGATCGCGCTGCAGGAAGAAGTCGGCGAATAATCAGAACGGCAGAACGTGGGCGGCAAGATCCTCCGCCGTCAGCCCCTTGCCTGCCCGCTGTCCGGCCATTCCGTGCAGATAGACTCCGGCTGCTGCCGCCTCGAAGGCGGGCAGCCCCTGCGTCAGCAAGGCGCCGATGATGCCGGCCAGCACATCGCCGGAGCCTGCCGTCGCCAGCCAGACCGGCGCATTGGTATTGATCAACGCCCGCCCGTCCGGCGCGGCAATCACCGTGTCCGCTCCCTTGAAGACGATGGCCGCATTGGCACGTTTCGCGGCCATCTGCGCCTTGCCGACCTTGCCGATCTCGGTATTGGCGGCGACATCGGGAAACAGCCGTGCGAATTCACCGTCATGCGGCGTCAGCACCAGACGCGTCTCGCCGCCGGCAAAGAGATCGAACAGCCGCCGCGGCTCCTGGCGAAACGATGTGATGCCATCGGCATCGAGAACCAGATGGCGGTCGCTGAGTGCGGCGGCATAGTCCCTCGCCTGCTCGCCGATGCCGAAACCGGGTCCGAGCACGAAGGTCTGCAGGCGATCGTCTTCCAGCCACGCCTCGAGCGCCGCAATGCCGCCGACTTCACGCAGCATGACGGCAGTTAAATGGGCGCTGTTCTCGGGCAAAGCATCCGGGGGTGCCGCGATCGTCACCAGACCTGCGCCTGCCTTGAGGCCCGATATAGCCGACATCCGGGCCGCCCCCGTTTTGCCCGATGTCCCTGAGAAGACGACGAGGTGGCCGCGTTTGTATTTGTGCGTTTCCATCTTCGACGACGGCATCAGATGCGCCCAGCGCGCCGGTGTGTTCTCGGCGATGCCCAACACCGCCTGCGCCCGGACGATGCGGCCGGGAATACCGATATCGGCGACCTCAAGCGTGCCACAGAGCTCCCTGCCCGGCATCAGCAGATGGCCGGGCTTGCGGGTCATGAAGGTGATGGTGTGCGATGCGGCGAATGCTGTGCCGAGAACCTCTCCGGTGGCGCCATGGATGCCGGATGGCAGATCGACGGCGATGACCGGGAGGCCTGCCTTGCGGATCGCCGTCATGGCATAGGCCGCCTCGGGCGGCACGTCGCGGCTCAGCCCCGCGCCGAACAAGGCATCGATGATGGTATCGCCGGGCCGCGGTTCATAGGACGCCAGCGGTTCGCTGGGCACTGTGCATTCCGACCGGGCGCGCAAGGCGTCGCCTTGGAGCTTATCGGGATCGCCGAGATGAAACACCGAAACACCGGCACCGCTTTCGGCGAGAAACCGCGCCGCGACATAGCCGTCGCCGCCATTATTGCCGGGGCCGCAGAGCACGGCAAAGCGGAGCGCGCCGGGATAAAGCCGCATCGCGGCGGCGGCGACAGCGCCGCCTGCATTGGTCATCAAGCCAAAGCTGTCGATGCCGGTCTCTGCTGCAGCGGCATCGACCGCCGCCATTTCCTTGGGAGTGAGAAGCAATTCGCTCAATCGATCGGTCATGGCGCCATTGAAGTCAAAAAGCGCCTAAAAAACAACCGCTTTCGCTCAATCAATGTTCGCATATATTTTGTGCTTTTGCCTATTTTGTAATCTCCAACCTGCATCGCAACGCAAACCGCAGACTTGCAAAATTTGTCGATTTCGAGCGTATTTTCGATTTTTTGGATAAAAACCGTTATATTTTTCTAAAAAATCGCCCGCAAATGCAGGCAATCGCATCGATTTGGGTGCATTTGCGGGATTTTTTCGGTCTGGCCGGTTGCGAACTGGCATGATACCTGCATCATGTTTGGCGAGCGGCATACGCACGCTTTAACGGGAGAAGCGGAGAGTCATTTTCTCATGAAAAAGATCGAAGCGATCATTAAGCCTTTCAAGCTCGACGAAGTGAAGGAAGCCCTTCAGGAAGTCGGCCTGCAGGGCATTACGGTAACGGAAGCCAAGGGCTTCGGTCGCCAGAAGGGCCACACGGAGCTTTACCGTGGCGCCGAATACGTCGTCGATTTCCTGCCGAAGGTGAAGGTCGAAGTCGTCCTCGCCGACGAGAATGCAGAAGCGGTAATCGACGCCATCCGCAAGGCCGCACAGACCGGCCGCATCGGCGACGGCAAGATTTTCGTTTCGAATGTCGAGGAAGTCATCCGCATTCGTACTGGCGAAACCGGTATCGACGCTATCTAAGCAAGCCTTGCCCCCAAGAGGCAAAGCCAGATCGTCATAGCAAATCAAAGGGAGTGTTTCATGGCGAGTGCAGCCGAAATTCTGAAGCAGATCAAGGAAAACGACGTCAAGTTCGTCGATCTGCGCTTTACCGACCCCAAGGGCAAACTGCAGCACGTCACGATGGACGTCGTCTGCGTGGACGAAGACATGTTCGCCGATGGTGTCATGTTCGACGGTTCCTCGATCGGCGGCTGGAAGGCCATCAACGAGTCCGACATGGTGCTGATGCCGGATACCGACACCGTGCACATGGATCCGTTCTTCGCGCAGTCAACGATGGTGATCATCTGCGACATTCTCGACCCGGTCTCGGGCGAAGCCTATAACCGCGACCCGCGCGGCACCGCCAAGAAGGCCGAAGCCTATCTGAAGGCATCGGGTATCGGCGACACGGTGTTCGTCGGTCCGGAAGCCGAATTCTTCGTCTTCGACGACGTCAAGTACAAGGCAGACCCCTACAATACCGGCTTCAAGCTCGACTCGAACGAACTGCCGTCGAACGACGACACTGAATATGAGACAGGCAACCTTGGCCACCGTCCGCGCGTCAAGGGCGGCTACTTCCCGGTTCCGCCGATCGACAGCGCCCAGGACATGCGTTCCGAGATGCTGACGGTTCTCAGCGAAATGGGCGTCGTCGTTGAAAAGCACCACCATGAAGTGGCGGCCGCTCAGCACGAGCTCGGCATCAAGTTCGACACGCTGGTGCGCAACGCCGACAAGATGCAGATCTACAAGTATGTCGTCCATCAGGTCGCCAATGCCTATGGCAAGACGGCAACCTTCATGCCGAAGCCAATCTTCGGCGACAACGGCTCGGGCATGCACGTGCACCTGTCGATCTGGAAGGGCGGCAAGCCGAGCTTCGCAGGCGACGAATATGCAGGTCTCTCCGAAGCCTGCCTCTATTTCATCGGCGGCATCATCAAGCATGCCAAGGCACTGAACGCCTTCACCAATCCGTCGACGAACTCCTACAAGCGCCTCGTCCCGGGTTATGAAGCACCGGTTCTGCTCGCCTATTCAGCGCGCAACCGTTCCGCCTCGTGCCGCATTCCGTTCGGCAGCAACCCGAAGGCCAAGCGCGTCGAAGTCCGCTTCCCGGATCCGATGGCGAACCCGTACCTCGCCTTCGCAGCGATGCTGATGGCTGGCCTCGACGGCATCAAGAACAAGATCCATCCGGGCAAGGCCATGGACAAGGATCTCTACGATCTGCCGCCGAAGGAACTGAAGAAGATCCCGACCGTCTGCGGTTCGCTGCGCGAAGCGCTCGAGAGCCTCGACAAGGACCGCAAGTTCCTGACGGCCGGCGGCGTGTTCGACGACGACCAGATCGACTCGTTCATCGAGCTGAAGATGGCCGAAGTGATGCGCTTCGAAATGACGCCGCATCCTGTCGAATTCGACATGTACTACTCGGCATAAGCTAATACCGGAAAGCCCTGGCGAAAGCCGGGGCTTTTCAAGATGTCACTGAGGCTGATGGCGACATGACACTCATGTGACGAAATCCTGCACAAATCTTGATTTGAGCAGGCCCAATCACCAAATCTGGTGATGAAAGGAAGTCGTACCATGAAAGAAAGAGTTGCAAAGTTCGGTATCGGTGAAGTGGTCCGGCATAAGGTATTTCCGTTTCGCGGCGTGATTTTCGACGTTGATCCGGAATTTGCGAATACGGAGGAATGGTGGAATTCCATTCCGGCCGAAGTTCGGCCAAGCAAGGACCAGCCGTTCTACCACCTGCTCGCCGAAAACGACGAGAATGAATATGTCGCCTACGTCTCGGAGCAGAACCTGGAAAATGACGAGAGCGGCCTGCCGCTCCGCAACGAGCAGGTCTACCAGATCTTCGACATGGCGCCGACAGGCCAGTTCAAGCCCAAGATGAGCCTGGCCAACTAAGCGCATCGGATCCAAGCCTAACAAACCCCGCTCCGGCGGGGTTTTTCTTTGCCGGCGGCAATAAAAAACCCGGCGCGATGGCCGGGTTTTCTGAAACGGTATGCGAGGCTCTTACTGAGCGGTCTTGGCAGCGTTCTGTGCGTCTTCCAGCTTCTTACGGGCTTCTTCAGCCTTCTTCTGCATGCTGTCCTGCAGGCTCTTCTGGCTTTCGGCAAGCTTCGATTCGGAAACTGCTTCGCCATCGTAAGCGCCGGTGAAGCCTTCGAGCGAGATCTTGATCGGGTTCGGAGCGCGGCGGAAGTTGATCGAGGTGAAGATCACGTCGCTGCCCTTCTTGAGGCTGGCGATCATTGCGTCGGTCAGCGGCAGCTCAGCCGTGCACTTGTCGGGCAGGCAGACGGCGTAATCGAGCTTCTGACCCTTGTTGTTGTCGATCTGCATCATGATGCCGGGCGGGATCAAGCGGGCGGTCGGAACCGAGACCTGAAGAATCTTGCGGTTGACCTTGCCGGAAACGCTGATGAGGCCCACGGCAGTGACGAGCTGGCCGCCATTGGCGAGGATCAGGTTCTGGACGACGCAGATGTCGTTGTCTTCCTGCTTGCTGCAGGTCTTGTACCAGCCGAGACGCGGTGCGCCGGCGGCCTGCTGAGGGGCGCTCGCTGCATCCTGTGCGAAAGAAGCAACCGGTGCCGAAGCGGCGCCGAAAGCAACGGCCAGAACGGACAGAGCTGCCCGCATTTTCTTTTCAGACTTGAACATCATAGCGGATTCCGTCTCCTGATACCCATTCGGGACCGCGATTTGCAGCCCTTTCCAACCGGGTCATTCGGCATTCCACCTCTTAAAACAATAAGGCAAATGCATGACCCCGAAACTCGGGAACACCTGTTACATTGAGGCGCTCCAGATATCCAGTATTTCTTTGGCAATTTCTGGATGCCCGGAAAGATTTGAGGGTGAGAATGTTCGATTTCGCGCGCTCCATGATAGTCTTCTCGCGAATCGAGCCATTGCCGGAAAGGAACGAAAGATGCTCCGGATCGCCCTGCCCGCCATCTTTGCGCTCTTCTGCAGTGCCGCTGTCGCCGAGCCGCTGCACGGCATCGCCATGCATGGGCAGCCGGCGCTGCCGCCGGACTATAAAAGCTTTTCCTACGTCAATCCGGATGTAAAGAAGGGCGGCCATATCACTTATGGCGTGGTCGGCACCTTCGACAATCTCAATCCATTCATCCTGAAGAGCATGCGCACCACGGCGCGCGGCATGTGGGATCCCGATTACGGCAATCTGGTCTACGAATCGCTGCTGCAGCGTTCGCGCGACGAGCCCTTCACGCTCTACGGCCTTCTGGCCGAAACCGTCGAATGGGACGACAACCGGACCTTCATCCAGTTCAACCTCAATCCCAAGGCCAAATGGGCGGACGGGCAGCCCGTCACCGCCGACGACGTGATGTTCACCTTCGAGCTGCTGCGCGACAAGGGACGCGTGCCGTTCTCGACACGCCTTAATCTCGTGTCGAAAATGGAGAAGATCGGCGATCGCAGCGTGCGCTTCACCTTCAACGACAAGGCCGACCGCGAGACGCCGATGGTGTTCGGGCTGATGCCTGTTCTGCCCAAGCACCTGATCGACCCTGAGACCTTCGACCGCACGTCGCTGACGGCGATGGTTGGTTCAGGGCCCTACAAGATCAAGACGGTGAAGCCCGGCGAAAGCATCACCTACGAGCGCGATCCGAACTATTGGGGCAAGGACATCCCCTCCAAGGTCGGGATGGACAATTACGACCGGATCACCGTGCAGTATTTCCTGCAGGACACGACGCTGTTCGAGGCCTTCAAGAAGGGCGATGTCGACGTCTATCCGGACGGAAGTCCCGGTCATTGGGCGACCGCCTATAATTTCCCGGCTGTCAGCTCGGGCGCCGTCATCAAGGATACGTTCGAGCCGCAGCTGCCGAGCGGCATGTTCGGCTTCGTCTTCAATACCCGCCGGCCGATGTTCCAGAACCTCAAGCTGCGCGAAGGCCTGTCGCTGATCTTCGATTTCGAATGGGCGAACAAGAACCTGTTCTCCGGCGCCTACAAACGCACGGAAAGTTTCTGGCAGAATTCCGCGCTCTCGAGCTTCGGTGTTCCGGCCGACGAGCGCGAACTGGCGATGCTCGGGCCGCTCAAGGACAAGATCGATCCTGATATCCTCGATGGCACTTACAAGCTGCCTGTCACCGACGGCTCCGGCCGCGACCGCAAGGTGCTGAAGCAGGCCGTCGACGTGCTGAAGGAAGCCGGATATTCGATCAAGAACGGCAAGATGACCGATGACAAGGGCAAGCCGCTCTCCTTCGAGATCATGACCCAGAATGCCGACCAGGAGAAACTGGCGATCGCCTATCAGCGCTCGTTGCAGACGCTGGGCATCACTGTCTCCATCCGCACTGTCGATGATTCGCAGTATCAGAGCCGGACCAACAGCTTTGACTACGACGTCATCGTCAAATCCTACGTCTCGTCGCTGTCTCCGGGCAACGAGCAGCTTTCCTACTGGGCGTCGGCTAGCCGCGACCGCGAAGGCAGCTCCAATTTTGCCGGTGTCGCCGATCCCGATGTCGATACCGCGATCAAGCATCTGCTGGCGGCGCGCTCCGACGAGGATTTCACCGCCGCCGTCCGCTCGCACGATCGTCTGCTGCTATCCGGCCATTATGTGCTGCCGCTCTACCATATCGATCAGCAGTGGATCGCCCGCAGCAAGCGCATCGGCCATCCGGACAAGGTGCCGCTCTACGGCTATCAACTGCCGGCCTGGTGGGACCAAAGCGCCCAATAGGCGGTTCCTTTTTCCTGCCTGGTTGAAGTCGGCGGCCTGAACGCATAGATGGCGTGAAGCACCCGAGCCAGAAAAGGAAAGCACCATGGAACGCATCACCATCGACGTCATCTCGGATGTCGTCTGCCCCTGGTGCTATCTCGGCAAGGCGCGGCTGGAGCTGGCGATTGCCGAAGTGCAGGACGAAGTCGGAGTCGACATCAACTGGCGTCCCTACCGGCTGAACCCCGATTATCCGGCCGAAGGCGTCGACCAGAAGAAGAGCCTGGAAGAGAAGCTCGGCGGCGCCGAACGCGTGGCGCAGGCGCACAAGATGCTCACCGATTTCGGCAAGGAAGTCGGCATCAACTTCAATTTCGAAGCCATCAAGATCGGCCCGAACACGCTCGATGCGCATCGCCTGATCCATTGGGCGATGATCGAGGACCGCGACAAGGCCGACAAGGTGGTCAACGGCCTGTTCAAGGCGAATTTCGAGGAAGGCCGCAATGTCGGCGATCATGCCGTTCTGCTCAATATCGCCGAAAAGGCCCGTCTCGACCGCGCGGTGACTGCCTCGCTGCTAGCCTCCGATGCCGACAAGGATCTTGTCGTCGGCGAGATCGAGGCGGCGCAAAAGATGGGCGTCAACGGCGTTCCGTTCTTCATCTTCGACCAGCAATATGCCGTCAGCGGCGCGCAGACGCCCGACGTGATCGCCGGAGCGCTGCGCGATATCGCCAAGGCAAAGGCCGAAGCCCGCGCCGGGATGAACTGATCCCGGCTATCCCTTCGCCAGTTCCGCCAGTTGCGTCATGATCACGGCTGCGCCTTGCAGCCGTTTTTCCGGCGTCGGGAGATCGCGGGTCAGGAACAGGCTGTGGTCCGGGCGGATCTTGGCCATCGAGCCCTGCTTGGCGATGTAGCCGACCAGGTGTGCGGGGTTCGGGAATTCCTTGTTGCGGAACTGGACAACGATGCCCTTCGGGCCGGCATCCAGCTTTTCGACATTGGCGATACGGCAGAGCGATTTCACATAGACGATCTTGAGAAGATGCTGGACCTCGATCGGCATCGGGCCGAAGCGGTCGATCATCTCGGCGCCGAAGCCGTCGATTTCCTTGAGTTCGGTGATTTCACCGAGACGGCGGTACAGCGCCATGCGCAGATGTAGATCGGGAACGTAGTTGTCCGGGATCATCACAGGCGTGCCGACGGAAATCTGCGGCGACCAGCCGGTATCGGCGATCTCGTCGACGCCCTTCACTTCAGCAACCGCTTCTTCCAACATCTGCTGGTAGAGCTCGAAACCGACCTCCTTGATATGGCCGGACTGTTCCTCGCCGAGCAGGTTGCCGGCGCCGCGGATATCGAGATCGTGGCTGGCGAGCTGGAAGCCAGCACCCAGCGTATCCAGCGACTGCAGCACCTTCAGGCGGCGCTCGGCGGTCGCCGTCAGCACCTTGTTGACAGGCAGCGTGAACAGCGCGAAGGCGCGCACCTTCGAGCGTCCGACGCGGCCGCGCAGCTGGTAAAGCTGGGCGAGACCGAACATGTCGGCGCGATGGACGATCAGCGTGTTGGCAGTCGGCACGTCGAGGCCAGATTCGACGATGGTGGTCGACAGCAGCACGTCGTAGCGGCCTTCATAGAAGGCGTTCATGATATCTTCGAGTTCGCCCGCCGGCATCTGGCCATGGGCGACGGCGACCTTCAGCTCCGGCACGTCGGATTGCAGGAAAGCGTGAACGTCTTCCAGATCGGCCAGGCGCGGGCAGACATAGAAGCTCTGGCCGCCGCGATAGTGTTCGCGCATCAGCGTTTCGCGGATCACCAAGCTGTCGAAGGGCGAGATGAAGGTGCGCACAGCCATGCGGTCGACCGGCGGCGTGGTGATCAGCGACAACTCGCGCACCCCTGTCATCGCCAGCTGCAGCGTGCGCGGGATCGGCGTTGCCGAAAGCGTCAGCACGTGGACGTCGCTCTTCAGCTCCTTCAGCCGTTCCTTGTGCTTGACGCCGAAATGCTGCTCTTCGTCGATGATCAGCAGGCCGAGATTGGCGAAGTTGATCCCGGCGCCGAGCAGCGCATGGGTGCCGACGACGATATCGGTCTTGCCGTCGGCGACTTCCTTCTTGGTCAGCGCCAGATCCTTGGAGCCAACAAGGCGCGATGCCTGCTGGACGCGGATCGGCAGGCCGCGGAAGCGCTCGGAAAAGGTCTTGAAATGCTGGCGCGACAGCAGCGTCGTCGGCACGACGACCGCAACCTGGACGCCATTCATCGCCGCGACGAAGGCCGCGCGCAGCGCCACTTCGGTCTTGCCGAAGCCGACGTCGCCGCAAACGAGGCGATCCATGGGCCGGCCTGCGGCGAGATCACCGCGCACGGCCTCGATCGCCGTGTCCTGATCTTCCGTCTCATCATAGGGGAAGCGGGCGGCGAACTCGTCGTAAAGGCCCTCCGGCGTCGTCAGCACCGGCGCATGGCGCGTCAGGCGTTCGGCGGCGATGCGGATCAGCGCATCGGCCATATCGAGCAGGCGCTTCTTGAGCTTGGCCTTGCGCATTTGCCATGCGCCGCCGCCGAGCTTGTCGAGGCTGGCTTCGGTCCCTTCGCCGCCGTAGCGCGACAGAAGATCAATGTTTTCGACCGGCAGGAAGAGCTTGGCCTCATCGGCATATTGCAGCTCGAGGCAGGCATGCGGCGCGCCGGCGGCCTGGATGGTCCTGAGGCCGATGAAACGGCCGATACCGTGTTCTGCGTGGACGACGATCGAGCCTTCGTCGAGGCCCGCCACTTCCGAGATGAAATCGGCGGCACGCTTGCGGCGCTTCGAGCGGCGCACCATGCGGTCGCCGAGAATATCCTGTTCGCCGATGACGATCAGATCACCGGTCTCGAAACCGGCTTCCAGGCTGAAGACGGCCGCTGCCGCCTCACCCTTTGCAAGGCTGCCGATATCCTTCAGCGCCTCGATCGGCTTGACGCGCTCCAGGCCGTGCTCGTTCAGCACCTGGAGGAGCCGCTCCAGCGAGCCTTCCGTCCAGGCGGTGATCAGCACCTTGGCGCCGCCGGCGCGCTTGTCGGCGATATGCTTGACGACGACGTCGAAGACGTTGACGCGCTCGGCATTGCCGGCGCCTTCCGCGTTGGAACGCGCCCAGCGCTCGCCTTGGCGGGCATCGATGTTCACGACGCGGCGCGCTTCGCCCTCATGCTCGTTGAAGGGCGACATGCGGATGGTGTTGAAGGCATCCAGAGTTGCCGCGAAAGTCTTGCTGTCGAGATAGAGCTGGCCGGGGGTAACAGGCTTGTAGGGTGTCCCCTGCGACATCTGGCCCTTGGCTGGCTGGCCGGAACTGAGGCGGGCATCGTAATAGTCGAGAACCAGCTTGGAACGCTCTTCGGCCGCTTCCCGAACCGTGTGGTCGGTCACGAGCTGGAAACCCTTCAGGTAGTCGAAGACGGTATCGAGCTTCTCATAGAAGAGCGGCAGCCAGTGTTCCATGCCCGGATAGCGGCGGCCTTCGGAGACGGCCAGATAGAGCGCATCGTCGCGGGTCGCGGCACCAAAGGACGAGAGATAATTCTTGCGGAAGCGGCTGATCGTATCCGGGGTGAGCGTCACCTCACTCATCGGATTGAGATCGAGCGAGCGCACCTGCCCGGTGGTGCGCTGGCTGGCCGGATCGAAGCTGCGGATGCTTTCCAGCGTATCGCCGAAGAAATCGAGGCGAACCGGCTCTTCCGAGCCTGGCACGAAGACATCGAGAATGCCGCCGCGCACGGCATATTCGCCGACTTCGCGCACGGTCGCGACACGATCGAAGCCGTTGCGCTCCAGGCGGCCGGCAATATCGTCCATGCGGACCTGATTGCCGGGACGGGCCGAAAACGCCAGGCTTTCAATCACATCCTGCGGCGCGACCTTCTGCAGCATCGCATTGACGGTGACGAGAACGATCGCCGCATGCGGTTTCTTCTGATGCGCGATCAGCCCGCTCAGCGCGGCCAGACGGCGGGCCGAGGTATCGGCGCTTGGCGAGACGCGGTCATACGGCAGACAGTCCCAGGCAGGCAGCGTGAGTACCGGTATATCAGGCGCAACGAAACTCAGCATCTGTTCCAGATCGGCCATCCGATGGCCGTCCGAAAGAACATAGGCGACCGGGCGGCCGGCGCGCGCCAGTTCGGCGAGCAGCATCGGCTCCATGCCCGCAGGCACGTTGCCGATCGTCAGCGGCTCGGCGGCGGGTGCGAGCTTCTTTGCATCAAATCCTGAAATCATTCCGGTTTCCTGGAGGCGGTATCGGCGGGATATTCGAAGTCCGGCTTGAAGGCGGCAATGCGCTGGAACATCGGTGTCTGGAAACGCTCCGGTACCGGCCAGGTTCCCATCACCCAGCGCACCAGATCGTTGTCTTCCTCGCCCATGATGGTCTCGAGTTCATCGAGTTCGGCGTCCGAGAGTGTGGCGATCTCGGCTTCGGCAAACTGGCCAAAGACCAGATCCATTTCGCGCAGCCCCCGGTGCCAGCAACGGAACAAGATCCGGCGGCGGCGCGGATCAAGCCCGGCGCTCGAGAGTGTCACACCTGTCATGGCAGTACCTTCCTGTTGATGCGCCTCTATAGCCCCTCGAAAGCGCGTTGTCAGCCTTGCCAAGGCCCTATTGTTCATCGCATTTTGCCGCCATGCGTCCCACCATTCTCGATCCGCTGTTTTCTCCTGTTTCGGCTCTTGCAGGCGTTGGTCCGAAGATCGCGGAACTGCTGGTCAAGCTGCTCGGCCGCGAGACGCCCGAGGATACGCGGATCGTCGATCTGCTGTTTCATGCGCCGTCTTCAATCGTCGACCGGCGCAATCAGCCTGGCATCGCGCGGGCGCCGCAGGGCGCGATCGTGACGATCACCGGACGGGTCGACCGGCATCAGGCGCCACCGCGCGGCAAGAGCAATATTCCCTACCGGGTGTTCCTGCATGACGAGACCGGCGAGCTTGGTCTTGTGTTCTTCCGCGGGCAGGCCAACTGGCTGGAGAAGCAGCTGCCGCTCGACGAAGAGGTGACCGTCAGCGGCAAGGTCGACTGGTTCAATGGCCGGGCGACGATGGTGCATCCCGATTACATCGTGAAGGCGAGCGAGGCCGAGAACCTGCCGCTGGTCGAGCCTGTTTATCCGCTGACTGCGGGACTATCGCCGAAGACCCTGCGCAAGATCATCGAAGCCGGCTTGCCGCGGATGCCCGAACTTCCGGAGTGGATCGATCTGGCTTTGACGCAGAAGCAGGCCCTGCCGACCATTCGCGACAGCTTCCACATGCTGCACGAACCGCAGGATGCGGCCGATATCGATCCGCAGGCGCCGGCGCGCCGGCGCCTTGCCTATGACGAATTTCTGGCCGGCCAGCTGTCGCTGAGCCTCGTCCGGCAGCGGTTGCGCAAAGTCTCCGGTCAGCCCGTAAGTGCTACTGGAGAAATCAGCGGCAAGATATTGCAGTCGCTGCCATTTTCTCCAACCGGAAGTCAGACGCAGGCGATCGCCGAAGTGCTTAAGGACATGGCGAGCGAAGACCGCATGCTGCGCCTTTTGCAGGGCGACGTCGGCTCCGGCAAAACGCTCGTGGCGCTACTGGCGATGGCGGCGGTCATTGAGAGCGGCGGCCAGGCGGTGCTGATGGCGCCGACGGAAATCCTGGCGCGGCAGCATCATGCGACGATCTCGAAATTCGGCGCGGCTGCCGGTCTTCGCATCGAGGTGCTGACCGGCCGCACCAAGGGGCGCGAGCGCGAGGACATTCTTGAGCGCATTGCCTCCGGCGAGGCTCAGATCATCATCGGCACGCATGCGCTCTTCCAGGACAGCGTCGGCTACAAGAACCTGATGCTGGCCGTTGTCGACGAGCAGCATCGCTTCGGTGTTCACCAGCGCCTGCGGCTGACCGCAAAGGGCATCTCGCCGCATATGCTGGTGATGACCGCGACCCCCATCCCGCGCACGCTGGTGCTCGCCGCCTTCGGCGACATGGATGTCTCGAAGCTCACCGAGAAGCCGGCGGGGCGCAAGCCGATCCAGACGATCACCATTCCGAACGAACGCACCGGCGATATCGTCCAGCGGCTGAAGAGCGCGTTGGCCGAGGGCAAGAAGGCCTACTGGATCTGCCCGCTGGTGGAGGAATCCGAAGAGCTGGATCTGATGTCCGCCGAAGAGCGGCATTCGACACTGACCTCGGCGCTCGGCCCCGGTATCGGGCTTATCCACGGGCGCATGAGCGGACCGGAAAAGGATGCCGTGATGATGGCGTTCAAGAACGGCGAGATTCGGTTGCTGGTGGCGACAACTGTGGTCGAAGTCGGCGTCGATGTGCCTGACGCGACGATCATGGTGATCGAGCATGCCGAGCGCTTCGGGCTTGCGCAGCTGCACCAGCTGCGCGGCCGTGTCGGGCGCGGCGACGAGGCGTCTACCTGCATTCTGCTCTACAAGGGACCGCTCGGGGAAACAGGACACGCACGCTTGACGATCATGCGGGAAACCGAAGATGGCTTCCGGATCGCCGAGGAGGATCTGAAGCTGCGCGGCGAAGGCGAATTGCTCGGCACACGGCAATCTGGAACGCCGGGCTTTCGCATCGCCAGCCTGGAGGCGCATGCCGATCTGCTGGAGATTGCCCGGAAGGACGCGGCCTATCTGATCGAGCGGGATCCGGAACTGACCACCGAGCGCGGACAGGCGGTCCGCACCCTGCTCTATCTATTCCGGCGCGATGAGGCGATCCGCTTTCTTCACGCGGGCTGAGAGCTTCGGCTTGACGTTCGGCTGCGGCTCGGCACCCGGGATAACCGGCAGATGTTCGGGCGTGACCAGGCCGCCTGATATCAGAAGCTTGGCGCCGTCCTCAGCGCTCATATCCAGCACGACGATCTTTTCTCGCGGCACGAAGATCAGGAAGCCGGCGGTCGGCACCGGCGTTGGCGGCAGGAAGACGCTGACCATGTCCTTGCCCATCGCATTGAACTTCGAGGCAATCTCGCCCTTGGCATCGGTGGCGATGAACACCAGCGACCAGAGTCCGGCGCTCGGATACTCGATCAGTCCGACCTTCTTGAAGGAGTTGCTGCGCTCCTTGAGCACGGTCTCGAAGATCTGCTTCACGCTCTTATAGATGCTACGCACCAGCGGCACGCGGCGCACCAGCGATTCGCTGAACTGCACGATCGTCTGGCCGATCAGGTTCTTGCCGAGAAAACCGATGATGGTGATGAAGATCATCGCGATCAGCAGGCCGGAACCAGGGACCGCGAAATTCAGATAGCTGTCCGGATCATAACGGGCCGGAATATAGGGTTTCACCCAGCTGTCGGCCCAGCGCACGACAGACCATGTCAGCCACAGGGTAATGGCGATCGGCGCGCAGATGATGAGGCCCGCGAGGAAGTTGTTTCTGATGCGCGTTGCAATCGGCAAACGGGGGATCTTGTTCGTCATCGCTGGCGATGAACTCCCTTGAGTCTATCGGCTTTCGTGATCAGGCGCTCCCCCGTACCTTTGAAACGAAGCTGCCAGAATTCGGTTCCCCGGACAAGCCTCGTCCGGGGATTTCGGGGTTCACTCCACCGTGACCGACTTGGCAAGGTTGCGCGGCTGATCGACATCGGTGCCCATGAAAACGGCGGTGTGATAGGCAAGCAGCTGGATCGGCAGCGAGAAGATCATCGGAGCGATGATCTCATCGACATTCGGCAGGGTGATGGTGGCCATGGTCGGCAGCTTCGAGGCGCCGGCACCGGCCTCGTCAGTGATGAAGATGATGCGGCCGCCGCGGGCTGCGACTTCCTGCATGTTGGAGACCGTCTTGTCGAAGAAGCGGTCATAAGGGGCGATGACGATGACCGGCATGTTCTCGTCGATCAGTGCGATCGGCCCATGCTTGAGCTCGCCGGCCGCATAGCCTTCGGCGTGGATATAAGAGATTTCCTTGAGCTTCAGCGCACCTTCCATGGCCAGCGGGAAGCTGGTGCCGCGGCCGAGATAGAGCACGTCGCGGCACTTGGACAGCTCGCGCGACAGGCTTTCCATCTGCGGCTGGATGAGGTTCAGCACGCGGCTCATGATGCGCGGCATCTCGGCCAGATGCTTGACGAGCTCCTTTTCGTCCTTGGCGGTCAGCGTGCCACGAGCCTTGGCGGCGCCGAGTGCCAGCGAGGCCAGCACGGCCAGCTGGCAGGTGAAGGCCTTGGTCGAGGCAACGCCGATTTCCGGACCGGCCATGATCGGGAAGACGGCATCGGATTCACGGGCGATCGTCGATTCCCGGACGTTCACGACGGCGCCGATCTTCAGGCCGTTTTCCTTGCAGTAGCGCAGCGATGCCAACGTATCGGCGGTCTCACCTGACTGCGAGATGAAGAGCGCGGCCTGTGTCGGTTGCAGCGGCATTTCGCGGTAGCGGAACTCCGAGGCGACGTCGATCTCGACGGGCAGGCGCGCATAGCGCTCGAACCAGTATTTGCCGACAAGGCCGGCAAGATAGGCCGTGCCGCAGGCGGAGATCGCCAGGCTGCTGACCGACTTGAAATCGATACCTGCGGCGTTGGCGCCGACAGTGTTGTCGGCGAAGTTTACGTAGTGGCTAAGCGCGTGGGAGATCACCTCCGGCTGCTCGTAGATTTCCTTCTCCATGAAGTGGCGGTGATTGCCCTTGTCGACGACATAGGCCGTCGCCTGGGAAATCTGGCGCGGGCGCTTTACGACGTTGCCGCTGAAATCGAGGATCGTCGCGCCTTCCCGGGTGATGACCGCGCAGTCGCCATCGACGAGATAGGTGATTTCATTGGTGAAGGGCGAGAGCGCAATGGCATCCGAGCCCAGGAACATCTCGTTCTTGCCATGGCCGATCGCCAGCGGCGGGCCGGAGCGGGCCGCCATGATGGTATTCGGATGATCCTTCAGCATGACGGCCAGCGCGAAGGCGCCGGTGACGCGGTTCAGCATCTTCAGGAGTGCCGCCTGCGGCTGCAGACCTTCGCGCAGATACTTCGCCATCAGGTGGGCGATGACCTCGGTATCGGTCTGGCTTTCGAAGACCGAACCTTCGGCGGTCAGGTGATCGCGAATTTCCGAGAAGTTTTCGATGATGCCGTTATGAACGACGGCGACGCCGCCGACGAAATGCGGATGGGCATTGGTTTCATTCGGAACCCCGTGCGTTGCCCAGCGGGTGTGAGCGATGCCAACAATGCCGTCGAGCGGCTCCGAATCAAGGCGTTTCTCGAGATTGAAAAGTTTGCCCTCGGCCCGGCGGCGATCCATCGCGCCGTCATGCACCGTGGCGACACCGGCCGAGTCATAGCCCCGGTATTCCAGGCGCTTCAGCGCATCGACCAAACGCCCGGCAACCGGCTTGCTACCGACGATCCCAACAATACCACACATGAAATTATCCCCAACCGCTTCGAAATAGTGACGCCACTCCTATCGATTTATTCTTATTTCTCAATCGGTCAGGCGGTCACTTTGGATTTCGGTGCGTAACTCAGCCCTTGGCCTTCTTCTGAGCCTTGATCGCCAGCGCCCGCTCGCGCAAAACCTTCGCACGCTCCGGCTTTATTTCCTGGCGCGCCCGGCCGAATGCAAGCGCTTCGTCAGGGACATCATCGGTGATGACGCTGCCGGACGCAATGTAGGCGCCATCCCCAATCTGGACAGGTGCAACCAGCGAACTGTTCGACCCAATGAAGGCGTTGGCACCGATCCTGGTCTCGTGCTTGTTCACCCCGTCGTAATTGCAGGTGATGGTCCCTGCCCCGATATTGGTGTGAGCGCCGACGACGGCGTCGCCGATATAAGTCAGATGGTTGACCTTGGCGCCCTCGGCGATCTTGCCATTCTTCACTTCGCAGAAATTGCCGACCTTCGAGCCTTCGCCGAGATCGGCGCCTGGGCGTAGGCGGGCAAAAGGGCCGACCGTGGCGCCGGCGCTGACATGGGCGCCCTCGATATGCGAGAAGGCATGAATGACGGCGCCGCTGTCGATCGTCACGCCGGGTCCGAAGATGACGTTCGGTTCGATCAACGCATCCTGACCGATCACAGTGTCATGCGACAGGAAGACGGTTTCAGGCGCGATCATCGATACGCCTGACAGCATCAGTTCGTGGCGGCGGCGCTCCTGCCAGAGGCGCTCGATGTTAGCGAGCTCGGCGCGGTTGTTGCAGCCGGTCATCTCGACTTCCGGCGCATCGACAGCCGTGACCCGGCCGCCCAGCGAACGGGCGATCTCGACGAGGTCGGTCAGATAGTATTCGCCCTTGGCATTGCTGTTGCCGATTCGGGAAAGCAGATCCAGCGCCTTGCGGCCGTTGATCGCCATCAGGCCGCTGTTGCACCAGTTGACGGTGCGCTCGGCATCTGTCGCGTCCTTCTCTTCGCGGATGGCAATGAGTTCGCCGTCCTTGACGAGCAGACGACCGTAGCCGGTCGGCTTGTCCGTATGGAAGCCGATGACGACGATGTCGCTGCCATCAGCAAGCCCCTGACGCGCCGCCTTCAGCGGTCCGTCGGTCTGCAGCGGAACATCGCCGTAGGTGACGAGGATGTCGTCATAGCCGCGGGCGATCGCCTCGCGGGCAGCGAGAACCGCATGACCGGTGCCAAGCCGCTCCTTTTGCAAATGCGCCTCGACGGCAACGCCGCTGACCGATGCGGCTTTTGCCACTTCGTCGGCATCGCGGCCAACGACAAGTGCCACTGAAGAAATGCCGGCCTTCGAGACCGCGTCAACTACATGGGCGATCATCGGCCGGTTGGCCACCGGATGCAGAACCTTCGACTTCGAAGACTTCATGCGGGTGCTGTCACCGGCGGCGAGGATGACGGCAAGGCAGGTGCGTTCCATGTGCAGGCTCCGGGAATCCGTTGTTCGGCGCTTTTGCTGTGACATAGCAGCAAGGCGATGCGGCGACAAAGATGAAAAATGGACTTGCGCCGCTAGGCCGAGGCGCGGCTCATCGTCAGGAAGGCTTCGTGGACGTGATCACGCCCATCGATGATGACGTCTTCCATCGCCTTGCGGGCACCGGCGACATCGCCGGCGGCGATCGCATCGACGATCCGCATATGGGTATCGGCGATATTCGAAAAGCCGTTCTGCGATGGCGGCGTGCTGATGCGGAACATGCCGACAAGGGCTGCTTCGATCAGGCTGCCGAGCGTGCGCATGAAGGGATTGTGCGAGGCATCGGCGACCGCCAGATGGAACCGGAGGTCGGCAAGCGCCAAGCTCTCGGTGGTGTGGCCGGGTTCGGCCATGACGAGAGCCAGTTCGCGCAGATGCGCGATATCATCGCCGGTGGCGCGCTCGGCGACGAGGCCAGCCGCGAAGGGCTCGAATGCCAGGCGGATATCGTAGAGCTGCAGCAGGAATTCTTCGGTGGCGCCGTTATCGAAGTGCCAGGCGATGATCTCGCTGTCGAACATGTTCCAGAGGTTCTTCTCCGTCACACGCGTTCCGACGCGCGCCTTGGCAACGACCATACCCTTGGCGGCAAGCGTCTTCATGGTTTCGCGAAGCACTGTGCGGGAAACCTTGAAGCGCTGGGCGAGCTCCACGTCACCGGGCAGGATCGAACCGACCGGATATGTTCCGGCGACCATGGCTCTGCCAAGCTCGTCCACGACCTGTGCGTGGCTTGTCCGTGTCTTCCGCCCCGTTCTGCGGGTATCAATCATTCTGTTGCGCAAGCAACACGTCCTCCGTCAGGCATACCTCTTGTTCAGGCTGGAAAGGAACAGAATGGCCTTCTGCATCAGAATGAATGCAAAGAGCAGAAGCCCGATCAAGATCTTCGTCCACCAGCTCGACAGGGTCCCGTCGAAGGTGATGTATGTCTGAATGAGCCCCTGTATCAGGAGACCGATGAAGGTCCCTGCTACAAATCCCGCACCCCCAGTCAGCAGCGTCCCTCCGATGACGACCGCTGCGATGGCATCGAGCTCGACGCCCACCGCTGCAAGGGAATAACCGGCTGACGTATAGAGCGAAAAAACGATTCCGGATAGGCCCGCCAGAAAGCCCGAAAGCGCGTAGATCTGGATGGTCGTCTTGGCGACCGGAACCCCCATCAGCTCGGCCGTCTGCACTCCGCCGCCAAGCGCATAGACGTTGGCGCCGAAGCGGGTGCGGTGGGCGATGACGATACCGGCGATGAAGACGATGAGCATGATGCCGCCGATCAGCGTCAGGCGGCCGCCGCCCGGAAGGCGGTAGTAGATGCTTGTGAGCGTAGAATAGTAGTCATGCTCGATCGGGATGCTGTCGATCGACAGCACGTAAGACATGCCGCGCGCCAGGAACATGCCGGCGAGCGTGACGATGAAGGGCGGCATCTTCAGATAATGGATCACCGCCCCCATCAGCCCACCGAAGACGGTGGTGATGACAAGCACCAGCACGAAGGCGAGCAGCGGGTGGATGGAGGTGTCACGCAGAATGACGGCCAGGAAGACGCCGGTGAAGGCGATGACCGAACCGATCGACAGATCGATACCGCCGGAAATGATGACGAAGGTCATGCCGACGGCGGCGATGCCGAGAAAGGCGTTGTCGGTGAGCAGGTTTCCGGCAACGCGCGTCGACAGCATGTTGGGGTACTGCAGCGCGCAGGCCGCATAGGCCAGGATGAAGATGACGATGGTCGCGAGCAGCGGCAGGTATCGGGAATTCATTTCGGCTGCTCCGCTCTGGACTTGCGGCTGAAGAAGACGGCGGCAGACTGCAGTGCCGGCGACTGTATGATCAGGATCACCAGGATGATCACCGCCTTGATGATGAGGTTGAATTCCGGCGGGAAGCCCGACAGGAGGATGCCTGTGTTGACTGACTGGATGATCATCGCGCCGATCAGCGAACCGAGAATGCTGAACCGTCCGCCGAGCAGCGAGTTGCCACCGACGACGACAGCCAGGATGGCGTCGAGCTCCAGCCACAGCCCGGCATTGTTGGCATCCGCGCCCTTGATATCGGCGGCGACGATGATCCCGGCGATGGCTGCGCAAAGGCCGCTCAGCATATAGACGGCCATCAGCAAAACAGGCGTGCGAACGCCAGAAAGCGTGCTGGCTCTGCGGTTTATGCCGACTGCTTCAACCAGCATGCCAAGAGCGGTGCGGCGCACCAGCGCGATAACGATCGCTCCGGCCACCAGCCAGATGACGACGGGCATCGGCAGGAAAGCGAACGAGCCGCTGCCGAAGAAGATCAGGCCGGGATCGTTGAAGGTCATGATCACGCCTTCGGTGATCAGCTGGGCGATGCCGCGGCCGGCGACCATCAGCACCAGCGTGGCGATGATCGGCTGGATATTGAGGACGGCAACCAGGAAGCCATTCCACACGCCGCAGAGCAGACCGACGATCAGCGTTGCGATCAGCGTATAGCCGAGCGAGTTTCCTGAGACGATCGAGGAAGCCGCGACCGCGCCGCAGATGGCGATGACGGCACCGACCGAGAGGTCGATCCCCTTGGTGGCGATCACGAGCGTCATGCCGATCGCCAGCAGCGCCACCGGCGCGCCGCGGTTCAGCACGTCGATCAGACTGCCATAAAGGCGGTCATTTTGAATAACGACATTAAAAAATTGCGGGAACATGATGAAATTCAACAAAAGAATGACAGCAAGCGCAATCAATTGCGGCGCCAGGCGTATGGCAAGCGCCTTCAGCGAGGAACTCATGCATCCTCCGTTTTCTTGTCAGCCGCAGCAATGGCATCGACGATGCCGGATGCGGTTATGCGGTCTCCCGTCAGCTCGGCAATATGCTCGCGGTCACGCAGGACGATGACGCGCGAACTGTAGGCGACGAGTTCTTCCAGTTCGGATGAAATGACGATCAGCGACATGCCCTTGGCACAGAGCTCTTCGATCAGCCGGATGATCTCGGCATGGGCGCCGACATCGATACCGCGCGTCGGCTCGTCGAGAATCAGGAAGTCCGGATTGGTGGCCAGCCAGCGCGCCAGAATGGCCTTCTGCTGGTTGCCCCCCGACAGCAGCCGGATCGGCTTCTCACGGTCCGTGGTGCGGATATCCAGCGCCTTGATATATTGGTCGGCCAGCGCATTCTGCTCGCTGCGGGAGAGCGGCCTCGCCCAGCCGCGGCGGGCCTGGAGCGCCAGGGCGATATTCTCGCGGATCGACAGGTCGCCGATGATGCCATCGGTCTTGCGATCTTCCGGGCAGAAGCCGAAGCCATGGCGGATCGCCGCCCTTGGATTGGCCAGCGCCACCGGCTTGCCGTCAACTTCGGCCTTGCCGCTATCGGCATTCTCGATGCCGAAGAGCAATTCCGCAGTCTCGGTGCGGCCGGATCCAAGCAGGCCCGCGATGCCAACGACTTCGCCGACGCGGACATCGAGGTCGAAGGGCTTCACCTTGCCGCGCTTGCCATAGCCTTCGAAGCGGTATTTGACGGCGCCGGCGGCAATGCTGCGCTCCTTGGCGGCCTCTTCGGCATGGGCCAGTTCGCGGCCGAGCATCATCGAGATCAGACCCTGTCGCGGTAGCTCCGCCTTGTCGCGGGTGCCGACCAGCTTGCCGTTGCGCAGCACGGTTATGCGATCGCTGATCTCATAGACCTGCTCGAGGAAGTGCGTAATGAAAACAATACCTAGTCCCCGCTCCTTCAAGTTCCTGATGATGCCGAAGAGCATCGCCACCTCTTGGGTGTCCAGGCTGGCGGTCGGCTCGTCGAGGATCAAGACCTTGCCGGACAGGTCGACGGCACGGGCAATGGCGATCACCTGCTGCACGGCGACCGAGAAGCGATCGAGCTGCGCGGTGACGTCAATGGTAAGACCGTATTGTGCCAGCAGGTCGCGCGCCTGCCGGTTCATGGCGCGGATATCCAGCATGCCGAAGCGGCGCGGTTGGCGCCCGAGAAACAGGTTCTCCGCGACGCTGAGATTGGCGAGGAGGTTGACCTCCTGATAGACAGTGCCGATGCCGAGCTTCTGGGCTGCCAGCGTATCGGCAGGATCGATATGGTTGCCATCGAGCGTCAGCGTGCCTTCGTCGCGGCGATAGGCGCCCGTCATGCATTTGATCAGCGTCGACTTGCCTGCCCCGTTTTCGCCGAGCAGCGCATGCACTTCGCCCTTGCGCAGCGTGAAATCAACCTTGTCCAGCGCCACCGCGCCGGGGAAGAATTTCGATATGCCTGACGCGACGAGGACGTTCTCGAAATCGTGAATCATGGTCCGGTCTTTTCCTGATATTCAGCCGTCTTGCCGTTGCAGGCGCGGGACATGATGTCCCGCGTGCAGAGGCAGGTCCGCACCGGCCCATGATGGGCCGGTGCGGGTTCAGTGCCGATCAGTAACCGAGACCCTTCTTGGACTCGTAGACCTTCTTCGGATCGTCAGCCTGGGTGTAGAGCTTCGATTCCGTCTGGATCCACTTCGGCGGCGCTTTCTTGTCCTTCAGGTAGGCGTCAAGCGCGTCGAAGGCCGGGCCTGCCATATTCGGCGTCAGCTCGACGGTCGCGTTGGCTTCACCTGCGGCCATCGCCGTGAAGATATCCGGAACCGAGTCGATCGAGACGACGAGGATGTCCTTGCCCGGCTTCAGGCCGGCTTCCTTGATCGCCTGGATGCCGCCAACGGCCATGTCGTCGTTATGGGCGTAGAGGGCGCAGATATCCTTGCCGCCATTCTCCGCCTTCAGGAAGCTTTCCATGACTTCCTTGCCCTTGGCACGGGTGAAGTCACCCGTCTGGCTGCGGACGATCTTGAAGTTCTTGTGGCCGGCAATGGCTTCCTCGAAGCCCTTCTTGCGGGCGATCGCCGGCGAGGAGCCGGTGGTGCCCTGAAGCTCGACGACGTTGCACTTCTTGTCGCCGACATTCTTGACGAGCCAGTCGCCGGCAACCTTGCCTTCGTGGATCTGATCGGAGGTGACGGCCGTCAGATAGAGATCATCCGGCGCCTTGATGGTGCGGTCGAGAAGGATGACCGGGATTTCGGCTTCCTTGGCTTCCTTCAGGACGTCGTCCCAGCCGGTTTCAACAACCGGTGCGAGAAGGATGGCGTTGACGCCCTGTGCGATGAAGGAGCGGATCGCCTTGATCTGGTTTTCCTGCTTCTGCTGAGCATCGGAGAACTTCAGGTCGATGCCGCGCTTCTCGGCTTCCTGCTTGGTGACGGTCGTCTCCGCCGCACGCCAGCCCGACTCCGAGCCGATCTGCGAAAAGCCGACGACGAGCTGGGCCGCGTTGGCCGAACCGAACATGCAGGCAGCCAGAACCGTGGCACTCAAAAGTGCAGTTTTCAATTTCATGATTGTCTCTCCCAATTGCCGCTCCTCGCGGCAGGCTCAAAAAATCATATAGTATTACTTTTGTAAATGGACATTTTAGCATGCGCTGCAGCAAAAAAGGCGCCCCTTTCGGAGCGCCTTTCGCAATCGCAAAAGTTGCGGTCAGATATTATTGCGGCAGCTTGTCGTCGACGCCTTCGACATAGAAGTTCATGCCGAGCAGCGTGCCGTCGTCAGCCTTTTCGCCAGCCTTGAGCCACGGCGTACCGTCCTGCTTGTTGATCGGGCCAGTGAAGGGATGCAGCTCGCCGGACTTGATCTTGGCTTCGGTTTCCTCGGCCATCTTCTTCACGTCATCCGGCATGTTCGTGTAGGGCGCCATCTTCAGGATGTTATCCTTCAGGCCATCCCAGCTCTGCTCGGACTTCCAGGTGCCGTCGAGCAGCGCGTGCACGCGCTTGGAGTAGTAGTTGCCCCAGGTATCGACGATTGCCGTCAGCTGAGCCTTGGGGCCGGCTGCGATCATGTCGGATGCCTGACCGAAAGCGTGGATGCCGCGCTCTTCGGCAACCTGCATCGGCGCGGTCGTGTCGGTGTGCTGGGTCAGAACATCGACGCCCTGGTCGATCATCGCCTTGGCAGCGTCGGCTTCCTTGCCCGGGTCGAACCAGGTGTTCACCCAGATGACCTTGAGCTTGAAGCTCGGATCGACGGACTTCGCGCCCTGCTCGAACGCGTTGATACCCATCACGACTTCAGGGATCGGGAAGGAGGCGATGTAGGCTGCGCCGTGCTTCTTCGATGTCTTGGCGGCGATCTGGCCGAGGATATAGCGGCCTTCATAGAAGCGCGAGTTGTAGGTCGCGAGATTCGGGCCGGACTTGTAGCCAGTACCGTGCTCGAACTTCACATCCGGGAACTTGGCAGCAACCTTGACGGTCGCATCCATGAAGCCGAACGAGGTGGTGAAGATCAGCTTGCAGCCCGAACGGGCGAGACGCTCGATGGCGCGCTCGGCATCCGGACCTTCCGGAACGTTTTCGAGGTAGGGCGTGTCGATCTTGTCGCCGAATTCCTTCTGGATCTGCTGGCGGCCGAGATCATGTGCCTGCGAGTAGCCGCCGTCGGTATGCGAACCGACATAGACGAAGCAGATCTTGGTCTTGTCCGCAGCCTGAGCCGAGCCGACGCTGATCAGCGCGGCAGCGGAAGCGGCGAGTGCGAGTGCTATTTTCTTCATGGTGACCCCTGTTGGTTTTGAAGAGATTTCCGGAAACCCGTCTGATTCTTGTTCTTCTATCGCTCCGGTACGAAGGCTTTGCCAAGCGACGCGGGCGTGTTGATCAACGTCGTGCGCCGATTATGAGAAATGATGATGAGAACCACAATAGTGGCCGCATAGGGCAGCATCGACAGGAACTGCGCCGGGATACCAATGCCGAAGGCCTGGGCATGCAGCTGCAGGATCGTCACGGCGCCGAAGAGATAACCGCCGGCAAAGACGCGCAGCGGCCGCCAGGAGGCAAAGACGACCAGCGCCAGCGTGATCCAGCCGCGCCCGGATGACATGTTCTCCACCCATTGCGGCGTATAGACCAGCGACAGCTGAGCACCGGCCAGACCGGCGCAGGCGCCGCCGAAGATGACGGCGAGATAACGGGTTCTGATGACATTGATGCCGAGTGCATGGGCCGAGGCGTGATTATCGCCGATGGCGCGCAGCTTCAGCCCGGCACGGCTGCGGAACAGGAACCAGCTGACACCGATCAGCAGTGCGATCGACAGGTAGAAAGTCAGGTCCTGGCGGAAGAGCACCGAGCCGATCACCGGAATGTCAGACAGGAACGGGAACACGATCGGGCTCAGCCGGATACCGGGGACGCTGACGAAGGATTCGCCGAGCATGCCTGAAACACCGAGGCCGAGGATGGTCAGCGCCAGACCTGTCGCGACCTGGTTGGCGACCAGCGTCAGCGTCAAGAAGCCGAAGAGCAACGAGAACAGCGCACCGGCGGCGATGCCGCAGATCAGGCCGATATAGGGTGAACCGCTCAACTGCGCGCCGGCAAAGGCTGCGACGGCACCCATGATCATCATGCCCTCGACGCCGAGGTTCAGAACACCGGAACGCTCCGCCACCAGTTCGCCGAGTGCCGCGATGACGAGCGGTGTGGAGGCGGTGATGACGGTGAGAAGAATGGCTTCGAAGATGCTCATGCCGCACCTCCCCGGACCCGCGACCAGATAATGCGGATCTTGTAGTAGATGAGCGTGTCGCAGGAGAGCACGAAGAACAGCAGCAGCCCCTGGAAGACGCGCGTCACCTTGTCGGAAACGCCGATCGAGAGCTGCGCCGCCTCGCCGCCGAGATAGGTCAGCGCCAGCACCAGGCCCGAGAGAATGATGCCGAGCGGGTTCAGTCGCCCGAGGAAGGCGACGATGATTGCGGTGAAGCCATAGCCCGGCGATATCGCCGGCTGCAGATGCCCGATCGAGCCGGAGACTTCCGAAATACCGGCAAGCCCCGCAAGCGCACCGGAGAACAGGAAGCCGAACCAGATCATCCGCTTCGACGAGAACCCTGCAAAGCGCCCTGCCCGTTCCGACTGGCCGAGGACGACGACCTCGAAGCCCTTCAGCGTGTATTTCATCATGAACCAGACGAGGATCGCGGCCACGATCGCGAAGATGAAGGCCCAGTGGGCGCGGCCGGATTCTTCCCATATCGCGGGAAGCGTCGCCTCCGGCGGAAAGCTGACGCTCTCAGGGAAGTTGAAGCCCTGCGGATTGCGCCAGCGGCCGCGGATCAACCAGTCGAGGAACAGCTGGGCGATATAGACCAGCATCAGCGACGTCAGGATTTCGTTGGTATTAAAATGCGCCTTCAGCAGCGCCGGGATCGCGGCAAACAGCGCGCCGCCGATCGCGCCCATGATCAGCATCAGCGGCAGAACCATCGGCGAATGCCATTCGGTGAAAACGATCGGCAGAATCGAGCCGGTGATGGCGCCGACCGTGAACTGACCTTCGGCACCGATGTTCCAATTGTTGGAGCGATAACAGACCGACAGGCCGACGGCGATCAGGATCAGCGGTGCGGCCTTGATCGCCAGTTCGTGCAGCGACCAGACCTCGAGCAGCGGCTCGATGAAGAAGGCGTCGAGCGCCTGGATCGGATCCTTTCCGAGGATCGCGAACATGATCGCACCGGCAATCAGCGTAAGTGTCAAAGCCAGCAGCGGCGAGACGAAGGCGTAGAGCTTCGAGACCTGCGGGCGCTTTTCGAGTTCAATGCGCATGTGCGGCCTCCGCAGCGGACTTGCTGTCGTGCAGGCCGCCCATCAGCAGGCCGATCTTTTCGCGCGTTAATTCACCGGCAGGGAAAGGCGGCGACAGCCGTCCCTCGGAGATGACAGCGATCTCGGTTGCCACCTCGAAGATTTCGTCGAGATCCTGGCTGATGACGATCACGGCCGAACCTGCACGCGCCAGATCGACCAGCGCCTGGCGGATGCGGCTTGCCGCACCGGCATCGACGCCCCAGGTCGGCTGGTTGACGACGAGGACGGCCGGCTGACGGTCGAGTTCGCGGCCGACGATGAATTTCTGCAAATTGCCGCCTGAGAGCGATCCGGCTGCGGGATCCTCACCGCTCTTGCGCACGTCCATCGCTTCGGAGATCCGGCGCGCGGCATTCTTGACGGCACCATGGCGGATGACGCCGAGAAAGCCGCCGCCAAGGAACGACTTGCGGTCGGACTGGCAGCGCGCCAGGACGAGATTGTCGGAAAGCTTCATGGCGGAGACAGCCGCGTGGCCGTGGCGTTCCTCGGGAACGAAGCCTGCGCCCAGCAGGCGGCGCGCGGTGATCCCCACGTTGCCGACGGGCTTGCTGCGGATGACGACGGCGGATGGCTCGGAGACCGGGTACTCGCCCGACAGCGCATCGAAGAGCTCGCCCTGGCCATTTCCGGCAACACCGGCGATCGCGAGGATTTCACCGGAACGCACCGCAAGCGAGACATCCCTTAGCGGCATCGCGAAAGGCGTGCGCGCGGCGACAGACAGGCTGGTGACGGCAAGCTGCACCTCGCCCTTATTGCCGCGATCGGGATGGGTGACGGCTGCGACATCGCTGCCGACCATCATGCGGGCAAGCGATGCCGGCGTCTCCTGCTTCGGATCGCAAGCGCCGGTGACCTTGCCGTGGCGCAGGACGGTGGCGCGATCACAGATGCGCTGCACTTCCTCGAGACGATGGCTGATATAGAGAACCGACCGGCCCTCGGCCTTAAGCTTGAAAAGCGTTTCGAACAGCTTGTCGGCTTCCTGCGGCGTCAGCACCGATGTCGGTTCGTCGAGTATGATCAGCTTGGGGTTCTGCAGCAATGCGCGGACGATCTCGATACGCTGGCGCTCGCCGACCGAGAGATCGGCAACATGGGCATGCGGATCGAGCGGCAGACCGTAAGCTGCCGACAGCGTGCGCGCCTCTTCGGCGATCTTGCCGATCGGAATGGTGTCAGCGAGGGAAAGCGCAATGTTTTCGGCAACAGTCAGCGCCTCGAATAGCGAGAAGTGCTGAAAGACCATGCCGATGCCGAGATTGCGGGCTTCGCCGGGGGAGCCAATCGAGACAGGCTTGCCTTGCCAGAGGATGTGACCTGCCGTCGGCTCCAGGACGCCGAACAGCATTTTCACCAGGGTCGATTTTCCCGCACCGTTTTCCCCAAGCAGAGCATGGATTTCGCCGGGCGCAATATCGAGGTCGATTTCATTGCAGGCAGCAAAACTGCCGAAATGCTTGGTCAGCTTCTGGACCGACAGTAACGCACCAGACGACGGCGCATTGGATGACGACACGTTCCCCTCATTTCTCTCTGCCGATCCGTCCTTTTTGCACGGAATCCCTATGGGATCAGCAGCGTAGTTCCAGTCGTTTTTCTTGTTTCCAGATCCGCGTGAGCCCGTCCCACCTCACGCAACGGATAGGTTTGATTGATATTGATACGCACTTTGTTGCTCAGCACAACAGCAAATAGCGCGTTTGCACAATCCTTAAGCTCCTGCGGTGTCGCAATATAGCTGAAGAGCGTCGGCCGGGTGGCGTAGAGCGAGCCCCGTTGCGCCAGCGCCGACATGGTGAAGTTCTCGATGGCGCCCGAGGACTGGCCGAAGGAAACGAACAGGCCGCGCGGCTTCAGGCAGTCGAGCGATTGCGGGAAGGTGTCGCGGCCGATGGAGTCATAGACGACGTCAACGCCCTTGCCCGCGGTGATTTCCTTCACGCGGTCGAGGAAGTTTCCGGACTTGTAGTTGATGACGTGGTCATAGCCGTATTCCAGCGCCAGCTTGACCTTGTCGTCGGAACCGGCCGTGCCGATGACCGTTGCGCCAAGCGCCCTCGCCCACTGCCCGGCAATCAGACCGACGCCGCCGGCAGCAGCGTGAAACAGCAGCACTGTTTCAGGGCCGACCTTGAAGGTTCGGTTCAGGAGATACTCGGCGGTCATGCCCTTCAGCATCATCGCCGCCGCGGTCTCCAGGCTGACACCGTCGGGAACCTTGACGAGATGCTTCGTCTCGACATTGCGCTCGACGCTATAAGCGCCGTCCGCGCCGGCATAGGCAACGCGGTCGCCGACGGCAAAATCGGTGACACCGGGCCCGACCGCTGTGATCGTTCCTGCGGCTTCCTTGCCGGTAACGAAGGGCAGATGCGGCGCCTTGTAGGTGCCATCGCGGAAATAGACGTCGATGAAATTCAGGCCGATTGCGGCATGCTTCAACTGCACTTCACCTGCAGATGGCGGCGGCAGATCGACATCGACATATTCCAGAACCTCTGGTCCGCCGTTGCGGCTGAATGCGACTGCCTTCGTCTGTGCCATCGTGCCTGTCCTTATGCCGATTTTCCGAGCGCCGGGAAAAACTGCAGCACGGCGCCGATGCAATAGAGATAGATACCGCTGATGATGAAGAGAACAACAGCCCAGTGCGGAATGCTGAAATGCATCAGCAGCGCATAGATGCCGATCGCCGACCAGAGGAAGAAGACGCCGAGATTGAGCGGCCGCAGCCGCTTGACGCGGACCGGGTGCAGGAAGTTGATCGGCAGGAAGGTCAGGACCACAGATACGGTGACGACGATCATCGCGGTCAAGGCGCTGGCATCCATGACGAACAATGTGAAGACGATCATGTTCCAGACGACAGGGAATCCGGAGAAGAAATACTCCTCCGTCTTCATGCCCATGTCGGCATAATAGATGGCGCTGGAGACGACGATCATGCCGGCCGCGGCGAAGGACCAGGGCTCACCGATCATGCCGCTCTGATAGAGCGCAAAGGCTGGCAGCAGCACATAGGTGACATAGTCTATGATGTTGTCGAGCGTATCGCCAGACCAGTTGGGCAGCACTTCCTTGACGCGGACCTTGCGGGCGATCGGGCCGTCAATGCCATCGACGAGCAGTGCCAGACCCAGCCACCAGAACATATCGATGAAGCGATGCTCGGCAGCGGCGACGACACCGAGAAAAGCCAGAAACGAGCCGGAAGCCGTCAGAATATGGACGGAAAAGGCGCGCATTTCCGCATAGGGCACGCGCTTGTAATTGAAAATCTTCATGTTTCCCCGTACCGCCTGCCGCCCCCATTACTACCGGGCGCGTTTTGGCCCTAATATGCATCCTTTGCCCCGCTCCGCCAGATCAAAAGCGAAAAGAGCCCACAGGGCATTGAATCATGAGAATGACATGCATATTTCGCGGCTGGCACGCGGCAGAGAATGGATTGCCTTTAATTTGCGGTGGTTTTGTAATATCAGCCTCGCAATAGAATTATCGTGCGATGAATACGGGATCCGATACCGAAATGAACGCCCCTGCAAAGACCGAAGACTTCGCCTCCTCCATTCCGGCAAACGTCTATGCCGAAACGGTGCTGAGCGTCACGCATTATACCGACCGGCTGTTCCGCTTCACGATGACCCGGCCGCAGGGCTTCCGTTTCCGCTCCGGCGAGTTTGCGATGATCGGCCTGATGGTCGAAGGCAAGCCGGTGTTCCGCGCCTATTCGATCGCCAGCCCCGCCTGGGCCGAAGAACTCGAATTCTTCTCGATCAAGGTTCCCGATGGTCCGCTGACCTCGCATCTGCAGGGCATCAAGCCCGGCGACCAGGTGCTGATGCGCAAGAAGCCGACCGGTACGCTGGTTCTCGATGCGCTGACCCCCGGCAAGCGTCTCTACATGTTCTCGACCGGCACCGGCATTGCGCCCTTCGCCAGCCTGATTCGCGATCCCGAGACCTATGAGAAGTTCGAGGAAGTCATCCTCACCCACACGACCCGCGACGTCGCCGAACTGAAATACGGCTTCGACCTCGTTGACGAGATCCGCAATGACGAGCTGCTCAGCGAAGTCGTCGGCGACAAGCTGCGCCACTACGCGACCGTCACCCGCGAAGATTTCGAACGCACCGGCCGCATCACCGACCTGATTGAATCCGGCAAGCTGTTCACCGATCTCGGTATCCCGCCGATCGACCCGGCCATCGACCGCGGCATGATCTGCGGCTCCTCGGCGATGCTGAAGGACACCAAGGAACTGCTGGAAAAGGCAGGCCTCGAAGAAGGCGCCAACAGCAAGCCGGCAGAATTCGTCATCGAGCGCGCCTTCGTCGGCTGACACGCCCCATCAGATTGTTTCGAACGGCTCCGGAAACGGCGCCGTTTTCATTTCTGGCTCAGATAGTCGATCAGCACCACCATGGTGTCGCGCGCCTCATCGGTGCGCGCCTCGCGGATCGCCTCAATCGTGGCGGCATGCAGAGCGATGGAACGCTCCATGCGCGACGGATTGGCCGTCGAGTACCAGATCCGGCGCGAATGCGTCTGTACCGGGCCGAGCGCCGCGGTGATGAACTGGTTCGGACAGGCCTCCTCGAGGATTTCGTCGAAAGCCTTGTCGGCAGCGAAAAAGGCGGCGAGATCGCCGCTATCTGCGCAGGCCCGCATGGCGCTCTCGCACGCCGCCAGAGCAATTCGATGGTCGTCACCGGCATGTTCGGCGACGAGGGAGGCAGCAATCGGCTCCAGTTCGCGGCGCACCTGCATGACGCTTGCATGATCACCCGGCGCGATCTCGGCGATCTGCAAACCGACACGCGGGCGCACCACGATCAGGCCCTGCCAGGCAAGCTTCTGGATCGCCTCGCGAACCGGGGTACGACCGTGGCCGGTCATGTCGATCAGCTGCCGTTCCGTCACCAGAGCACCCGGCTTCAGCGCAAGCGTGACGATCGCGTGCTCCAGCGCCAGATAGGATTGGTGGCTTTGCGAGTTCTGCATCAGGCGATCCGCCGCAAGTTACTGATATATCATCCCTTGCATGCCTTTCGGGCGATGACAAGATCACAGATGCGAACGGCAAATCAAAGACACCTCACTCGTGACGAAGCGCCTCGATCGGGTTCAGCTGCGCGGCGCGGCGGGCTGGGAAATATCCGAAGATCATGCCGATCGCCGCCGAGAAGGCAAAGGCGACGCCGATCATCAGCGGGCTGACGACGAAGGGAACCTTGAGTAGGGTCACCGAAACGAAGCCGATCCCCATGCCGAGCACGATGCCAGTGATGCCGCCGAAGAGCGACAGCGCCACCGCCTCGACGAGGAACTGCATCAGCACCTGCGTTTCCAGCGCGCCGATCGCCAGGCGAATGCCGATCTCGCGGGTCCTCTCGGTGACCGAAACAAGCATGATGTTCATGATGCCGATGCCGCCGACGAGCAGGCTGATGGCCGCGACCGCGCCGAGCAGGCCGGTCAGCAGCGTGGTCGTGCCGGTCATCGCCTCGGCGATCTGCGTCATGTCGTTGACGTTGAAATCGTCCTCGCGGCCAGGAATGATCTTGCGCCGCTCACGCAGCAGGTTCTCCGTCTCGTCCTGGATCTTCGATGTCGCAACGCCGTCTCGGGCCGAGATGACGATCATCTGCACGTTGGCGTTGGCCTTGCCGCCGATGCGGCGCTGGTAGACCTTCACCGGCATGATGACGACATCATCCTGGTCGTTGCCCATGCCCGACTGGCCACGCTTGGCGAGAACGCCGATGACGCTGCAGGAGACCTTGCCGACGCGGATCTGCTGGCCGGTCGGATCGGCGGCTCCGAAGAGCTGCGAGCGTACGGTCTCGCCGACAATGCAGCGCGCCCTGCCGCGTTCCTCCGCGGCATCGAACGTGCGGCCAAGGGCCATGTCCCAATCCTGCGCCACGAAATAGTCGTTGGTCGTCCCCATGACGCTGGTCGAATGGCTCTGGCCACCATATATGACCGTCGCCGTCGTCTGGTTGAGCGGGGCAACAGCGCGCAGACCGCCGACCTGATCGCGGATCGCCTCGACGTCCTTGACCGTGAAGCGGCGCGCTTCGGCACTCGCACGTCCGGGACCGAACTGGCCGGGCCTTGCGAACAGCATGTTGGTGCCGAGGCGCTGCAATTCAGTGGTGACCTGGGCCGTCGTACCGTTGCCGATCGTCACGAGAGCGATGACGGCGGCAACGCCGATGACCACGCCGAGCACCGTCAGGAATGATCGCAGCATGTTGCGGGTGATGGCCCGCAGGGCAAGTTTCAGCGTCTCAAGAAACATGGCCCGCCCTCGCCTGGTGCACCGTTTCGGTTTCGAGCTTGCCATCGACGAACCGCAGCAGCCGCTGAGCATAGGCGGCGATATCCGGCTCGTGCGTGACCATGACGATGGTGATCCCCTGTTCCCGGTTCAGCCGGGTCATCAGGTCCATGATTTCGACGCTGGTCCTGGTGTCGAGATTGCCAGTCGGTTCGTCGGCGAGCAGCAGCGCCGGCTCGGTGACGATGGCGCGGGCGATGGCGACGCGCTGCTGCTGGCCGCCGGAGAGTTCCTGCGTCTTGTGGTTTTCGCGGCCAGACAGGCCGACCAGCTTCAACGCCTCCCTGGCACGCTCGTGCCGTTCGCCGGCCGCCATGCCGCGATAGATCAGCGGCAGCTCGACATTCTCGACAGCTGATGTGCGCGACAGCAGGTTGAAGCCCTGGAAGACGAAGCCCAGCATGTGGCGCCGCAACAGGGTCAGCTGGCTGCGATCGAACCCGCCGGTGGAGATGCCCTGAAAGACATAGTCGCCCGATGTCGGCACATCGAGGCAGCCGAGGATATTCATCGCCGTCGATTTGCCGGAGCCCGAGGGGCCCATGATGGCGACGAACTCATGGGCATTGATCATCATGTCGACATGGTCGAGCGCGCGGATTGCCGCCTCGCCCTCGCCGTAGACTTTCGAGACCTGCTTGAATTCCAGAAGCGGCGGATTGCTCATCGCTCTGCCGCCTACCGCGTCTTCGCCGTGGCGTCGGTCACAAGCGCGTCGCCTTCCTTGACGTCGCCAGACGCCACCTGCGTGAACTGGCCATCGGAGGAACCGACCTGGATCACCACGGGAACCTGCCGCTCACCCCGGAGAACCCAGATGCGGCGCTTGTTTCCCGTCAGCGCTTCACCGCCGGCACCCGAACGTGGCCCCATGCGCGGCGGCCGGAAGAGACCGAGCAGTCCGCGGTTGCGGCCGGAGCCCGCTTCCGGCGGGGCATAGCGCAGCGAGGCGTTCGGCACCATCAGCGTGTTCTTGACGGCCTCGACCGTCACGTCTGCAGTCGCCGTCATGCCGGGACGCAGCAGCAGATCGGCATTGTCGACCGACAGCACCGCCTTGTAGGTGACGACATTGTTCGTCGTCTCGGAGGCAAAGCGGATCTGCTCGATTTCAGCTGGGAATGTCCGGTCGGGATAAGCATCGACGGTGAATGTCGCCTTCTGGCCGACGGCGATCTGGCCGACATCAGCCTCATCGACATCGACCTGCAGCTCCATCTTCTTCAGATCGCCGCCGATGACGAAGAGAACGGGCGCCGACAGCGATGCGGCGACCGTCGCGCCGGGATCGACGGAGCGGGTCAGGATGACGCCGTCGATCGGCGATACGATGCGCGACTTTTGAAGATTGACCTCCGCAAGCTGGAGATCGGCCTCGGCGGACAGGACATCAGCCTCGTTGATCTGTTTGGCAGCGACGGCGGAATCATACTTGTAGGTCGCGTCGTCGAGGCTCTGGCGGGTGGTGACGTTGCTCTGCACGAGGTTCTTCACGCGATCCAGTGAGGTGCGGGCCGATTCGAGATCGGCGCTGGCCTTCGTGACATTGGCCTGTGCCGATGCCAGCTTCGCCCGTGAGCTCTTGGCGTCAGCCTCCAGCTTGGTGGTGTCGAGAACGGCAAGCACGTCGCCTGCCTTGATGGTGCTGTTGTAATCGACATTGACGTCCCGGACGGTGCCGGACAGCTCGCTCGATATATCGACCTGCTCGGTCGGCTGAACGGAGCCGGTCGCGGTCACCAGAACCGTCAGATCGCCGCGCTTCACCGGCTGGGTCGTGTAGCTATATTCGTTGCCGCCGCGGCCGGCATAATAATAGGCCGTGCCGCCACCGATGATGATGATTGCCACTGCTGCCAGCAGCCTGCCGCGCCACCGGCCGGACCGGCGCTGCTTGCCCGACGCGGCGAGAACGGCTGCCAGATCGGCATGGCCGGGAGCTTGCGGGGCAGACGGTTTCGGGCCGGTTCCAGATTCGGAATCGCTCATGAAAGTCCTCAAACAGAGATATAAGAGCATCTGCTCGGTTCAGCCCTAGATAGTCATAGGCAAGATGAACCGGAGATTAGCGATAGAGGCGCATTGCCACGGAAAGCGGGCGATGTGCAATTAAATCTTGGTAATGAAAATCCGGTTTTAATCCGCATCGCCGGTAAACTGGGCAGCACCGGCGACCGGATGCAGCCAGCTCTCGCGGCGGCGCGTCCAAATTTCTTGGTCCGGCTGGACCTCCACCGGTGTGTCATCGAGCGAACCCAATCGAATCTCGGCCTTGTCTTCGGTCAGACAGAAAAGCCGGCCGCCGCAGAGCGGGCAGAAACTGCGGCCCGCAAAGGCTGAGACCGTGCCCGAATAAGATAATGCAGCGCGCGGCCAGATGGCGAAGGCTGAAAAGAGGGAGCCGCTTTCCTTGCGGCAATCCGCGCAATGGCAAAGACCGGAGAGCAAGGGCGCGCCGGCAATGACGTATCGGACCGCGCCGCAGAGGCAACCGCCTGTTTGCGATAGGCTCACATGCGGACACCCGGCGCCGGGAGCGGCGGCTTGCGCTTGGCCGCCATCAGCAGGTCGAGTTCGGTCGCCGATGGTCCGAATTTCTCGAACAGCCGTTTCGCCTCCTCATCGTCGAGCCGGTATTTGCGGGCGAACTCGCTGATGCTGTAGGGGCGCCCGCGCAGCACTTTGCGGGGCGCAGTGATCCCCTCGCCTGATTGCTCTGACATGAAACATCCCTCCTTCGGTTCCAAAAGAAACTAGGGCGCCGCCGCATGATGGAAAGGACAGATCAGCCAGGAAGGCGAAAGTGCAACCTTCAATATTTTCAGGAATTATACTTATGGTTGGTGAGATGAAATGCCACGTTGACTAAGAATTTCGTCCGGACCGATAGTTTACCCGTACAAGGTACAATCGGAGGATGGACCAATGCTTAATCGTGCAGTTCTGCTGACCTCGCTTGCGTTTCTCGGCGCCACCGCCTTCATGGCAACGCCCGCTTCGGCACTGACGATGAAGGAATGTAGCGCCAAGTATAAGTCCGCGCAGACGGATGGTTCGGCCAAGGGCGTCAAGTGGAACGACTTCCGCAAGGCGCAGTGCGGCGCGGATGCTACCGCCGAGCCCGATGTCTCGCTCAACACCAACGAAGAGCCGGAAAAACCCACCACGGCAGCTCCGTCAGGCGTCAAGTTCCCGACGGCGATCTCGACGAAATATGCCAGCGAAAAACCCGGCAAGGCACGCATGCATACCTGCGTCGACGCCTATAACGAGGACAAGGCCAGCAATTCGCTTGGCGGTCTGAAGTGGATCCAGAAAGGCGGCGGTTACTACAGCCTCTGCAATGCGAAGTTGAAGAGCTAAGCATAGCCGGATGTGATGCCATGCCCCGCTGCGCGTTCAGCGGGGCATCCCCAAATCTCACGATATCCTGAAACGCGGCCTTCGATCATAACTATGCCATCCAAACGCGCGATGGCGGTCGCGCCAGGATAGAGCGGGCCCGAGGCGGGGCCGCAAAACGAGGGATCAGGCCATGTGGGATATCATTACGATCGTCGCAATCTTCAGCATCTTGTTCATCGGCCGCGAGGCGCAGACGGTGGTTGCGAAGGCACGCGCCTCGGGCTGGAACGACTTTCCCCGGCGCTGATCCCGCATTTCTTTTGACAGCTGGAAACAAAAAAGCGCGCCCTGACGGCGCGCTTTTCTTTTGAGGCTTGTCTGCGATCAGCGGCAGACGCGCATGCTCTCCATGTGCCAGCCGCCATCATAGGCGTTGGGTACGCGTCGGTCCTCGAACCAGCAGCGCGGCGGAGGCGGTGGTGGCGGCTCGACATAGCGCGGACCACTGTTATTGACGATCGCGCCACCAATCATGCCACCGACCACGCCGGCAGCCAGGCCACCGGCGATCGCAGCACCAGTATTGTCATGGTGGCGGCGGCGCGGCGGTGGTGGTGGCGGGTAATAGCCGCGGTCACGCCGCTGCCAACCATAATCCTGAGCGACGGAAGCCGGCGCGGTCGCCAGCATGGCGCTTCCCGCGATGACCGCCGCAAGGGTCGAAATGAGTATCTTCTTCATCATGTCTCCAGTCGAGCTTCCGCGCTTCGCGCACCGCACTCAAACATGGAAACAATGGCATCATTGCGATTAATCCAGCATTAACGACGTGTGCACCACGCACGCCTTTCCGGCCGCATCGCCATCAGGAGAACTCACCCGCCCGAGGGCCTGCAAGCGTCACGCGCCAGACCGATCGCGCCCGGAAATCCTGGGTTGCCAGGAAGGTGTAAGGCGTACGCTGCCAGGGCCGCACCGCATTCGTCAGATTATCGAGCACGTAGTCGCTGCCGTCGGTGCGGGCAATCAGCACAACGTGATTCTGATCGTGCGGGCCAATCACCACCGACAGCGCCAGCCGGTCCGCCGGGAAACCCGCATCGATCAGATCCTTCATCTTCTGCAGCGCGTAGTCTTCGCAATCGCCGCGGCCGCCTGTCGGCAGCGACCAGTCGTCGCCATTTGCGGCCAGCGGACCATCATTTTGCGGAATGACCCGTCCGTTTACGGCACGGTTGACTTTTTGCAGCAACGGCACACCGGCGCCCTCACCGGCCTGATGCGACGACGTCTTGTGACAAAGCCACCTGTACTTGGCGCAGGCCGACGCGAATCCGACGGGCGCGCCGATACTGCGCGTGACCGGCAGGAACTGACCCGCAAAGGCTTGAAATTGCAGAGAAAGAAACAAAGCGAAAACAGCAGCAATAAGACGAATCATATGTAAGTCCCTCTATTTGCGGCGGGACAATAACATGCTTTTTATTAGAGCTTTAGTAAAATTTTATACTTGCGTAATTAACTATAGATTAAGAACTCATCCGGTTATCCACAAATATTTCTTCATATTAATTAGTTGCTAATATAAGAATTGTCTCCGTTAGCATTTCGTTAACCTTGGGAGACAAATCAATGATCCGCAAAGCAGCGAAGTACAGCGTCGCCGTTGCTTACCTATTGGCCAGCAGCAGTCTCGCATTTGCAGCGCCTACCACCCTCCTGAACTGCAGAATTGCCAAGCCAGGCACGCTTGAATACCGGCTCTGCAAGCCGACCGAGTCGATCCCGGACGCTGGCTACAGCGGGTCGAACGATAGCAAGGGCGGCAGCCAGGGCAGCAGCAGAGGCCAGCAGTCATCCAACGCCGGGACGGCCGGCGGCGATGGCAATGGCGGCAATGGCGGCAATAGCGACAACGGCGGCAGCAGTGACAACGGTGGCGGCGGTGACAACGGTGGCGGCGGTGACAACGGTGGCGGCGGAAAGCCGGGCCATGACAAGCCCGGCGATGGAAAGCCTGGTCATGGCAAGCCCGGTGACGGAAAGCCTGGCCACGGCAAGCCAGGTGACGGAAAGCCTGGTCATGGCAAGCCCGGTGACGGAAAGCCTGGCCACGGTAAACCCGGTGATGGAAAACCTGGTCATGGCAAGCCAGGTGATGGAAAGCCTGGTCATGGCAAGCCCGGTGACGGAAAGCCTGGTCATGGCAAGCCCGGTGATGGAAAGCCTGGTCATGGCAAGCCCGGTGATGGAAAGCCTGGTCATGGTAAGTCGGGCAATGACAATCCTGGTCATGACAAGCCGGGGAATGACAAGCCAGGCAATGACAAGCCGGGCAATGACAAGCCGGGCAATGACAAGCCGGGCAATGACAGGCCAGGCAATGACAAGCCAGGCAACGACAAACCAGGCAATGACAAGCCGGGCAATGACAAGCCAGGCAACGACAAGCCAGGCAACGACAAGCCGGGCAACGACAAGCCAGGCAATGACAAGCCAGGCAACGACAAGCCAGGCAATGACAAGCCAGGCAATGACAAGCCAGGCAATGACAAGCCGGGCAACGACAAGCCGGGTAACGACAAGCCAGGCAACGACAAGCCAGGCAACGACAAGCCGGGCAACGACAAGCCGGGCAACGACAAGCCGGGCAACGACAAGCCAGGCAATGACAAGCCGGGCAACCGCGGCGGTTCCGGACCCTCACCGGTCTAACTCAGCCTGACCGGAAGACGCTAACCGGCTATTCCATGGGCTTGCACCGGCGCTACGGTGCAGGCCCATTGCATTTCAGGCAAAGCTTAGAACGACACGCGGACAACCCGGCGCATCGATTGCGAAAAACAAAGCTTGAAGTGTGTGGTGGCTGCGCTGGGGTTCGAACCCAGGACCCTTTGATTAAAAGTCAAATGCTCTACCAGCTGAGCTACGCAACCTAACCCCAAGAACAGCATTTTTGCTGCCCCTGCCGGAAGTGCGCGGAACATAGGCAGGCGACCCATTGCGGTCAACCGAAAAATCATGACTTTCACAAGCGTTAGGCACATTTCTTGCGGGAGCGCAAAAAGGTGATTGGCAATCGGCAGGTCGTAGCGCTAGACAACGGCCTGGATTGCAGCCGGAGAGAATGCGTGTCGATTGCCGATATTTCCTTGTGGAGCGCGTTGATCGCCGGCGCCCTCTCATTCCTGTCTCCCTGTGTCCTGCCGCTCGTTCCGCCCTATCTCTGCTATATGGCAGGCATTTCCGTCGATCAGTTCCGTGGCGGCGCGGCGGTGACCGTCGCGCCCGATGTACGCCGCAGCGTGTTCTTTTCGGCGCTGTTCTTTACACTTGGATTTGCCACCGTTTTCGTGGCGCTGGGTGCCGGCGCCTCCAGTATTGGCATGGCTCTTCGCCAGCACCTTGATCTGCTGTCGAAGATCGGCGGGCTGATCATCGTCATCATGGGGCTGAATTTTCTCGGCCTCTTCCGAATCGGCCTGCTGGCACGTGAGGCGCGGTTCCAGAGCGGCGGCAAGCCGGCGACGCTGACCGGTGCCTATGTCATGGGCCTTGCCTTCGCCTTCGGCTGGACGCCGTGTATCGGTCCGGTACTGGGTGCGATCCTTGGTGTTGCCGCTTCGCGCGAGACGGTCGGTTCCGGGGCTGGCCTGCTGGCGATCTATTCGCTCGGGCTTGCCATTCCGTTCTGGATTGCTGCAGGCTTTTCCGGCGCGTTCATGCGCTTCCTGGCGCGTTTCCGCCGTCACCTCGGCACGGTCGAGAAGGTTCTCGGCGCATTTCTGGTATTGACGGGGCTGGCCTTCATGTTCGGATTCATCAGTCAAGCCGCAATCTGGTTCCAGCAGACCTTTCCAATCCTGATGCAGATCGGCTAAGCCGGAAGCATAAGTTTCGCACTGCAACATCATCGGACGGTCCCGTGACCGACATTATCAGCCTTCTTCTGCCCTTCTTCGGCCTGATCCTGATCGGCTATATTGCCGCAAAGGCGACCAATCAGCCTGCCGAGGCGCTCGGGTGGCTGAACACCTTCATCATCTACGCCGCGCTGCCTGCGCTGTTCTTTAAGCTGGTGTCGCGGACACCGGTCGAGGATCTGGCGCGGATCGACTTCATCGCCACCGATCTCGCCGCCACCTATTCGATCTTCATCGCACTCTTCGTCATCGGCCGTTATCTCAGGAAAAGCCGCATGGACGAATCGACGATCCAGGCCTTTGCGGGTGCTTACGGCAATATCGGCTATATGGGGCCGGGCCTGGCGCTGATCGCCTTCGGCGACAAGGCGGCCGTGCCGGTGGCGCTGATCGTCTGCCTGGAGAATGCGATGCATTTCATCGTCGCGCCGGCGATGATGGCGGCGGCTGGCGATGACGATCGTTCACGCGGCCAGATCGCCGCCGATATTATCAGGAAGGTGGCGCTGCACCCGTTCATCCTGTCGACGGCAGCAGGCTTTCTCGCAGCCGCATTGCAATTCGAGCAACCGTCAGCGCTGCGGCAGTTCGTCGATTATCTGGCGCAGGCCGCCGCGCCCTGTGCGCTGTTTGCGATGGGCGTGACGCTGGCGCTTAGACCGCTGAAGCGAATCCCCGCCGAAATCGGCTATATCGTTCCGGCAAAGCTGATCGTCCACCCGCTCGTCGTCTATGGAGCGTTGACACTGGTCGGCGGGTTCGATCCGATCTGGGTCTATGCCGCGGTTCTGCTCGCGGCGCTGCCGACCGCGACCAACGTCTTCGTGATCGGCCAGCAGTATCATGTCTGGCAGGAGCGCGCCTCGGCAACGATCCTGATCGCGACCGCACTTTCCGTCGTGACGGTGTCGGTGTTTCTGATCGCGATCAAATCAGGCTTTCTGCCGACTTAGCCTTTCCTTCAGCGCAGCCGGTATGCCGCGCAGGCCGCGGCCTGGCTCTATGCCCTCGCGCATCACGATGCTGCGCAGCGGCGGGATGGCTGACAGAATATGCAGCCCAGCGGCCCTCAGCATCTGTACCGGCAGGAAATCGGACAGCAGAGACCGGTTCAACAAGTCGACGCTCGCGGTGCGCGTCATGATATCGGCGCGGCGTTTGCGATCGAACTGATCGCCCGAATCGGCTGCCACCGGCAGCTCGGCGCGGCTGCAGAGAATGTCGGTCAGCGCCATGATATCGCGCAGGCTGAGATTGAGGCCCTGAGCGCCGATCGGCGGGAAGACGTGCGCGGCCTCGCCGATCAGCGCGATCCGGCCCTTGCCGAAGCGATGCGCCATCATGCCGGACAGCGGCCAGACCTGGACGCCCTCCTCGACGCTGACCCTGCCAAGCATCGACTGCATGCGCTCCTCGACGAGCCGGCTGAGCTCTTCCAGAGGCAGTTCCATCTTGGCGGCGGCTTCCGCCGGGTTCTGCACCCAGACGAGGCTCGATCGGTTGCCCGGCAACGGGACTTGTGTAAACGGACCGTGCTCGGTGTGGAATTCGGTCGAGATCGTCTGGTGCGGCAGCGCATGCGCGAAATTCAGGACCATGGCCGACTGCGGATAGGACCAGTTTCTAACATCGATCCCCGCCGTCTCGCGCAGCTTCGACTTGCGGCCATCGGCGCCGATGGCGAAATCCGCGCTCACCGCGTCGCCATCCGCCAGTGTGATCGTCACCGCATCTGCGCCGATCTCGATGGTCTCTGCGAAGACCGTGAAGCGGGTGATATTGCCCTCGCCCGCGATGACAGCCTCAAGCACTTTCATCAAGACCGCATTCGGGAAATTGCAGCCGAAGGCATCGAGGCCGACTTCCGGGGCGCGGAAGGTCGTTGCCGGTGCGCGCAGCAGGCGATTCGTGCCGTCGATGATGCGCATGCTGGTCAGCGCCGCGGTGGCCGGTTTCAGCTTGTCCCAGAGGGTCAGGCGATCCAGGAAGCGGATCGACTGATCCATCAGCGCCGTGGTGCGCCGGTCTTCCGTGGGTGCAGGCGGCGCGATGAGCGCCACATTGCGGCCGCCGCGGGCAATCGCTACCGCGGCAACCATGCCGGCGAGACCGCCACCGATCACCGCCACTTCGAAATTCTTCATCGCATCGCTTCCGTCATCAGATGACGGCGAGCCGGCTTTATGCCGCCGGCTTCGCCTGACGGCGCCAACTATAGCCCTTGCCACTGTCCGCGTCACGCACAGCAGGCTGATAATGATGCTGAATTCCCGGAAGACGGTTTTCCGATAGACGCTTTAAGGCCGTCTCGTTGGTGACAGCAAAGCTGTCGATACCGACGCGCAGCATCAACGGCACCTGGTCGATCAGCACGTCGCCGACGGCGCGCAATTCGCTCTTGTAGTCGAGGCGATCGCGCAGCAGCGAGGCGTGGCTGAAGGCGCGGCCATCGTTGAATGCCGGGAAGGCAACCGCGATGATCGCGAGGCGGTCGAGATAGGGCACGAGCTTGCGAACATCGTCGGCCGGCTTGATCAGCACGCCGAGGCCGACATCGTTGCTCTCCTGCACTTTGGCAAGCAGCTCATCGAGGGGAAGCAGCGGCTTCTGATCGCCGGTCGCCTTCACTTCCTCGGTCTCGATGACCCAGGCATCGTTTTCGACGAAGCCGGTTTCTCTCCAGATCTTGGTCATCATCCCCTCCTTATGCCGCTTCCGCTGCCGAGCCGTAGAGCGCATCCTTGAAAGGCTGCGGTCCGACGCGGCGGTAGGCTTCGAGGAAGATTTCCGACGGGTCCTTGCGGATCTTCAGATAGGTATCGACGATCGTCTCGATCGCATCCGTCACCTTCTCGGGCTCGAAGCCGCGGCCGATGATTTCGCCGATCGAGGTGTGCTCGTCGCCCGATCCGCCAAGGGTGATCTGATAGAGTTCGGCACCCTTCTTTTCCACACCTAGCAGGCCGATATGGCCGACATGGTGGTGGCCACAGGCGTTGATGCAGCCCGAAATCTTGATCTTGAGTTCACCGATCTCGGCCTGACGCTCGGCATCGCCGAAGCGGCGCGAGATTTCCTGCGCCAGCGGGATCGAGCGCGCATTGGCGAGCGCGCAATAGTCCAAGCCCGGACAGGCAATAATATCGGTAATCAGCCCGGCATTGGCTTCGGCCAGATTGATGGCGACGAGACCACGATAGACGGCTTCGAGATCAGCAAGTGCCACGTGCGGCAGAATCAGGTTCTGCTCGTGGCTGACGCGGATCTCGTCGAAGGCATATTCCTCGGCGATATCGGCGATCGAGTCCATCTGGCTGTCGGACGCATCACCCGGAATGCCACCGATCGGCTTCAGCGAGATCGTCACCATGCCGTAGTCTGGGTTCTTGTGCGGCTGGACATTCTGCTGGACCCAGCGCGCGAATGCCGGATCGGCCTTCTTCCAGCGGGCGAGGTTTTCCCAGCCTTCGGCGCGTTGCGGCAGGGCCGGCGGCGCAAAGTATGCGGTGATCGCCTCGACATCCTGCTCGGGAAGCCTGAGCTCGGTATCCTTCAGCTGCGCGAACTCGACCTCGACCTGGCGGGCGAGTTCTTCGGCGCCGGTCTCATGGACGAGGATCTTGATGCGGGCCTTGTACTTGTTGTCGCGGCGGCCGTGCAGATTGTACACGCGCATGACGGCGGTCGTATAGGACAGCAAATCCTCTTCCGGCAGGAAGTCGCGGATCAGCTTGGCGACCATCGGCGTGCGGCCCTGGCCACCGCCGACATAGACGGCAAAGCCGATATCGCCCTTGTCGTTCTTCTTCAGATGCAGGCCGATATCGTGGACCTGGATCGCCGCACGGTCGCGCTCGGCGCCGGTGACGGCGATCTTGAACTTGCGCGGCAGGAAGGAGAATTCCGGGTGGACCGACGACCACTGGCGCAGGATTTCTGCATAGGGCCTGGGATCGGCGACTTCATCGGCGGCAGCACCGGCAAAATGATCGGCCGTGACATTGCGGATGCAGTTGCCCGATGTCTGCATCGCGTGCATCTCGACGGTCGCCAGCTCCGAGAGAACCGCCGGCATGTCGGAGAGTTTCGGCCAGTTGAACTGCAGGTTCTGGCGGGTGGTGAAATGGCCATAGCCGCGGTCGTAGGTGCGGGCGACATGGGCCAGCATGCGCATCTGCTTTGAGCTCAGCGTGCCATAGGGGATGGCGATGCGCAGCATGTAGGCATGCAGCTGCAGATAGACGCCGTTCATCAGGCGCAGCGGCTTGAACGCATCTTCGGAAAGCTCGCCGGCGAGACGGCGCTGGACCTGATCGCTGAACTGCGCAACGCGCTCGGCGACAAAGGCGTGGTCAAATTCGTCGTAACGGTACATCTGCTTCCTCAGACTGCAATGAATTCCGGATCAGCAGGCTTGTAGCCCGGCGCATATTCCATGGTCGGCCCTTGCGCGCGAATACGTTCGCGTAGGCGCAGCGGCCACAGAACTCCGTTGGTTTCCTGAACTTCGATGACATTCACGTCAACAACCTTGTTGTCGGCGTAAGCCTTCTTGCCGATTTCCTCCAGCGCCGCCACCGCTTCGGCATGGCGGGCAATCAGCGCATCCTGCAACGAGGTGACCCAAGCGCCATTGGCATCGAGCCAGACGGCAATGCCATCTGTCAGGCGGTTGGCGGTCAGTACCTTGTCTACCATAATCAGCTCCTTGCAAGTTCCGGCACGGTCGCCTGACGGCGCACCAGAGGCTCGGACAGTTCGAAATTGGCGCCTGCTACCGCATCGCCGATAATGACCATGACGGGTCCCGTCAATTCGTCACGATGCTGCAGGTCGGGAAGATCGCGCAGAATGCCATGCAGCAGGCGTCGATCGGCGCGGCTGGCATTCTCGATGACGGCGACCGTGGTCTCCGCCGGGATGCCTGCCGCTATCAACTGCTCGGCGACCGAGGCAGCGACGGTGCGGCCCATATAGACGGCAATCGTCGCGCCGGAGACCGCAAGGCTTGCCCAATCGGGCAGCACATCGCCGGTCAGATCGTGGCCGGTGGTGAAGACCAGCGACGAGGCAACGCCGCGCAGGGTCAGCGGCAGCTCGAAATCGGCGGCGGCAGCAAAGGCGGAAGTGATACCGGGGACAATCTCGTAGGCGATGCCGGCAGCGCGCAGCGCCGCCATCTCCTCGCCTGCCCGGCCATAGACCAGGGGATCACCGGACTTCAGGCGCACGACGCGCTTGCCCTCACGGCCAAGCTGGACGAGCAGATCGTTGATCTCTTCCTGCGACTTCGAATGGCAGCCCTTCCGCTTGCCGACGGAAATGCGCTCGGCATCGCGGCGGCCCATATCGACGATCGCCTGGGGTACAAGCGCATCGAAAACCAGAACGTCGGCTTCCATCATGACGCGCTGGGCGCGCAGCGTCAGCAGATCTTCGGCACCAGGACCGGCGCCGACCAGCCAGACGCGGCCCTGCGCCCTGCCGGTTTCCTGCAGCAGCGCATTGGCAGCACGCTTGGCTTCCGGCAGATTGCCGTTTGCCACGGCATCGGCGACGGCACCGGAAAAGAAACCGCGCCAGAAGACGCGGCGGGAAACGCCGCGCGGAATTAGCTGTTCGACGGCGCGGCGGTAGCTGGTCGCCAGTGTTGCAAGACGCCCAAGCGACGGCGAGAGCAGCTGATCGACCTGTGCGCGGATCATCTGCGCCAGCACGGGACCAGCGCCTTCGGTGCCAATCGCGACGGCGACGGGCGCGCGATTGACGAGGGCCGGCGTATAGAAATCGCAATAGTCGGGCTGATCGACGGCATTCGCCGGGATCTTTGCGGCGCGCGCGGCATCGACGATCGCGCGATCCTGCCCGGCCTCACCGGTGGCGGCAAAGACGAGCGCTGCGCCATTTACCTGATCAGCGCTGAAATCCGCGCGAACCGTCTCGATGCGATTGGCAATGAGGAAGGCGTGATAGCTGGCCTCAGGGCGGTCGGCATAGGCAACGATCCGCGCCTGCGTGTTCAACAGCAGGCGCACCTTCGCATAGGCCTCGTCTCCGTTGCCAAAGACGGCTGCGACCCGCCCTTCCACACGGAAGAAGGCAGGGAAAACCGATAGCTGTTCGCTCTTGGAAGGCATTATCATTCCACTTCGAAGTTGCGCCAATATGCCTGTAACGGGCAAGGCGTTGAAGAAACAGAAATTCGAAAGCCTACGCGGTCCGCGTAATCTTTTGCCTGCATGCCACTGATTTGAGAAAAGTCGCCCGAGCGACGCCGTTGTCGCTGCAGTGCAATGTAAAGCCTGTGATCAAAAACGTCCATCTGGCATTTCGGCATTTTTCTTCTTGCCCGGGCGGGATAGACTTCGGGGCACAAGGAGAAAGCCATGGCCTCAAAGACGATCGCCCCTCGCCTGCTCGACGTGATGGAACGCGATATCCTGCCGCTGACCGAGCGCGGCGTCGCTTCCGGAAACAAGGTGTTCGGCGCAGCGATCCTGCGCAAATCCGATCTTTCGCTGGTCATCGCCGAGACCAATAACGAGCTCGAAAATCCGCTCTGGCATGGCGAGGTTCATACGCTCAAGCGCTTCTACGAACTTGGCGAGAAACCGGCGACGAAGGACTTGATTTTCCTGTCGACCCACGAGCCCTGCACGATGTGCATGTCGGCGATCACCTGGGCTGGGTTCGACAATTTCTACTATTTCTTCAGCCACGAGGATTCGCGCGATGCCTTCGCGATCCCGCACGACCTGAAAATCCTCAAGGAAGTCTTCGGGCTCGAGCCCGGCGGCTACCGCAAGCAGAACGCCTTCTGGAACAGTTTTGCGATTGCCGACCTGGTGGAAACCGAGGAGCATGGTCTCAGCGCTGAGCTCAAGGAACAGACGGCCAGAATCAAGGCGCGGTATGCGGCGCTGTCCGACAGCTACCAGTCCTCGAAAAGCGCCAACGACATTCCCCTGAATTGAGCGATCATGGAACCTTCGAAAGACATTTCGCGCCTCATCGAGATCATGGCGGCGCTGCGCAATCCTGAGACCGGCTGCCCCTGGGACATCGTCCAGACCTTTGAGACCATCAAGCCCTATACGATCGAGGAAGCCTACGAGGTCTCCGACGCAATCGAGCGCAACGATATGGACGATCTCTGCGACGAGCTTGGCGACCTGCTTCTGCAGGTGGTCTTTCATGCGCGGATAGCCGAGGAAGCCGGCGAGTTTTCATTCGGCGACGTCGTGGAAGCGATCACCCGCAAGATGATCCGCCGCCACCCGCATGTCTTCGACCGCTCGGATGCCGATACGCCTGCGCGGGTGAAGCAGCAATGGGACGAGATCAAGCAGGCCGAAAAGCGCGACCGCGCTGAACGCCGCGCCAAGCGTGGCGTGAGCGAGGATTTCAATGCCGGGCATCTCGGCTCCGTGCAGCGCAGCTTTCCGGCACTGACCGAAGCGCTGAAGCTGCAGGAGCGCGCCGCCAAGGTCGGTTTCGACTGGTCGGCGCCAGAGCCGATCCTCGACAAGATCGAGGAAGAGATCGGGGAATTGCGGGAAGCACTGGCACATGGAGACAGGGCCAAGGTCAGCGACGAGCTTGGCGATCTGATTTTCGCCGTCGTCAATATCGGCCGCCATGTCGATGCCGATCCGGAACAGTCCCTGCGCGGAACCAATACCAAATTCAGGCGCCGTTTCAATCATATAGAAACTGTTCTTGAGAAAGAAGGCGAGACTTTGCAAGCCGCCAGCCTGGAACGGATGGAAGAAATCTGGCAGGCCGCCAAGGCCATCGAACGGCAACTTGGCTGAGGCGCCATGAAGCTCACCGGCCTTGAGATCGCGATTGCTGGCGCCGGGATCGGCGGACTGTCGCTGGCGGCACTCTTGGCCCGCCACGGTGCCGCCGTGACCATCTACGACCAGATGGCGGCACCACAGCCGGTTGGATCGGGCTTCGTGCTGCAGCCGACGGGATCGGCGGTTCTCTCCGCGATGGGGCTGCTTGATCAGGTCGAGCAACGCGGCGCCAGGATCCGGCGCATGCATGGAAGGCTCTCGACGACGGGCCGCACCGTTCTCGAGGTGGGCTACCGCAACGGCGCCTCCGGCATCGCCATCCAGCGTGTCGCACTTTTCGACCTGTTGCTCGATGCCGCGGTCGCCGCCGGCGTCGGCTTCGAGACCGCATCGCGGGTGACGGCAATCGAGCCGGGCGTGCGGCCGCGGTTGAAGCTCGGCAATGGCAAGATGTCAGCGGCATCCGACATCGTCGTCGACGCCATGGGTGCCAGTTCGCCGATCGGCTACAAGTCTTCGACTGAACTGGACTATGGCGCACTCTGGGCCACCGTTCCCTGGGATGGCTCAGGCGTCTTCCGCTCCGACGAACTGGAGCAGCGCTACCACCGCGCCAGCCAAATGGCGGGCGTCCTGCCGGTCGGGACGGCGAAGGATGGCGCGGCGGCGATGGCGACCTTCTTCTGGAGCATCCGCAATAAGGATGTGGCGGCTTGGCGGGACGCTGGGCGCGAGGCCTGGATGGAGGCCGTGCATCGCTTCTGGCCCGAGGCGGCGCATTTGGCGGCGGCAGCCGAACCCGTCCATGCCCGCTACCGGCATCATACGCGGCTACCGCTTGCGGCAGTAAACAGCGTCAAGATCGGCGATGCCTGGCACGCGACCAGCCCGCAGCTCGGACAGGGTGCCAATATGGCGCTGCTCGACGCCGCCTCGCTGTGCGCGGCGCTTGCCCGCGAACCGTCGGTCAGCGAGGCGATCGCCCGCCATCTCAGGCAACGGCAATTGCACATCCGGTTCTATCAACTGCTGAGCCGGGTGCTGACGCCCTTCTATCAGTCGGACAGCCGTCTGCTACCGATGAGCAGAGATGTGATGATCGGTCCAGCGACCAAACTGCCACTGCTGCGAAACCTGATCACGACGCTGGTCACGGGCGAGCTGCTCGATCCGGTCGGTCGCATTGGCCTTGAGTGGCTTTCGCCCAATGGAGCGTTGCCAATGAGCGATCAGACGGCGCTGCTATAGCCGAGCGCTGAGAACTGCTGCTGGAACCACCAGTAGCCTGCGGCCGTCAGAACGGCGACGATGGCAAACAGTATCCAGCCGGTTACCGTCAGCTTTTTCGCGGCGGCATCGCGATAGTTGAGCTTCGCACCGGCGACCAGAAAGCCCAGGCCGAAGACGAGGCAGGCGGGTACGGCAAGAAAGGCTTTCAGCTGATAGCTGACTTCAGGAACACCGGCCTGCGCTTCCTCAAGCGGCTGCAGGAGAAAGAACCAGGCGATCGCGCATCCAAGCGCAATCAGCAGCAGCCCTCCGGCGCGCGCCTTGATCTCAGCCATGCCATCCCCTCCAGTGAACCGGAAATGCAGTTCGGACCCTGGAGCGCTCAGCGCTCCCAATCTTCCTTGGCCTTCGATCCGCTGCCGAGCCGCCCTTCGAGCGCCGTAGCTTCCGTCTCCGACAGGCGCAGGTCGAGCGTGATCGACCCGTCTTCGTTGTCTTCGCGGGCATCGACGATGGCGTGCTCGTAAATCCACGGCAGAAGAGCAAGCTTGCCGACCGGAATCGTGATGGTTGCTTCGGTCATGACGCCAGACAGGCGGCGGCTGATTTCTTCCATCAGCTGATCGACGCCCTCGCCACTGACGGCCGAAACCGCCACCACATTCTTGGTGCCGGCCGCCTTCTGGACCATGACATCATGCGTTTCCGGCTCCAGCCGGTCGATCTTGTTCCAGACCTCGATGATGCGCTTGGCGCCTTCCGCCTCGTCGATGCCGAGGTCGTTGAGGATGCGCAGCACGTCGGCGCTCTGGGCCGGATTGTCGTCATCGGCCATGTCGCGGACATGCAACACGAGATCGGCTTCCAGCACTTCTTCAAGCGTCGCGCGGAAGGCTGCGACCAGGTGCGTCGGCAGGTCGGAAATGAAGCCGACGGTGTCGGAGAGAATAACGGTGCGGCCATGCGGCAGCTTCATGCGGCGCAGCGTCGGATCGAGCGTTGCGAAGAGCATGTCTTCGGCGAGCACGCCAGCACCGGTGATGCGGTTGAACAGCGTCGACTTGCCGGCATTGGTATAGCCGACCAAGGCCACGATCGGATGCGGCACCTTGCGGCGCTTGGCGCGATGCAGCTGGCGGGTACGTACCACCTGCTCCAGCTCGCGCTCCAGCTTGATGATCCGGTCCTGCAGCATGCGCCGGTCGGCCTCGATCTGGGTTTCGCCCGGACCACCCATGAAACCACCACCACCGCGCTGGCGCTCAAGGTGGGTCCAGCTGCGGACCAGACGGCCCTTCTGGTAGTTCAGATGCGCCAGATCGACCTGCAGCGTGCCTTCCTTGGTGGACGCACGGCGGCCGAAGATTTCAAGGATCAGGCCGGTCCGGTCGATGACCTTGACGTTCCATGCTTTCTCGAGATTGCGCTGCTGCACGGGCGTCAGCGGGTGATCGACGATCACCAGACCCGAATCGTATTCCTCGAGCTTGGCCTTGATCTCTTCGATCTTGCCGGTCCCGAGCAGTGTCGCCGGCCGCGGATCGCTGATTGGCACAATGGCGCCATAGACGACATCGAGGTCGATCGCTTCGGCGAGGCCGCTGGCCTCTTCGAGACGGCTTTCGGGAGAGCGGGTGACGGTGATCGCACCGTCAGCGGATGCGCCGCGTCCGCGTGCCTGCTTGAGAACAGGCACGACGACGGTCGCGTTCATATCGTCCCGGAGCTTTTCGGCTTCCGGGATGATGGAATCATTCTTCGTATCGCGTGTCGAAATAACGTCTGATCCTATCAGGAAGCGGCTTCTTCGCTCTCGAACATCTGCATCGGCTGGCCCGGCATGATGGTCGAGATCGCGTGCTTATACACGAGTTGCGAATGACCGTCACGGCGAAGAAGAACACAGAAGTTGTCGAAGGAAGTGACAACGCCGGTCAGCTTAACGCCGTTAATCAGAAAAATTGTCAGGGAAATCTTTTGTTTGCGAACAGTATTGAGAAATAAGTCCTGCAAATTCTGAGAACGTTCCGCCATCGCGCCGCTTCTTTCTTTATTGCCGGCATGTCTCAGCCGGTGGAATACTAATCAGCCTCTCCAAGCCATCAGCAGGTAACCCTCATCCCCTGCGTCCAGCAAATCTTGGTATCAAATCGCAATCTTTTCCGCAACGTCGAAAAAGGCTTCCCGGATATTCTGGGAGACGCTGCCGGGGTGACCGTTGGCGATCGTCTGGCCATCCAGGGAAACGACGGGAAAACAAATGCTTGTCGCGGCGGTGATGAAGACTTCACGGGCCGCCAGCATGTCGGCGACGGTGAACTTGCGCTCGGCGATCTCAAGGCCGAGCTTGGCACCGACATCGATCAGCGTCGTGCGGGTGATGCCGCGCAGGATGCCGTGTTCAGCCGGACGGGTGATCAGCGTGCCATCGGCATCGACGATCCAGACGTTCGTTGCAGCCCCCTCTGTGACGAAGCCGTCGCGATCGACATAGATCGCTTCCTGGGCGCCGGCTTCCTTGGCCTGCTGGCGGGCCATCGCATTCGGCAGCAGGCCGACGGTTTTGATATCGATGCGGTCCCAGCGGTTGTCGGGCACGCTGATGGCCTTGATGCCGCCGGCATTCTTCCTGGCGATGATCGACGGATCAGTGCTCTTGGCGGTGATGACGATTGACGGCTTGGTACCTTCGGCCGGGAAAACGTGGTCGCGTCTTGCAACGCCGCGCGTCACCTGCATGTAGAACAGGCCGTTCTTCACCTTGTTGCGGCGGAGCGTCTCGCGAATCACGGTGACCAGTGCCGCGCGGCTCATCGGCGCTGCGATCCGGAGTTCACTCAACGAGCGGTTCAGGCGGTCGAGGTGGCGGGTGATATCGACGATATAGCCATGCCTGACTTCGCAGACCTCATAGACCCCATCGGCGAACTGGTAGCCACGATCCTCGATGTGAACGCCCGCCTGGGCATGGGGAACATACTGGCCGTTGACGTAGGAAATTCTTGGCATCGGGAAACCTGGCTGTGGGGCAATGAAGAGAGCCGGCGCGGGCTTGCGCGCCGGAAAATTGTCAGACGCCGAGCGACTTCAGCTTGCGATGCAGCGCCGAGCGCTCCATGCCGACGAACTCGGCCGTGCGCGAGATGTTGCCGCCGAAGCGGTTGATCTGGGCGATGAGATAGTCCTTCTCGAACATCTCGCGGGCCTCGCGCAGCGGCAGCGTCATGATGTGGTAGTCGTTCTTGGCGGAGACCTTCGGCAGCATGTCGCCGAGATCGGTCGGCAGCATGTCGGCGGTGATCGGCGCATCCGGACCGTCGGAACGGGCAAGGATCATCAGGCGCTCGATATTGTTGCGCAGCTGGCGGATATTGCCCGGCCAGTCATGGGCCTGCAGCACCGCCATCGCGTCGTCGCCGATCCGGCGCAGGCGAATGCCGGCCTGTTCGGAGATCTGCCGCATCAGCTGATCGACGAGGAACGGAATGTCTTCGCGCCGCTCGGCGAGCGCCGGCACGCGGACCGGGACCACTGCCAGGCGATGATAGAGATCTTCGCGGAACCAGCCCTCGGCAATGCGGCTTTCGAGATTATAGGCCGTCGAGGAAATGATGCGGACATCGACCTTGACGCGCTTCGAGCCGCCGACGCGTTCGAACTGCTGGTCGACAAGCACGCGCAGGATCTTGTTCTGCGTCTCGCGCGGCATCTCCCCGACTTCGTCGAGATAGAGAATGCCGCGATGCGCTTCTTCGAGCGCCCCGGTCTTGCGGGCCTGGCCTGGCGAACCCTCGGTGCCGAAGAGCGCGATTTCCATGCGATCAGGCGTGATGTTGGCGGCATTCAGCGCCACGAACGGTCCGCTGGCGCGCGCCGACTTCTTGTGGATCATCCGTGCCACCAGCTCCTTGCCAGAGCCGGATGCACCGAAGATCATGATGCGGCTGTTGGTCGGCGACACCTTCTCGATCGTCTGGCGAAGCTGGGAGACGGCAACCGAAGTACCGATCAGCTCGACGGCATCGCCTGCCCGCTTCTTCAGTTCCGAGACTTCGCGCTTCAGCTTGGAATTCTCGAGCGCGCGCTCGGCAATCAGGATCAGGCGATCGGCCTTGAAGGGCTTCTCGATGAAATCGAAGGCACCGCGCTTGATGGCGGAGACGGCGGTCTCGATGTTTCCGTGGCCGGAGATCATGACGACCGGGATATCGGGATGGCGGGTCTTGATCTCGTCGAGCAGCGACAGGCCGTCAAGCTTGCTGCCCTGCATCCAGATGTCGAGGAAGATCAGCCGCGGGGCGCGATCGGAAATCGCCGCCAGCGCGCTGTCGCTGTCATGCGCCGTGCGCGTTTCATGACCTTCATCCGAAAGGATGCCCGAGACGATCTCGCGAATATCGTGCTCATCGTCGACGACGAGAATATCAGAGGCCATAAACGCTTTCCTTGTCGGTTTCAGCAGGAGCGGACGAGGCCGGCTCGAGACGCGGCAGATGCACGCGGATCATGGCTCCTCTCCCCTGGTCAAAATCTGCGGGCGCATCATGCAGCTCAAGCTGCCCGCCATGCTCTTCAATAATCTTCTTGACGATCGCCAGGCCGAGCCCGGTGCCCTTCTCGCGCATCGTCATGTAGGGCTCCAGAATGCTGTGCCGGTTTTCGACTGGCAGACCGCGCCCGTTGTCGATGACATCGACGGTGAAGCGGTCTCTGCCCTCGTCCATGCCGGCGCGCACGAGCACCTTGCGCTCGTCGCGCTCCTCGCTCGGCACCGACTCGATGGCCTCGACGGCATTCTTGATGAGGTTGCCGAAGGCCTGGCCGAGCATGCGGCTGTCGAACATGCCTTCGAGCGGCCGTTCGCCGAGATCCTGCAGGAAGCTGACATGGGTGTTGCCCATCTCCCGCAGGAACATCGCGTCGCGCAGGATATCGCGCAGGTCGCTCTGCTCCTTGGTCGGCTTCGGCATGCGCGCAAAGGCCGAGAATTCGTCGACCATGCGGCCGATGTCGCCGACCTGGCGGATGATCGTATCGGTGCATTGGTCGAAGACGGTCTTGTCGTCCTGATTGATCTGTTTGCCGTAGCGGCGCTGAATGCGCTCGGCCGACAGCTGGATCGGCGTCAGCGGGTTCTTGATCTCATGGGCAATGCGGCGCGCCACGTCGCCCCAAGCCGTCGAGCGCTGGGCAATGACCAGATCGGTGATGTCGTCGAGCGTGATGACGTAGGATTCGGCGCCATCACGCACCTCTTCGCGCGTCACCTGGACACTGAGCGTGCGAACGGTACCGCCGCGCACGAGGGCGATCTGCTTGCGGAAATCGCCGCGATAGCGCTGGGCGGCCTCGGTCAGCACCTGATCGACCTCGGGGGCGATATCGGCCAGCTGCTTGCCGAGCATGTCGGACGCGTCGAGCGTCATCAATGCCTCGGCCGAGCTGTTGACGATGGTGATTGCCCGGTCGCCCTCGACACCGATGACGGCGGCGGTCACACCGGATAGGACCGCCTCGATGAAGCGGCGGCGGTCGTCGACCTCGTCTTTCGCTTCCAGAATTTCGTCCCGCTGCGTGCGGATCTCGGAGATCATCTTGTTGAAGGTGCGCGAAAGATTGGCAACGTCGCCATCGACGGCATGCACGGGCACGACGATATCCATGTTGCCCGAGGCAACGCTGTCGGCGGCCGTGATCAACAGACGGATCGGCCGGACGATACGGTCGGCAACGGCAATCGCGGTCCAGATAGCGGCAAGCAGAACGATCAGCGCGAAGCCGATATAGAGAACGGCAAACGCAATCTGCAGCGAGACCCGGCCCGCCTCCATCGACTGATATTCGTTGGCATTTTCCTGCATGAGCCGCATCGCGCCCATAACCTTCGGATCGACTGCACGCACGGTGTAGAGGAAAGCATCCGGAATGGATTCGAGCTTGATGATGGCGCCGACAAGGTTGGTCACGCCCGGCGGAATCAGCGTCGGCTGGCCGGCAGCGGCCTTGGTCAGCGCATCCGGCGGGATCGCCGGCAGCGGCTTCTCGGTCTTGATATCGGCTTGCGTGATGACATCGCCATTGCTTTCGACGAGGAAAGCTCCGAGCAGGCCGCGGCCACGCGCCTGGCGGGTCATCAATTCGGCAAAGCCGGTCCGATCGAGATTGTAGAGGGTGCGATTGCGCTCCAGATCATTGGCCATCGATACGGTCTGGCCCTGGAGATAGCTGGCGTTCTCCATCATGTAGGCCTGGCCGACATTACGCGACGAACTGACGATCGACTGAGTGCGGAGCGCGAACCAGCGATCGAGACCGGCATTCAGCGTGATACTGGCGAAGAGTGCGACGAGGATCGCCGGCGTGATCGCCACGAGCGAGAACAGCACGACGATGCGGATGTGGAGGCGGGCGGCCGCCCTTCCGCGCGTACGCGCCTTCATCAGCCGTGCGACCTCGCGGCCAATCAGCGCCATCAGGCCGAGAACGAAGAACGAATTGACGACGACGGAGGTGATGACCACGCGGGAGGTCGGTTCGATCGGCGTGAAGCCGAGAAGCACGAAGAGTGTGGCGGTGGCACAAAGAAGCGCACCACCGGCCAGCATGAGACCGGGCAATGCAAAGAGCGCGCGACGATCGGTGACGATTGCCACCCCTTCGTCTTCTGCCGCAGGCGATGCCGCATCCTGCTTCATCTGGTCATTCTCCTGGCGGCAAGCCGCCACGCCACATCTGCAATCACCGGGCCGAAAAACCATCAGCGCCCGCGCAATCCCGGTCTATCGAGATCGGCGGCACAGACCATCTGTTATGGTTGCGATTGTCCAAACCCTATGCGTGACCTTTAAGCAACGCATTGTGGCGAAAATGCAACGCATGCCGCCACATTGTCAAGCTGTGCGGGAACTCCGGTAGACCGAAACGCCGAGCTCGCGGATCTTTTTGCGCAGTGTATTGCGGTTCAGACCGAGCAGATCGGCTGCCTTGATCTGGTTGCCGCGTGTCGCCGTCAGGGCCGCGAGGATCAGCGGATATTCCAGTTCCGTCAGCACACGGTCATAAAGCCCCGGTGGCGGCAAATTCTCGCCAAAACTTGCAAAGTATGTGCGCATATTCTCTTCGACAGCCTGCGCGATTGTCATCGAACCGGAGCGGATCGGACCCTTGTCGATCGGGCTGTCGGGGACGTCGGAGCGCAGCTCGCTTTCAATGATTTCGCGGCTGATCACATCCTGTGGATAAAGTGCCATCAGACGGCGAATAAGGTTCTCAAGCTCGCGCACGTTGCCGGGCCAGGCATAGGCCTTCATCAGCTCCAGTGCTTCCTGATCGAATCGCTTGGTACCCAGGCCTTCCTTTTCAGCTTGCTGGATGAAGTGGCGGACGAGATCCGGAATATCTTCGGCGCGGTCGCGCAGCGGCGGCAGGCGCAGCGGGACGACGTTGAGGCGGTAATACAGATCCTCGCGGAACAGACCCTGATTGATCGCCTGCTTCAGATCCTTGTTGGTGGCGGCAACAATGCGCACATCGGTGCGGATCGGCGTGCGGCCGCCGACCGTGGTGTATTCCCCCTGCTGCAAGACGCGCAGAAGGCGGGTCTGCGCGTCCATCGGCATGTCGCCGATTTCATCGAGGAAGAGCGTGCCGCCCTCGGCCTGCTCGAAGCGGCCGGTCGAGCGGTTCTGCGCACCGGTAAAGGCGCCCTTCTCGTGGCCGAACAATTCGGATTCGATCAGGTCGCGCGGGATTGCGGCCATGTTGATGGCGACGAAGGGGCCGTTGCGGCGCTTGCCGTAATCGTGGAGCGCGCGGGCGACGAGTTCCTTGCCGGTACCGGATTCGCCGGTGATCATTAGCGTCAGGTCGGTCTGCATCAGACGCGCCAGAACGCGATAGATTTCCTGCATTGCCGCCGAACGGCCGACCAGCGGCATGCCGTCCTGCATGTCCTCGTCGAGCTTTGCCGGCTTCTTCTTCGGCTCGGAAAGCGCCCGGCCGATAATGCCGATCAACTCCGTCAGATCGAACGGCTTCGGCAGGTAGTCGTAGGCGCCCTTTTCGGAGGCCTTGATCGCCGTCATGAAGGTATTCTGGGCGCTCATGACAAGCACCGGCAGATCCGGCCGCGCCTTCTTGATGCGCGGCAGCAGATCGAAGGCATTCTCATCGGGCATGATAACGTCGGTCACCACAAGATCGCCCTCGCCTGCCGAAACCCAGCGCCAGAGCGTGGCGGCGTTCGAGGTAATGCGAACATCGTACCCGGCCCGGCTGAGCGCCTGATTGAGCACCGTACGAATGGCCGCATCATCATCTGCGACGAGGATCGTTGCTGTCATCGAGAAGTTCCTGTGGGGTTTGCAATTGCCGCGTCATCGGAAGAGGCATCCTTGGATGCCGGCATCAGGACGCGGAAGGTGGTCTTGTTGTTCTGGCTGTCGCATTCGATGATGCCGCCATGGTCGCCGATGATCTTGGCGACCAGTGCCAGACCGAGGCCGCTGCCATTGGTCTTGGTGGTGATGAAGGGATCGAAGAGATGCGGCAGCAGGTCGGAGGGAACGCCGGGGCCGTTGTCCTGCACGCAGAATTCCAGCGGCAGCGAAATCTTCTCGCGGGTTCCGGCGACGGAGAGGCGGATACCCGGACGATAGGCCGTCGTCAGCAGAATTTCGCCATCCTGCCTTTCCCCGACGGCTTCTGCCGCGTTCTTCACCAGATTGAGGAACACCTGCACCAGCTGGTCGCGATTGGCGTAAACGGCCGGAAGCGAAGGGTCGTAGTTCTCGGTGATGCGAATCTGGCGGGCGAAGCCAGCCTGGGCCACGGCTTTCACATGATCGAGAACGGAGTGGATATTGACCGGGACGCGATCGACGGGGCGCTCGTCCGAGAAGACTTCCATGCGGTCGACGAGCGATACGATGCGGTCAGTCTCGTCGCAGATCAGCCGCGTCAGCGCCCGGTCCTCATCGATGGCGGATTGTTCCAGAAGCTGGGCGGCGCCGCGGATGCCCGACAGCGGGTTCTTGATCTCATGCGCCAGCATCGATGCAAGGCCGGTCACCGACCGGGCCGCGGCACGATGCGTCAGCTGGCGGTCGATCTTGTCGGCCATGGAGCGTTCCTGGAAGACGACGACGACGGAAGCCGGCGCGCTGATCACCGGCGCCACATAGAGATCCACCAGCTTGTCCTGGCCAAGGCGGGGCGAGCTCAGGTCGACGCGGTATTCGTTGACCGGTGCGCGGCGTTCGCGCACCTGATCGATCAGCGCCAGCAGCGGGCTGCCGAAGGGAATGAATGTCGAGATTTTGTAGCGCGCCAAATGCGATGCGCTGGCGCCGAAGAAAGCCTCCGCCTCCCAGTTGGCAAAGGCAACGAGGCCCTGCTCGTCCACCATGATGACCGGGTTCTGGATGGCGTTCAGAACCGCCATCGCTACGCCACCCGCCTGATCCGTCTGCGTCTTGTCGGTCATGCCGCCTCCCGGCTCTCAGCTGCTTCTGCCTCTGCAGAGAGCGCATCGTAAAGCCGCCGCTCCACCTCCAGCGGCTGCTTCGAAGTCATGATCACGGCTTTGTCGTCCTTTGACAGCGCTGGCGCATAGCGCTCCAGATACCAGCCGAGATGCTTGCGCGAATGGCGAATGGCGACATGTTCGCCGTAGAATTCGAGCATCATCCGGTAATGCTCGACGGCGATATCAGCCATCTCCCGTCGCTTCGGGCCGGCGGCACCGGCAATGACGCCCGCGTGCCAGGGGCGGCCCTGACAGCCACGGCCGAGCATTACCGCATCGGCGCCCGAGCGGCGGAGGATTTCCTGAGCATCCTCAGGCGTGTTCACGTCGCCATTGGCGATCAGCGGCACGGAAATGACATCGCGGACGGCGCGGATCGCATCCCAGTCCGCCTTGCCTTCGTAAAATTGCATGCGGGTGCGGCCATGGACGGTGATCAGCTGGACGCCGGCATCCTCGGCGCGCTTGGCAATCTCGGGAGCGTTCAGCGAATTCTCGTCCCAGCCGAGGCGCATCTTCAGCGTGACAGGCACATTGACGGCCTTCACCGTCGCCTCGATCAGGGTAAGCGCATGATCAGGATCGCGCATCAGCGCCGAGCCCGAATAACCGCCGATGACCTTCTTTGCCGGGCAACCCATGTTGATGTCGATAATATCGGCACCTGCGTCGGCAGCGACCTTTGCCGCCTCTCCCATCCAATAGGCCTCGCGACCGGCAAGCTGCACCATATGCGGCTTGAAACCGGCGGCTTGCAGCCGTGACCAGGATTCGGCGGTGTTGTTGACCAGTTCACGGCTCGCGACCATTTCGGTGACGACGAGACCGGCGCCGTATCGCCAGGCCAATTGCCGGAACGGCATATCGGTGACGCCGGACATGGGCGCCAGCGCAACACGGTTGCGCACGGAGACATTTCCGATCTGCAAAGGCGCTGCTAGGTTCACTCGATGCAATTGATTATCTTTCAGGCACACAATATGGCTGCACTATTTTTAGCCATAGACGAATGGCTTGCCAAGAGGCTTTGGTTAGAATTGATATTTTTTGGGCAGAAGCTGGAAAGCCGGTGGCCGAGCCTATAGAGCACCTGTGTCACTTTCTGCTTATTTTAGGGATTTATGGCGCAAATGCATTCGAAGCAACCATTATCGGCCGGGATCGTTGTCGTTGCCGCCGGGCGCGGCGAGCGTGCAGGCGCGTCCACCGAGGGTCCGAAGCAGTACCGGATGATCGGCGGCAAGCCGGTTATTGCCCATACGCTTGAAAACTTCATGACATGGGAACATGCCTCGCAGATCGTCGTCGTCATTCATCCAGACGACGAGGCGCTGTTCGACAAGGCGCTGCGCCATATCCTCTCGGCAACGCCGATCGTGGCAGTTCATGGCGGCGCGACGCGCCAGCAGTCGGTCCTGGCGGGTCTCAGGCATCTCAAGGACAGGGGCATCACCCACGTGCTGATCCACGATGCGGTACGGCCGTTCTTCGACCATGACCTGCTCGATCGCATTGCCGGTGCGCTAACCGACGGCGCGCCCGCGGTTCTCCCGGCAACACCGGTCGCCGATACGCTGAAGCGCGCCGACAAAGACGGAACGGTTCTCGAAACCGTGTCTCGCGAGCATCTCTTCGCAGCGCAGACACCGCAGTCCTTCGCCTATGAAGCCATTCTTGCAGCTCATGAGAAGGCCCATTCCGCAGGCCGCATCGATTTCACCGACGACGCTTCGATTGCCGAATGGGCCGGAATGCCGGTCACCATCGTGGAAGGATCAGCCGACAACATGAAACTGACCGTCAAACGCGATATCGCCCTTGCCGACAACCGGCTGTCGTCGTCTGCCTTACCCGATGTTCGCACAGGCAATGGCTACGACGTCCACCAGCTCGTGCCCGGCGACGGCGTGACGCTCTGCGGGCTATTCATTCCGCACGACCAGAAGCTCAAGGGCCATTCGGACGCCGATGTCGCGCTACATGCCCTGACGGATGCGCTGCTTGCCACCTGCGGCGCCGGCGATATCGGCGATCATTTCCCGCCATCCGACCCGCAATGGAAGGGTGCCGCCTCGCGGATTTTCCTTGAGCACGCGGCGAAAATCGTCCGCGACTGCGGCGGCACGATCATGAATGCCGACGTCTCGCTGATCGCCGAAGCGCCGAAGGTCGGCCCTCACCGCGATCAGATGCGCGCCAATCTGGCCGAATTCCTCGGCATCTCGATCGGCCGCTGCTCGGTCAAGGCCACCACCAACGAAACGATCGGCTTCGTCGGCCGCCGTGAAGGTATCGCGGCAATCGCCACGGCCACGGTCGTCTTCCGCGGCACGAAGGAGTGACGATGTTTCCGGCTGATATCCTTGCTCTCTCAGAAAAGATCATCCGGGAATTTTCGGCCGCTGGCCTGACGGTCTCGACCGCCGAATCCTGCACGGGCGGATTGATTGCCGGTGCATTGACCGAGATTTCCGGGTCGTCAGCCGTCGTCGACCGTGGCTTTGTGACCTATACGAATACCGCCAAGATGGAGATGCTCGGCGTTCACGACGAGGCGCTCGCCCGCTTCGGCGCGGTCTCCGAGGAGACGGCGAGGCAGATGGTTCATGGCGCCCTCTTCCGCTCGCGCGCCGCTGTGGCGGTTGCCGTTACCGGCATTGCGGGACCTGGCGGCGGCTCGCCGGAGAAGCCTGTCGGTCTCGTGCATCTCGCAGCCAAATCACGGCGCGGCGAACTCCTCCATCGCAAGATGCTCTATGGCGATATCGGCCGCGAACAGGTTCGGCTCGCGACCGTTGCGACAGCACTGGAAATGCTGCTGTCGCTGAAGTAGCATGCCGGAACAAAAGTCTTCTGCTACCGTTCCTGCCGCGTTGCCGGCCAATGCCGGTTTTGAAGGATTGTTCCCATGCGATACTTGGCCGTCTTCGGCGTTGCATTGAGCCTCGGCTGCATTTCCGCCGCGGAAGCACCGTCCAATTACCAGACCTATACCGGCATCCGTGTCGATTCCGATCCGGTGCTGCTGGCGCGTTACGACCGCGCCCTCACCTATTGCGAGCGAGAATCGGTGTCGTGGCGCGGTTCACCCGACACGCGCAGCCTTCGCTACAATACCGCGCTGAGGAACTGCCTCTACCGCCGTAGCTTCGTCGATCGCGGCTACTATGCCTATCCGGCAACGCAGGTCTTCGACCACTTCCTCGACCGCTGAGCTCAGCTGCCGTAGATCGCCGTCGCGCGCTTTTCGAAGGCTTCCGTGAACATGCGGAACGCCCTGTCGAACATCGTGCCCATGAGCGCGCCGAGAATGCGGCTCTTGAACTCGTAGTCGATGAAGAAATTCACCGTCGAGCCGTTGGCGGCGCCGGTGAAGCTCCAGCGGTTGTCGAGATACTTGAACGGGCCGTCGATATATTTGACGTCGATGACGTGTTCGGCCTTGTTGAGCAGCACCTGGGTCGTGAAGGTTTCGCGGATCGCCTTGTAGCCAACCGTCATGTCGGCCACGAGCAGGATCTTGCCATCGCGCTCCTTGCGGCTGCGCACGGTCAGTGCCTCGCAGAGCGGCAGGAATTCCGGATAGCGTTCGACATCGGCAACGAGGTCGAACATCTGCTCGGCACTATGGGGAACGGGGCGATGCGTTTCGAATTGCGGCATGAAGGGCAGTTAAGCGGGCGCATCGAGAAGATCAAGAAGGCGGCTCACCTCTCGCCGGCTTTTCAGCTGGAAAACCGGGACATCGGGGCCGTGGCGATCGATACCGGCGATGACGAGCGGTGCGAACCGCCGCTCGAACGTCCAGATATAGGTGAGGAACTCGCGATCCGGCAGCTGTTCCCGGCATCCGGGCGCCATATCCGGCCGCGTCTTGCCGAGATGAAGGAAAGCGCGCTTGCAGATGCCCCATAGGCAAAGCCAGCGCGGCATGCGCACCCAGAGGATCAGTTGCGTGCGCGGGACGCGGATATCGAAAGTCGATGGGCCGGTTCCGTCCATCAGCCAACCTTCGCCGTTGACGGTGTCGGTGATCAATTGCCGTTCCTCGGCTTTCTGACGCTTCACCCAGCCCGGCAGCCAGAAGAATTCCCTGTCCATCGAGATATGGGTGAGGCCGAGCCTTGCGGAGAGCTTTCGCGACAGCGTGCTCTTGCCGCCGCCGGAGCAGCCGATGACCATGATCCGGGAGGACCGGCGCGCGAGGCGGACGGCTTCACCGATATCGTCGATATAAGCAGGCATCGCGTCTCTCGCTCGCAAACAAAAAGCCGCGGCGAAAATCGCCGCGGCTTTCAGAAAATGCAAGCAGGGATTTTATTCTGCGGCGATCAGCGTTTTCTTTTCGCGCGCAGCTTTCAGACGGGCGAAGTCGTCGCCGGCGTGATGCGAGGAGCGCGTCAGCGGGCTGGAGGCGACCATCAGGAAGCCCTTGGTATAGGCGACCGTCTCGTAGGACTTGAATTCGTCTGGCGTGACGAAGCTCATGACGGCATGGTGCTTCTTGGTCGGCTGCAGGTACTGGCCGATCGTCAGGAAGTCGACGTCGGCGGTGCGCAGGTCGTCCATCAGCTGGAGCACTTCATTCCGCTCTTCGCCGAGACCGACCATGATACCCGATTTGGTGAACATCGTCGGATCCAGTTCCTTCACGCGCTGCAGCAGGCGGATGGAGTGGAAATAGCGGGCGCCAGGACGAACCGTCAGATAATTGCCCGGGACAGTTTCCATGTTGTGATTGAAAACGTCAGGCTTGGCGGCAACAACACGCTCCAGCGCACCCGGCTTCTTCAGGAAGTCGGGCGTCAGGATTTCGATCGTCGTCATCGGCGATGCGGCGCGGATCGCCCAAATCACCTTTTCGAAATGCTCGGCGCCACCATCGGCCAGATCGTCACGATCGACCGACGTGATGACGACGTGGGAAAGGCCCATCTGCTTGACGGCCTTGGCGACATTCTCGGGCTCGGCCATGTCGAGCGCATTCGGCTTGCCTGTCGAGACATTGCAGAAGGCGCAGGCGCGGGTACAGATCTCGCCCATGATCATGAAAGTGGCGTGCTTCTTGTCCCAGCACTCGCCGATATTCGGGCAGCCGGCTTCCTCGCAGACGGTGACGAGCTTGTGCTCCTTCACGATCGAACGCGTCTCGGAGTAGCCCTTTGACGTCGGCGCCTTCACACGGATCCAGTCCGGCTTGCGCAGCACTTCCTGGTCCGGCCTGTGGGCCTTTTCGGGATGACGCACGCGCTTTGCATCAGGATTGATCGTGTCGAGAATGGTGACCATTGCAGTTTCAACTTTCCGCCGCCCCATGCGGCTTCATCATCAGTCTGCACATAAGTGTTTTACTCAGATCTTACAATCGAGCCGTCATGTGCATCATCGCCGGACGAGCCGGGCGAGAAAAATCAGCAGGCAGGCGCCCAAGAAGCCGGTGACGAAGTAGCCGAGCCGCCCGCCGGCCACCTCGATATGGAACTGCGCCAGAATGGCGGTGGCGACGACGGAGCCGACGATGCCGAGCACGATGTTCAGCAGAATGCCGTACCGTGCCTCCATCAGCTTGCCTGCGAGCCAGCCCGCAAAACCGCCGATGATGATTGCTGCTATCCAGCCGACGCCTTCCATATGAAACCTTTTTCCCTACGCTATTGCCCTTGCGATCAGCACCACAATGATGGCGCCGACCGTGGCGTGAATGATCTGCACCACCAATGCATTTTCAATGCCGAGCGAGATGCCCAGTGCATTGAACAGAAACCCGCCCACGAAGGCGCCGATGACGCCGCTCAACAGGCACCGTATCAGCCCGCCCCCGCCGACCACGAGGCTTGCCAGAAAACCGGCGACAAGCCCGATCAGCAGGAAGATGAGCAATGCCTGCGTACTCATTGACATGATGATTTCCTTTCGTTTTTCCCTCTTTCAGGGATGGCCTCTGCCATTCTCAAGAAAGAGGGCGGAAACGGAAATTATCAAGCGTTCAGCACGCGTCCGTAAGCGTCGAGCACGGCTTCCTTCATTGATTCCGAAACGGTCGGATGCGGGAAGATCGTGTGCATCAGTTCTTCTTCCGTCGTCTCCAGGTTCATGGCGACGACGAAGCCCTGGATGAGCTCGGTGACTTCGGCGCCGACCATGTGGGCGCCAAGCAGTTCGCCGGTCTTCTTGTCGAAGATCACCTTGACCATGCCCTGGTCTTCGCCGAGCGCGATCGCCTTGCCATTGGCGACGAAGGAGAAGCGGCCGACGCGGATATCGCGGCCTTGCTCCTTGGCCTTGGCTTCCGTCAGACCGACGGAGGCGACCTGCGGGTTGCAATAGGTGCAGCCGGGAACCTTGCTCTTGTCGGTCGGGTGTACGTTCGGCAGGCCGGCGATCTTCTCGATGCAGACGACGCCTTCGTGTTCTGCCTTGTGAGCGAGCATCGGCGGGCCGGCGACGTCGCCGATGGCGTAGATGCCGGGGACATTGGTCTTGCCGTAGCCGTCGATGACGACGCAGCCGCGGTCTGTCTTCACGCCGAGCGCCTCGAGGCCGAGGTTCTCGATATTGCCCTGGACGCCAACGGCGGAGATCATGCGATCGGCGGTGATCTGCTGCACCTTGCCATCAGCCGTCTCGACATGCGCGGTGACGCTGTCTGCGGCCTTTTCGACCTTGGTGATCTTGGCGCTGGTGAAAATCTTCAGGCCGCGCTTTTCCAGCTGCTTGCGGGCGATCGCGGTGATTTCGGCATCTTCGACCGGCATGATGGTCGGCATGACTTCAACGACGGTGACGTCGACGCCCATCGAGCGATAGAAGCTGGCGAACTCGATGCCGATGGCGCCCGAGCCCATGACGATCAGCGACTTCGGCAGAACATCCGGCTTCAGCGCTTCGAAATAGTTCCAGATCAGCTTGCCATCCGGCTCGATGCCCGGCAGCGCGCGCGGACGAGCGCCGGTGGCGATGATGATGTGCTTGGCGGTATAGGTGCCGCCTTCGGCCTTTATGTTCTTCGGCAGCGGATGCTGCGGCTCGACAACCGGCTTCGTCGACTTGGAGACAGTGATCTCGCCGGGCTTGGTGATCTTCGCCTCGCCCCAGATGACATCGACCTTGTTCTTCTTCATCAGGAAGCCGACGCCGGCATTCAGGCGGCCGGAAACGGCACGCGAGCGGGCGACGACGGCCTTGGTGTCGGCCTTGACCGAACCTTCGAGAACCAGGCCGTAATCCTTCAGGTGGTTCGAATGATCGAGGATTTCGGCCGAGCGCAGCAGCGCCTTGGTCGGAATGCAGCCCCAGTTCAGGCAGATGCCGCCCAGATGCTCGCGCTCGACGATCGCGACCTTCAGACCGAGCTGACCGGCGCGCACCGCAGCGACATAACCGCCCGGACCAGAACCGATGATGATGACGTCGTAATTCTCAGCCATGTTTTCCTGCCTTTTTATCCGGCGAGGCGGGTCAAAAGCACCCACTCGTGTTTCTTGCTGCTCTCGAAAATCGGGACGGCATCCGCGCGATCCGCTTCCGAGAAACCATTTTTCTTGTACAGCGCCAGCGCTGCCTCATTGTCGCTCGATGTGATCAGGCTGACCGGTAAACCATTTGCCTTGTCGATCTGATCGCCGAGCAGTTTCATTCCAATGCCGATGCCGCGCAGATGGCGGTAGACGGCCAGCGTACCGATGAACCAGCCGCCGGCGACCGTCTTCTGCATGGTGATCACTGGCACCAGTGCCGGGCGATCCGTTTCGATGGCGCTGATGCCAGCGCCGAGTTCGTAACCCACCGCCGCTCCGGCGATTTCGCCATAGGCTTCGGCGACGACAGCATTCTGCCAGCTGCCCCACTCGCCATCCCGGCTCATCTTCAGCCGGCCCTGCTCGAGGGGCGTATCGACCTTGCCGCCGGAGACCTCGGAGAACCAAAGCCAGGAGGCGAAACCGTGAGAGCCGATATCGACGAGGATCGCGAGCTCTGCCGCATCCCGCCGTTCCGCCGGCCGCAGCGCGGCGAAGGTTCCCACGGTCACACTCCCAGCATCATCCGGACGACCGATTCCAGACCGCGCCCGAGAGCGCGGGTATTTTCCGCATCGAGATGCACGCCATCGAGCGGCGTGGTTTTCGCAACCGAACTGCCGTCGAAGAAACCGCAGCCGAGCTCGTCGGCGAGGTCGCGATAGAGGGTCGCGAGCTTTGCAGACTCCTCGACACCACCGGCAAAGGACGCAGCAAACGGCGCGTTCGCCGTCTCGCACAAAACCGGCGGCGCGACGATCAGGATATCCGGCCCATCAAACTCGAAGGGCCACGCGTGATTGCGGATCAGCCGCACCAGGCGGGCAATGCCCTGGCAGGCGGCAAAGGCCGAACCCGCCACGACAGGCTTCATGTCGTTGGTGCCAAGCAGCAGGATGACGAGATCGAGCGGCGCATGCGTCTGCAGGATGGTCGGCAGAACGCGCGCGCCGTTGCGGTCGCAATCGGCCAGATGGTCGTCGAAGGCGGTGGTCCGGCCGTTCAAGCCTTCAGCGATGACGCGCGTGCTGTTGCCGAGCGCTGCCTGCAACACGCTCGGCCAACGATCCTCGTAGGCATGGCGGCCGATCGTCTCGGCGCTGTAGCCCCAGGTCAGCGAGTCACCATAGCAAAGAACGGTCTTCGTCATTTCCGCCTCCGCTCAATGCTCAGACGAGCATGCCCATCGGGTTTTCGATATAGCCCTTGAAGGCCTGCAGCAGCTGCGCGCCGAGCGCGCCGTCGACGCAGCGATGATCGGTCGACAGGGTGACGCTCATGACCGTTGCGATGGCCATCTCGCCCTTCTTGACGACAACACGCTGCTCGCCTGCGCCGACCGCCAGGATCGTTGCATGCGGCGGGTTGATGACGGCTGCGAAATCCTTCACGCCCATCATGCCCATATTCGAAACCGAGGTCGTACCGCCCTGATATTCTTCAGGCTTCAGCTTGCGATCCTTGGCGCGCTTGCCGAGGTCCTTCATCTCGTTGGAGATGGCAGACAGCGTCTTCAGCTCGGCCTTGCGGATGATCGGGGTGATCAGGCCGCCCGGGATCGACACCGCGACGCCGACATCGGCATGCTTGTGCTTGACCATGTTGTTGTCGGTCCAGGAGACGTTCGCATCCGGAACGTCGCGCAGCGCCAGAGCCATCGCCTTGATGACCATGTCGTTGACCGAGAGCTTGTAGGCCGGTGCGCTGTCCTTGCGGGGAGCGGCATCGTTCAGCTGTGCGCGAAGCGCCATCAGCGCGTCGAGTTCGCAATCGACGGTGACGTAGAAATGCGGCACGGTCTGCTTCGATTCCACCAGACGGCGGGCAATCGTCTTGCGCATGTTGTCATGCGGCACGAGCTCGTAGGAACCCTGCTCGAAGAGCTTGAGAACGGCTTCTTCCGAAGCACCCTTCGGGGCTGCGGCAGGCGCGGCAGCGGCCTGGGGCGCAGCTGCAGCAGCAGGCGCAGCCGCCTTGGCGCCACCACCGGATACGGCAGCTTCGACATCGCTCTTCACGACCCGGCCATGCGGGCCGGAGCCGGCGACGGCAGCGAGATCGATACCGGCTTCCTTCGCAAGGCGGCGTGCCAGCGGCGAAGAGAAGGTGCGGCTGCCAGACGATGCGGCAGCAGCGGGTGCTGCGGCCGGAGCCGGAGCTGCAGCAGCGGCGACTGGCTGGGCAGCTGCGGCTTCAGCCTTCGGTGCCGGGGCCGCTTCGGCCTTCGGAGCCGGCGCGGACGAACCGGCGCCGCTTGCGGCCGCCTTCACGTCTTCGCCATCGGCTGCCAGAACAGCAATCAGCGCGTTAACCTTGACGCCTTCCGTACCAGCCGGAACGACAATCTTGGCAACGGTGCCTTCATCGACGGCTTCGACTTCCATCGTCGCCTTGTCGGTTTCGATCTCGGCGATGACATCGCCGGACTTGACCGTGTCGCCTTCCTTGACCAGCCACTTGGCCAGGTTGCCTTCTTCCATCGTCGGCGAGAGGGCAGGCATCGTGATATTAATGGGCATCGCTTCTCTCTCCCGGTATTTTGCTTACCAGCTCAAGTCTTTTACCGCGAATATTCTTACCGATACTCGCGGAGAGGAAATAGTTTAGCGTAAAAAAGGAAGCGCCTAGAACAATCACCAGCTGTACCGCCATACGGGTCAATTCCAAAGCCTGATCGGAAAGCTGAAACAAGCCTCCGACCAATGCGATGAAGAAGCCCGATATGAACGTCCAAACAAGCACAACAAGCGCCGTTGAAAGAAGGTGCTTCCAATAGATCGACCAAGTAATCGGCATCAGCGACTCGACGTCAGCCACGCGCTAGCCTCCCCTTATTTGTAGCAGACGGTCTTCACTGCCTGGACGACTTCGTCGACATTCGGCAGCGCCAGCTTTTCGAGGTTTGCGGCGTAGGGCATCGGAACGTCCTTGCCGGCGATCGTCAGGACCGGTGCATCGAGATAATCGAAGGCCTGCTGCATGACGCGGGTGGCGATTTCGGTGCCGACCGAGTTCTGCGGGTAGCCTTCTTCGACGGTGACCAGGCGGCCAGTCTTCTTTACCGATTCGATAACGGTCGGAAGGTCCATCGGGCGCAGCGTGCGAAGATCGATCAGTTCGACGTCGATGCCGATCTTTTCGAGTTCGGCGACAGCCTTGACCGCATAGGTCATGCCGATGCCGAAGGAGACGATGGTGACGTCCTTGCCCTGGCGGTGAATGCGGGCCTTACCGATCGGGAGGACGAAATTGTCGAGCTTCGGCACGTCGAAGTGCTGACCGTAGAGAATTTCGTTTTCGAGGAAGACGACCGGGTTCGGATCGCGGATCGCAGCCTTCAGCAGGCCCTTGGCGTCGGCTGCCGTGTAGGGCATGACGACCTTGAGGCCCGGGATCTGGCTGTACCAGGAGGCATAATCCTGGCTGTGCTGAGCGCCGACGCGTGCGGCTGCACCGTTCGGGCCGCGGAAGACGATCGGAGCGCCCATCTGGCCGCCGGACATGTAGAGCGTCTTGGCAGCGGAGTTGATGATCTGGTCGATCGCCTGCATGGCGAAGTTGAAGGTCATGAACTCGACGATCGGCTTCAGGCCGGCCATCGCAGCGCCGACGCCGACGCCGGCAAAGCCGTGCTCGGTGATCGGTGTGTCGATGACACGGCGGGCGCCGAATTCCTGCAGCAGGCCCTGGGTCACCTTGTAGGCGCCCTGGTACTCGGCCACTTCTTCGCCCATGACGAAGACGTTGTCGTCGGCGCGCATTTCTTCGGCCATGGCGTCGCGAAGCGCTTCACGGACGGTCATCGAGACCATCTCGGTGCCAGCGGGGATTTCCGGATCGTTCGGTGCTGCTGCCTTCGGCTCAGCCGGAACCGGTGCTGCGGCAGGCTTGGCTTCTGCGGCCGGTGCCGGAGCAGCGGCAGGCGCCGGTGCAGCAGCGGGTGCTGCCGAGATGTCGGAAGCCGATTCGCCGTCCTGCAAGAGGATCGCGATCTTGGCGTTGACCTTGACGTTCTCGGTGCCGGCCGGAACCAGCAGCTTGCCGATCACGCCTTCATCGACGGCTTCGACTTCCATCGTCGCCTTGTCGGTTTCGATTTCGGCGATCACGTCACCGGACGTGACCTTGTCGCCTTCATTCTTGAGCCACTTGGACAGCGTGCCTTCTTCCATCGTCGGAGAGAGGGCGGGCATGAGGATATCGATAGGCATTGGTTCCCTCCCCGATTAGAGCAGAATGTCGGTGTAGAGCGCGGATGCATCCGGCTCCGGATCGTTCTGGGCGAAATCGGCACTGTCGGCGACGATGTCGCGAACGTCCTTGTCGATCGCCTTCAGATCGTCTTCGGAGGCCCAGCCCTTTTCGACGAGGCGCTGACGCACCTGCTCGATCGGATCATGCTCCGAGCGCATCTTCTGCACTTCGTCCTTGGAACGGTACTTGGCCGGGTCCGACATGGAGTGGCCGCGGTAGCGGTAGGTCAGCATTTCCAGGATGATCGGGCCCTTGCCGGAGCGGCAATGCTCGAGCGCCTCGTCGGCGGCAGCCTTGACGGCGCGCACATCCATGCCATCGACCTGAACGCCCGGAATGCCGAAGCCGGAGCCGCGCAGCGAATAGTTCGACTGTGCGGTGGCGCGAGCCGTGGAGGTGCCCATGGCGTAGCGGTTGTTTTCGACGATATAGATGATCGGCAGCTTCCAGAGTGCCGCCATGTTGAAGCTTTCGTAGACCTGGCCCTGGTTGGCCGCGCCGTCACCGAAATAGGCAACGCTGACAGAGTCATTGCCGCGGTAGCGGTTGGCAAATGCCAGACCGGTGCCGAGCGAGACCTGCGCGCCGACGATGCCGTGTCCGCCGTAGAAGTGCTTTTCCTTGGAGAACATGTGCATCGAACCGCCCTTCCCGTGGGAATAGCCGTTGCGGCGGCCGGTCAGTTCGGCCATGACGCCGCGGGCGCTCATGCCGGTTGCCAGCATATGGCCATGGTCACGATAGGCAGTGATGACCTGATCGCCATCCTTCTGCGCCATCTGCATGCCGACGACGACAGCTTCCTGACCGATGTAAAGGTGACAGAAACCACCGATGAAGCCCATGCCGTAAAGCTGGCCGGCCTTCTCTTCGAAGCGGCGGATCAGCAGCATCTCGCGGTAAGCCTTGAGCTCCTCGTCGCGATCGAAATCGGCGACAGGACCACCATTCGAGGCCTTGGCTGCGGATTTTGCGCTGGTCTTGCGGCTGGAAACGGTCGCGTTCTTTCGCGGCGCCATTCAACCCTCCCTATGGGTTTGTGGTTCTTAGGTGGCGCGTACCATAGGGAAGAAATATGGCCACAGCAATGCCATAAATGCATGGCACGTATTCAGGATTAAGCCGCTGATAATTCTATATAATTAACGATTAACTTGTTTTCGGTTAATTGGAATATGAATTGAATATGACGACCTCGTCGGCGCGTGACATATTCAGCTGGTAACGGGCTTTTTCGTCCAGCATATCTTTGTCGAGAGAGCCGTCACTCAAGAGCGCGACCTGCTGCTCGATATGCTCGCGCTTGGCCTTCAGCGTCGCAAGCTCCTTCTCGCGGGCGATGCGCCGCTGCTCGAAGACTTCCGTCGCACGCAGGCCGTAATCGCCATGGATGCAATGATAGCCGAAATAGGAGAGAAAGGCGACCGTCATAGCCGGAACAACGAACCGGCCGATCTTCTTTTTCTTATGATGCTTTGTCCACATACGCACACATGCTCTAAAACGCATTACCTATGCGATGAGAGTAGCGCTCAGAGATTAACCGTCCGTTGACTATGAATTCTTGCGAGCAAGAAAAAACCCGCGCCGGTGAAGCGCGGGTTTCAAGGCATTGATCGCTAACGGCTATCAGCCGCGGATGATCGAGCGGCCGGCGTAGCGGGCCTGCGGGCCGAGGCCCTCTTCGATGCGGATCAGCTGGTTGTACTTTGCAAGACGATCCGAGCGCGACAGCGAGCCGGTCTTGATCTGACCGCAGTTGGTGGCAACCGCGAGATCGGCAATCGTGGAATCTTCGGTTTCGCCCGAACGGTGCGACATGACGGCGGTGTAGGCTGCCTTGTGCGCAGTGTTGACGGCGTCGAGGGTTTCCGTCAGCGAGCCGATCTGGTTGACCTTGACGAGGATGGAGTTGGCAACGCCCATCTTGATGCCGTCGCGCAGGCGGGCCGAATTGGTGACGAAGAGATCGTCGCCGACCAGCTGAACCTTCTTGCCGGCCAGATCGGTCAGGGCCTTCCAGCCGTCCCAATCGTCTTCAGCCATGCCGTCTTCGATCGAGATGATCGGGTACCGGGCAGCGAGTTGCGCCAGGTATTCGGCCATTGCGCCCGGCTCCAGCGTGCGGCCTTCGCCTTCGAGAACGTACTTGCCGTCCTTGAAGAATTCGGTCGAGGCGCAGTCGAGGCCGAGATAGATGTCTTCGCCCGGCTTGTAGCCAGCCTTTTCGATCGACTTCATGATGAAATCGAGGGCTTCAGGCGCGCTCTTCAGACCCGGTGCAAAACCGCCTTCGTCGCCGACGTTGGTGTTGTGGCCCTGAGCCGAGAGTTCCTTCTTGAGGACGTGGAAGACTTCCGAACCCATGCGGACGGCTTCACGGATCGAGTCGGCGCCGACAGGCAGGATCATGAATTCCTGGAAGTCGATCGGGTTATCTGCATGGGCACCGCCGTTGATGATGTTCATCATCGGAACCGGCAGCAGGTGGGCCGAAGCGCCACCGACGTAACGATAGAGCGGCAGGCCGGCAGCTTCGGCGGCAGCCTTGGCGACAGCGAGCGAAACGCCGAGGATGGCGTTGGCGCCGAGACGCGACTTGTTCGGCGTGCCGTCCAATTCGATCATGATGTTGTCGATCTGGATCTGGTTTTCGGCGTCGATACCACCGATGGCGTCAAAGATCTCGGTGTTGGCGGCTTCGACAGCCTTTTCAACACCCTTGCCGAGATAGCGCTTGCCGCCATCGCGAACTTCGACGGCTTCGTGCGCGCCGGTCGAGGCACCCGACGGAACAGCCGCGCGGCCCATGCTGCCATCTTCCAGATAAACGTCGACCTCGACGGTGGGGTTGCCACGGCTATCGAGAATCTCGCGGGCGATGATATCGGTAATTGCAGTCATGGGTTTCTTCCTGCTCGGTGGGTGGGATAAATCGTTTGAAATCGTCTTAATCGAAGGCACGCAAATTACAATGGCCGTTTTTGAGCCGCCTAACATGCCTTCGTTTCCAGCCTCATTCGAGGCCTATTACAGGATCATGTCAGCCTTTTGAACGTCAGGCCGCTTTCGCGATGGCGTCGAAGGCGAGAAGCTTTTCGAGAAGCCGCGGCATGTCCTTCAGATAGACCATATTCGGTCCGTCGGACGGCGCGTTGTCCGGGTCTTCGTGCGTTTCGACGAAGACACCCGCGACACCGACGGCAACGGCGGCACGCGCCAGGGTCTCGACGAATTCGCGCTGGCCGCCGCTCGAACCGCCCTGCCCGCCCGGCTGCTGCACGGAATGCGTGGCGTCGAAGATAACAGGGGCGCCAAGTGCAGCCATGATTGGCAGCGAGCGCATGTCCGATACCAGTGTGTTGTACCCGAAGGAGGCACCGCGTTCGCAGAGCAGGATGTTCGGATTGCCGCTGGCATTCAGCTTGGCGAGGACATTCTTCATGTCCCAGGGCGCCAGGAACTGGCCCTTCTTGACGTTGACGATCCGGCCGGTCTTGGCGGCAGCAACGAGAAGGTCCGTCTGGCGGCTGAGGAAGGCCGGGATCTGCAGGATGTCGGCGACGGTTGCCACCTGCTCGCACTGCTCTTCCGTGTGGATATCGGTCAGAACAGGAAAGCCGAATTCCTTCTTCAGATCGGAGAAGACTTCGAGCGCCTTTTCAAGACCGATGCCGCGCTCGGCAGAAAGCGATGTGCGGTTCGCCTTGTCGAAAGACGACTTATACACGAGGCCGATACCGAGCGACTTGCAGAGTTCGCTCAGAACACCGGCGACCATGAAAGCATGGTCGCGGCTTTCCATCTGGCAAGGACCGGCGATCAGCGACAGCTTGCCCGTATTCGAAAAAGTAACGCGTCCAGCACCCTCGCCGGCGACGACTTCTGCATTGGTATTTGTCATTGGGTCTCCTCGAAGGCAAAGATTGCGCCTTGTCCCGGCGCCGGCTTCACCAGCAGACGATTGTTCATACTGACATGGGTGATCCCGTTAGCAGCCAAATGCGCCGCTGTCACGGCCAGATCACCGACCGAAAAGACGATTGCGCGCGCCCTGAGGCCGTTATCGGTGACAAGTGGCTCGGCATCGAAATAGGCCTCCATGCCCTCGTTCGAGAAGATGGAAAGTCTCCCGTTCGGCAATTCGAAGGATAGGCCGAGTGCCGCCTCCTTAGGCTCCACTCCACCGCTGGCCGTCTCCAGAAATTCAGCGAAGGCCTGCGGATCCTCAGCGCTCAGGGCAATCTCGCTGATGCCGGTGACGCCGTTTGCATGGGTTTCCAGTGCCTTGCGATCGGCCGGAAAGGCGTTGATCCGCTGGCAGGCGAAGAAGAAGACATCGGGTGCCCGGAGATCGGCGGCAAAGGCGAGCTTGAAGGCGCCTGTCGCCTGTGTTCCGTCGGGCATGACGATCGGCCGCGAGAATTCGACCATATCACCGCCGCTCAGCTGTGCGCCGTCATAGGAAGCCTTGTCCGCATCGGCATCATCGGTGCCGAAGACAACAGCCGAAAAGCCGTCATCGCCGCAGCGGAAGCGGAAGGCCTGATCGCGGGCGACGAAGCTGTTGCCCTTCGCGACGGCCGCGTCGCACTCCGCCTGGTTGGCGACACCGAGCGGTTCGAGATAGGTCCTGTCGGCAAGGAAGACGCAGGCATTCTCCGTTCCGAACGGATGACGGCCATCGGCCGCGACGGTGAAACCGAGACGGCCGAGTCGCTCGCGGGCAACATCTATATGGGTGACGGGCAGTACCAGATGATCGAGCGGATGCGTCATGGCGGTTCCCTCCGGTGAAGCCGGCAGAGATTTGCACGCCCTGCCCGGCAAAGCGCAAGCGTGGATCACCAATCCGGCAAATAAACTTTCAAAAACGACGAAAAATCATCGGAAGTTTTACCAATATTTAGGCACTTGCGGAACACATATGGAACATATAGTGTCCGTTCTGGCTTTGTTTCACGAATCTGGGGAAAGACTTCGATGCTGACGCGCAAACAACAGGAGCTTCTCCTCTTCATTCACGAGCGGATGAAGGAGTCCGGCGTACCGCCGTCCTTCGACGAAATGAAGGACGCGCTCGACCTGGCTTCCAAGTCGGGCATCCATCGCCTGATCACCGCGTTGGAAGAGCGCGGTTTCATTCGCCGCCTACCGAACAGGGCGCGCGCACTCGAGGTCATCAAGCTTCCGGAAGCCTACAGCCCGAGCATTCAGCCGCGCCGCGGATTCTCGCCGAGCGTCATCGAAGGCAGCCTCGGCAAGCCGCAGCCGGTCGCGCCGCCGAAGCCGGCGAACGAGGACAATCACACGTCGATCTCCGTGCCGGTCATGGGCCGGATCGCAGCCGGTGTGCCGATTTCGGCGATCCAGCAGAACACCCACGACATTACAGTTCCCGCCGACATGCTCGGAAACGGTGAGCACTATGCTCTTGAGGTCAAGGGCGACTCCATGATCGAGGCCGGCATCTTCGACGGCGACACGGTCATCATCCGCAACACCAATACCGCCAATGCCGGTGATATCGTCGTTGCGCTCGTCGATGACGAAGAGGCAACACTGAAGCGCTTCCGCCGCAAGGGCGCGTCCATTGCGCTCGAAGCTGCCAACCCGGCTTACGAAACCCGCATTTTTGGACCTGACCGCGTCAAGGTTCAGGGCAAACTCGTCGGCCTTATCCGCCGCTATCACTGAGCGGTTCGCTTTCACCAAAAGCTCCACTGCGCCAGTCATAGGCGCGGTGGCGGGTCCAGGGACGATCGAGACCCTCGAATGATGTGGTGATTTCGGCGATCCCATTGGGGAAACGAAGCTCGACAGCGCCTGTCTTCCGCAATGTCTCCCCGGTGAAAAGCATGGCGCCTGAGCGGCAGGTATCGAGGCGCAGGCGAATCGGTGTGACGACGATATCGGATATGTCGCAGGCTGGGCCAAGGAACGCCGCATTCTCGACCACGGTCAGGATCGAACCGTTGTCGAGCTTCGCCGTACACCAGGCATTTTTCACGCATGAGAAGCGCTCGCCCGTCGCACTCGCCTTGATCGCGTTCATGGTGTCGTTCTGCTGTGTCTCCGTCAGTTTCAGCCTTTCACCGCGCGGTGCGATGGGAATATCCGGCAGCGCCGGGAACGCCGGTGGTAGATGCTCATCGAGCACCAGCGCGCGCCTCCATTGATCAAAGATGAAGCCCGGTGGCCGTTCGCGATTGGTGGCGAGGCCGTTGTCGCTGACGATGCCCGCCATGCTCCCGTCCTCGGCAATCACGATTTTCGGCGGCGGAGGACCTCCAAACATCGCGGCGGCTGTCGTCGATGCCATCAAGATCGCGGTGCCGAGATGGCGCATGCGGCTGCGCAGCAAAGTCAGCAGCAGGAAACCTGTCACCGCCGCGGGAAAGTACCAAGACGCCAGGCGCCCGACGCCGATATCGCCGCCCCATGAGGCAACCGTCCTGGCGATGGCGATCACCAGATCGAGCCCGAAGCCCGTCACCTGCCACGCCCATGCATCGAGGCCGAAGGGCATCAGCAGCATGGCAATGAGGCCGAACGGCATGATGATGAAGGAGATGATCGGCATGGCGGCGAGATTGGCTGGCAGGCCATAGGCCGTCAGCCGGTGGAAGTGCTCGACCGAGAACAATGCAGTCGAGAAGCCGCCGATGACGGAGGTCAGCAGGATGCCGCCGAAGAACGCAGCGGCGGAAGACAGCATCCTGACGGCGCGAAACTTTGCGAAGGGCCGGTCGCGCACCGGCCTCTCCTTCCAGAGCGCATAGCCGGCGACGAGGGCCAGTGTCGCGGCGAAGGACATCTGGAAGCTTGGCCCCATGATCTCCGAGGGTGAGAGGACAATGATCACGAGCGCCGATAAGGCTACGTTGCGCAGACTGATCGACGGCCGGTCGAAGAAGACCGCCGCCAGCATGATTGCCATCATGATAAAGGCGCGTTCGGCGGAGACGGCGAAGCCCGAGATCAGGAAATAGGCGGTGACGGCGGCAAGCGCACCGGCTGCGGCGATCTTCTTGACGGGATAGGCCTGGACGACAGCCGGAAACAGGCTGAGCACGGTGCGGAAGCCGACGAAGAAGATGCCTGCCGACAGCGCCATGTTGAGACCGGAAATGGCAATGATATGCGCAAGCCCGGATTGGCGCAGCGCCTCAGTCGTCCCACTCGAAATGGCGCGACGCTCGTCTGTGACCAGCGCGGCGGCAAAAGCGCCGGTATCCCCCGGCAGGATACCTCTGATACGATCGCCGATGCCGCTTCTCAGACGGTAGAGCCATTCAAGCGCGCGATCCTGCATCGATGAGGGCTCGGGTTCGGCCGCTGGCACCACGGCAGGGGCACCATAAAAGAAACCGTTGCCACCGACGCCGTCGAAATAGGCACCAAACGAAAAGTCGTTGAGGCCGGGAAGAGCGGGGCCTGAGGGCGGCGTCAGCCTTGCCCGACCCTTCAGCCAAGTCCCGGTTTCGAACTCCGCTTTCTGGCCGCGTGCAATCACAGTCACCTGCTCTGGCGGCCGTTTCAGCGCCGGGTTCTCCGTCGCCTTGAGCGCCAGCAGATACCGCCAGCCGCCGCGGCCATCGCTTTCCCGGCGCTCGACCCGGCCTGTCAGCGTTGTCGTTACCGCCGAATCGAGAACGACAGTACCGGCTCTCCAGGTCTCGAATTGTGCAGCGAGGATGCCGACAGCGATCAACATCATGGAGACTAGGCAGATCCGGCTCCACTCTCGGCCGCGATCCATCACTGCGAGCAGCAGAAGTAGCGCGATTGCGCATGAAAGCGGCACAGCCGGTGAAATGTCTGCGCCGCAGGCAAACCAGAGAACGGAGCCCAGTCCGAGCGCCACCGGCGCAAACAACATGCGGCCGCCATAAGCCAGTTCTTCGACAGCGCAGGCCGGCAGGCTTTGCGCAACACGGCGCTGCAGCGACCGAAGAGCATGAATAGAAAGCTGCCGGCGGTGACCTAGATTAACAGGTGCGAAGAGAGAGCCTGCTGCAGGCGGCATCAGCGGCGTCTGCGGCAATTTGGCCGCGGCACCGATGGTGATCGTGCTGACGTCGCTGGTTTTCAACTCCGGCATGCAAAGAGCCTGATGACCCGATAGAATACAACCAGAATGCAACCCTGCGCGCGTTTCAGCAACAATAATCGATTGAAAAATGATGAAAAAACGTGAGTGCAAAAAGCCTAAATAAATCATCGGCTTCCGCTATGCGTTTACGGCATCGCAGGAGTGCCTAAAAGTTGATACTGCGATGCACAAAATGGCGTCACGGTAACTTGGCATTAGGCGCGCTATCATATAGCAATCTGAGCGGACGCTTAACCCTATGGCGCTTTTATGGCGCCGCCGCCAATTTGGAGGATCAGAATGACGGATCAAAGCGCAACAATCAAAATCGGCGACAAGTCCGCCAATCTTTCCGTAAAGAGCGGAACGATTGGGCCTGATGTCATCGATATCGGCGCACTCTACAAGAACACCGGTTCCTTCACGTACGATCCTGGTTTTACCTCGACCGCATCCTGTGAATCGAAGATCACCTACATCGATGGCGATGAAGGCGTTCTGCTGCACCGCGGCTATCCGATCGAGCAGCTCGCCGAGCACGGCGACTTCCTCGAAGTCTGCTATCTGCTGCTCTACGGCGAACTCCCGACCGCAGCGCAGAAGAAGGACTTCGATTACCGCGTCACGCACCACACCATGGTGCACGAGCAGATGAGCCGCTTCTTCACCGGATTCCGCCGCGATGCCCACCCGATGGCCGTCATGTGCGGCTGTGTCGGCGCGCTTTCGGCCTTCTACCACGACTCGACCGACATCACCGATCCGCACCAGCGCATGGTCGCTTCGCTGCGCATGATCGCCAAGATGCCGACGCTGGCCGCCATGGCCTACAAGTATCACATCGGTCAGCCCTTCGTTTACCCGAAGAACGACCTCGACTATGCGTCGAACTTCCTGCGTATGTGCTTTGCCGTTCCGTGCGAAGAGTACACGGTCAATCCGGTTCTCTCCCGCGCCATGGACCGCATCTTCATCCTGCACGCCGACCACGAGCAGAACGCTTCGACCTCGACCGTTCGTCTCGCCGGCTCTTCGGGTGCGAACCCGTTCGCCTGCATCGCGGCCGGCATTGCCTGCCTCTGGGGCCCTGCCCACGGCGGCGCCAATGAAGCTGCCCTCAACATGCTCTCGGAAATCGGCTCGGTCGACCGCATCCCTGAATATGTCGCACGCGCCAAGGACAAGAACGATCCGTTCCGCCTGATGGGCTTCGGTCACCGCGTCTACAAGAACTACGATCCGCGCGCCAAGATCATGCAGAAGACGACGCATGAAGTTCTCGGCGAACTCGGCATCAAGGACGATCCGCTTCTCGAAGTGGCGATGGAACTCGAGCGCATCGCGCTCACCGACGAGTATTTCATCGAGAAGAAGCTCTACCCGAACATCGACTTCTATTCGGGCATCACGCTGAAGGCTCTTGGCTTCCCCACGACCATGTTCACGGTTCTCTTCGCTCTCGCCCGCACCGTCGGCTGGATCGCGCAGTGGAACGAGATGATCGAGGATCCGCAGCAGCGTATCGGCCGTCCGCGCCAGCTCTATATCGGCGAGGCGGAGCGCAACTACGTTCCGGTTTCCAAGCGCTAAGCGCCTATATCGGCGAAACAAAAAACCCGGTCATTTCTGACCGGGTTTTTTCTTGTCCAGAGTCTCGAGAACGACCTCGGCCGCCTTTTGTCCCGGCGGCTTGTCCGTCTGCATGCGCTGCCAGACGAGATCGAAACCCTCGATCATCGCGCGGCGCTGCAGCGTATCTGCCGACAGCCGCTCCATCCATCGCGACAGGCTGCCACCGCGGACGACCTCGTTGATATATTCAGGCACGACCGCATAGTCGGCGATCAGGTTCGGAATGGCAGCCGTCCAGGTCTTGATGCGGCCCGTTAGCAGCTTCATGATCCAGTCGATCTTGTAAGCCGACACCGTCGGCACGCCGGCAAGTCCCAGCTCCAGGATCACCGTTCCGGATGCGGCCATCGCTGCGTCGGCTTCGGCGAATGCCCGCCACTTCGCCTCGCTGCCGACAAGGATCTCCGGCTTCACCGGCCAATCCTTGATCATCTCACGCACCTGAGCCTCGCGCCTCGCAACGGTAGGCAGCATGAACCGCATTTCGCCGTTGCGCGAGACCAGCTCATTCACCGCATCGCCGAAATGCGGCAACAGGCGGTTGATCTCCGAAGCCCTCGAGCCCGGAAGCAACATGATCGACTTGACGGCGGGCTGGGCAGAGTTTGCCCTTGCGCTGCGCGCGTTTCGTGTCGCAATGAGATCCTGATCTGCCGTCAGCCGGTGGCCGACATAGGTCGTCGGCGGCCCGCCGAGTTCCTTCATCACGCCGGGCTCGAATGGCAGCACCGCCAGAACATGATCGACATATCCCAGCATGCGTTGTGCGCGGTATTCCTTCCACGCCCAGACACTCGGACAGACATAGTTGACGACAGGCAGATCCGGGAGAGCCACGCGTACGCGCTTGGCGACGCGATGGGTAAAGTCGGGACTGTCGATGATGACGAGAACATCAGGCTTGGCGGCGATGATTGCCGCCGTGGTCTGGCGGATCAGCCTGTAAAGCGTCGGCAGCTTGGCGAGCACCTGGCTGATGCCCATGATAGACAGTTCGGAATAGTCGAACAGCGATTTCAGGCCCTGGGCTTCCAGCGCTTCGCCGCCGACGCCGACAAGCTCGACCGGGCCGTTGTGGATCTGTTTCAGAGCAGCGATCAGATCGCCGCCCAGCAGGTCGCCGGAAACTTCTCCGGCAATGATACCGATTTTCAGACTGGTGCTCACGTCAGCCCCCATCCCGGCAGGCCGCGGTCGATGCCGCACACGAAAAGGCCAGCCTGATCCGCCGCAGCGATCATCTCATCTCTCTCCAGAATCAGTGCCCTGCCCGCCTCGACGGCGACGCCTGCAAGACCGGCTTTTTGTGCATTCGCAATTGTCGATACGCCGATCGATGGCAGATCGGCGCGCAAATCCTGCTGTGGCTTGCAGAGCTTGACGAGCACGCCCTTGCGGCGCGCCGATATCCGCCCCGCATTGCGCAGCGACGCGACCCGCTCCAGCATGCCGTCGGTACCTTCTGGTCCCTCGAGCGCGACGACGCGTCCGCCCACAGAGACGGCACCCTGCCCTACATCCAGCAATCCCAAGGCGTTGGCGGCCTCGGCTGCCTTCAGCATGTCGGAGATATCGTCCTTGCCCGGCGCCACCGCACCAAGAGAGCCGACAGAAGCCAGGAGATCAGGTGCGATTTCCTGAGCGCTGATCACGCGGCGGCCGTTATTTTCGATGAGCTTGATGACCATCTGCAGGACGGTGTCATCACCGCCGGAGATCAATGTCCTGACGACCGACGGGATCTTGACGACAGACTTCCACGTCGGGCGTATTTCCCGCCATTCCGGACGGCGGCGGACGCCACCGGACATTACGACGCGGCGGATGTCATGCTTGCTGAAGATCCCCTCGAGCGCGGAGACATCGCCGACGCCGATGACGGCATGGTCGTAGCCCTGCCAGGAACGGTCGACTTCGCCCTTCAACGAGATCACGAAAGGCTCATCGCCGGCGGCACGTGCAGCTTGGGCGACGTAAGCCGGCAAAAGGCCGTTTCCAGCGATGATCGCAAGACGGCCCTTCGCGGTGTCGCCAGAAACGGACACGCTCAGCCTTTCTGTCCCCGCGTCGGCGAAGACAGCGCCCGATCGCTCTCGGCGGCAATGAAATCGAGGATTTCGACAACCTGAGGGCAATCGGCATACTCGGCGCGGATTGCGGCTGCGTTATCGCGAACCGAACCGGAGCCTTCGAAAATCGCCTTGTAGGCGCGCCGAACGGTGTGAATGACAGCGCGATCAACGCCGGCACGCGTCATGCCGACGACGTTCAGGCCGCCGAGCAGCCCCGGATTGCCGTTCAGCATGCCATAGGGAATGACGTCGTAGCTGACGGCGGAGAGGCCGCCGACAAAGGCCTGACGGCCGACGCGCGTGAACTGATGCACCGCCGAACCGCCGCCGAGAATGACGCGATCTTCGATCGTCACGTGACCTGCAAGCATGACGTTGTTCGACATGATGACATTGTTGCCGACACGGCAATCGTGGGCGACATGCGAATTGGCGAGGAACAGATTGTTGTCGCCGACAATGGTCTTGCCGCCGAAATCGCTGGTGCCGGTATTGATCGTTACGCCTTCGCGCATCGTGCAATTTTCGCCGATGGTCAGCGTCGTCTCTTCACCGGCGTGATGGACGCTTTGCGGATCGCCGCCGATGACGGCCATCGGAAACACCCTCGAACCCTTGCCGAGGATGGTCCGGCCGGTGACGATGGCATGGGGATGAAGCTCGACATTGTCATGAAGCGTCACCTTCGGACCGACATAGGCGAAGGGACCGATGGTCACGTTCTCACCGACGACGGCGCCGTCTTCAACGACGGCCATCGGGTGAATGCGGGCGCTGGCAGCAACCGTGCTCATGCCTTGTCCTTGCGTAGGATCATTGCACCGATATCGGCTTCCGCGGCCAGGTTACCATCAACCTTGGCGTCGCAGTGGAACTTCCAGATATTACCGCGCTGTTTCAGCTTCCTGACGTGAAATTCGACGCGATCGCCGGGGATGACAGGCTTGCGGAATCGGGCATTGTCGATCGTCATGAAGTAGACGAGATTGCCGCTCGTGCCGTCCTTGCGCGCACAGATCGCGCCAGCCGTCTGAGCCATGCCCTCGACCAGAAGCACGCCTGGCATGATCGGCGAATCGGGAAAATGGCCGGTAAATTGCGGTTCGTTGGCTGTGACGTTCTTGATACCGATCGCGGAATCGTCACCGTCGATCTCGATGATCCTGTCGACCATCAAGAAGGGATAGCGGTGCGGCAGGAGTTTCATGATCTCGATGATGTCTGCCGACGAAAGAGAAGCCTTTGCTTCTTCAGTCATTCTTGTCTCCCGTTTTGTTCGCCCGTGCCGCCGAACGTGCCATGATCTCGGCAGATTCGCGCAGGAAGTGCTTGATCGGCCTGGCCGGAATGCCACCGTAACGCTCGCCGTCCGGAATGCTTTGTACCACACCGCTCTTGGCAGCGATCTGAACGCCGTTGCCAATGGTAATATGGCCATTAATCCCGGTTTGACCACCGATCTGCACACCATCGCCGATCACGGCACTGCCGGCGATGCCAACTTGCGAAACAACCGCACAGTGGCGGCCGATCTTGACGTTGTGTCCGATCTGCACCTGATTGTCGATCTTGGTACCCTCACCAATGACGGTGTCGTCCATCGTACCGCGGTCGATCGTCGAGTTAGCGCCGATCTCGACATTGTCCTGAATGATGACACGGCCGATCTGAACGATCTTGATCATGCCACGCGGACCCGGCGCATAGCCGAATCCATCCTGGCCGATACGTGCGCCATTGTGGATGATGACGTGATTGCCGAGAAAGGCACACAGCACGCTCGCGCCGCTGGCGATCGAACAATTGCGGCCGATCTTGACACCGGGGCCGATGATCGCGCCCGCTCCGATCCGGGTGCCCGAACCGATTTCCACACCGGCGCCGATGACAGCCAAAGGCTCCACGATGACGCCGGCTTCCAGCTTGGCGGTCGGATCGACCACGGCGCCAGTGCCGATGGCGCTGTCAACCGACATGGATGGCAATGGCTGCAGAGCCGACGGATGCAAATATCCGCCAGCCATCGCAAATGCTGCGTGAGGATTTTTTGAGACGAGCGCCGGTATATGCGCCGGGATTGCAGACAGCAAAGCCGGATCGCACAAAACAGCCGATGCCTCGCATGTTTCCAGCTCGGCGCGGCTCCTGCGCGAAATCACATAACAGATGTCACCAGCCTTGGCACGGCTCACAGGAGCCACGGAATGGATGATGACGTCTGCCTTGGACGAATCGGGGAGTTCTGCCCCGAGATATTGAGCGAGCTCAGAGAGCTTCACCCCATCCCGAGGCTTAAAGAACGAATTTTGCTCCATCGGCAATGCTCCAGAACGGAATTCCAGTATGGTTCCGGACTGCCGATATCAGAATTGGTTGTTGATGCCAAACTTGAAGTACTGCGTCTTGTCGTAGTCCTTCTTGACGACCGGGATCGCATAGTCGACGCGAAGTGCACCGAAGGGCGACTGCCAGATCAGGCCGAGGCCGACGGAAGCGCGCAAAGCTGCGTCATCACCGTTAATATACTCGCCTGCCGCGCTGTCCACCTTCACGTCATTACCGAACAGTGTTCCGGCGTCAGCAAAGACTGCACCACGCAAACCAAAGTCGCGCGGGAACCCCGGCATCGGGAATGATGCCTCGGCCGAAACCGTGAAGTAGGTCGTACCACCTAGCGGATCATCCGGACCACCACCCACACGTGGACCAATACCCTTGTTCTCGAAGCCACGGATGTCGTTGTTGCCCAGGGTAAACTGGTCGAACAAGTTCAGATCCTTGCCAAGGCCCACAACATAACCAGCGCCAGCGGAGAGCGAACCGATGATATCGGCATCGTCAGCGAGCACATGGTAGTAGCGGGCCTTACCGTAGACCTTGTAGAACTGCGAGTCTCCGCCGAGGCCTGCGATTTCGTTCGTCAGGTTTGCGTAGATACCTTCACGCGGCAACGTCATATCGTCGAGCGTATTGTAGGTGAAGGTCTGCGAGATCGACGACTTGATCCACGGACCGTTCTGGACGAGGTCCTGATACGGGGTCGAAAGATCGTCGATCGAACCGTCCTGATCGTAGTCCATACGCTTGAAGTTGTAGCGGAACGTCGAGGCCAGATCTTCGGTGATCGGCGCGGTTGCACGCAGAACGACGCTGTCTTCCGTATAGTCGTAGTTGTCGTTGCTCGAGGTTTCGCTGTGGTTCAGGTCGAAACCGGTCGCAAGACGATAGCCGAGGAAGTAGGGCTCGGTGAAGCTCAGGCCGTAGCTCTGCGATCCTTCGAGACCACCACCGGCCGAAACCTTGATGTACTGGCCACGGCCGAGGAAGTTCTTTTCTTCAATCGAGGCTTCGAGAATGAGGCCGTCGCCGCCTGCAGCGTAACCGGCGCCGATACCGAACGAACCGGTCGACTGATCCTGAACGTCGACGACAACGACGACGCGGTCAGCAGCGCTGCCCGGCTGCGTCGAGATGTTGACGGACGAGAAGAAGCCGAGCGCTTCAAGGCGGCGCTTCGCCTTGGTGATCATCTGCTGGTTGAAGGCGTCGCCTTCGGAGACGTCGAATTCGCGGCGGATGACGTAATCGCGCGTGCGGCTGTTACCGCGGATTTCGATGCGCTCGATATAGGCGCGCTCGCCCTGGTCGACGAGATATTCGACGCCGATCGTGTTGTTTCCGAGATCGCGGTTGCCGCGCGGCGTGACACGAGCGAAGGGATAACCAGCAGAAGCGACCTGGTCGGAGATCGCTTCCATCGACTGCTGAACGCTCTTGGCGCTATAAACTTCGCCCTCGTGCGTCTTGACGAGACCCTGAAGCTGTTCGCCGCTGACACCATCGACCGTCGACTGAACCGTAACAGGACCAAAATTGTAGCGCGGACCTTCTTCGATGTTGAAGGTGAGCGTGTACTTGTTCGTGGTTTCGTCGAACTGAGCGTCGGACGAGACGACCTTGAAGTCGGCATAGCCACGGTTGAAGTAGAACTGGCGCAGCGCCTCTTCGTCGGCATGCAGCTTGTCTTCGTTGTAAACGTCCTTGCGCGTCAGGAACGACAGGAAGTTCGAACGCTTCGTCGAGATGACAGCAGCCAGGCGGCCGGCGCTGTAAGCGTTGTTACCAACGAAGTTGATGGAATCGATCTTGGTGCGGTCACCTTCGTCGATGACGAAAGCAAGGTTCACGCGGCCTTCGCCGAGCGGAACGACCTGCGTCGTGACGTTGACTTCGCTACGGCCGGTGGCAGCGTAAGCTTCCTTGATGGCGGCGATGTCAGCCTGGATCTGCGCATCGTTGTATGGGCCGGAGGCGTGCGTACCGACAACGGAGGCCAGCTTGTCGTCCTTGACCTTGCGGTTGCCGTTGAAGACGACCTGGTTGACGAGCTGGGCTTCCTGAACCTGCACGACGAGCGTGCCGCCGGAGACGGAAATCTTGACGTCGGAGAAATAGCCAGTGCCGTAGAGCTGCTTCACCGAGTCGTCGATGTCGGTATTGGAGAAGCTCTTGCCTGGTGCGATCGTCAGGTTGGAACGCACAGCCTCAGCACCGACGCGGCTTGCCCCGCGTACATCGATGCGCTGAATGACTGCGGCCTCAGCCGCCCCCGCAGAGATGATTGTAATGACACCTGCGCCGGAAGCCACAACACTTGCAGACAGCGCAACCGCCGATACTGCGTTCAAAAATCTTGAACCAGCCTTCATTTCACCCATTACCTTTTTTCTCGTCCCCGTCGCCGGGAGAACCCGATTCCGGCCACGTGTGTCGTTTTACCCGCTTTTGACATACAAGCAAGGTAGCAAGTTAATTTCTGTTTACTTCATTTCGAAGCGTGACCCATTCGCCACTACAGCTTTGAAACATCGTAAATAAACGGTAATTTTCCCTCACCGCACGCGCTATCCAATTAGCGCGCTTATGTCATTCCAGGTGGCAAAAACCATTAGCGAAAGCACCATAGCCAGGCCGATGCGAAATGCAATTTCCTGAGCCGAGGACCCTAAAGGTTTTCCCCTCACCGCTTCAATCGCATAGAACATCAGATGCCCGCCATCAAGTACCGGTACAGGCATCAGGTTAAGCAATCCAATAGAGACGGACAATACTGCTGCGAGTTGCAGCAAAGCAGCAACGCCGAGCGTCGCCATCTGGCCGGAGGCCTGAGCGACGCGGATCGGGCCGCCCAGCTGGTCGGGCTTCATGTATCCGGCAAAGAGATTGCCGATATATTTGAAGGTGCCGGTAACGATATGCCAGGTCTGGATCGTACCCTCTTTCAGGGCAGCGACCGGCGTATAGGTCTGGACGCGGAAATGGCCGACTTCCTGATTGGTGACGATACCGATCAGGCCGATCTCGATCTTGTTGCCGAACTGGTCGGTCATGTCGGTGCGCTTCGGCACCATCGGCAGGTCCAGCTTTTCGCCATTGCGCTCGATGCTGACGACGATCTTCTGCTCCGGACGGATGCTGACATAGCGGCGCACGTCATCAAAGGTCTCGACCTTGCCGCCATCGATGGCGATCAACAGGTCGCCCGGCAATATACCGGCTTCAGCAGCCGCACTTTCCGGCTTGACCTCGGCAACGACCGGATCGGCGACCGAGCGGCCGTAGATCGAAAACAGTACGGTAAAGATGGCGATCGCGAGGATGAAATTCGCGATCGGACCCGCCGCCACGGTTGCGGCCCGTTTCCAGAGCTTAGCGCCTGCGAAAGACCGCGCCCTGTCCTCTTCGGACATGGCATTCAGAACGCTGGCATCCGGCTTGCTCGATGCATCCTCGTCGCCGAAGAACCGCACGTAACCGCCGAGCGGAATGGCGGAAATCTTCCAGCGCGTGCCATGACGGTCGCTGAAGCCGATGATCTCAGGGCCGAAGCCGACAGAAAAAGCCAGGATGCGGATGCCGCTCCAGCGGCCGACGAGATAGTGCCCCATCTCGTGCACGAAAACGAGCAGCGAGAGAACGAGGACGAAGGGGATGATATACCCCGTCAGGAAGCCGAATATTCCGGTCAAGCCTTCCATAAGTTTCTTCCGCCGCCTTTCCGCGAATTCAAAGTCCGAACAACGCCGCGCCAAGCGGCGCTGCTGTGCCGCCTCTTATCAATGAAAAACACGTTGCAAGCAAGAAAGCCGCAAAGCAGGCGAAAATCAGGCCATCGACACGGTCCATGACGCCGCCATGTCCCGGAATGAGACGGCTGGAATCCTTGACGCCGAAGCGGCGCTTGATGAAGGATTCGAAGAGATCTCCGGCCTGGCTGCAGACCGACAGGATGAACGCGACCGCAGCGGCGACCAGCCAATCGGCCTCAGGCACCAGGAAATAGGCAATCAGGCTGCCAGCGATCACAGCAGAGACCGCGCCGCCCATCGCGCCCGACTGGGTCTTTCCGGGAGAAATCTTCGGCGCCAGCTTCGGCCCGCCGATTGCCCGGCCAACGAAATAAGCGAGGATATCAGTCGCCCAGACCACGGCAAACAGGAAAAGCATGGCATGCAGGCCGCCGGTATCGGCGCCACGGATCTCGGCCAGGGCAATGCCCGTCAGCCCGGCATAGACGACACCTGCAGGAAACCAGCGGCTGACGCCCCGCAGCAGCGTGAAGCCGATGGCGACGATGAAAACCGCCAGGAGAAGTCCGAGGGCCCAATCGAAGCGGCCAAGGAGGATTGCGAGGGCGATAGCACCCTGCCCGGCCCAGCCTGCGGCATTGGCAACCGGCTGCTCGACGCTAAGGCGGGTGATCGTCGACCATTCATAGTAGATCAGCAGCCCGATCAGCGCCGACAGCGCCTGAAACGCCAAGCCACCGTACCAGGTCGCCGCAAGCACGATGATGGCAAGGATGATGCCCGAGATGATGCGAAGCTTCAGTTCCTGCTGCATCAAGTACCCACTGCCGCGGCTTGGGACGACAGTCCGCCGAAGCGGCGGTCGCGGGCGGCGTATTTCTCAAGCGCCGAATAGAACAGCTCGCGTCCGAAATCCGGCCAGTATTCCGGCACGAAAATCAGCTCGGAATAGGCGGCCTGCCAGAGCAGAAAATTGGACAGCCGCTCTTCGCCGCTGGTGCGGATGATCAGGTCCGGATCCGGAATGCCAGCCGTATCGAGCCGGGCGTTGATCAGCGCTGGCGTAATGTCCTGCGTCCGCAGACGGCCGGCCTCGACGTCCTTGGCAAGGCTGACCATGGCTCTCGCCATCTCGTCGCGCGAGCCGTAGTTGAAAGCGATGACCAGCGTCAGCGCGGTATTGTTGCTGGTCGTCTCTTCGGCTTCGAGCAGCAAGTCGAGAATATCACTGCGCAACGTGTGGCGGTCGCCGATGATGCGGATGCGGACATTCTCCGAATGAAGCTCGGCGAGATCGCGACGGATGAAAGCCTTGAGAAGGCCCATCAGGTCGGAAACCTCGGCCTCCGGCCGGCGCCAGTTTTCGGACGAAAATGCAAAAAGGGTCAGATACTTGATGCCAGCGTCACCGGCAGCGCGGACGGTCGCACGGACCGCCTCCACGCCTTTGCGGTGCCCCATGGCGCGCGGCAAGCCGCGTTGCTTGGCCCAACGGCCGTTGCCATCCATGATGATGGCAACATGTTCTGGCATGCTCACGAATGCTGGTTCCGACATTTCCCGTCCGGTCTCTTGGGGCGCAGGCGAAAGCCTAGACCTGCATGATTTCCTTTTCCTTCTCGGCAAGCAAGCGATCGATTTCGGAAATCGTCTCATCCGTCATCTTCTGCACACGATCGGATTGCGCCCGGCTTTCATCCTGGCCAATGACACCGTCCTTTTCGGCTTTCTTAAGGCCGTCCATGCCATCGCGGCGAACATGGCGAATCGCCACCTTGCTCTTTTCGGCATAGTCGTGAGCAACCTTGACCAGCGACTTGCGGCGCTCTTCGTTGAGCTCAGGCAGCGGAATGCGAAGGTTCTGACCATCGACGATCGGGTTGAGACCGAGGTTCGATTCGCGGATTGCCCGGTCAGTGGCGCCGACCATCGACTTGTCCCAGACGGAGACCGACAGCATGCGCGGCTCGGGAACGGTGATGTTGGCAACCTGGTTCAGGGGCATGCGCGAACCATAGGCTTCGACGGTGACCGGATCCAGAATGTTGGCCGAGGCACGGCCGGTGCGCAGCGATGCGATATCGCTCTTGAATGAGGAAACTGCGCCATCCATGCGGCGCTTGATTTCCTTGATGTCGATGCCTTCGCTCATAGTCATGCTCCCGTCTCAGTCGGAATCGCGCCGTGTTTGCGGCGCCGTCTTTGTCAGTTGTCGGATACGATGGTCTTGAGACCACCGCCCGTCAAGATTTCAGCGAAACCGCCCTTCTCGTGGATCGAGAAGACGATAATCGGAATGGAATTTTCGCGGGCGAGCGCTACGGCTGCCACGTCCATGACCGCAAGGCCCTTGTCGAGCACTTCCTTGTGGGTCAGGCGGTCAAAGCGCGTCGCATCGGGGACCTTCTTCGGATCAGCCGAATAGATGCCGTCAACCTGCGTGCCCTTGAAGATCGCTTCTGCGCCCATTTCGGCGGCGCGCAGTGCTGCAGCCGAATCGGTGGTGAAGAAGGGATTGCCAGTACCGCCGGCGAAAATCACCACGCGGCCAAGCGACAGGTGATAGAGCGTCGCGCGCTGGGAGAAGCTTTCACAGATCTCCGGCATGGCGATAGCCGACAGCACGACGGTGTCGATATTCAGCTTGCGTAGCGAGGTCGCCAGCGCCAACGCATTGATGACGGTTGCGAGCATCCCCATGTGGTCGCCGGTCACCCGGTCGCCGCCCTTGGAGGCTACGGCAACGCCGCGAAAAATATTGCCGCCGCCGACGACGACGCCGACTTCAACGCCCATATGGCGGGCTTCCGCGATATCGGAAGCAATGCGGTCCGCAACCGCTACGTCGATGCCAAAACCCTGGCTGCCCATGAGGGCTTCGCCGGAAGCCTTGAGTAGAACGCGTTTGTAGACAGGCTCTCGCGACATCTTGGCTCCTCGTTTATCACCGCTGACTGCCGGATACACGAAGGGCATCGCGTTGTCACGCGATGCCCTTGCGTTTTCACATGTAAGAGAGGCTATCAGCCCTTGGCGACAGCGGCGACTTCGGCAGCGAAGTCGCTCTCTTCCTTTTCGACGCCTTCACCGAGCAGGAGACGTGCCATGCCGACGACTTCGATCTTGGCGCCAGCTTCCTTTTCGGCAGCCTGGACAGCAGCACCGACCGTCAGGTCAGGGTTGATGACGAAAGCCTGCGAGAGAAGAGCAACTTCTTCGAAGAACTTGCGCATGCGGCCTTCGACCATCTTTTCGATGATCGCTTCCGGCTTGCCGGATTCGCGGGCCTGTTCGATGAAGACGTTGCGTTCACGCTCGGCGACAGCAGCATCGACTTCTTCAGAACGGATGGCGAGCGGGTTGGTCGCAGCGATGTGCATGGCAACCTGGCGGCCGATCGACGTCAGGACAGCCTTGTCGCCTTCCGACTTCAGCGCGACGAGAACGCCGAGCTTGCCGATGCCGTCGCCGGCAGCGTTGTGGATGTAGGTGGCAACAACGCCGTGCTCGACTTCGAGCTTGGCAGAGCGGCGCAGCGTCATGTTCTCGCCGATGGTGGCGATCGCGTCCTTGATGGTGTCGATAACCGGCTTGCCGGATGCTGGGTAGGTCGCCGCCGCGATGGCTTCAACCGTGCCGTCGGTCGCAAGCGCAACGCTGGCGATACCGCGAACGAGGTCCTGGAAGGCGTCGTTACGGGCAACGAAGTCGGTTTCCGAGTTGAGCTCGACGACAACGGCCTTGTGGCCAGCGCCGGCGATGGCGATCAGGCCTTCAGCAGCAGCGCGGCCAGCCTTCTTGTCAGCCTTGGAGATGCCCTTGGCGCGGAGCCAGTCGATCGATGCTTCGATGTCGCCGTTGTTTTCGAGCAGCGCCTTCTTGCAGTCCATCATGCCTGCGCCAGACTTTTCGCGCAGTTCCTTCACCAGTGCAGCCGTAATCTCGGTCATAAGCTTCCTCTTTGTCGGTTCAACGGTGGCCCGCGAAACGCGTGCGGCACCGGATTGAGGCACGAAATGTACCTGTATGTATGACAGCGTGATGAATGACGCGCCATAACGAAACATGTCAGGCAATGGCGGATGCCTTCGCCTGAAAAGGTCAAGGCCGCCGGAACTTCGCAAAGTCTCGCGCGGCCTTTTCCCAATTCAGTCAAGCAAAGCGGACCGTAAGATCCGCCGCTTGTTTATCAGGCCTGAGCCGTCTCATCGAGCGCCGGCTCGGCCGGAGCTTCGAAGGAAGCGCCGAGGTCACGGCCAGACGAGCTCTGCTGACGCGCAATGCCGTCGAGGGCAGCGCGAGCAATCAGGTCGCAGTAGAGAGCGATGGCGCGCGACGCGTCGTCGTTACCCGGGATCGGGTAGTCGATGAGGTCCGGATCGCAGTTCGAGTCGATGATGGCGACGACCGGGATGCCGAGGCGCTTGGCTTCGTCGATCGCGATCTTTTCCTTGTTGGTGTCGATGATGAACATCAGGTCCGGCGTGCCGCCCATGTCCTTGATACCACCGAGGGCTTTGTCGAGCTTTTCGCGCTCGCGCTCAAGGTTCAGACGTTCCTTCTTGGTGAAGCCGGAGGCATCGCTGGAAAGGATTTCGTCGAGCTTGCGCAGGCGCTGGATCGAGTTGGAGATCGTCTTCCAGTTGGTCATCATCCCGCCGAGCCAACGCGAGTTGACATAGTACTGAGCGGAACGCTTGGCCGAGTCAGCGATGAGCTCGGAAGCCTGACGCTTGGTGCCAACGAACAGAACGCGGCCGCCACGAGCAACCGTGTCGCTGACGATCTGCAGAGCGCGCGACAGCATCGGAACGGTCTGAGCCAGGTCGATGATGTGGATGTTGTTACGATCGCCGAAAATGTACGGCTTCATCTTCGGGTTCCAGCGGTGCGTCTGGTGGCCGAAGTGGACGCCTGCTTCGAGGAGCTGGCGCATAGAGAAATCGGGCAATGCCATGCCTTGTTATCCTTTTCCGGTTGAACCTCCGCAAGGCGAACAGCATCCTCTTCGAGAATGCCACCGGGCGGAACAATCCGGATTTCTCCCGGACAATCCCATGCCTTACGTGTGGAATGCGGGTGCCCTTACAGTCGATTCACCTCGATTGCAAGGGTTTCTCTGAAAAAACCGACGCCCGGAGATATGAGCGCCGGGCGTTACTGGCATCAGTTGGGCTCTGCGGGGCACGGCCAATCTGTGGGAGCCTTCAGCCCCGAGGGCAGCTTCGTCGTGGCGTCGCCGCATGCGAGATCGATCTGCGCCTGTTCCAGCCCGGTCGCTGTCGAAAGGTCGACGCCTTCGATGCGCGTCAGATACATGAAGGCGCGGTCGAAACTGACCTTTCCGCCAAGCGTCGCGCCAACCAGATTGGCGCGCGACAGGTTTGCCAGCGCGAACTTGGATTCGCTGAGCGTCGCCTTGGCGAAGTTGGTGCGGCCAAGCTCCGCCTTCTCGAAGCTGGCGCCTGACAACTGTGCACCGGTGAAATCGGCACGCTGCAACTCGGCCGCGGCAAAGGATGCCTTCTGCGCCGATGCGCTCTGGAACACCGATCGGTAGGCTTCTATCTTGTCGAATTTCGCGCCGTCGGCCTTGGCATTCTCGAGCCAGGCGCGGATCAGGGTCGCCTTTTCGAAATTGGCTGATGTCAGGTTGGCACCCTTGAGGCTCGTTTGCGACAGGTCGGCATCGGCCAGGTTGGCGCCTTCGAAGTCGCTCGATTCGAGCATAAGGTTCTTCTTGTTGCAATTGCTCCAATCAACGCCGGACGCTGGCGTCTCGCCGCAATCGGCAGCAAATGCCGGCATGGCTGCGCAGAAGGCTGCGAGCGCAATGACCGAAGAAGCAAGCATTTTCACTGGCATGCAGGTCATGCCATCCTCCCCCGGAAAAAGACCTGCCGCGTCGAAGCGGCTATTCAGCTACTTACAGGTCTCGGGCTTCTTGTCGAGCATTTCCAGCTTCGCGAGCTTGCCGGTCAGGACGAAATCACCGTAGTCCATGGTGAGATCGCGGGTAATGCCGTTCTCGTAGAGCTTGAACGACATCCGGTAGACAGGCAAGGCGTCCGTCTTGCTGTTCTCGTTGAAGTAGGAAATCGTCACCGGCCAGAACGCCTGCTTGGCGAAGGCGCCGGCATTGCCTGCATCGGCTTCGTCGCCCGCCTTGGGGCTAATCTGCTTGCCGACGACGGTCGTGGTCGCCAGCGCCTTGTCGCCATCATCGGATCCGTCGAAGACGCGGGCCTCAAAGAAGCGTTTGCCGGACTTGGCGTTCTCGATCACGTCGAGCATGTGTTCCGTAGGGAAGCGGCTTTCCGCCAGCTGCAATTCTTTCGTCTGCGGGCTCGTCAGGTCGACGGTCACGCCATTCGGCTTGTCGCTTGCCGCGCCGTTGACTTCCTTGTCCAACTGGTCGTCGGTGAAAGACTTGGTCTCGAAGGTGAATTTGCGGTCCTTGATGTTCTCGAAGGTCTTGGTCTGCTGGTCGCTGACCCGGGTGTTTTCACCCGTATCGATCTGCGTCACGAAACGGAAATTCGTGGTGAAGCCTTCGCAGTAGCTGCCGTTGAATTCATAGACCATTCGGCCGGACATGCCGGCGATGCCTGAACGTTCGGATGCGTCCTTGAGTTCGAGATCGTAGATCGCGCGATGCGCCACGAGGCCCGACGCGATCGCAGCGCCCGCCGCGGGCGCGGCGGCTAGGGCCGGTGCGGAAACGCTTGCGAGAAGCAGAGCGGCAAGACTCGATCGGAACATCCATTATCTCCTGTTGGACTCGGCCGCGATGTTATAAGAACGCTTTCGGCCAAATCGAGGCTGGAAGCTGTCATACGCAACATTCTAGTCTTGATGCATAATTTTTGAAGCATTGACAATGAAAGTGGAGGCGAAAATGTCCGACCAGATTGCCGCAAAACTCAAGGAAATGGGGATAACCCTGCCGCAAGCCGCTGCTCCGGCTGCCAATTATGTTCCCTATGTGATCAGCGGCAGCCTTCTCTACATTTCCGGCCAGCTCCCCATGGAAGGCGGCAAAGTCGCCGTCACCGGCCATCTCGGCAAGAATGTCGACGTTGCCGCGGGTCAGCGCGCCGCTGAGCTTTGCGCTATCAACATCCTGGCGCAGGCCAGTGCCGCACTCGGCGGCGACCTCGGCCGTATCAAGCGCGTCATCAAGCTCAACGGCTTCGTCGCTTCCGCACCTGAATTCGTCGAGCAGCACCTCGTCATCAACGGCGCATCCAACCTGATCGCCAATGTTCTGGGTGACGCCGGCAAGCATGCGCGCGCTGCCGTCGGCATGGCGGCGCTGCCGTTCAACGCCGCCGTTGAAATCGATGCCATCATGGAAATCGCATAACATGACCTCCGCCGCCTGGATCAAGGAACTGCCAGTCGCTCACCGCGGCTATCACGATACCAACAAGCTCGTCTGGGAAAACACGCTGACGGCGTTTTCGCGCGCCGTCGAGGCGGGTTTCGCCATCGAATGCGATCTGCATTACGCCTCCGACGGCGTTCCGATCGTTTTCCACGACGAGAATCTCGAGCGCCTCTGCAACATGCCGGGCGATATCCGCGAGCGGACCTCCAAGGAGCTCGGTCTGCTTTCCGTCGGCGGTACCGCCGACAAGATCCCGACACTGAAGCAGCTGCTCGATCTCGTACAGGGCAAGGTTCCGCTGGTGCTCGAGCTCAAAGGCCGTGAAGCAGATGACGAGGGCTTTGCCGAGACCGTGCTCGAGGTGCTGGAAGGCTACCAGGGCAAGGTTGCGCTGATGAGCTTCGACCACTGGCTGCTGCGCGACCTGAAGGAGCTGAAGGCGCCCTACCCCGTCGGCCTGACGGCTGGCGGTAACAAGCCGGAGGAATTCGAGGTTCACGAGAAGGCGATGGCGCTCGGCCTCGATTTCATCTCCTATTTCTTCGCCGATCTGCCGAATCCGTTCATCTCCGGCCAGCGCGACAAGGGTATCCCTGTGATCACCTGGACCGTGCGCGACGAGAAGGCCCGCAAGCATACATTCGAAAATGCAGATCAAATGACTTTTGAAGGCTTTGATCCCCGCGCTTCGGTTTGATGCTCGCTTTTTGGACAAGATCATGCGCAGACTGGAAGGGAGCCACTTTCCTCCCCCAACGGCCTCGTCTTTTGCTCCATGACTGATGAACTATCGATCCGCGTCGAACGGTCCTTTACCGCGATTTCCCCGGAGAGCTGGTCACGGCTTTCCGGGACGTCTAAAACGGCAAACACCGTCCCGTACAATCCGTTCCTGTCTCACGCCTTTCTCTCCTCGCTCGAAGAATCGGGCTCTGCAACGGCAGAGACCGGATGGCTCGGCCATCACCTGCTTCTGGAGACAGACAAGGGAGAACTGATCGGCGCCCTGCCCGGCTATCTCAAGAACCATAGCCAGGGAGAATATGTCTTCGACCATGGCTGGGCGGATGCTTTCGAGCGTGCCGGCGGGCGCTATTATCCGAAGCTGCAATGCTCGATCCCGTTCACACCGGCAACCGGCCCGCGGCTGCTCGTTGCCGAGGGTTTTGAGCGGCGTCAGGTTCAGAGCGTGATTGCCGAGAGCCTGAAGGAAGTCGTGCGTCAGCTCGGCGTCTCCTCTGCGCATGTCACCTTCGTGCCCGAGGATGAGATCTCGGTCTTCGAGACCGACGGCTATCTCCATCGCACCGACCAGCAGTTCCACTTCATCAATGAAGGCTATGCCGATCACGACGCCTTCCTGGAAACGCTGGCGTCACGCAAGCGCAAGGCACTGAAGAAGGAGCGCCGCGCAGCACTGGAAAACGGCATCAGCATCGACTGGCTGACCGGCAGCGACCTGACCGAACGGATCTGGGACCAGTTCTTTTCCTTCTATATGGATACCGGCAGCCGCAAGTGGGGCCGGCCCTATCTGACCCGTGAATTCTATTCGCTGATCGGCCAGCGGATGCCGGACGATATCCTGCTTGTCATGGCCAAGCGCGAGGGGCGCTATGTGGCGGGCGCTATCAACTTCATCGGCGGCGACACACTCTACGGCCGCCACTGGGGCTGCATCGAGGATCACCCCTATCTGCATTTCGAGGTCTGCTATCATCAGGCGATCGATTTCGCCCTCGCCAAGGGCCTGAAGCGCGTCGAGGCCGGAGCGCAGGGCGAGCACAAGCTCGCCAGAGGTTACCTGCCGGTGACAACGCATTCCGCCCACTATGTCGCCCATGCCGGTCTGCGCCGTGCGATCGCCGATTATCTCAAGCGCGAACGTGAGGATGTCGAGCACATGAACGAGATCCTCACCGACCACAGCCCGTTCCGCAAGGGAGAGCGGCAGCAGGAGGATTGACGCACTCGCCGTCACCGCGCTACCCGATTGCAAACACGAGGAGATTTCACCATGACCAGCGCCGCCTATGACGACAACAACATCTTCGCCAAGATCCTGCGCGGCGAAATCCCTTCGCACCGGGTCTATGAAGACGATCATACGGTTGCCTTCATGGATGTGATGCCGCAGGCGCCGGGCCATGTTCTCGTCGTTCCCAAGGCGCCGTCGCGCAATATTCTCGACGCCGATCCGGCAGCGCTGTCGCATTCGATCACCGTCGTCCAGAAGATCGCCAATGCGGTGCAGGAAGCCTTCGATGCCGATGGCGTCTTCGTCTGCCAGTTCAACGAACCGGCCGCCGGACAGACCGTCTTTCACCTGCACTTCCACGTCATCCCGCGCCATGACGGCGTGGCGCTGAAGCCGCATTCCGGCACGATGGAAGACGGCGCGGTGCTCGCCGCCAACGCCGAGAAGATCAGGGCCGAACTCGCCTGAGCTGCAGCAGAACCTGGAGATAAAGATGATCCGTCATACGGTGGCATTCCGCCTGAAGCATCCAGCCGGCTCGGCAGAGGAAAAGGCTTTCCTCACCGAAGCACTGACGCTTGCGGCCATTCCGAGCGTGCGCAATTTCGAGCAGCTGCGGCAGACCAGCGGCAAGAACGCCTTCACCTTCGGCTTCTCGATGGAATTCGAGAACCAGGCGGGCTACGACGCCTATAATGTCCACCCGGCGCATACCGCCTTCGTGCGCGACCGCTGGGTTCCGGAGGTCGAGGACTTTCTGGAGATCGACTACACGCCGCTCTGAAACACGCACCGGCAGGCGCAAAAAAGGCCGCATCACTGCGGCCTTTTTCAATTCACCAGACGGTGACGATCAGCTCTTGCGCGGAACCTTGGGAACCGTGCTGCTCTTCTTCGGCGCCGCCTTCACTTCCGGCTCGGCTTGGGCCTTGGCCTTCTTGACCGTTGCCTTCTTCGGCTTGGTCTTCAGCTCGCCATCATCCTCGCCATCGGCGTCGGGATGGATGACCTCAGCCTCGGGCTTCGGCTTGATCGGTGCCAGTTCCGAAACGGAATTGAGCACGATACCCGGCTTGCCGTCTTCCTTCGGACCGACGGTAACGGAAACCACGCCACCCTTCTTCAGCTTGCCGAAGAGGATTTCGTTCGCGAGCGGCTTCTTGATGACGTCCTGGATGACGCGAGCCAGCGGGCGGGCGCCCATCTTCTCGTCGTAACCCCGTTCCGCCAGCCAGGCGATCGCATCCTCATGCAGGTCGAAGGTCACGTTGCGTTCGGAAAGCTGCGCTTCCAGCTGCATGATGAACTTCTGGACGACCTTGTGGATCACAGCCGTCGGCAGCGATGCGAACGGAATGATCGCATCCAGACGGTTGCGGAACTCCGGCGTGAAGAGGCGGTTCAGCGCTTCCTCGTCTTCGCCCGACCGCTTGGACGAGCCGAAGCCGAAGGCAGCCTTGGCCATCTCCGATGCGCCCGCATTGGTCGTCATGATCAGGATGACGTTGCGGAAGTCGATCTTCTTGCCGTTGTGGTCGGTCAGCGTACCGTGGTCCATGACCTGCAACAGGATGTTGTAGATGTCTGGATGCGCCTTCTCGATTTCGTCGAGAAGAACCACGCAATGCGGATGCTGATCGACACCGTCGGTCAGAAGACCGCCCTGGTCGAAGCCGACATAGCCGGGAGGTGCACCGAGCAGACGCGAAACCGTGTGCCGCTCCATGTATTCGGACATGTCGAAGCGCAGCATCTCGACGCCGAGCGACGAGGCAAGCTGCTTGGCGACCTCGGTCTTGCCGACGCCTGTCGGGCCGGAGAAGACGTAGGAGCCGATCGGCTTGTTTGGTTCGCGCAGGCCGGCACGCGCCAGCTTGATCGCAGTCGACAAAGCTTCGATTGCTGTATCCTGGCCATAGACCACCGAGCGCAGTTCCTGCTCAAGATTGGCAAGAACGGCTTCGTCATCCTTCGACACGGTCTTCGGCGGGATGCGAGCCATCGTCGCGATCGTCGCTTCGATCTCCTTTTCGGTGATCAGCTTGCGGCGGCGCGAGGGCGGCAACAGCATCTGGGCTGCACCCGTCTCGTCGATGACGTCGATCGCCTTGTCCGGCAGCTTGCGGTCCGAAATGTAACGGGCCGACAGCTCGACAGCCGACTTGATGGCGTCGTTCGAATAACGCAGGTGGTGATATTCTTCGAAATAAGGCTTCAGGCCCTTCATGATTTCGATCGCATCATCGATCGACGGCTCATTGACGTCGATCTTCTGGAAGCGGCGAACCAGAGCCCGGTCCTTTTCGAAGAACTGGCGATATTCCTTGTAGGTGGTCGAGCCGATGCAACGGATCGCACCGGAAGACAGAGCAGGCTTCAGCAAGTTCGACGCATCCATGGCGCCGCCCGACGTGGCGCCCGCACCGATGACGGTGTGGATTTCGTCGATGAACAGCACGGCGCCCGGATATTCCTCGAGCTCTTTGACGACCTGCTTCAGACGCTCTTCGAAGTCGCCGCGATAGCGGGTGCCGGCCAGCAGCGTGCCCATATCGAGCGAGAAAATCGTCGCGTCGGCGAGGGCTTCCGGCACCTTGCCTTCGACGATGCGCTTGGCGAGACCTTCGGCGATCGCCGTCTTGCCGACGCCTGGATCACCCACATAAAGCGGGTTGTTCTTCGAACGGCGGCACAGAACCTGGATCGTGCGGCTGACTTCGGCATGACGGCCGATCAGCGGATCGATCTTGCCGGTCTTGGCCTTCTCGTTGAGATTGACGCAATAGGCCTTCAGGGCATCCTGCTGCTTCTTGCCTGCGGTATCGTCCTCTGCGCCGCCGCGCGATGCGCTCGGCTTGCTCTCGGATTCATCCTCGGCACCGCGCGGGGTGCGGCTTTCCGACGAGCCCGGCCGCTTGCCGATGCCGTGCGAGATGTAGTTGACCGCGTCGTAGCGGGTCATCTCCTGCTCCTGCAGGAAATAGGCGGCGTGGCTTTCGCGTTCGGCAAAGATCGCGACGAGGACGTTTGCCCCCGTCACTTCTTCGCGGCCCGACGACTGGACATGGATCACGGCACGCTGGATGACGCGCTGGAAGCCGGATGTCGGCTTGGAGTCCTCGTCATAGCCGGTGACCAGATTGGAGAGTTCATTGTCGATATACTCGATCAGTGTCTTGCGGAGCGCGTCGAGATCGACGTTGCAGGCACCCATGACCGCGGCCGCATCGGAGTCGTCGACAAGGGCGAGCAGCAGATGCTCGAGCGTCGCATATTCGTGATGCCGCTCGTTGGCAAAGGTCAGTGCCTGATGGAGCGCCTTTTCTAAGCTAGGCGAAAATGTTGGCACGTTGTGATCCTCACTTCTTTTCCATGACGCATTGCAGCGGATGCTGATGCTGCCGGGCAAAGTCCATCACCTGGCTCACCTTCGTTTCCGCTACCTCGTATGTGAATATCCCGCACTCGCCGACGCCGTGGTTATGGACATGGAGCATGATGCGGGTGGCACTTTCGCGATCTTTCTGGAAAAACCGCTCCAGGATGTGGATGACGAATTCCATGGGAGTGTAGTCGTCATTCAGGATGAGCACGCGGTAGAGATTAGGCTTCTTGGTCTTCGGCTTCGTACGTGTAATGACCGAGGTTCCGCGATTTCCGTTGTCCCCGTTCCTTTCGCCATCGTTTTGCATCCGGATCGGCTTTGCGATCATTTTCATTCATTCCTCGATCAGTCCGATGGTGCATGGGAGGATGCTTTACCCACCGAATATCTGAAACACTAACTTAGTTCATAATGCTGCGATTTTAAGCCCCTTGTTCCCGACTGCAATCACAATTCCGCAGGACTTGACGCAAACGCCAAAAAAGTCCCGGACTATTTCTTGAACAGAGCAGAAAACAAAAAAGACCGGCCGCAAGTGCGTAGCCGGTCTTCGTTTTTCAAGGGGTGCGCCACAGGGCGCATGGAATCAGGCAGCGGCGGGCGTCGCCTGTGCGGCAGCTTTCGCGGCCTTCACGACCGGGGCCGGAACCTGCGCCTCGTAGGATTTGTAGGCGCCCTTGGCGAGGTCGGAATACATGTCGCCCATCTTGGTGGCTTCGGCGACGAAGCTTTCATAGGACGATTTCACGAAACTGCTCTGCAGGTCGAAGGCAGCCTCGATGCTGCGAACGCCCGACAGCGCTTCGAAATGCCTGACCGTGTCTTCAAACGATTTCTTGGAATATTCGACGGCTTCGGTGGCAATTGCCTGGAAGCCCTTGGCGCTATCCGAATAGCTCTTGAGCATCGTGTCCATGGCTTCCTTGCTCTTGCGGCTCGTATCGTCAAAGTTGAACATGCGCATCCTCCTCTTCGGCTCTGCAGCAAAAATGGTAGCCGCAAACCATCAGGAGTCAAGAGATTTTGTGCGATGCAAAACGACTCATGCGTGCATTCACGATGCCGCCTATTGTCCGAAAAAAGATGAACGTACGTCGATCGTTGATTTTGCAGACATATATCAGTCAGGCGCAACCAGAGGCTTCGCCGGTAGCCAGCGAAGCCTCGCAATACATTGCGTTTACCGGCTCAGTCGAGCAGATCGGCGGGCACCTTGCCGCCATTCTCGGAGAGCTTCTTCATCAGCGCCTTGTGCAGGAACATGTTCATCTTGGCGGAGTCGCCCGTGTCGCCGGAATAGCCAAGCTCGGCGGCCAGTTCCTTGCGCTCGGCAAGGCTTGCATCCATGCCGACGGCCTTCATGAGATCGACGATCGAGCGGCGCCAGTCGAGTTTCTGGCCGCTTTTCTTCACCGCAGCATCGAGGATCGGGACGATATCGACGGCAGCCGCGGCCGCCTTTGGCGCAGCGGAAGCCGCGGGTGCGGGTGCCGCGGCGGCAGACGCAGCTGCGGGCGCTGCTGATGGCGGGGCTGGAGTTGCGGCCGGTTCAGCCTTTGGCGCGGCTGCCGCCGTAACGGGAGCCGCTTTCGCCTCCCCGAAAATCGCGTGCTTGATCTTGTCGAAAATTCCCATGTCCCAGGCCTCCATGATGATTGATCGCATTCGCAATCACTAAAATGGAGCAGAGAGCGGCGCGATCCAGCGTTGAGGACCGATTGCGTGCCATAAAACGCAAACGGGCCGCAAAAGCGGCCCGTCACGCAATGTCAATCGGCGCCGGATCAGAGATCGACGTCGAGGATCGCCATCGAGAAGTTATAGGAGCGGTCACCGTCCTCGTCGTCGACATAGACGACACCCAGGAACTCCTCGCCGAGGTAAACTTCAGCCGAGTCGTTCTTGCGCGGGCGCGCCTTCACGACGATCTCCGGGTTGAGCGTTTTCTTGAAGTAGGCGTCGAGCTTCTTGAGTTCTTCGGGCTTCACACTTGATCTCCTAGCGGTCTCTGGTGGCCGCTTCTTGCACACGAAAAGTGGCGCTGTAAAGGTTGAGACAAGCCAACGTGCCCGGCTTTCCCCTTGCGATTTTCGCCAGCTTTTTCAGCCTCTGCGAATATGACCGGCTCAGATATCCGCGCCAATCACCTGGTCCATGACCCGCGACGGCTCCGAACACCCTGCGGTCCCAACGACCTTCGCCGGCACGCCTGCGACAGTCGTCTTCGGCGGAACGGCCTTCAAGACAACAGAGCCTGCAGCAACGCGCGAGCAGTAGCCGATCTCGATATTGCCGAGGATCTTCGCCCCGGCTCCGATCAGCACGCCGCTGCCGATTTTCGGATGGCGGTCTGCGCCTTCCTTGCCGGTACCGCCGAGCGTCACGCCATGCAGGATCGAAACATTGTCGCCGATCACGGCCGTCTCGCCAACGACGAGACCGGTTGCGTGATCAAGAAAGATGCCTCTGCCGATCCGCGCCGCCGGATTGATATCCGTCTGGAAGACGCTGGACGAACGGCTCTGCAGATAGAGCGCCAGATCGCGGCGTCCACGGTTCAGCAGCCAATGGGCCAGACGATGCGTCTGCAGGGCATGGTAGCCCTTGAAATAGAGCACGGCTTCCATGAAGCGGAGGCATGCGGGATCGCGGTCATAGATCGCCTGGATATCGACGCGCAGGATGTCGCTCCATTCCGGCCAGTCCGACAGCATTTCATCGAAGGCCTGGCGCAGCAGCGTTGCCTGCATGTCCGGGTGGTCGAGGCGTTCACAGATACGGTGGATGACGCATTCTTCCAGCGAGCGGTGATTGATCACCGTCGAATAAAGGAAAGCCGCCAGTACCGGATCCTTCTCGGCAGCAATGCGCGCTTCTTCGCGCAGGCTGTCCCAGATCGGATCCATCACCTTGAGCGGGCTTGCAGCTTCAAGAGGACGAATGTCTGTCGTCGCGACCATTACCGGTCTCCTCATTTCCCGTGGGAACGTCAGTGTATAGAGCAAAACGGCTGTAACATAAATGGGTCGGGCCGCCAGCGCTTTCTAGAATGATTTTTCCGTGAATATCCGCTCAACAGCGGCATGTCACCGTCAGGCGACTTTCTCGTAAAACTCCAGAACCGCTTTCTTGAAAACCCTGTCGCCGACGGCCAGCATGTGGTCGCGGCCCGGGATATCGAGCGCTTCGGCATTCGGCATCAGGGCGGCAAGTTCCTGAGGCGAACCCGCAATGTCGTCCTTTGTTCCGACGCCAATCAGCGTCGGCGCTTCGATCTTTGCCATGTCGGCGCGGGCGACGAGATCGCGGGATCCGCGAATGCACATGGCCAGCGCCTCACGATCGCTTTTGGTCTGCTCTGCAAAGGCGCGGAACATCCGGCCGCGGTCGTGGGTCACGGTCTCGAGCGACGGCGCCAGCAGCGCGTCCGCGATCGGGTCCCAGTCGCCGACACCATCGGTCATGCCGATGCCGAGGCCGCCAAGCACCAGCGAGCGGACGCGGTACGGATTTGCGAGCGCCGCAAAGACCGAAATGCGGGCACCCATCGAATAGCCCATGACGTTTGCTTCGGGGATGCCGAGATGATCGAGAAGCGCCATCGCGTCCGCCGCCATGATCCACGGGCGGTAGGCTTCGGCGTCATGCGGCTTGTCGCTGGCGCCGTGGCCGCGGTTGTCCATGGCGATCACGCGGTAACCGGCATCGCCCAGCGTTTTCAGCCAGCCCGGATGCACCCAGTTGACGCTCGCCGTCGAGGCAAAGCCGTGAATGAGCAGGACCGGCGGGCCATTCGGGTCGCCTTCGTCGAAATAGGCGAGTTTCAGGCCATCATGCGTGAAGCTGGAGAATGCAGGCGTATTCAAATTCATAAAGGCAGGCCCCTGTTTGCGCCGGACCATATTTTATCGCTGCCGCGAGGTGAACCCCGGCGGGCAAAAAACCATGCGGCTTGCGGCGCTTTGGCTCTACACATTTGCGGCGAAGGACGGTAATGTCCGGCCAAATTTCAAAGCATTCGGAGACAGACATGGCCGGCCACAGCATTCCTCACTTCCAGAACGACGGCGGACACCGCGTGATCGAAGTCGGCGTGAAGGAATTCATGTGCACCGGCGCATCCGTGCCGTTCGACCATCCCCATATCTTCATCGACATGGGCGACGACAACGAAAAGGTCTGTTCCTATTGCTCGACGCTGTTTCGTTTCAATGGCGCGCTGAAGGCCAACCAGACGAACCCGGCCGGCTGCGTCTTCCATGTGAAGGTCGCCTGATCATTCTCTCCTGAAGATCGGACAAACGATGCCGGTCGAGCACGCCGCCATTGCGGGCGCAGGAATTGCGGGCCTGACAGCCGCGCTGGCGCTGGCCAAACGGGGCATCCGTTCCGATATTTTCGAACAGGCCGGCGAACTGGCAGAGGTCGGTGCCGGCCTGCAGCTTTCCCCCAACGCATCGCGCATCCTCCGTGAACTCGGCGTTCTCGGCGAGATCGAGAAATGCTGGCTCGAGCCGGAAATGATCCGGCTCGTTGCGGGCGACACGTTGCGGCAGCTCGCTGCCGTCCCCGCCGGCCGTTTCGCCCGTGAGCGATGGGATGCTCCCTACGGTGTCCTACACCGTGCAACGCTTCAGCGCGTCCTTCTGGATGCTGTGCGCGGCAATCCGCTCTGCCAGCTGCACCTTGGTACTCCAATCGAATCCGCACGCTTGCCGTCTAATGGCCCAGGCGTGCTGATCGGCGCGGACGGCGTCTGGTCGAAGACGCGAGCCGCGATCGACGGTTCGCCCTCGCCCCGATTTTCCGGCAACATCGCCTATCGCTTCACGATCACAGCCGCCGCAGCGCCTGACTTTCTCGACAGGAACAGCGTCTCGGCGTTTCTCGGTGGATCGGTGCATCTCGTCTGCTATCCCCTGAAGGAAACGGCGAGCTTCAATCTCGTCGCCATCACCAGCGGCAATGAAAACACCGAGCGGTGGGATAGTGGCGCGGCGAGTCACCAGCTGGAGACTTTGCGTTCACGCTTCCGCGGCTGGCATCCCGAAGCTCTGTCCCTGCTTCGCAATATCGAGCCGACCTATTGGCCGCTCTATGAGGTATCTGAGGGATCGTGGCAGAACGGGCGCGACCGCGTGCTGATCGGCGATGCCGCGCATGCTATGATGCCGTTCGCCGCCCAGGGCGCGGCCATGGCGATCGAAGATGCCTATGAGCTAGCTTATTTTCTGGGCAGCAATCCCATCGAGCAAGCCCTGCCCCGCTTCGAGGCGCATCGCGCTCCGCGGATTGCCAAGATCCGCAAGCGCGGCGCATTCAACCGCTTTGCCTATCACGCCCGCGGCCCTGTCAGGATCGGGCGTGATATCGTCTTGTCGATGAAACCGCCGCAAAGCCTCGCGGCGGATCTCGACTGGATTTACCGCTACCGGCCGCTCGGCTGATCAGACGGCTTTGGCCGCCGCAAAGCCCCGCTCGATATCGGCCTTGATATCGGCCACGTCTTCGAGACCGATCTGCAGACGGATCAGCGGACCGCCTTCCGGCGCCTTGGCAATACGGCGGTCGTTCAGATTGACGTGAACGGCCAGGCATTCGAAGCCACCCCAGGACCAGCCAAGCCCGAAGATGCTGAGTGCATCGAGGAAGGCATGCGCCTTCGCCTTGTAGTGCTCGGCGGAATCGACCTTGAGCACGAAGGAGAAGATGCCGCTGGCGCCCTTGAAGTCACGCTTCCAGATGTCGTGACCCTTGAAGCTCGGCAGTGCCGGATGCAGCACCTTGGCCACCTCTTCCCGGCCTTCCAGCCACTTGGCGAGAGCCAGCGCGCTTTCATTGTGGCGCTCCAGACGGATGCCCATGGTGCGCAGACCGCGCAGAACCTGATAGGCGTCATCGGGCGCGCCGCAGATGCCGAGCGTGATGTTGGCTTCCTTCAGCTGCTCCCAATGCTTGGCATTGGCCGAGACGGTGCCCATCAGGATATCGGAATGGCCGGCCGGATATTTGGTTGCCGCGTGGATCGAGATATCGACGCCGAAATCGAGCGGGCGGAAATAGACGGGCGTGGCCCAGGTATTGTCCATGGCAACGACGGCGCCGTGCTTGTGGGCAATCGCGGCGATCGCCGGAATGTCCTGCATCTCGAACGTGTTCGAGCCGGGCGCTTCCGTATGGACGAGCCTGGTATTCGGCTTGAACAGCTGCTCGATGCCGGCACCGATCGCCGGGTCGTAATATTCGACCTCGACGCCCATGCGCGTCAGCATGGTGTCGCAGAAATGGCGGGTCGGCGTGTAGACGGAATCGACGATCAGCGCGTGATCGCCGGAAGACAGAAACGCCAGGAACGGCACGGTGACGGCAGCAAGACCCGACGGCACGAGGATCGTGCCCGCGGAACCTTCGAGCGCGTCGATCGCCTCACAGAGCGCATCGGTGGTCGGCGTGCCGCGGGTGCCATAGGTGTATTTCTGCCCGCGTGTTTCCATCGCCTTGGCATTCGGAAACAGCACCGTCGATGCGTGCACGACGGGCGGATTGACGAAACCGTGGTATTCCGAAGGGTCGTTGCCGATATGCGAGAGGCGGGTGTTGATACCGGCGTTCTGCAGGAGACCGTCTTTGTCTTTCATAGTCTGAAATAGCCTTTGGCGAGGGATGCAATGGGCGAGTTTTGGACCTCAGGAAAAGTCGGGTCAACCCCGTAGCCGCGACGGGCCGAAAATTACCCGGAACGTTACTTTCGCAGATATATCAGTGAATTGCGCGGTATTTTTCCGCAAAACACTGCCCAAATACTACCCAACTGCCTATCAGAACGGCGCATTTTGCCAAAATGCCGAATTTTGCCGCATTTATTAGCCGCGACACTTGACCGTATTGGCATTTGCGACTGTGATAGAACCACTCGCGCCGGGAGGGTGTCGAGAAATTGGGGGGACAGGGTTTTCTTCGCCTCTCCTCCCACAAAAACATAAGACAACAGATAAAAGGTTGGGAAAAATGAAGATTAAGCTCCTGTCCGCCGCCGTCGGCGCAGCAGTTTTCGCTCTTGGCGCCCATGCGGCCTCGGCAACCACTCTTGAAGACGTGAAGGCAAAGGGCTTCGTTCAGTGCGGCGTCAACTCGGGCCTCCTGGGTTTCGCGCAGCCTGACGCATCCGGCAACTGGGCCGGCTTCGACGTTGATTTCTGCAAGGCCGTCGCTTCCGCCGTCTTCGGCGACCCGACCAAGGTCAAGTACACGCCTCTGTCCGCCAAGGACCGCTTCCCGGCTCTGCAGTCGGGCGAAGTCGATGTCCTCTCGCGCAACACCACCTGGACGATCAACCGCGACACCGCTCTCGGCTTCAACTTCCGTCCGGTCACCTATTACGACGGTCAGGGCTTCATGGTTCGCAAGAGCCTGAACGTGAAGTCGGCTCTCGAACTCTCCGGCGCCGCTGTCTGCGTACAGTCCGGCACCACGACCGAGCTCAACCTCGCCGACTACTTCAAGTCCAACAACCTTCAATACAATCCGGTTGTTTTCGAGAAGCTCGAAGAAGTCAACGCTGCCTATGATTCCGGCCGTTGCGACGTCTACACGACCGACCAGTCCGGCCTCTATTCGCTGCGTCTGACGCTGAAGAACCCCGACGAGCACATGATCCTTCCGGAGATCATCTCCAAGGAGCCGCTCGGCCCGGCAGTGCGCCAGGGCGACGACCAGTGGTTCGACATCGTTTCGTGGACGGCTTACGCCCTCGTGAACGCTGAAGAATTCGGCATCACCCAGGCAAACGTCGACGAGATGAAGAATTCGCCGAACCCGGATATCAAGCGCTTCCTCGGCACCGAAGCCGATACCAAGATCGGTACCGACCTCGGCCTGACCAACGAGTGGGCCTACAACATCATCAAGGGCGTTGGTAACTACGGTGAAGTCTTTGAACGCAACGTCGGTCAGGGCAGCCCGCTGAAGATCGCACGCGGTCTGAACGCGCTGTGGAACAAGGGCGGCATCCAGTACGCACCGCCGGTTCGCTAAGCTTCTGATATAAATGCCGGAAAGGCGGGAAACCGCCTTTCCGTCTTCCAAAGAAAAAAGCCCAAAAACGGGCACATAGGGGATTAGGCTCGGCATGACGCAAGAGGCTGTGCACACGACACCTTTGCCGGAGAGCCGCTGGACGCTCCAGTCGGCACTTTACGACCCCAAATTCAGGGGCATATTTTTCCAGGTTCTGACCGTACTTCTGCTGGTGCTGTTCGTGGCATGGGTCGCTCACAACACCGCGCTCAACCTGCAGCGCAGCAATACGGCATCTGGCTTCGCATTTCTCAATGGGCGCGCCGGCTTCGAGATCGGCCAGTCGCTGATCCCGTATTCGAGCGATTCGACATATGGCCGCGCGCTCGTCGTCGGCATCCTGAACACCATTCTCGTTGCCGTCACCGGCATCATCACCGCGACGATCATCGGCTTTATCGTCGGCATCGGACGTCTGTCGCATAACTGGCTTATCGCCAAGCTGTGCACCGTCTATGTCGAGGTGTTCCGCAATATCCCGCCGCTGCTGGTCATCTTCTTCTGGTATTCCGGCGTTCTGGCCGTGCTGCCGCAGCCGCGCGAATCCGTGCATCTGCCGTTCAGCATGTTCCTGAACAATCGCGGCCTCGCCTTTCCCAAGCCGATCTTCGATACCGGCATGTGGGCTGTCCTCGCAGCCTTGGTGATCGGCATCGTCGCCACGGTGATCATCGCCCGCTGGGCGCACAAGCGCCAGGCGGCAACAGGCAAGCAGTTCCATACGATCTGGGTGTCGATCGGACTGATCGCCGGCCTGCCGATCCTGGCCTTCCTGGCGGCGGGTCTGCCGATGACCTTCGACGTTCCTGTCGCGGGCAAGTTCAATCTGACCGGCGGCTCCGTCGTCGGGCCGGAATTCATGTCGCTGTTCCTGGCGCTCTCCTTCTACACCGCGGCCTTCATCGCCGAAATCGTGCGTGCCGGTATCCGGGGCGTGCCGAAGGGACAGTCGGAAGCGGCAGGCGCACTCGGCCTGCATCCATCCTCCGTCACCCGCCTCGTCGTGGTGCCGCAGGCCTTCCGCATCATTATCCCGCCACTTACCAGCCAGTATCTCAACCTGACCAAGAACTCATCGCTGGCAATCGCCGTCGGCTTCTCGGATCTCGTTGCCGTCGGCGGTACGACGCTCAACCAGACCGGCCAGTCGATCGAAGTCGTGGTCATCTGGATTGCCGTCTACCTCACCCTCAGCATTCTGACGTCGCTGTTCATGAACTGGTTCAACGGCAAAATGGCACTGGTGGAGAGATAAGATGTCGGGTCCCAACATTTCTTTCGTCCGCAATGCCATGCTGCAGCCCGAACCGGCTCCATCCAGCGAACGCGGCACAATCGCCTGGATCAGGCGTAACCTGCTTGCAACCCCGAAGGACATCATCCTGACGGTGATCGCCATCGCAGTTCTTGCCTGGGTGCTGCCGCACATGATCAACTGGCTGTTCATCCAGGCCGTCTGGACCGGTACGGACCGCACCTTCTGCGCCACCACCGTTCAGGGCGGCACGCAGCCCGATGGCTGGAGCGGGGCCTGCTGGGCTTTCGTCAACGCAAAGCTCGACCAGTTCGTCTATGGCCGCTATCCGCTCACCGACCGCTGGCGTCCGACGCTGGTGTTCATCATGTTCGCCGCCCTGCTGGTGCCGATGCTGATGCCGTCGATGCCGCGCAAGGGGCTGAATGCTCTGCTGCTCTTCGTGGCGCTGCCGCTCGTTTCGCTCTGGCTGCTGTATGGCGGCCTCGGCCTCGAAGTCGTAGAAACCCCGCTCTGGGGCGGCCTTCTGGTGACGCTCGTCGTCTCCTTCGTCGGCATCGCGGTCTCCCTACCCTTCGGCATCATCCTGGCGCTCGGGCGCCGTTCGAAGATGCCTGTCGTGAAGATGGTCTGCGTCATCTTCATCGAAGTCATCCGCGGCATTCCGCTGATCACCGTCCTGTTCATGGCCAGCGTCATGTTGCCGCTGTTCCTGCCGCAGGGCTGGAACGTCGACAAGCTGCTGCGCGCCGTGATCGGCGTGTCGATCTTCGCGTCGGCCTATATGGCAGAGGTCATCCGCGGCGGTCTGCAGGCCATTCCGAAGGGCCAGTACGAAGGCGCGGATTCGCTTGGATTGGGCTATTGGCAGAAGATGCGCCTGATCGTGCTGCCTCAGGCGATCAAGCTCGTCATCCCCGGCATCGTCAATACGTTCATCGGCATGTTCAAAGATACCTCGCTGGTCTCGATCATCAGCATGTTCGACCTGCTCGGCATCGTCCGTCTGAACTTCTCCGACGGCAACTGGGCGTCGGCCGTAACACCGTTGACAGGTCTGATCTTTGCGGGTTTTGTCTTCTGGATTTTCTGCTTCGGCATGTCTCGCTATTCGGTGTTCATGGAACGCCATCTCGACACCGGCCACAAACGATAAGAATTGAGGGTAACAAATATGGCTGAAGCTCAAACCAAGAAGCTCACCGTCTCCACGACCGAAGTCGCCGTCGATATCGTCAACATGAACAAGTGGTATGGCGATTTCCACGTTCTGCGCGACATCAACCTGAAGGTCATGCGTGGCGAGCGCATCGTCATCGCCGGCCCGTCGGGCTCCGGCAAGTCGACGATGATCCGTTGCATCAACCGTCTGGAAGAGCACCAGAAGGGTCAGATCGTCGTCGATGGCACCGAGCTTACCAACGACCTGAAGAAGATCGACGAAGTGCGCCGCGAAGTCGGCATGGTGTTCCAGCACTTCAACCTCTTCCCGCATCTGACGATCCTGGAAAACTGCACGCTGGCGCCGATCTGGGTGCGCAAGATGCCGAAGAAGCAGGCGGAAGAAGTCGCCATGCACTTCCTGAAGCGTGTCAAGATTCCGGAACAGGCCAACAAATATCCGGGCCAGCTCTCCGGTGGCCAGCAGCAGCGCGTGGCGATCGCCCGTTCGCTCTGCATGAATCCGAAGATCATGCTGTTCGATGAGCCGACCTCGGCGCTCGATCCTGAAATGATCAAGGAAGTGCTGGATACCATGGTCGGTCTGGCCGAAGAAGGCATGACCATGCTCTGCGTCACCCATGAGATGGGCTTTGCCCGCCAGGTCGCCAACCGCGTCATCTTCATGGACCAGGGCCAGATCGTCGAGCAGAATTCGCCGGCTGAGTTCTTCGATAATCCGCAGCACGAGCGTACCAAGCTGTTCCTCAGCCAGATCCTGCACTAAGCGATCATAGATCAAAAAAAGCCGCCGGAGCGATCCGGCGGCTTTTTTGTTTGCGGCTTTAGCGGGATGCCAGCGTCCGCAGCATCTTGCAGAGACCGGTCAGCCCGGCATCATAGCCACCAGAGGCAATGTCGCGGCAGCGAACCAGCATCTTCCTCTGATCACTGGCATCCATCCTGCTGAATTCGCGGGTCACCGCACTCGGCGTCATCCCGCTTCCACTGCCGCCATCAGATGCACCACCACCGGACGAGCCGCCGCCGATACCAAGGCCGAGATTGGCGCCTGCGCCATTGCCGATATTTGCGCCCACATTGGCGTTGATGCCGTTCGATCCGCCGATCGACGCGGTCACATCCGTATCGAGGATATTACCATTGCTGCCGCCGAGAGTTGCGCCGGCATTGGCGTTCACACCGCTGCCGCCGCCAGCCGATACGCCGGCATCGACGTCCGCGAGGTTACCGCTGCCGCCCGCATTGGCGCCGACCGCCGCATTCACGCCATTGCTGCCGCCGACGCTGGCTTTCACATCGGCATCAACGAGACCGCCGGACCCGCCGACCGTTGCGTTGGTATTCGCATTGATGCCACCGGAGCCGCCGACAGAAGCGCCGACATTGGCGCCAAGGCCGCCGGAACTTCCGGAGCCGAGGCCGACACTGGCATTGACGCCGTTGCTGCCGCCGATAGAGATATCGAGAGCGTGCACAGAACTGACCGGCATGACGAAAATCGAGCAGGCGGATGCAAGGACGGCGATCGCGGTCCTCGAATGAGCGTAAGTCATGATATTCCTCCGTTTTCTCAATGCCGGATCACCGGCAGCCGAAAATCGACGGAACGCGCGCACCTTCGATCAGATGGACAGGGCCTCCAGCCCGGTCCTTGGACACGGCCGTTGGCCGGTCCGTGGACTTGGCCATCGCGGTCAGGTCCATGAAAAGCGAACGCAGTAATATTAGCATTGTTTCACGCAACAATGAGCCACGGTTACCGCGAAGCAAAGATCCGGCCAAAGCGTGCCGGAAGCATACACTTCTTCGTCAACAGGCGGCGGTTGGCGAATCGCTGTGATACCGGCCATAGACAAGAGCGAGCGAAAGCCTAATTGCCTGAGATAACAAACAACCGACGGAGCGCCCGATGAAACTCTCTCTTGCCGCAGCGATCATCGCGGGTGCTGTTCTTTCTGGCTGCACTGCGACCGGCGATATCTCCGGCCCAGGCTTGGCACCGATCCCGGGCAGCATCACCTATAATGGCCAACCCCGGACGAAGCTGACCAAGTCGCCGATCGGCTCGCAGTTTCCGCACACCTTCGTCGACAATCGCGGCCGCGAGGTCGAGGAAACCTACATCATCCGGCCGGACCGCAGCCTGATGATCGCCAATCGCGTCTATCGCCCGATCTTCCGCTGGAACGATTGATTCCGGCAAACAGGCCTGCGTTTCCGGTGGCGCTCCTGCTCTCGTCCCTTGCCGCATGGAACGGCTCTGCGATGCAGTCACGGGCCGGACAGCGGCAACAGCAATGACCGCCTCGGGAACAAATAAGCGTGAATGTCAGTTTCCCTCCCATGTGAAGAGGAGAAGAGACAATGACATACGATCCGAACAACCTGAATGACCCGAACCGCCCGCTGGATCCGGCGGGCACTCCCGACTACCGGACCACACCCGTTGGTGCTCAGAAATCCAACGCCTGGGTCGGCTGGGTGGCAGCGATCGCCGTGGTCGCCGTCGCGGCCTTTGCCTATACGGAGTGGAACGGCACGCCGACTACAGACCCGCAGACGACGGCCTCTACGAAGTCGGAACCGGCCGCCCCGGCACCGGCTCCCGTCAAGCCGATGGCACCGGCCGATACAAACGCTACTCCGGCCCCGGCTACGCCGCCCGCAGCCGGTGGCAACACCCCGCAGTAAACGAGAAAAGGCCCGGTTCATCACCGGGCCTTTTTCAATCATCATGCCTTCGGCATCATGTGCATTAAGCTTACCGGCTAACCGTCCGGCGAAGAACGCGTTGAAGCCGCGGCACGCCGGAGGCATACAATGCCTCACGCCCCTCGTAGCTCAACGTCAGAGCAGCTGCGCCGTTAGCAGCCGATCCAGGTTCAATTCCTCGGCAGGGGCACCAAGGCGCCGCTTTTGCGTTCAAAATTTTCGGAAAAAAGAATTGGCGACCCCTGCAGGATTCGAACCTGCGACCACCTGCTTAGAAGGCAGGTGCTCTATCCAGCTGAGCTAAGGGGCCATCCAGCCGCTATCCAGCGATAGCGGCGAAACGCGGCATGCACGGACGCTCAGTGCGTCCAGGGCTGTGTGCGGGTATAACGGAAATTATCCGGATAGGCGACAGTCTGACGGATCGGATCCTTGGGCTGAAGAACCCGGTATTCGATGCCGTTGCGCTTTGCATAGGCTTCGGCCAGTTCCTGGCTTTCGAAGGTCAGCTTGACCTGCTGGCGCATGTCGCCCGAAGAGGTGTAGCCCATGATCGGATCGATCTTGCGCGGCTGCTCCTGATCGAACTCGAGCACCCAGAGATGCGTCTTGGCCTTGCCGGACTGCATGGCGGTCTTGGCTGGACGGTAGATCTTGGCAGACATCGCTGCATTCGCCTCCGGATACGCGGACAACATCCGCTGGAATTTCAAACTGTCGCGCCGTCGCCAGCACGGTTCCCTCTGCGCCATCTAGCGCAAAGAGATGAATTTTGCTTATCCGCGAATCCTTGCGGTTTCAAGAAAAAAGCCGAGCCAGACCCAACTGCCGCAGTTTACTTGGCGGCAAGCTTGTCCGTGGGCCGCCGGCAGGGTGAGATAAGGTCGAGCGACGCGTCGCGAACGCTGGTTTCCACCTCCATCAGGCCGAGAACGCTGTGGAAGAGATTGTCGTGCGAGGCAGGCAGCTTGGCGCGAGCGGCAATGCAGGCGGTGTCGAGCCGCGTCTCGCTGGCAAAATCATCCGACAGCCACAGCGCCATCGGCACATGCGTCTGCTCCTTCGGCGCGATGAAATACGGCGCGCCATGCAGATAGATGCCGTTTTCGCCCAGCGATTCGCCGTGGTCGGAGAGATAGATCATCGAACCGGCCAGCGCGGCCTGATGCGCCTTCAGCTTGTCGATCACCGCGGCCAGCACCTGGTCGGTCATGACAACGGTGTTGTCATAGGCGTTGGTGATTTCTTCCGGCTTGCAGGTGGCGAAATCGGCGGCGCGGCAATCGGGGGTGAAGCGCCGGGCGCTGTCGGAATAGCGCAGATAATAGGCCGGGCCGTGGCTGCCCAGCTGGTGTAGCACCAGCACGCTGTCGCCCTTGACGCTGGAAAGCCAGTCATCGAGTTTGTCGAGCAGGATGGTGTCCAGGCACTCGCCGTCCTTGCAGAACCGCGGATCGCGGCTGTCGGGCAGATACTTGTACTTGATGCGGTCGGCGACGCCGTACATGCCGGTATCGTTGTCCCACCATTCGACGCCGACCTTCGCATGGCCGAGAACATCGATCAGGTTATCGGTGACCAGCCCCTTGCGGTAGCTGTATTCCGTCCGCTTGTAGACCGAGAACATGCAGGGAATGGAGACGGCCGTCTCCGTGCCGCAGCTGGTGACATCCGGGAAGAAGGTGACACCGCGCGCCTTCATCTCCGGATTGGTATCGCGGCCATAGCCGCCGAGCGAAAAGTCCTGCCCGCGGGCCGTCTCTCCGGCAACGATGATCAGCACACGCGGCTTGGCCGGCGAAGCCGCCGGGATCTGGTGCGCGTCCGTGCCGATCGGCTGACGCACGAGATTGAGATTGTCGCCATAGGTCGCGGTGAAATAGACCGCGCTGCCCAGCGGAAAATGCGGATTGATGGTCATCATCAGATCGCGATGGATGCGGCCGACGGCGGCATAGGTCGGATAGAAGCCCATGCCGATCACCGCGATGACTGTGATGCAGGGCACGATCACGGCCATATTGTGCAGAAACTTGCTGGGGAACGGCCGGTGGACGACGCGCACGGCCGCGATGAACAGCGACGGCAGGACGCCGGCCAGCAGCATGTAGAAAATGAATTTCGTGGTGATCAGGTGCTGCGCTTCCGACTGCGTCGTGACGGCGGCATTGCGGATCATCTCGCGGTCGATGATGACGCCGAACCTGTCGGTGAACCAGGCGGCCGCGACAGCCGCCAGCAAAAGCAGAATCAGCACCGGCTTGATGAGATATTTGACGGAAACGGTGACGGCGATCGCCACCGTCAGCGCGATCATGCCGATAACGAATCCGGCGAAAGCCAACCGGTGACCGTCGAAATAGATGTAGGCCCGGCTCCAGAACGTGTAGTTGGCAACGGCGAGAATATAGAGCGAAACGATGACGGCGAGCGTAATGCTGCCGATCTTGGGGCGCATCCGCGCCGTCTTCAGTGTCATGGCCATGCTGTCAGGTTCGCTCCGCGCCGGGCGGACCATCGACTCAAGCCTCTGGCCGCCCATCTTAAAATCCGGGCGACCATGGAGAGGCTTCCTGACACTATCCTGAATGCAAAAGCCGCATTTAAGGATGGGACAAACGCGTTTTTGATATTGCGGCCCCCCGGCGAAGCGTGTATTGCCCCCTCAGACGGAGTGTAGCGCAGTCTGGTAGCGCATCTGGTTTGGGACCAGAGGGTCGGGAGTTCGAATCTCTCCACTCCGACCATTTTCCCTAGATTTCTACGGTAAGCAGGCGGTCATCCGCTGGTACGGGAGCCGGTCATGCAAGTCGAAATCCCCTGCCCTAAATGCGGCAAGACCCGGATGAATTTCCCGCGCCCGCAGCCGCTCGATAACGACATCATCAGCTGCTACAGCTGCAATTTCGAGCTTGGCACCTATGGTTCGGTCAAGGCGAAGATGGCGCGCTTCATGGAACGCATGCGTCAGGCTGCGGTGACCCAGGCGCAGGCTGCAAAGAAGAAGCAGTAAGCTTCCCCTTATTTTTTCGTGATTGTCGCGCTGGCGGCTTTGTCGCCGGTCTTGATGCCGAGCTTCTTGACTGTGCCGGCGTTCAGCTCGACGACGTATTTCACATCGCCCATCGAATCGATGATGTCCTCCGAAAAGGGCACGGCATTTTCCTTGATGTGACGGATGACGCCCTTGCTGTCGATGAACAGCATATCGAGCGGCAGGATGGTGTTCTCCATCCACATCGTCACCCGGCGCGACTGCCCGAAGTCGAACAGCATTCCGGCATTCTCAGGCATTTCCTTGCGATACATCAACCCATACTGACGCTGCTCGTTCGTCGAGGCGATCTCGACGGTGAAGTTCAGCATCTTGCCGGAGGCCGTCTGCACGGCCAGCGGTTCCTTGTCGAAGGCCATCGGCTGTTGCTGCTGGGCAAAAGCGGGTGCTGCCACAATGAAAAAAAGCGCCAATAAGGCGCCTTTGATTCTATGCATTCTCATCAATCCTGAACATCAGTGGGCGCGGCTTGCCGGGCTTGGCATATCCGGGTGAATCTCGGCGGCCATCAGACCCTTGTCACCGGGCCCGAAGCGCACCAGCACGACCTGGCCGGGACGCAGCTCGGTGAGGCCGAAGCGGCGCAGCGTTTCCATATGGACGAAGATATCTTCCGTGCCTTCGCCGCGTGTCAGGAAGCCGAAGCCCTTGGTGCGGTTGAACCACTTCACCAGAGCCCGCTCCAGGCCGCTCGTCGCGGTGACCTGCACATGGGTGCGCACCGGCGGCAGCTGCGAAGGATGGATTGCCGTGGACTGGTCCATCGAGAGGATCTTGAAGGCCTGATAGCCACGTTCGCGGCGCTGGATCAGCGCGACGATGCGGGTGCCTTCGAGGATCGTCTGATAGCCATCGCGGCGCAGGCAGGTCACATGAAGGAGCACGTCCTGCATGCCGTTATCGGGGACGATGAAACCGAATCCCTTGGCGACATCGAACCACTTAACGACACCGGTGATTTCAATGAGATCGACGCTATCCCCCGATAGCTCTTCGAGCTCAATGAACTCCTTCGATGAAATCCTATCAGCCATGTCGCCAGCCCCTCATTACGCGTCACACTGTTACGGTTAACTGATTCTTGAAATCAAGATTAACATCTTGGTAACGGATAAGCGCAAGTCCTGTTTTCGGTTATTCCCAGTTGCTGATTTTAGCGTCATGTCTTGCCCGAAGCTGACGTCCGCTCGCCTATCCGGGTTACGACCCAACATTCGAAAGGAAATAGAATGCGTTATCTCCATACCATGGTCCGCGTGAAGGACCTCGATGCCTCGCTGCATTTCTACTGCACATTGTTCGGACTGAAAGAAATCCGTCGCTCGGAGAACGAAAAGGGCCGTTTCACGCTCGTTTTCCTTGCTGCCACCAACGACATTTCCGACGCTGAAGCCTATGGCGCCCCCTGCCTCGAGCTGACCTATAACTGGGACACGGAGGATTATACCGGTGGACGCAACTTTGGTCACCTCGCCTATGAGGTGGATGACATCTACGCCACCTGCCAACAGCTGATGGACAGTGGAATCACCATTAACCGCCCGCCCCGCGATGGCCGCATGGCCTTCGTCCGCTCTCCGGACGGCATCTCGATCGAGATTCTGCAGAAGAGCGGCAGCTTGCCGGCAGCCGAACCCTGGCTTTCCATGGGCAATACCGGCGTCTGGTAGGCTGAGGCTTTAGTGAGGCTTGCGGCTTTTGCGATTTCCGGCCCGAGACGCCGGTTCGCACTTGCCGCATCCAACCGCCGCAGGCACCTTCCGGTCAATTCCTGCAGTCGGGCTAGCGCCGGGCTGCTTCAGTTTTGACCGGAGAGCCTACGCTTGCCCCATCTTCGAACCCGTCCGTGCCTGCTTCTTGCCGCAGTCTCGACGCTTGCGCTTGCAGGCTGCGTGTCCGACCAGAAGGCACTTGATTCTGCGGCTGCTGCACCCGCGCCAGCCGCCGCGCAGCAAGCGGCGAGCGCTCCCGCCGGCCAGCCCGGCTCCAAGACGGCCGGCTATCGCGACCCGATGGTGGCAGCGGCCGGAGGCCAGCAGCAGACAGCGGCGATGGATCCCAATGCCGCGAACATGCCGCCCGGCGCACCGCAGATGCAGCCCGCCAATATCGGCGGCATGGCGATGCAATCGACCCGCATCAATGCCAATGCGATGAGCATCTTCTCGGCGCAGCCCGCACCGCCTCAAAACAACCGCACCTCGACGGTCATCCAGCCGGCCGATGCAAACGCCTATGCGCCGGTGCAGGGCGGATTTGCAACGTCGCGCGGCGGCGTCTTCGGGACGCCCCAACAGCAACAGCAGCCTCAACAGGCGCCGCAGGGCGAGATTCTGCCGCCGCAACAATCGTCGCAGAATACCAGCACTCAGGTTGCGCCCTATCAGGCAGCGTCGCTGGCAACAGGCAGCCTGCAGGGCGCCTCCACCAACGCGCTTTATGCCGCGCCGAAGCAGAATCTGCTCGGCAGCCTCTCCGGGCTCCTGCAGAAGGCCTCGCTGCCCGGCATGACACGCGTGGCGCCGAATGGCATCCATGTGCAGAACGCCAATGTCGAGGTCAGCTGTTTCAAGCCCAACCTCCTGAACGTCATCAAAACGGTCGAGACCCATTTCGGCCGCCCGGTGATCGTCACGTCGGGTTACCGCGATCCGGAGCACAACCGTCAGGTCGGCGGCGCCGAGGAATCGATGCACAAGAGCTGCGATGCCGCCGACATCCAGATCGACGGCGTCTCGAAATGGGATATCGCCAGCTATATCCGCTCGCTTCCCGGCCGCGGCGGCGTCGGCACGTATTGCCACACGGATTCGGTCCATCTCGACACCGGAAACAATCGCGACTGGAACTGGGGATGCGGCGCCCGGCGCAACACGCCGCCAAGCGCCCGCGCCATCTGACACCGCGCCGCTTTTGCCCTAACGCAAAGTCAACCACTATGCGTCTCCGAAAGAGCTTGCGCAGAGCGTTGATTTAACTCGAAAAAATCCCGCTGATGTTGGCGTGTCATTTTTTTGAAGGAAATACGAATTTCCCGCTTGCGGGATTCAAAGACCCTGACTATAAGGGCGCCACCACGAAGGAAGCGCCCTTCGTCTATCGGTTAGGACACCAGATTTTCATTCTGGGAAGAGGGGTTCGACTCCCCTAGGGCGTGCCACTTCTCTCTTTCATTTTCAATGATCGAGACGCTTGCAGAGTGATCTGCTTCTTCCTGTTTCCATCCAGAAAAACTGGCTTTTCGAGTATTCTTCGCGACGGCGGATTGTCATCGTTGGATGGCGATTCGAATCCTTTGGTGCGCGGCCGGCAAAGAAAGCCCCGCCGAAGCGGGGCTCTCTCCTTAACCGTCATTGGCTCTCGCCTTCGGACCTTCCTTGCTGCTCACCGAGGCGGTCTTGCCGTCGGGCTGCTGGCCGAAATAGGTTCCGCCGAGATGGCCGCCACCGCTGGTGTTTTCGACCTGGCGCTCGGCGCGCTTCTGGATTTCCTTCACATCAGTCTTGCTCATATCTGTCTCCATTGTTGAGGTGGTGACATCTGGAAAACCGGTGGCGGCGGAATTCGTTTCAATCTTTTTTGGGTCAGTGGCTGCAAACCGTGTCCTGCCGATCTTACTGCGAGGCGCGGCATCCCCTGTATTCCAGGGACTTCGGCGCCTGCTGCAAGGTATTTCCACAAGCTCAGAAAAAATCTACGGAATTTCGCATTTTACCGCTTGCGGGTCAGAAAGGTGCTGACTATAAGGGCGCCACCACGAAGGAAGCGCCCTTCGTCTATCGGTTAGGACACCAGATTTTCATTCTGGGAAGAGGGGTTCGACTCCCCTAGGGCGTGCCACATCTCTCTCGATTTCTGAGAGAATGTTTTTAAGTTTCGTGGACCTTCACGCTAAAGCAAACACACACACTCGACGTAGCGATATCCGCCCGTCGCATGCACCGCGCATCCAACAGGGTGGCGCAAGCTTCAATGCCAATAGTCCGGCCCGGATAGCCTCGCGGGAATCTCTGTTTCCAGCGGAGGCGGCATTCGAAGGACGCGACTTTGACGATCAACCAGCAGATTCCGACCACCCTGCCCGCAGGATTGCCGAGCCTTCAGCAATTGACCGGAAAGGCGCAGCAATCCGGATCGGTGATCGTCTACCAGCCTTATCTCGACGCTAAACAGCGGGCGAATGTCGATTCGGCCGCCCTGCCCTTCGACATTTCCTTCAACACGCAATCGACGACGCGCGAATATGAACTCTTCCGGATACTGCACGAACACCATCTGCAGGCCGGGCTGCAAGAGGACGTGTTCTGGGGGCTGCTGTCCAGCAAGTTCGAGACCAAATCGGTCTCCAGTCTGCAATCCTTCATCTCCGAGGCGAGAAAAGCGCGCGCCGGCGGCGCCGATGCCTATCTCTACAATCCGCTGATCGGCCACGCCGCTGTTTACAGCAACGTCTGGGAACACGCGATGATGGGCGGCCATCCCGGCATGGAGCCGGTTTTCGGCCATCTCAAAGAGATGGGCTATCCGATCGCGCCGCCGCAGGGCCGCACTTCATTCTTCTTCTGCAACTATTTCGTCGGAAACCAGAAATTCTGGTCCGGCTATTTCGCCTTTTGCGAACATATCCTGCAGGCTCTGGAGCAGGAGGCGGCGCGCGGCACGCCGGCCGGACGTGCCTATAGCGGCACGGCGAATTACAGCCGCGACGGCGATGCCGCAATGCGGCCCTTCGTGATCGAACGGCTGCTTGGGCTCTACATCCCGCATGCGGTGGCAAGCGGCATGAAAGTCTCCGCCTTCGTGCCCTCCGCCGAAGATTTCGAATGGAAGTTCGGCACCCGGACCGGCCAGCTGCTCCACAGCCTCTACGGCCGCAAGGAAGCGTTCCTGCAGACGCGTGATCCGGCGAAGCTCGAGCTGTGGCAGGAAGGCCGGATGCCTATCGTCAAGCAGCCCCAGCTGATCTGGACCGGCGACGATCCGCCCGACTGGACGCCGCGTGGCAATTTCCCCAAGGGCAAGTCGCGGCCGGCAAGCGCGTCAAGCGCCGGCGACCAATCGCTGCCCGCACCGAATGCCGCCGCCTTGCAGGCGATGAGTCAGCCTCTGGCACCGCTCTCTGTCGCAGAACCGGTTGCGTCAGGTCTTTCGGGCTTGCAAGCGTTCGAGGGCGGCTGGGATGCGCATAAGGACCGGCACTGCATCTGGATCGTCACGCCCAAGGGTTACAATCACAGCCATGCCTTCGATGAAGTGGCGCTCGGGCTGCAGGGCGCGTTCGAGGAGCTCGGCGGCTCGGCGCCGATCGTGCGCGAGATGAGCGAATTTGCTGGCCGCTCGCCGATCGTCTATGGCGGCAATCTGCTGCCGCCGGAGATCACCGCGCATCTGCCGAAGGACAGCGTCATCGTCAATCTCGAGCAGGTATCAGACGACAGCACCTGGATGAACGAGCGCTATACCGCCGTTCTCAAGTCCTTTCCCGTGCTCGACTACAGCCCGCGCAACAGGCGGAACCTGGCGGCCAAGGGTATCGATCACGCCGGCGTTCTCGAAATCGGCTACAGCGAGGTGCTGACGCAGATCGAATGGGCGCCGGTGAAGGATATCGACGTCCTGTTCTACGGCTCGATGAACGATCGCCGTCGCGATATCCTCATGGCTCTCCACGAGGCGGGGCTGAAGGTCGTCCATCTCTTCAACGTCTACGGTGCCGAGCGCGACGCCGCGATCGCCCGCGCCAAGATCGTCATCAACATCCACCACTATGAAAGCGGCGTCTTCGAGATCGTCCGCATCTCCTATCTCCTGGCGAACCGCGTCTGCGTTCTGACCGAAGGCGATATCGAGGATCCGGATCTCGAGCCGTTCATGGGCGGCCTGGCAGTCGAGCTTTACGAAGATCTCGTCGAGCGCTGCAAGGAGCTTATTGCCGATGACGAGGAGCGCGAGCTCATCGCAGCGAATGGATTTGCAGCCATGCAAAGCCGCTCGCAGGCGGATATGCTGATGAGCGTGATGCAGGCCGGATAGAAAAAGACCATGCGCATCGAGACCACGACGATCGAGGGTATCCTGAAGATCACGCCGGCGCGGCATGGCGATCACCGCGGCTATTTTTCCGAGGTGTTCAAGGACGGATGGTTTCGCGAGAATGTCGCCGACGTCACCTTCGTCCAGGACAACGAGTCGCTTTCGGGACAAGCAGGCACGCTGCGCGGGCTGCATTTTCAGACGCCACCCCTCGCCCAAGGAAAACTGGTGCGCTGCCTTCAGGGCGCCATTCTCGACGTCGTCGTCGATATTCGCCAGGGCTCTCCGACCTTCGGCCAGTGGCTCGGCGAAGAACTGACGCCCGATAACGGTGCCCAGCTTTGGGTACCGGCAGGCTTCGCACATGGCTTCGTGACGCTCGCTCCGAACAGCGTGATCAGCTACAAGGTGACGGCGCCCTACAGCCCGGAACACGACCATGGCATCCTGTGGAACGATCCTGATATCGGCATCCGCTGGCCGGTCGATGAGGCGCATGCTGTGCTTTCCGACAAGGACCGGAAGCTTCCGAAGCTTTCCGATATTCCAGGCCATTTTCAGTTTTCAGCACAGTAATTCAGGGGATTTCCGGCAATGCGTGTCGTCGTAACGGGGGGAGCAGGCTTTATCGGTTCGGCGCTGGTGCGTCATCTGGTGAGCGAGATCGGCGCCGAGGTGCTGAATATCGACAAGCTGACCTATGCCGGAAATCTGGCCTCGCTGACATCTGTCGAGAACGCCGCCAACTACCGCTTTCTGCAGGCCGATATCTGCGACCGGGCGAAGATGCAGGAAGCCTTCGCCTCGTTCCGCCCTGACATCGTCATGCATCTGGCCGCTGAAAGCCATGTCGACCGGTCGATCTCCGGTGCTGGCGATTTCATCCAGACCAATATCGTCGGCACCTTCAGCCTGCTCGATGCCGCGCGACACTACTGGGATGGCCTCGATGCGGGACCCAAGGCGGCGTTCCGCTTCCTGCATGTCTCGACGGACGAGGTCTATGGTTCGCTCGGCGATCAGGGCCTGTTCGAGGAGGTGACCGCCTACGACCCCTCCTCCCCCTATTCGGCCTCGAAGGCCGCGAGCGACCACCTGGCGATCGCCTGGCACCGGACCTACGGGCTGCCGGTCGTGGTCTCCAACTGCTCCAATAATTACGGACCCTACCACTTCCCGGAAAAGCTCATTCCGCTGATGATCCTCAACGCGCTAGATGGCAAGGCGCTGCCGGTCTACGGCAACGGCGCCAATATCCGCGACTGGCTCTATGTCGAGGATCACGCGCGTGCGCTGTTCACGATCGCGTCCCGCGGATGCCCGGGTGAAAAATACAATGTCGGCGGCCGCAACGAGCGCCGCAATATCGAGGTGGTCGAGCGCATCTGCGCCATTCTCGACACCGTGTTTCCGGACAAGGCCTCGCATTCGCGCCTGATCACCAATGTCACCGACCGGCCTGGCCACGATGCTCGCTACGCGATCGACGCGACCAAGCTGGAGACGGAGCTCGGCTGGAAGGCTGCGGAGAATTTCGACAGCGGCATCGACAAAACCGTGCGCTGGTATCTCGACAATGAATGGTGGTGGCGCCCGCTGCGCGACAACGTCTATTCCGGCGAACGCCTTGGCGTCTTCAAGGGACGATGACGATGCGCATCGCCGTAACGGGTAGAGAGGGTCAGGTCGCTCGGTCGCTTCTGGCGACAGCACCCTCAGGCATTGAGGTTATCGCGATTGGCCGTCCTGAGCTCGATCTTGCCAATCTCGCTAGTGTGCTGCCGGCTCTGGCAGCCGCACAGCCCGACGTGATCGTCTCAGCCGCGGCCTATACGGCTGTCGATAAGGCCGAGAGCGAGCCTGATTCAGCTTTTGCCGTGAATGCAGCTGGTGCCGGCGCCGTATCCGAAGCGGCGGCCAAGCTTGGCATCCCCGTCATCCATCTCTCTACCGACTACGTGTTCTCCGGCGAGAAGCTTGCGCCCTATGTCGAGACCGACCCAACCGGTCCGATCTCGGTCTATGGCAGCACCAAGCTCGAAGGGGAGCTGCGGGTGGCGGCGGGCAATGCCGATCACGTCATCCTGCGCACCGCCTGGGTCTATTCGCCCTTCGGCGCCAATTTCGTGAAGACGATGCTGCGGCTTGCCGAAACGCGCGACGAGCTGCGCGTCGTCGCCGATCAGCGGGGGTGCCCGACAGCGGCGCTTGATATTGCCGATGCGATCCTCGCCATTGCGGCGCGTTTGAAAGCTGATGCGGATCCCGCGCTGCGCGGCACGTTTCATCTGACCGGGACCGGCGAAGCCAGCTGGGCCGATTTCGCCACCGAGATCTTTGCGCAATCGCGAGCGATCGGCGGCAACAGTGCCGTCGTTACGCCCATCACCACTGCCGAATATCCGACGCCCGCGAGACGTCCCGCCAATTCGCGGCTTTCGGGCGACAAACTCGCTGCCACCTACGGCATCCGCTTGCCCGGCTGGAAAAGCTCGACGGAAATTGCGGTCAAAGCCATTTTGAAAAATGCGATTTGAGGAGACTGAGATGAAGGGGATCATTCTAGCGGGCGGCACCGGCACCAGGCTTCATCCGATCACCCAGGCGGTGTCGAAGCAGCTGATGCCTGTCTACGACAAGCCGATGATCTACTACCCGCTGACGACGCTGATGCTGGCCGGCATCAACGACATCCTGATCATCACCACGCCGCACGATGTCGAGGCCTTCAAGCGGCTTCTCGGCGACGGCTCGCAATGGGGCATTTCGCTGAACTACGCAGTGCAGCCGAGCCCTGATGGCCTGGCGCAGGCCTTCATCATCGGCGCCGATTTCATCAACGGCCAGAATTCCGCGCTGGTTCTCGGCGACAACATCTATTTCGGTCACGGTCTGCCGGAGATCATGAAGTCGGGGACGGCGCGCAGCAAGGGTGCCACGGTCTTTGCCTATCACGTCACCGATCCCGAGCGTTACGGCGTCGTCGAATTCGACGGCAAGATGAACGCGCTGTCGATCGAGGAAAAGCCGAAGCAGCCGAAGTCGCAGTGGGCGGTGACCGGCCTCTATTTCTACGACCAGCAGGTCGTCGATATCGCCGCCAATCTGAAGCCGTCACCGCGCGGTGAATTGGAGATCACCGATGTCAACCGCACCTATCTGGAGCGCGGCGAACTCTATGTGGAGCTGATGGGCCGTGGCTATGCGTGGCTGGATACCGGCACGCCCGATAGCCTTCTCGATGCGGCCGCCTTCGTCAGCACGCTGGAGAAGCGCCAGGGCTTCAAGATCGCCTGCCCCGAGGAAGTGGCGTGGCGCATGGGTTATATCAGCCAGGACGATCTGGCGAAGCTTGCAGAAAAGCTCGGCAAGAGCGCCTATGGGCAGTATCTCACCAAGCTCTCGGCCGACTGGTAGGGCTCACTTCGCCGGCGCCGCATCGGAAACGCGCAGCTGGATGCGGCGCGAGCCCTGGTAATGGTCGGCGCCGAGCGAGCCTGCGACATGCAGATTGGCGCCGCGTGAATTGAGCAGCAGGTTCCCGAGAGCGGTATCGGCGGCGCGGAAGGCGATGCCATCAAGACGGGCGCCGTCCATGGCTTCCAGCGTCACCTTGACATGCTTTTCGCCGACCGTCCTGACATCGCGCAAGCGATGAGCGGGGATGGCGAAGACCGGTTGCGAATGGCCGGAGCCGTACGGACCTGCGGTTTCCAGACGGTCGATGAGATCGAGCGTCGCGCCGCTGGCACCGATCGCGCCATCGATCTTCAGCGTTTCGTTGGCGACGAGACTGGCGACGGTCTTTTCGGCGCGTTCGGTGAAGAAGCTGCGCAGGGCGCCGAGCTTTTCGCGCTCGACCGTCAGACCCGCGGCCATCGCATGGCCGCCGCCCTTGATCAGCAGCCCCTCATCAACGGCGGCGCGGACCATGCGTCCCATATCGAAGCCGTTGATCGAGCGGCCGGATCCGGTGCCGCGGCCCGATGGATCGAAAGCGATGGCGAAGGCCGGGCGCTTGAACTTCTCCTTCAGACGTGCGGCCAGAAGGCCGACAATCCCGGGATGCCACTTGTCGCGGGCAGTCACGATGACGGAAGCACCCTGGCCATCGCCATACTCAGCCATTGCCTCGGCCTCTGCCTCCTGCAGCATGGCGGCTTCCATGACCTGGCGGTCACGGTTCAGTTCGTCGAGTTTCTGCGCGATCGTCTCCGCCTCGCCGGCATCGTCCAACGTCAGCAGGCGGCTGCCGAGGGCGGCGTCGCCAATACGGCCACCGGCATTGATGCGGGGGCCGACGAGAAAGCCGAAATGATAGGGTGTGACCGGCCCGGAGAGGCTGGCCTTGCGAAACAGCGCGGCAAGACCCGCATTGCTCTGGTGGCGCGCGGCGACGAGGCCCTTCACGACATAGGCGCGGTTCAGACCCTTCAACGGGACGACATCGCAGACCGTGGCGAGCGCCACGATATCCAGCCATTGCAAGAGGTCGATTGCCAGAATGCGCTTGTCGCCGGCTTCGCGCAGCAATCGGAGCGTGGCCACCAGCACCAGGAAGACCACGCCGGCGGCGCAGAGGTGTCCCTGCCCCGAAAGATCGTCTTCGCGATTGGGGTTCACCAGCGCGTGGCAATGCGGCAGCGCGTGTGTCACCTGATGGTGATCGATGACGACGACGTCGATATTGCGCGCCTTGGCGGCGTCGAGCGCCTCGTGGCTGGTCGATCCGCAATCGACGGTGACGATGAGTTTCGCGCCGTTGTCGATCAGCTGGTTGATCGCGGCAGCATTCGGTCCATAGCCTTCGAAAATGCGGTCCGGAATATAGATCTCGGCCTTGACGCCGAAATGGGCGAGGAAGCGGTACATCAGGGCCGATGAGGCGGCACCGTCGACGTCATAGTCGCCGAAGATCGCAACATTCTCGCCGCGCCGGATGGCTTCCGCCAGACGCTTTGCCGCCTTCTCGCAATCGGTCAGCTTGTAGGGATCGGGCATCAGGCTACGGATGGTCGGATCGAGGAACTCGACGGCTTCATCGACAGCAACGCCGCGGCCGGCAAGCACGCGCGCAATCAGATCCGGCAGGCCATGGACTTGGGACATGGCGAGTGCGCGGTTCTGCCCGGCCTGGTCGAGCCGCGAAATCCAGCGATTGTCGAGAATGGATTTCTCCACCCCGAGGAACGCGCGCTGTACCGGATCAGCGGCTATATCCACCATTCTGCCAATGCCCCATAATGTCACCGCCCCGTGACGGGGCGGCAAAAATTGCATGAGCACATTTATGCAGGCTTAAGGCCGGTGGCAACGCCCGGGCTGCCGTTACCCTCAGTCTTCCTTGGGGCGCTCGATGCGGATGACCTGCGGTTCGCCGACGAGATAGCCCTCGCCCTTGATCGCGGCAACCGCCTTGCGAACCGAATCCTCGGTCGTCGCATGGGTGACGAGGATGATCGTCTGGTGATGCGACGGCGACAGGTGCTGTTGCGAGCGCTGCACGATCGATTCCAGCGAGATGTGGTTTTCGGCCATGCGGGTGGCGACGCTGGCAAAAACGCCGGTGCGGTCGAGAACCGTCAGGCGGATGAAGTAGCCGCCTTCGTGGCTCTGCATCTGCGCCTTGCGATAGGGCTCCAGCGACTTGGCCGGATGACCGAGAACGGGAACGCGCTGGGCGCCCGGCTGGCTCTTGGCGATATCGGCGATGTCGCCGAGAACCGACGAGGCGGTTGCATTGCCGCCAGCACCCGGGCCGACCATCAGCAGTTCGCCGAGAATATCGGATTCGATCGCCACGGCATTGGTAACGCCATCGACCTGGGCGATGACGGAATCGACAGGCACCATGGTCGGATGAACGCGCTGCTCGATGCCGGTTTCGGTGCGCTGGGCAACACCGAGGAGCTTGATGCGGTAGCCGAGATCGGCGGCCGCGCGGATGTCCTCGATCGAAATGTTGGTGATGCCTTCGAGATAGATGTCGTCAGCGGCAATCTGGTTGCCGAAGGCGAGCGTCGTCAGGATCGACAGCTTGTGCGCCGTGTCGTTGCCCTCGATGTCGAAGGCCGGATCGGCTTCGGCATAGCCGAGACGCTGGGCTTCGGCGAGGCAATCGGCAAAGGACAGGCCTTCCTTCTCCATCTTCGTGAGGATGTAATTGCAGGTGCCGTTCATAATCCCGTAGATGCGGGAGATCGAATTGCCGGTCAGCGATTCGCGCAGCGCCTTGATGACGGGGATACCGCCGGCAACAGCCGCTTCGAAGTTGAGCAGCGAGCCCTTCTCTTCAGCGATCTTGGCGAACTCGACGCCGTTATAGGCCAGCAGCGCCTTGTTGGCCGTCACCACATGGAGACCACGATCGAGGGCCGCCTTGACGGATGCCTTGGCAGCGCCTTCGGCACCGCCGACCAGCTCGACGAAAACCTCGATATCGGCCTTGGCGGCCAGCTCTTCCGGCGTATCATACCAGGTGATGCCATCGAGATTGATGCCGCGATCCTTGGTCTTGTCGCGTGCCGTCACGGCCGTAATGTGAATCGGACGCCCGCAGGTGGCAGCAAGCTCGTTGCTCTTCTTCTGGATGATACGGACGAGCGAGGCACCGACGGTACCAAGACCCGCAATGCCGATTTTGAGGGCGTCTGCCATGAAGCGATCCTGAATGTTCATGAGTGGCAGCCGCGGACCGCGGCTGCCGATTGGGAGGTGTCTATCAGCGGTGTGCGTTCAGAGAGATGACGTTGTGCATCGTCTCGTCGGCCGTCGACAGGAATTTCTTGATGCTGCGCGCAGCCTGGCGGATGCGGTGCTCGTTCTCGACAAGTGCGAGACGAACGTAGTCATCGCCCATTTCGCCGAAGCCGATGCCCGGCGCCACGGCAACGTCGGCCTTTTCGACCAGCAGCTTGGAGAATTCCAGCGAACCGAGATGACGGAACTTCTCCGGGATCTTCGCCCAGGCGAACATCGTGGCTGCCGGCGGCGGCACTTCGAATCCAGCCTTGCCGAAGCTTTCGACCATGACGTCGCGGCGGCGCTTGTAGACGTTGCGGACCTCAGCGATGTCGGAGCCGTCGCCGTTGAGGGCATGGGTCGCCGCAACCTGGATCGGCGTGAAGGCGCCGTAATCGAGATAAGACTTCACGCGCGTCAGAGCGGCGATCAGGCGCTCGTTGCCGACGGCAAAGCCCATGCGCCAGCCGGGCATGGAGAAGGTCTTCGACATCGAGGTGAATTCTACGGTGACGTCGATGGCGCCCGGAACCTGCAGAACGGAGGGCGGCGGTTCGCCGTCGAAGTAGATTTCCGAATAGGCGAGGTCCGACAGCACGATGATGTCGTGCTTCTTCGCGAAGGCGATGACGTCCTTGTAGAAATCGAGCGTGGCGACGAAGGCCGTCGGGTTCGACGGATAGTTCAGGATCAGCGCCAGCGGCTTCGGGATCGAGTGGCGCACGGCGCGCTCGAGCGGCGCGAAGAAATTCTCATCCGGCTCGACCGGGATCGAACGGATCACGCCGCCTGCCATCAGGAAGCCGAAGGCATGGATCGGATAGGTCGGGTTCGGGCAGAGGATGACGTCACCAGGCGCGGTGATCGCCTGCGCCATGTTGGCGAAGCCTTCCTTGGAACCGAGGGTCGCGACGACCTGCGTATCCGGGTTGAGCTTCACGCCGAAGCGGCGGGCGTAATAGGCGGCCTGCGCGCGGCGGAGGCCCGGAATACCCTTGGAGGACGAATAGCGATGCGTGCGCGGGTCCTGGACCACTTCGCAGAGCTTGTCGACAATGGCTTTCGGGGTCGGCAGGTCAGGGTTTCCCATACCGAGATCGATGATATCGGCGCCGCCCGCTCGCGCGCTTGCTTTCAAACGGTTGACCTGTTCGAAAACATAAGGCGGCAAACGCCGGACTTTGTGAAACTCTTCCATTTCATTCCCCATGGAAATGCGGCCACCGCGGCCGCGCTCGAAGTTCGTCCTGTTCCCGGCTGCTTGCGATACGAACTTCAGAATCGCATGCGCCGTATTCATCAGACTGTCTGCAGGCGGCGATTCTTTGACGGATGCCGCAGCTGCGAAGCATTATCGGGAAAATTTACGTCTCCCGCCAGCTGCGGAAGGCTTTGCGTGCAAATTGCCTGAAAGGCAAGGCCTACTTGGTGATTTCCGAGAGTGTGTCGGTGCCGTGATCGGCCGCAAGCTTGCGGTATTCGGCAACGCGGCGCTGATACTCAGCCTCGGAAATCGTGCCCGCCTTGCGCTGCGCGCCAAGCGCAGTCAGCTTGGCCTGCAGGCCCTTTGCCTCGTCATCGTTCATCTGAACGTTGGCGGCCGTCAGAGGCGCACCGAAGGACGGATAACCGTCCCTGTAGTGCGAAAGGCCGCTCTCGGCCGGAGCCTCACCCTTGGTGGCGGTCATCACGACCGCCGTGGGGGCCGCTCGCCTGGCGGCAAGGGCTGCCTTCTCATCCGGCGTCGACGTGCAGCCGGCAAGCGTCATCGCCGCGGCCGCGGCAATGATTACCATGCGGGTTGCGATTGCGATGCCAGAGCTGCCGTTGTTCGTCATGCCAGATCTTCCAAATCCTCAAGCCTCTGCGACTGTTAAATTTGTCGCAGCAACAAAGCAATAGCACGAGCGTGGTTGTGTTGAACTTGTTTTATCGATCTTGCACGATGTACAATTCGATTTCAGGATGATTGCTGCCGCCCGGAGGAAACGTGTGACCGACAGCAAGACAGGCGACAAGGGAAAGCCGCAAGGCTTCGAAACGGCAGACCTCGATCCCTATCTGATGAAGGATCCCGAGGCGATGGCGATGAATTTTGCCCGCGCCCTCGAAAATCTCGGCAAGGCCGCATCCGCATGGCTGGCGCCCCGCGAACGGGGCGACGTCAGCGACAAGGCCGCCGAGCCGATGACCGACATGGTCAAGACGCTGTCGAAGATCACCGAATACTGGATGTCCGATCCGCGCCGCACCTTCGAGGCGCAGACACAGCTGATGAGCAGCTATTTCGGCGTCTGGATGCGCTCGATGCAGCGGATGCAGGGCGAAGCGGCGGAACCCGAGCCCGAGCGCAAGGACAAGCGGTTTTCCGATCAGGACTGGGAGAAGAACCCGTTCTTCGACTTCCTGCGGCAGGTCTATTTCATCACCGCCGACTGGGCCGAGAAGATGGTGACGCAGACCGAGGGTCTGGACGAGCACACAAAGCACAAGGCCGGCTTCTACATCAAGCAGATCACCGCGGCGCTCTCGCCCACCAATTTCGTCGCCACCAACCCGCAGCTCTACCGGGAAACCATCGCCAGCAGCGGCGAAAACCTGGTGCGCGGCATGAAGATGCTGGCAGAAGATATCGTTGCCGGGCACGGCGATCTGAAGCTTCGCCAGACCGACATGACGAAATTCGCCGTCGGCCGGGATATGGCGCTGACGCCGGGCAAGGTGATTGCCCAGAACGATATCTGCCAGATCATCCAGTACGAGGCGTCGACCGAGACGGTGCTGAAGCGCCCTCTCCTGATCTGCCCGCCTTGGATCAACAAGTTCTATATCCTCGACCTCAATCCGCAGAAGTCGTTCATCAAGTGGTGCGTCGATCAGGGGCAGACGGTGTTCGTGATCTCCTGGGTCAATCCCGATTCGCGCCATGCCGACAAGGACTGGACGGCCTATGCCCGCGAGGGCGTCGATTTCGCGCTGGAGACGATCGAGAAGGCGACTGGCGAAAAGGAGGTCAATGCCGTCGGCTATTGCGTCGGCGGGACGCTGCTGGCCGCAACGCTGGCGCTGCATGCCAAAGAAAAGAACAAGCGCATCCGCTCGGCAACGCTGTTCACCACGCAGGTGGATTTCACCCATGCCGGCGACCTGAAGGTCTTCGTCGACGAGGAGCAGCTGGAGGCGCTCGAAGCGCATATGCAATCTGTCGGCTATCTCGACGGCTCGAAGATGGCGACGGCCTTCAACATGCTGCGCGCTTCGGAACTGATCTGGCCCTATTTCGTCAACAACTACCTGAAGGGCGAAATGCCGATGCCCTTCGACCTGTTGTTCTGGAATGCCGATTCGACGCGCATGGCGGCTGCCAACCACGCCTTCTATCTGCGCAACTGCTATCTCAAGAACGCGCTGACCGCGGATGAGATGATCCTCGACGGCAAGACCGTGTCGCTGAAGGACGTGAAGATTCCGATCTACAATCTGGCGACCCGCGAGGATCATATCGCTCCGGCAAAGTCGGTATTCCTCGGCAGCCAGTTCTTTGGCGGCAAGGTGGATTTCGTTGTCACCGGATCGGGACATATCGCCGGCGTCGTCAATCCGCCGGACAAGAAGAAGTATCAGTACTGGACCGGCGGCCCTGCCAAAGGCGATTACGACAGCTGGCTCAACAAGGCCGAGGAAAATCCAGGTTCCTGGTGGCCGCACTGGCAGGCGTGGATCGAAGCCAAGGACGGCAAGCGCGTGCCCGCCCGCAAGCCCGGCGGCGCCTCGCTGAATGCGATCGAGGAAGCACCGGGCAGCTACGTGATGGAACGGGCATAGGCTATACCTGCCTCCGATCGGCCGATTTTTAGCCCGATTTCGCCGCCAGAAGAACCGAACCAGAATCTTTTTTGGGCGGTCCTTCATGCTTATAAAGAAATTGGAAACCATAATCCCGCATAGTTCCAGACAGTTGATTATGTGCGGGATGCCTCAATTAGGCCCTCTTGCTTCATTATCGGCTCCGGCGAAAGCGTCCTGCGTAAGCCGCCGGTAGAGTGACGCGTTTGGAAACCGAGTAATATGGCGTTTGCTGTCGAGACGTGTGAAAGCGTCAACCCTTTCGGCTGGGCGATTTTTGGCTCGGCAAAGCTCCTCCGGCTCGTGCCGGTCATCGCTGCCATCGGCCTTGGGGCCGCTGTATCGACATGGGCGCTCGCATCGGTCGCAACGATGCACTCGTCGGCTATGCCGGAACGCGAAGACAAGCGGCTGTTTGCGGATATCGCCATCGCGCCGATGGCGCCTGTGCATCACAACGCATCGGCTGCCCATACGCTCGTCCACATCGGCAAATTTTCCCGGCTGCCCGGCCAGATCACCGTGTCCGATCGCATGACGGCAGAGGTGCAGTCGAAATCCTCCAAGGACATGGTGGCGCTGATGCAGCGCCGCGGGCTCTCGGCGCTTGCCATGCGCAACAACGGCAGTGAAATTGCCTCTGCCCTGAAGCAGCAGGCGGAAACGATTGCAAGCGCTGCGGCATTCTCTGCCGTCACGGTTCCGGCCTCCCTCCCTGCGCCAGTCCAGGTCGCCACGGTCAAGGCGCCGCAACCGGCGCCGACCATGGCAGCTGCAGAAGCTCTGCCACAACAGAAGCCGGAAGCCGCCGCTGCACCGGCCGTCGAGACCGCGCTTGCCGAGAGCGTCGTTTCCGACGCACCGTTCGGCCTCGTTCTGTCGGAAAGCGGCGACGTGCCGCTGCCGATGGCACGCCCTAACCGGCCGAAGCCTGCTGCCGATGCACCGGTCGCCGCACTCGCCTATGCCAAGGTAGATCAGGACGACGATGACGGCGACATGCCGAAGATCGGCCGGCCGGCGCTTGCCCCAGTCGCCCGCAACGGCATTGCGATCTACGATATTTCCGCCGGCACTGTGTACATGCCGAACGGCGAGCGCCTCGAAGCCCATTCCGGCCTTGGCGCAATGCGCGACAACCCGCGCTATGTTAGCCAGAAGATGCGCGGACCGACGCCGCCGCATACCTATAATCTCCAGATGCGCGAAGCGTTGTTCCACGGCGTCGAGGCAATCCGCCTGCATCCCGTCGGCGGCCCAGGCGCCATCCATGACCGCGTCGGGCTGCTTGCCCACACCTACATGCTCGGCAAGCGTGGCGATTCCAACGGCTGCGTATCGTTCAGGGACTACAAGCGCTTCCTGGCCGCTTTCAAGCGCGGCGAAGTCAAACAGCTCGTCGTCGTGCCGAAATACACCGGCGGCTCGACGGGCTCCTCGCCCAAATCGACGCTGGCATCGCTCTTCTCCAAGCAATCCTAAGTCCAGTATCTGCATTTGATCGATGAGGCGGCCCAGGCAACTGGCCGCCTCATCTGCGTTATGCTGGCACAAATCGCGACAGGCCCATTGATCGGCATGGACGAACCCGGCATAGCTGCATTATGTACGACAAGGACAATTTCCGCTAAGGCCCTGCAATGGTGAATTATATCGAAGCCGCATCGGCGCCGCCGAAAAATACCGGCGCAATCAGGCTCTATGGCCCCGAGGCTTTCGAGGGTATGCGCAAGGCGTGCCAGGTGACCGCCCGCTGTCTCGACGAGCTGGCGGCGATCGTCAAGCCCGGGCTTGCGACTGATGCGATCGACCGTTTCGTCTTCGAATTCGGCATGGACAATGGCGCCTATCCGGCGACACTGAATTATCGCGGCTACACGAAATCGACCTGCACCTCGATCAATCACGTCGTCTGCCACGGCATTCCCGATGCCAAGCCACTGCGCGATGGCGACATCGTCAATATCGACGTCACCTATGTGGTCGACGGCTGGCACGGCGATTCGAGCCGCATGTATCCGGTCGGTCAGCTGAAGCGCGCGGCCGAACGGCTTCTCGAGGTCACCCATGAATCACTGATGCGCGGAATTGGCGCCGTGCGTCCGGGTGCCCGCACCGGCGCGATCGGCGAAGCGATCCAGACCTATGCCGAAGCCGAGCGCTGCTCTGTCGTGCGTGATTTCTGCGGACACGGCGTCGGCGGCCTGTTCCACGATTCGCCGAATATCCTGCATTACGGCCGCGCCAACGAGGGGCCGGAATTGCGGGAAGGCATGATCTTCACCATCGAGCCGATGATCAATCTCGGGCGTCCTCATGTGAAGGTTCTGGCCGACGGCTGGACGGCAGTCACCCGCGACCGCTCGCTTTCGGCGCAATACGAACACACCGTCGGCGTCACCGCCAGCGGATGCGAGATCTTCACACTGTCGCCCGGTGGTCTCGACCGTCCGGGGCTCGCGCCGCTCAACGGGTGAAACGAAGATGGCGAAAGGCCCGGTTCTGACTTCCGATGACGAACTGCCTTTCGACGATTTGCCTGTCGGCGAACCGGATATCGACGAGCGCCTGTTCTTTGCCGAGCAGCCCGCAAAACCCTCGATGGCGAAAGCGGCTTCAGCACCGCCTGCCCTTGGCGGAGAGCAGCATTATCACGGCCACCGCGAGCGGCTACGAAACCGCTTCCGCGAAAATGGCGACGGGGCGCTGGCCGATTACGAAATCCTGGAGCTTCTGCTTTTCCGCCTGATCCCGCGGCGCGACACCAAGCCGATCGCCAAAGCCCTGCTCGACCGCTTCGGCACGCTCGCCGCCGTCTTCGGCGCGCCGGCCGGGCTGCTGCAGGAGGTCAAGGGCATCGGCGAGACGGTGGCGCTGGATCTCAAGCTGATCGCCGCGGTGGCGCAACGCACGCTGAAGAGCGAGTTGCGCAACAAGCAAGTGCTCGGTTCCTGGTCGTCGGTGATCCAGTATTGCCATGCGGCGATGGCGCACGAAACCCGTGAGCAGTTTCGCATTCTCTTCCTCGATAAACGCAACGCGCTGATCGCCGACGAGGTGCAGGGGCGCGGCACGGTCGATCACACGCCTGTCTATCCGCGCGAAGTGGTGAAGCGCGCGCTGGAGCTTTCGGCAACCGCGCTGATCCTGGTCCACAACCATCCCTCCGGCGACCCGACGCCTTCGCGCGCCGATATCGATATGACGAAGATGATCATCGATACGGCAAAGCCGCTCGGCATAACGGTTCACGACCACATCATCATTGGCAAGGACGGCCATGCCAGCCTTAAGGGGCTCAGGCTAATCTAGCTACCATCACAGTTTCCTTCAGGTGTCTGTCAGCTTCGACTTGCAAAGAGCGCATGCTGCTCTTTTCGCAGCGCGACCCGAGCTTGAGATTCGATGACACCGAGATTTCCGCGCCTGACCATTTCCCCGATCGCCAAACGCATTCTCAGCCTCACCGGCCTGCTCGTGCTGCTGATTGGCGGCTACTATGTCCATCTGCTGGCGACGAACAATTTCCACGCCGTCGTGCCCGGGGAAGTCTATCGCTCCTCGCAGCCTTCCGCCTCGGCGATCGCCCGGCTGGAAGGCAGCTACGGCATCAAGACGATCCTCAATCTAAGGGGCGAGAACGGCAGCAAGAGCTGGTACGACAGCGAGATCGCCCAATCGAACGCGCTTGGGATCAAGCATATCGATTTCAAGATGAATTCCTCGAGGGAATTGACGCCTGAACAGGCTCTGCAGCTCATCGCCATCATGCGCGACGCGCCGAAGCCGCTCCTGATCCATTGCCAGGCAGGCGCAGACCGTACGGGGCTCGCTTCGGCGCTCTATCTCGCTGCCATCGCCGGCAAGAGTGAAAAGGTCGCGGAGGGCCAGCTGTCGCTGCTTTACGGCCATATCCCCTACTCGTTTTCGCATGCTTTCCCGATGGATATTACCTTCGAGAAGATGGAACCCCTGCTTGGCTTCGGTAATTCTTGATACCAGCGCCTTAAACCATCTGTAACATTGACCAGCTACCGGTGAATGCGCGACATTTTTGCGGCGCAATATTTGATTCCTCTTCCAGCCGGGGCTGAGCCATGTTCCAGTACGATCTCGTTGTTGTGGGCAGCGGCCCCGCAGGCCGCCGTGGCGCCATTCAGGCAGCCAAGCTCGGCAAGAAGGTTCTGGTCATCGAACAGGGCAAGCGGGTGGGCGGCGTCTCCGTCCATACCGGTACGATCCCGTCCAAGACCTTGCGCGAAACGGCGCTCAATCTCTCCGGCTGGCGCGAACGCGGCTTCTACGGCCGGGCCTATCGCGTCAAGGACCAGATCAGCGCAGAGGACCTTCGCCGCCGCCTGCTGATCACCCTTGATCATGAAGTCGAAGTCCTGGAACATCAGTTCGCCCGCAACCGCGTGCAGCATATGCGCGGCAAGGCGAGCTTCATCGACGCCGCGACGCTGCAGGTCGTCAAGGATGACGGTGAAACGATCCAGGTCTCCGCGGCAAGCGTGCTGCTTGCTGTCGGCACCAAGCCGTTCCGGCCCGATTACATGCCCTTCGACGGCAAGGCGATCATCGACAGCGACGAGCTGCTCGATATCGAGGAACTGCCGCGCTCGATGGTCGTCATCGGCGCCGGCGTTATCGGTATCGAATATGCGACGATCTTCAGCGCGCTCGACACCGCCGTGACCGTCATCGATCCGAAGTCGACAATGCTCGACTTCATCGACAAGGAAATCATCGAGGACTTCACCTATCAGCTGCGTGACCGCAACATGAAACTGCTGCTCGGCCAGAAGGCCGACAAGGTGGAGAAGCTCGACAATGGCAAGGTGCAGCTGACACTCGATAATGGCCGCCACCTGGTCACCGACATGGTGCTGTTTGCCGCCGGACGCATGGGTGCCACCGATACGCTCAACCTGCCGGCCATTGGCCTCGAAGCCGACAATCGCGGCCGCCTGAAGGTCAATCCGGAAACGTTCCAGACCTCGGTACCGAACATCTATGCCGCCGGCGACGTCGTCGGCTTTCCGAGCCTTGCCTCGACCTCGATGGAACAGGGCCGCATCGCGGCACGCGTCGCCGTCGGCGCCGTTGCCAAGGAGCCGCCGAAATACTTCCCCTACGGCATCTATGCCGTCCCTGAAATCTCCACCTGCGGCCTGACTGAGGAAGAGATGAAGGAACGCGGCATTCCCTATGAATGCGGCATCGCCCGTTTCCGCGAGACCTCGCGCGGCCATATCATGGGCCTCGATACCGGCCTTTTGAAGCTGATCTTCTCGCTGAAGACGCGGCGCCTGCTCGGCGTCCATATCGTCGGCGAAGGCGCCACCGAGCTCGTTCATATCGGCCAGGCCGTGCTGAACCTGAAGGGTACCGTCGAATATTTCGTCGAGAACACCTTCAACTATCCGACGCTTGCCGAAGCCTACAAGATTGCAGGCCTCGACGCCTGGAACCGCATGGGCGATATCAAGTCGGAGCTTTAGAGCGCTTCCCGGCTAAGCCGGCTCAATTCGCCAGCAAACCATCTGGTTTCATCCAGTCGAGTTCGCCAAGCGCCGCCTGCAGGTGCTTGGCAACAGCGTGGTTACCTTCGCGAACGGCGATATCGTAGGCCGTGAGGCAGTATTTCACCAATGGCTTGGTCAGCATCGGCTCATCGGACACCGGACAAATGATGCCGGCATAGAGCGACGGAATGCCCGCCTTGTCGCGGAAGCAGCGGCCAAAGACCATCACATAGCTGTAGCGACCGTCAGCCTGGCGCGTCCTGTAGCTCTGCTGCTCCGGTTCGCCTGTCGCGATCGATTCGTGGATGGCCGCAGCCACATTCGCGCGGTCTTCCGGATGAATGCGCTCGATATAGATATCCAGCGGCAGGCCGTGCTCGGTCTTGACGTAATCAAGGCCGAAAAGCTCAGCGACCGCACCATCGGCATAGAGCAGGTTCGCCACGATATCCCAGGTGAAAAAGCCGGACTCTGCCGCCTGCCAATCGGCCTGTTCGGACTCAATGGCGCTGTTCTGGAAGGCCAAGATTTTCCCCTTTGCACATCGTCGCAATCCAGAAGTGTAAAGGATCAGCTTCACACTGCAAGGCACTGATTAGCAAATATGAAACTTCTTCACAGCTCGGAGTCAGGACGCTCGATGACAAACAAAAAGGCCCCGCCGCAAGCGGCGAGGCCTTCGAAAATCCATAAGGGATCAGCCGATTATTCAGCGTCGCCTTCGGAAGCCTTCTTCTTCGGAGCAGCCTTCTTCTTCGGAGCTGCTTCTTCACCTTCGGAAGCTTCAGCCTTGGCAGCTGCCTTCTTCTTCGGGGCGGTCTTCTTGGCGTCCTTGTCGGAGCCTTCGCCTTCTTCGTCGGCGAGCAGCTCTTCCTTGGTGACCTTCTTGTCGGTGACGTCGATTTCGGTCAGCAGATGGTCGATGACCTTCTCTTCGAAGATCGGAGCGCGGATCGAAGCGGCTGCACCCGGCTGGCTGCGGAAGAACTCGAGGATCTGCTTTTCCTGGCCCGGATACTGGCGCAGCTGTTCGTAGATCGCACGCTGCATTTCGTCTTCGGAGACTTCGACGCCGGCCTTTTCGCCGATTTCGGAGAGAACGAGGCCGAGGCGGACGCGGCGTTCAGCGAGCGTCTTGTACTCTTCCTGCGCCTTGTCTTCGGTCGTGCCTTCGTCTTCGAACGAGCGGCCCGACTGTGCGAGGTCGTTGTTCACCTGGCTCCAGATGCCGTTGTACTCAGCGTCAACAAGCGACTTCGGCGTATCGAACTTGTACATCTCGTCGAGCTGGTCGAGGATCTGACGCTTGACCTTCTGGCGGGTCAGCGAGCCGTACTGCGATTCGATCTGGCCGCGAACGATTTCGCGCAGGCGGTCAGCCGATTCGAGGCCGAGCTTCTTGGCCAGTTCGTCGTTGATTTCGGTTTCGCCCGGAGCAGCAACGTCCTTGACGGTGACGTCGAAGGTGGCTTCAGCGCCAGCGAGGTTCTTGGCCGGGTAATCGGCCGGGAACGTCACGGTGATGGTCTTTTCGTCGCCAGCCTTGGTGCCGACGAGCTGTTCTTCGAAGCCCGGGATGAAACGGCCGGAGCCGAGAACCAGTTCGGCGCCCTGATCGGTGCCGCCGTCGAAGGCAACGCCGTCGACCTTGCCGACGTAGTCCATGGTGATGCGGTCGCCGTCAGCAGCCTTGCCCTTCTTGGTTTCGTAAGAGCGGGCGCTCTCGGCAACCTTCAGGACCTGTTCGTTGACTTCGTCGTCGGAGATATCGACGACTTCGCGGGTGATCTTGATGCCCTTGGTGGACTTCAGTTCGATCGGCGGCAGGACTTCGTAGGACAGCGTGAATTCGAAGTCCTTCTCAGCGGCGAGGATCTTCTCGGCTTCGTCCTTGTCTTCGGTCATGGCGATTTCCGGCTGGGTAGCGGACTTCTCGCCACGGCTGGAAAGGATCTGGGTCGGCTGTTCGCGGACGATCTCGTTGACGAGGTCGGCCATGATCGACTTGCCGTAGACCTTCTTGAGATGAGCCGGCGGTACCTTGCCCGGACGGAAGCCGTTGATACGGACCTTGTCCTTCACGTCGGCAAGACGCTCGTTCAGCTTGCTTTCCATGTCCTTGGCCGGGATAACGACCTTGATTTCGCGCTTCAGCCCTTCAGCGAGCGTTTCGATAACCTGCATGTCTTCCTACCTTCATTTCGTTGGCGGCCGTGCCCAGACGCCTTCGTTTCGATGAGCACGACGCCGGACAATTTGGCCGCGCGTGGCTTTGTTCTTCAAATTCCAATACATCCCGCCGTTAAGGGGGACGGCGCCATCCTGCCGGGTAATCGGGATATCCCGCCTGCAAGCCAGCTTTGGTGCGGGTAGAGAGACTTGAACTCCCACGCCTTGCGGCACCAGAACCTAAATCTGGCGTGTCTACCAATTTCACCATACCCGCGTTCGCAAAACCGCATGCATATGCCTGCGCATGAGGCCTTCCGGAGCGCGGCGTCTCTATATCACCCGATTTGGTAGAGGCAAAGGAAAAATGAAGGCCGGATGACAGCGATCAACCGCCCGGCGAGCGGCAATCCACAGGCCTCTCCTCCAATCAGTAAAGCGGCTCCTCATAGGCTGCCTTCCCATCGACGAGCAGGCTCCTGATCTGCGCCGTTCCATCGGCCGAAACACGGGCCGCAACCGAGACCTGACCATCCTGCCGGGCCTCCTCAAGTGGCTTGCCCTCGCCCTCAGGAACATAATAGCGCTCGATGCCATACTCGACGCGCATGCTGTCGCCGCCGGCCGGGCCATAACTATAGAAAGGCTGGCTTCTGATCACCGCGCTGCCGCTCTCTTCCGGCAGCGCAGAGAATGACGATTCGGCGACGTTCCAGAAGCCATCGGCCTGCGGCTTCAACCGCACCCACAGCACCTGTTCGCCGGCGGCAGATGGAAGCCCGCCCTTGACGCTGCTGACCGGCACGGAGGAGATGTCATAGTTCAGGACGACGTAATCGCCGCGCAGGAAGTCGCGCGGATCGACGGGCGCAGTCTTGAGGACGACCTCCGCGCCGCCGCGCAGAATAGCAGCACGGCTCTCTATGATATAGCCGAGTACCGCGGTCTGCAGACCGGCAGCGACAAGCGCCGCCACCATATAACGCCTTGCCGGATTGCGGCTCGAGACGATCGCGCTCATTGGGCCACCTCCGCCTTTTTTCCACCGAAGCGCCGTTCCAGCCGGATCACCAGCCAGGCGACCAGAGCAACGAAGACGCCGGAGAGAAGGAAGAGACTGGATGTGCCAAGGATCGAGCCGACCGTCTCCGATGCCAGATAGAGAACGTCGGCTGCGAACATCAGATAGGCCAGATAGCGAACGGCACCGTTATCCCGGCCCTGCAGCGCGATTGCCAATACGGCGATGGCCAGCGTGACCAGGCTGAGAACGACAAGCGCGCCGCCTTTCTGAAGTTCTATATTGAGCAGCAGCAAACCGACGGTGGCGATCAGGAATGCGTAGAAGGCCGGCGCAGCCCCCGCGGCCTTGATGAAGGCGGAATTGCGTAACGGCGGCAGGCTGACGGCCAGGAACACCGCGAGACCGCAGACCACATACGCTGCGGCCAGCCAGAAATCGTCGTGCAAGGTATAAAGCCATGCCAGCCAGCCGACCACCAGGAAGTAGGCAAGGTGGCGTGACCGGCCGGCGTCGGTGTAGCGAACCAGCGCAATGAGGACGACGCTCATTGCCAGCGGCGCCCAGGCGCCGGCACCGACCCAGCGGGTGTCGTAATTGCTGAGATAGACACCAAAGGACGCCCAGGAGAGAAAGCCCGCGATTGCCGTTGCCGGACCCGAGCGGAAGAGCGCGGCCGAAATGGCAGCGATGGCGAACCAGAGATACATGACCGTCTGCTCGTCGCCGGACAGATGATACATCTGCCCGATCAGCGATATGGCCCCGCCGAAGCTGAGGACGCCGACGACAAGCAGCGCATTGGCTGCGGCAATCGCGCCGCGGGCAAACAGGGCGGCAGCGCCGAGATAGGCCATCCAGATCACCGCCAGGATCGCGCCGGCGCGCACCAGCCGTGGAATGGCCTCCCAGTTGGACGCGACGAGCAGCAGCAGGGCCGCACCCAGCAGGACAGCGGCCAGTACCATCAGCACCCGGCCGAGACTGAAGCTCGCCGGACGGCTGTCATATTCCCCGAGCAGCAGTTCGGCAGTCGCCTCGGGGATTAATCCCTTGCCGACCCACACCGAAAGATCACGCTCCAACCTGCCTCGATACATATCAGCCTCCGCCCCCGTGATGGCATCCCTTAGCGTTATCGCCGGTGATCCGGTTAGGCAATCCCGCGCTCGAAATGCAAGAAACGCCCTGCATGAACTTGGTGCACTTCTTAACCGACAATTAACGCCAATGTTCTAATATATGGTCATTGTAGAAAGGCATGCACGATGCGCATAGCCACTATGAAAATATTGCACTGCAAAATAATGATTAGTCATACTATTTAGATCTTCAAGAAGCGCGGGCGTGGCAGCCCGGCCCGGTTAACCGGAAGCCTGCGGATATGATGTCCGTATAAAGAATTCGGAGATGCGCACTCCTCCTCCCAGCGCACTCCGATAGACTGACAACACTCCTCCTCCCAGTTGTCAGTCACCTACATGACGCCCACCGGATCCTCCCCCGGTGGGCGTTTTGTTTAACGGGTGGTTAAACGATTAAATCAGCCGGAATGCATATATGCCGCTTGATGTCTGCGGATGGAGCCGGCGGCGCGCGAGAAGCTATAGATACATATCCTGCCGTAAGCCGGAAATGTTGAGCGCTGCCGCGGCGGCGCCTACTCCGGGCATCCGGCCTCCCTTTGCGCGCCTCGAAAAACACTCTCAGCCGCAGCTGGCGCCGGACCACCGGCAATAGGCACGCTGGGGAATATCATTCTGCCTATTCATTGACCAGAAAGCGGCAAAATCATGTAATTCACGGCGCCAGACCTGCGCAAAGCGCATAGGTGACTTGAAATCTTGTCTCTATTCGTTCTTTGCGGCGCAGCATATATTCAGCCCATCAAATGAAAGCCAGCGCGGATAGGCTGCAGCTGGCAGATGCGAACCCTCGGAAAGGGGATCAAAATGAACATTACTCGCTCTTTCAACAACTGGCGCAAGTACCGTCAGACCGTTAGCGAACTCGGCCGCATGAGCAACCGCGAATTGCACGACCTCGGCATCGACCGGTCGGAGATCCATCGCGTCGCTCGCGAGGCAGCCGCCCGCTAATTCAGGCGATCAGCGTCCTCCCAAGCTGATCTCCTTCTCAAAACGCCCGGTGCTCACGCAACGGGCGTTTTCTTTTGTCTGAAATTTACACTTTCGTAAGAGTTGCAGATAAAAAGGCTCAATTTAGCCGCTCAAAAAATCACACCTGCGCATTTCGCGGGCAGATCATTGCACAAACGCATAGCAGATGCCTTTTCTTTGCACTGCACAATATGACAGAGATCCACTATATGAATGTCCAAGCGCAGAGACGGCGATGACGCCGGCCGCGAGACACTTCTAAGGATGAAGACAATGAACCCGATCCGCATTGCAAAGAGCTGGATTAGCTACCGCCGTACGCTCAACGAACTCGGCAACCTGTCCAACCAGACCCTCTCCGATATCGGCATCAGCCGCTACGAGATCCGTAACATTGCATCCCGTTCGTTCCGCTAATCAGCGGCGAATGCGATACACCCAAAACGGCGCCGTTAGGCGCCGTTTTCGTTTTCAGGCCTGTTCCCAAGCCGGCAAGTCGCCGGTGCTCACCGTTGAACAGCCGCCCGTTCAAACGAACGCGGATTCATCAGATTCTTTGTGATTGAAAATTATTCGCGATTTGCGCTTCGCCTGGCTGCGGACACGCGCATCAGCGCATCGACGTCTGCAACGCTACCGGCTGGAGAAGCCGCGCTGTTTCGCGCGGCCTGCTCATTGATCATATTGACCGGTAATCAGTTCCGCCATCTTCCCGTCGGATTGTTCGCTTCGCTGCTGAAGAACCGCGAGGCTGCTTCGGTGCGATTGCGCACATTCATCTTCTTGTAGATGTTGCGGACGTGAACCTTGACCGTGTTCTCCGACAGATGGAGTTCATCGGCAATGATCTTGTTCTGCGTGCCCTTACAGATCAGATCAAGGATCTGCACCTCGCGCGTCGTCAGGGACGACATATCGCCCTGTCTCAGCCGCATCGCCCCTGCCCCGGCCACCGCAACGGAGCGTGCCTCGTAAAGCGAGCGCTCAGGTGCCTGGTTGGTCAGGCGGTTCAGCAGTGCCGACGGGAAATGCTCGCCACCCTTCATCAGAAGATCGACAGCTGCCATGAACACGTCGAGCCTTAGATTGAGCGGCAGGACGCCATCGATGACGCGGGCCTCGACGAGCCGGTTGATATAGGGCTCCATCATGTCGATCGCTTCGACGACGAGACCGATCGATGTCGCTGGATGATTTTCCCTGACAGTCGCCAGAGCATCGCTGAGCTCCGTTCCGGTAATGTGGTAGAAGAGAACCAGCGTGGCATCGTTGGCATCATTCTGCAGCATGGCCTTGGAATAGCCCCTGCTGATGACTTCGCAACTCGGAAACTTCTTCGCCAGCGCCTCGACGAGGCATTCGGAGAACAAGTCGGCATTCGCAATGACAAGTATTGTGTCCCCGGCGGGACCGAACTTTCGGCTCTGATCGGCATCACCAGTCTTCGACGCAGTCATGAACATTTACGCCTCCCCATAGCGTTACACGTTACAAATGCTTTGAGTGATACTTCCGGGCGGCCCGGACGGGCACCCCTCGTAATTCCCGTCTTCATTAGTTAGCCATTTCTTAATTATGGTAATACGAAGTTCCATTGAAGGAAATGGCCCAAACGGGTTAGTTTTTGTAAATATACAATGACATTTCCTATTGTTCTGGTTGTATCCACCCCATCCTAGATAACTTATGGGGTATATAGTCGGTTATTTTTGGTCCTTTATGGTATTTTCGAACCAATAGTAGGTGCGTCGTCTTTTTCACTCTTTTGGACAGCGCCAATTAACCGGAATGTTACTTATGCAAGACTTTTGACTTAGAGGTGGAGCGAAACGAAGCGGCCCAATTGCCCGCAAATGGGGGTGGCTGCATGCGGTTTCATTGCCAGCGAACAGAGGTCATCTTGAAACGCCTTGATCAGTCCGGGCGAGCCACAGTGAGTTCCAACGCGCTAGCCCGAATTGGTATCTAGGAAGCTCGGTTCTTCTCGGTCAAAGTCGTATTGTCGCTCAATTGCGGCACCGGAAACGCGGAATATCCCCTCGCGACTGCGATATCTCTGCTTTTCCATTGGGGCAACTCAAACAACTGAAAGCATGAAGTCTTCAATCACATGATTGCGGAGCTAGATCTGTGCGTCCTTGTACTGAGTTACGCGCAATCCAATACATCAGGTTTGGCCAACAAACCGGAATTGAACCGCAGATGACCAGGTAATGCATACATCTGCATATGAGTAATCAGTATCGGAGTAAGCGCGAGTAAAATCCCATTTGAGATGAGAGGGATTTCGCACACTGCTCCGAATTCCTTTGGAGGAAGCGAAATGAGCCAGAATTATCAGCCGGGCGGCGACACCGAGACCAATAACATCGGTGCGCTTGCAGACGGCTTCCTGGGCAATACCGCAATCAATGATCCGGACACTTCGGATAATTCCACCGCTTATATTGGCGGCCTCGCCAATGGCGACAATCGTGACAACACGACCAATACCGACAACAGTGATAATAGCGATAACAGCGACAACAGTGATCACAGCGACAACAGCTCGGATATCACCGTCGATGCGACGCTCGACCTGCTGAACGGCAACAATCGCGACAACAGCTACGATTGGGACTACGACAGCAAGACCACGAATACGACGACCAACACCAACATCAACGATGCTGATACCAATGTGAAGTCCGACTATGACTGGAGCTACGACAGCAAGTCGTACAGCGACAACGATATCAACACGAAGACCGACACCGACATCAAGACTGTCACCGATACCGACGTCAAGACAACCACGACATCGGACAGCTTCAACACGGCTGACAGCTTCAACAAGACCGACAACGACACGACGAACACTGCCGACAGCTTCAACAAGACCGATACCGACTTCGCGACCATTCACGACGTCAAGGACTTCGATAATCTTGGAGTGGCCGGCAACGACGTCAACTTCAACCTCGGCGACAACTTCTCCTTCACGCTTGACATCGACAACATCCTGAACGGTGCCTTCAACAACGGCAACGCCTTCAGTGCCGTCCAGGCAAACCACCTGGCGGACCAGGACACCTCCTGGGGCATGAAGATGGATGCTTCCAACGCCGACAACAAACTGTCGGTGGATGGCGGTAACGCACATGGCGCTGACGGCATGGACCTCAGCCATCATGGCGGCTGGACCGGCGGCGCAGGCGACGACGTGAACGGTTCGAGCGTTGCGGACGCATCTGCGATCCTTGCGAATTCGGGCATCCACATGGAGCTCGTGCAGGGCGCGAACATGCTCAGCAACACGTTCGATGCGATCGGACATGACTCGCATACCACGGGCCAGGACTCGCACGACGGCGGTGCCGCGTAACCTCAAGCAAAGTCCAAGACCTGCTGCACCGGCGTTCGCGCCGGTGCAGTTTGGCGGCTTGAAACGCAGCACACGAGAGTATCCAAGGGCGGATATGCTGCAGATCAGGCCGGACACCGTGTCAAACGGGAGGGGCCATCATGCATAGCGAGAAGATTTCCGAAATCATTGCGCACTTCATCGGTCTATTCGATACGGCGGTCGAAGAGGCGAGAGCACGCAATGTATATGCGGAAGGGGCGCGCCCGAATGAGGACGTCGCCATCCAGCCCGAGGACGAAATCCGGGCGGCGGCGTTTTCATCGGATCTGCAACTCAAGGACTTTGACCCGAGCGCACCGTACCGCTCGTTGGCCTACGACATCAATTTCGCCCATCCGCGCTTTTATGGGCACGCCTTCGAAGAGAGTCTGGCGAAGCTTTCCGATCTCGCGCATCGCGACTTCAGCGGCCTCCATTATATCCCGAGCTTCAGCATGCCCGGTGAAGATCCGGAGCTGCAGGTCTTTCAAGGACCTGGGTCGATGGTCGCGCATGTCGCGCAGGTGAACATCCTCTACGACGACGACTATCTGAACATGACGGACCGCGATGCCGAATTCCGGGATACGAGCTTCGTCACTGCGCAACTGCTCTATCTCCAGGAAAAGGCCGAAGCTGCGTCACCGTTCATCAGTCTCGACCGCACTGACAGCGCCGATGCGCTGAAGACGATTGCCGACAACATTCATACCTATGTCAACTCGGTCCTCGACTCGGGAACACCCGGCCCTGACGGCGAGCTGCAGACTTATGGCAGCGACGACACCGATACGAGCGGGCAGACTTATAGCTATGTCGATGCAGGCCGCGACATCGGCGGCACCGAGCTGACAGGTGCAGTCTACATCAACGGCAAGCTCGCCGATGCAGCGCCCGTTCTCGACGACTACATGCCGGACAGAGGCATCGCGAAACCGCCGGAAGATCCCGAGACCGGCAAGACCGACCTGCCGATCGAGCAGCATAGCGGACCACTCAACAGCCTCGACGTGGCCGCCGGCGCCAATGTGCTCGCCAATATCGTCGCCATCACCGATACCGCCGTCATATCCTCGGTGACCGCAGTAATGGGCAACTACCATCAGATCGACGCGATCTCGCAGAGTTACGTCTACAGCGACCATGACCATATCGACAGCATGTTCGACACCTCGGGAAGCGCTGCGACTGTTGCCAAGAACATCGCGAGCTTCCAGCGCAGCGTCTATGACGATGGCGGCTCTCAACACGCGACTTCAGGCGATACAGGTCACGACCCGATCTTCCCGACCGCCTGGCGCGTCAGCGTCGTCGATGGCGACGTGTCCTTCGTCAACTGGATCGAGCAGTATCACTTCATCAACGACAACGACACGATGACGATTACCGCCACCGGCACGGAAGCAACCGTGCTGACGGGCGGCAACGCATCCGTGAATTTCGCGTCGATGTTCGGCATCGGCATGCAATATGATCTGGTGATCGTTGGCGGCAACGTCCTCGACATGAACGTCATTTCGCAGATCGCAGTCCTCTATGACAACGATTGGGCACGCGGCGAACCCGGCGCTCCGGGTGCGACCATCCAGTCGGGCAACAACCTGATCTGGAACCTGGCCGAAATCCACAATGTCGGCGCCAACGACCGTTTCCAAGCGATGCCAGACTATATGGTGCAGACGCAGAAAGCGATCGAAGAGCGTGACGCATCGATGCCGTCGGGGCTGGCGCATGACGCCAATTTCGCAGGCCAGGCCGGGCTCAACGTCCTCTACATCACCGGCAATCTCTACGATGTCAACGTCATCAAGCAGGTCAGCCTGCTCGGCGATTCAGACGACGTCACCCACGCGATCTCAGCGATCGCCCAGAACAACCAGAATGCCACGATCCATGTCGATACCGGCAGCAACGCTGTCGTCAATATCGCGCAGATCCTGGATTACGACACGTTCGGCCACACGACCTATCTCGGCGGACAGCTCTATTCGGATGCCATCCTGATCCAGAGCGGCCTCGTCGAACACGACACCTCCCAGCCGCAATCCGCGCCACTTGCAAATGAGGTCATCGCATTTCTCGGCGATGACGCAACGCATCACGCAGGCTCCGAGGACGCCACAATCAACGGCGGCCACGATCTTTCATGGACGCTGACCCACCCGGACGTGATGCAAGGCGTCACTGCATAGTTTTGAGTAGAGGGAAACGCTCCCATGAATCACATTCCAAAGAACACCTTCACCGGAAGCCGGACTTTGGGACTTGGCCGCCGCGGCAGTGCCTTCGATGAGGACATGACCGACGAGTGCATGTCGGCGATCGACGATGCCGTGGCGAACCTTCGCCAGCTGACGGCAAAGCGTGCTGCCGCAAGGGCTGCGGCACAGGCAGAATCCGCAGCGCGCGCCGATGCGGTGTTCCGTGCCGCTGCGTCCGAAGATATTGCCGAGGTTCCGGCAGCGGCCGCTGAGGCCGAACCCTCCGTGGCCATCGATGCAGAAGCGGACACCGTCGTCGAAGCAACGTCCGAGGTTGAGGCCAAGACCGCGGAGCCCGTGATCGAGCTTGTCGCCGAAGCGCCCCCTCCTGAGTCTGAAATCATCGCGACCGCAGAACCAATCGCCGCTGCTGCAGAACCCGTTGCGCCCGTGATGGAGAAAGCGGCACCGGTTGAGGAAGAGACTGTCGCGCGCCGGACGCCTGAAAGCCCGGAAATTCCAATTGCTATACCCGAGGCCGCGCCTGAACTGAAGCAGAGCCCTGCCGCCATTCCCTTCGGCAAGACCATCGAAGGCAATACCGGTCCGCTGCAGGACAACGAACGCCGGCTGAAGACTGGTGGTGGCGGCAATGGCAAGGATACCGATTCAGGTGGCGGCGGCGGTGGAGGCGGCGGAAACGGCGCCAACTTCCACAAGCGCAGCGAACCGGTGAATTTCGCAGCCAGCCTTGCCAAGGGCATCGCCGCGATCCGCCGCAACATGGTGATCGTCATGGCCTTCACCATTGCGATCAACGTGCTGCTCCTGGCGATCCCGCTCTATCTGTTCCAGATCTCCGACCGCGTGCTGACCAGCCGGTCGATCGACACGCTCGTCATGTTGACGATTGCCGTGCTCGGCGCTGTGCTGATCCAGGCATTTCTCGATTCGATCCGCCGTTTCATCCTGATGCGCACGGCTGTCGAGCTCGAAGTTCAGCTCGGCGCGCCGATCCTCAGCGCTGCAGCACGCGCCTCGCTGCACGGAACGGGCAAGGACTACCAGATCCTGCAGGATCTGCAGCAGCTGCGCGGCTTCATCACGTCGGGCACGCTGATCGCCTTCCTCGACGCACCGCTGATGCCGCTGTTCATCGTCGTGGTCTATCTCGTCCACCCGCATCTCGGCATCATCATCATGGTCTGCTGCGCGGTGCTGTTCTTCATCGCCTATCTGAACCAGCGCTTCACGGCCCGCCCGTTCGCCGAAGCCAATGGCTATCTCAGCCGCGCAAATTTCCATCTCGATTCGATGGCCCGCAATTCGCAGATCATCAACGCACTGGCGATGATCCCGGAAGCCGTGAAGATGTGGGGCCGGGAAACGGCGGGATCGCTGAAAAGCCATGTCGCCGCCCAGGACCGCAACATCATCTTCTCGGGCATCTCCAAGGCCTGCCGGATGATCACGCAGGTGGCACTGCTTGGCTGGGGCGCGCATTTGTCGCTATCGGGCGAGCTGACGGGCGGCATGGTGATCGCGGCTTCGATCGTCTCCGGACGCGCGCTGGCGCCGATCGAAGGCGCGATCGAAGGCTGGCATCAGTTCAACCGTTCTGCCGCCGCCTATGGCCGCATCAAGCAGCTGCTGATCAATTCGCCGCTGAACTTCCCGCGCCTGCGCCTGCCCAATCCGGAAGGCCGCCTCGATGTCGAGCGCATCCTCTTCGTTCCGCCGCCGCAGAAGAAGGTCATCCTTAACGGCATCTCATTCTCGCTGAAGAAGGGCGAATCCCTTGCCGTCATCGGCAATTCGGGTTCCGGCAAGACGACGCTCGGCAAGATGCTGGTTGGTTCGATCCTGCCGACCTCCGGCAACGTACGCCTCGACCTCATGGACCTGCGCAATTGGGATCAGCGGCAGTTCGGCGAAAGCATCGGCTATCTGCCGCAGGACGTGCAGCTGTTTCCGGGAACGATCAAGGCCAACATCTGCCGCATGCGCGATGACGTCGAGGACCATCAGATCTACGAAGCAGCCGTGCTTGCCGACGTTCATGAGCTGATCGCCAGCTTCCCGCAGGGCTATGAAACGGTGGTTGCCGCCGATGGCGCGCCGCTCTCCGGCGGCCAGAAACAGCGTATCGCGCTAGCCCGCGCCTTCTTCGGCAGCCCGAAATTCGTGGTGCTCGACGAGCCGAACTCGAACCTCGACACGCAGGGTGAGGCAGCTCTTGCGCGCGCGCTGATCCATGCCAAGAAGCAGGGCATTACCACCGTCACCATTACGCAACGCCCTGCCCTGCTGCAGTGCGTAGACAAGATCCTTCTGCTCAAGGATGGCTCGGTCGGGATGTTCGGCGAGCGTATGGAAGTGCTGCAAGCCATCCAGGGCAACAACAATAACAATCGTCCCCAGCCGCGTATCGAAGGTTAAATCGAAATGGCGAGTACCACTCTGCAGACGAGCAACAATCCCATCGAATGGTATAGCGAGGTTCCGCGCTCGATCCGCTATCACAGCATCATCGGCCTCAGCGTCCTTGCTGCTTCCTTCGGCAGTTTCGGCATCTGGGCCGGCACGGCGCCGCTGGCCTCGGCGATCATCGCGCAGGGCAGCTTCGTTGCCACGGGCAACAACAAGGTCGTCCAGCATCTCGAGGGCGGCATCATCAAGGACATGCGGGTGAGTGAAGGCGACGTCGTCAAGGAAGGTGACGTCCTCCTGACCCTCGACCCGACAGCGGCGCTGTCGAATGACCGCATGCTCAAGCTCCGGCGGCTGCGCCTGGAGGCGGTAGTCGCCCGGTTGCGGGCCGAAGCTGCCGGCGACAAGGATCTGAAGATCCCCGCGGTCGTCATGGCCGAGGCCAGCGATCCGGATGTCGGTTCGATCATCCAGAGCCAGAATATCGTGTTCCGCAGCAAGCAGGTCAAACTTGAAGAACAGCTGAACCTGATCGACAAGAACATCGCCTCGCTCGACTTTCGCTTCAAGGGTTATAGCGGCCAGAAGGACTCCTTCGAACGGCAGCTTTCACTGCTCACCGAAGAGCGCGATTCCAAGGCCCGCCTCGTCAAGGTCGGCTACATGCGCAAGACCGACCTGCTGGCTATCGAACGCGCAATGGCTGACGCGATGGGCGATATTTCGCGCCTGCAAGGCGAGCTCAACGAGAGCGAAGCCGAGATCGCCAAGTTCCGCCAGGAAGCCGTCATCGCCGTCAACTCCAACAAGCAGGCAGCGCTCGATGCGCTCGAAAGCGCTGATTCCGATCTCGATAGCGTGCGCGAACAGGCCCGCGAAGCGCAGGGCGTGCTCGAGCGGACGGTGATCCGTTCGCCCGTCAACGGTACCGTGATCCGCGCCTATTACCATACGGCGGGCGGTGTCATCACCACGGGCAAGCCGATCATGGAAATCCTGCCAGCGCATGTGCCGTTGATCATCGAGGCGCAGGTTCTGCGCACGTCGATCGACCAGCTGCATGAAGGCCAGACGGCCGCCATCCGCCTCTCGGCGCTGAACCGGCGCACGACACCTGTTCTGAACGGCAAGGTGTTCTATGTTTCGGCGGACTCTATCGAGGAGAATGCCGGTCTGCAGACCAAGGATGTCTATATCGTCCGCGTCGAAATACCGGATTCGGAGATTGCCAAGGTGCATGGGTTCCATCCGGTACCCGGGATGCCGGCCGATGTGCTGATCCAGACATCGGAGCGGACATTCTTCGAATACATCACCAAGCCGATCACCGACAGTATGTCGCGGGCCTTCAAGGAGCGCTGACCGCCCTAATACGAAGAGATTAGAAGCCTCCCGTTCCGATCTGCAGTATTGTCCTTCACAGGATCGGTTGTTGGAGGCTTCTATGGCGGCCATGTCTGACGTGCTTTTGCGGGTTGGGCGCCTGAACTATGTCTGGACCAATACCGAAAGCCTGCTGATCTATGTCATTGCCCACCTTCTGAAAGTGGAGAAGGATGCGGCGATCGTCGTCTTCCTGACGCTGAATACCACCCGCGCCCGTATCGACCTCGTCGAGCGGCTCGCCAAGCTCCACTCCACGCCGCCGGCGGACCGCAAGGCGGTGCTTCAGACGATGGGCCGGCTGAAGCGGGAATCGCGGATGCGCAACAAATACAATCACTGCATCTATTCCTTCGACGACAACGGCCAGATCTCCTCCACCCAGCTGATGCGCCTCGTCGAGGACGACAAGGAAATCCGCTACGGCAAGGTCGAGCAGCTCGACGAGAAGGAGATCCAGGCGCTGGAACACTCGATCGCCGAGATCGTCGCTATCAGCAAATCGCTCTGGGAATTCATCCACGCCAGCGAGCATGCGTCGGCGAACATCTGATCCTGTAGAACAGCAGGCTTGCCCAACACATCGGCAAGCGCCGGGATTACCCGCTCGGGTCCCCATAACCCGCAAATGCTAGCCCGATTTGATGCCGGTGTTTTATCCGAACGGCATATTTGATGGCCGCCGTTTCCCCATAGAATGCAAGCTCCCGAACTGTGTAAGGGGTGTTGGGAGGGGGCAATGCGCATTGAAGTGATCGACACGGACGCTGGATTCGACCAGCTCCGCGAGCAGTGGGACCGGGTCTATCTTCGGGACCCTTACGCACAGCATTTTCTCTCCTGGATCTGGCTCAGATCCTATCTTGCACGGCGGAACCGCTGGTTCGTTCTGGCCTTGCGGGAAAAGCCGGAAGGTTCACCTTACGTCGCCTTCTTTCCGTTACGGGTTCTTACCCAGCATGACGAAAAGACCGGCCTGTTCTTCGACGAGATCGTCATGGCCGGCAATTATTCGGCTGATTATGCCGGGTTTCTCGCTGATCCCGCCTATGAGCGGTTCGCCATCGAAGGCTTCGCGCGTTATCTCAAGCAGCAGAACTGGACGCATCTGAAGGTCGAGTATTTCTATGGATCGCCGGAGCGGCGCAAAGCCTTCCTGCGTGAACTAGAAGGTCCGGACGTGATGTTTCGCGACAGCGCGATCCGCAACGCCGACAATATCGACAACTGCGTCTGCCCCGTCGTCCGGTTGCCTGACAGCTTCGATGGCTATCTCGACAGCAGCATGAGCAGCCAGTCGCGGCAGAAGTTGCGGCGCTTCCTACGCAAACTGGATGGCGGCGAAGAGTTCCGCATCACCATGGCGACCCCGGAGACGATCGATCGCGATCTCGACATCCTCTTCCAGTTCTGGCGGACGAAATGGCTGGCGAAGAAGGGGGTGGAACGGATCGACAAGCTGATCAGCGCGACACGCACTTTGCTGATGGACAGCTTTGCGACCGGCAATCTCGACGTGCCCGTGCTCTGGCATGGCGACCGGCCACTCGGCGTGCTTGCCAACATCGTCGACCGGCAGAAGAAAGCCATCCTGTTCTACATCACCGGCCGCGACGAGGAATGGAAGACGCCCTCGCCCGGTCTTATCCTTCATGGCTACTGCATTCGCCGCGCCATCGCCGACGGTTTTGCGACCTACGATTTCCTGCGTGGCACAGAGCCATACAAATACATGTTCGGTCCAGAGGAGCGGCAGCTTTCCTGCACCGTCTTCCGCACGCGAACTGGCCAGAATCTCGGTGGTATCATCAACCGGCGGAGCATCGACTTCGTCTATGAGCGGGCGCTGGAAATGTACCGGCGCGGCGAGAAGGCCTATGCCGAAGTGGCATTCAAGCAGCTTGCGGTTACGGTCCCCGGCCATATCGGCGCCGAATTCGGTCTCGCCAGCCTGGCGTTCGACAAGGGTGAGCTGCACGAGGCCGAGGCAGGTTTCACGGCGCTTATCGGACGCGTCAAGGACGTGGCACCCGTCTATCTGAAGCTCGGAGAAACACAACTGGCGCTCGGCAGCTATGACGCGGCGGCGCTCACCTTCGGCAAGATCATCCAGAATGCCCCCTTCGACGCGCAGGCGCATTACAAGCAGGGTGTGGCACTCGCCGGCGCTGGACGCAAGGAGGAAGCGGCGCGCGTGTTCTCGATGATCGAACGTTACGATTTCGACGACGCGATGCAACAGACCTATGTCGAAAAGTCACGCGATGCCCTTCGGCGCATCGTCAGCGAACAGAGGCCCACTCAGAAGGTCAGGGCAGCCAAGCCGAAGAAAGTCGCGAAGCGGCCGATGCAGCGTCCCGTCCATCTCCAGTTGGAAAGGGAACCGGCCTTCAGCTGACTTCCCGCAAGCGATCGCTTTTTGAACGCGGGAGTTTCCTGCGTCGGCAAGCCGTGATAATCAGCCGCGCATGAACAAGACCTCTTCCCATTCCCCCATCCACGTCGTCGGCGGCGGCCTTGCAGGCTCCGAAGCAGCCTGGCAGATCGCCCAGGCCGGCGTACCCGTCATCCTCCACGAGATGCGCGGCGTCCGCGGCACCGACGCACACAAGACGGACGGCCTTGCCGAGCTCGTCTGTTCCAATTCCTTCCGCTCCGACGATGCCACCAGCAATGCCGTCGGCGTCATCCATGCGGAAATGCGCCTGGCCGGTTCGCTGATCATGGCCTGCGCCGACAAGCATCAGGTACCGGCAGGCGGCGCGCTGGCCGTCGACCGCGACGGCTTTTCTGATGCAGTAACCAAGGCGATCCACGAGCATCCGCTCGTCACCGTGGTGCGCGAGGAAGTCACCGGCCTGCCGCCGAAGGAATGGGATCTGGCGATCGTCGCCACCGGACCGCTGACGGCGCCGTCGCTCGCGGAGGCCATCCAGGCTGAAACCGGCGCCGATGCGCTGGCCTTCTTCGATGCCATCGCGCCGATCGTCTACCGCGAAAGCATCGACATGGATATCTGCTGGTATCAGTCGCGCTACGACAAGGTCGGCCCCGGCGGTACAGGCAAGGACTATATCAACTGCCCGATGGACGAGGCGCAGTACAACGCCTTCATCGACGCGCTGATCGCGGGCGACACCGTCGGCTTCAAGGAATGGGAAGGCACGCCCTATTTCGATGGCTGCCTGCCGATCGAGGTGATGGCCGAGCGTGGCCGCGAAACGCTGCGCCACGGGCCGATGAAGCCGATGGGGCTCACCAACGCACACAATCCGACTGTCAAGGCCTATGCCGTGGTTCAGCTGCGCCAGGACAATGCGCTCGGCACGCTTTACAATATGGTCGGCTTCCAGACGAAGCTGAAATACGGCGCCCAGGCGGATATCTTCCGGATGATCCCGGGCCTCGAAAATGCCGAATTTGCCCGCCTCGGCGGCTTGCACCGCAACACCTATATCAATTCGCCGACGCTTCTGGACAGCTCCCTGACGCTGAAGTCGCGGCCGGGCCTGCGCTTCGCCGGGCAAATCACCGGCTGCGAAGGCTATGTCGAAAGCGCCAGCGTCGGTCTTCTGGCCGGCCGTTTCGCCGCTGCCGAGCGGAAGGGCGAGGAGGTCTCGCTGCCGCCGTCCACGACGGCCCTTGGCGCGCTGCTCGGCCACATCACCGGCGGTCATCTCGTCACCGACGAAGAGCCGGGCAAGCGGTCGTTCCAGCCGATGAACATCAATTTCGGGCTGTTTCCCGAATTGCAGCCGGGCTCGATCGTCAAGCCTGAGGGCGTCAAGCGCTTCCGCGGCAAGGACAAGACGATCATGAAGCGGCAGCTGATCGCCAAGCGGGCGCTTGCCGATTGCGCAGAATGGCTCGGCCAGAGCGTGCCGCTGGCCGAAAGCGCCTGACGGCTTATTGGTTGCTGGCTGCCGACGCATCTGCCGGCGGCAGCACCAGATCGGCATCGGCGACATAATTGCCGAGCAGCCACAGCGAGACCTCGGACGCTTCCTTGGCGGAAACGAATTCGAAGGTGCTGTTCTGGTGCGGATGGTCGAGGAACTCGATCACCAGTCCCTTGCCGGTCTCCGAGCTTGCAACCCGCACCCTGCCCGGCTGCAGCACGTGGCAGGAGAAGTGCCGGTGCATGCTGCGCATGAAGCCGGCCTTGTTGTCGTGCAATCTGACGAACACCACCTGGCCATCGGCCGTCGCCTGCAGCTGGCGGATCGCTTCGTGCGGAAAGGCGCGATTGAACTCAAGGATCGCGAGACCCATGTCGCGCAGCCCCTCTTCTTCCTTGTTCTGCGACGCCATGCGTGTCGCGACGAAAGCCAGGAGAAACAGGCCAGCGAAAATGATCGACCAGATGATAATGCTCAACGCGGTCTCCAATCCGGAATTGCGGTTGCCGCCTTATAGTGCCTGAGGCTTGCGCGAGTTTGAACTCGCCTCAGATTTTCTTGCGCATCAAGGAAAAGGTCATTCCCAGCTGACGGCGCCATTGCGGCTGCTGCAACGGCCGGTCGAACAACCCTGCCCCTGCCCGTTGCGCCCTTGCCAGCACCGGCCTGGCAAGCGTTGCCGGCAGGAAAGCCGGAAAGACGGAGGGCGGGATTGCCGCCTTTTGCGCCTTGGCAAGATGATCGCGGCCGAGCCCGGCAAAGGCTTCGATCGCTGCGGAAATCCGGGTCTTATCGGCGCCTGCGATGAAACTGTCGCGGTCAAGGCCGGTCGCGCTCAGAATCTCCAGCGGAATATAGACCTGGCCGCGGTGGCGGTGCAGCGGCATCAGCAGCAGCATACCTGAAATCGCCTGCGCGACACCCGCATGTCCGGCGGCATCGGCCGATTTCGTGGCGTCCTCCGGCGACAATACCAGGCTTGCCAGCTGGATCAGCGCCGAGGCTGTTTCGCCCGCATAGCCTTCCAGCGAAGAGCGGCTCTCCATCGGATCGTCATAGAGATCGAAGATGCGGGCTTCGATCATGTCGACCAGCGTCTGCCGCGGCAGGCGGTGGGTTTCGATCGCGCTCAGAAGCTCGGCGGCGGCGGGATTTGCTTCCGTCGAGCCGTGGGCGCTGCCCTCAAGCAGGTCGCGCCAATATTGCATACGCACTTCACCCGGCAGGGGCTCGTGTACGAGATCGCGGATCTTGGCGAGCTCGGCATTGAAGGCATAGAGAGCGACAAGTGCGGCACGCTTGTCCGGCGGCGACAGCAGGCTTGCGAGATAACGGTCCCGGTCGCTGTCGCGCAGCATCGCCAGGCAGATCTCCTGGTTGGTCATCGTCTTCTCGGCCATGGTCAGACCGCGATCAACGCTGCGGCGACGGCCCGCGATTCGGCCAGCATGATATTGTAGGTGCGCACGGCAGCGCCGGTGCTCATCGGATCGGACGAGATGCCGCGGGCCTTCAGCGCCTGCTTCAGCTCGGGCGGCAGGCGTTTCAGTTCCGGGCCGGTGCCGACCAGCAGCACTTCGATGTCGCCAGCCTCTTCGAGCACGCGGATGAAATTTTCGGGCGAGAGCGGCTTCGTCACGTCCATCTCCCAGCCATAGATGCCCGACGGCAGGCAGAGGATAGAGCCGCGATGCGACATGTCGGCGAAGCGGAAGCCGCCGTTTCCATAGCTGTCGATGGGCGCCCGGCCGGGAAAATGTGCCGCGCGGATTTCGATGCCTCTTGCCATGACTTAGACTGTAGCCTTTCCGGGTGCGCCGCCCGCGGTCTCGTTTTCGTCCTCGTCGTCATAGGATTTCGGGCGAAGCCTGAAAAGGATCAGGACCGGCGCAGCAATATAGATGGAGGAAAACGTGCCGACGGCAACACCGAAGAGCATGATGAGCGCGAAGGGACGGATCACTTCGCCGCCGAACAATGTCAGCGCCAGAAGCGCGAGCAGCGTCGTGGCCGCCGTCAGGATGGTGCGCGACAGCGTCTGGTTGATCGATGCATCGATGAGGATCGGCAGCGGCATCCGCGTGTAGCGCTTCAGGTTCTCGCGCATGCGGTCGTAGACCACCACGGTATCGTTCAGCGAGTAGCCGACGATGACAAGCAGCGCGGCAATGCTCGTCAGATTGAACTCGATGCCCGTGACGACGAAGAAGCCGAGCGTCAGGATGACGTCGTGCAGCGTTGCAATGATGGCGCCGATCGCGAACTGCCATTCGAAACGGATCCAGATATAGATCAGGATCGCCGCCAGCGATGCCAGAACGCCGAGCGTTGCCGTTCGCGCCAGTTCTCCGGAGACGGCCGGGCCGACGACATCGACGCGGCGGAAATCATATTCGTCCTGCAATTCGCTGCGGACCAGCGAGATCGCCGATTGTTCGGCGTTGTCACCGCCGCCCTGGGACTGGAGGCGGATCGCAGCACTGTTCGGATCACGCAGGCGCTTGACCTCGACGTCGCCGAGATTGAGCTCACTGAGCCGCGAGCGGATATCTTCGAGATCAGCAGGTCCCTGTTTCGAGCGTGCCTCGATCAGCGAGCCACCGGTGAAATCGACACCGAGATGCAAGCCGGATGCGGCAACGCCCAGCATGCAGACCAGCGACAGCGCGGCAAGCGCCGTGAAGCTGTAGCGGCGGATGCCCATGAAGCGGATAGAGGTGCCGTCGAACACGTCGGTGTGCACGCTTTTCGGCAGATGCTTCAAACGGCGGCGGCGCACCCAGGCCTCGACCAGCGGGCGCGTGAACAGGAATGCGGTGAATGCCGTCGTGACGATGCCGGCCGCCAGCGTTACGGCAAAGCCGCGGATCGCATCGCTGCCGAGATAGAAGAGGATCGCCGACGCGATCAGCGTCGTGATATTGGCGTCGACGACGGTCATGAAGGCGCGCGAATATCCCGCCGAGATCGCCTGATCGAGATGCAGTCCGGCCTTCAGTTCTTCGCGGATGCGCTCGTAGATCAGCACGCTGGCATCGACGGCAATGCCGATCATCAGCACGATGCCTGCGACGCCCGGCAGCGTCAGCGGCGCGCCGAGTACGCTGAGAACGGCGATGATCATCAAGACGTTGACGAGCAGCGCGAGGCTGGCGATGACACCGAGCATGCCGTAGAGGCCGATCATCAGCCCGGCAACCAGGACGGCGCCGATGATGCCCGCCAGCAGACCGGCGCGGATCGCGCCACCGCTGAGCCCCGGATCGATCGTGCGTTCCTCGACGATGGTCAGGCCGGCCGGGAGAGGACCGGAGCGGAGCATCGCTGCCAGATCCTCGGTCTCATCGGGTGCATAGGCGAGTGGAATACGGCTGCTGTCGCCGACCAGAAGCTTGCCGAGTTCAGGGGTTGTCAGCACCTGGTCGTCGAGGAGCACGGCAAGCGTGCGTCCGGCATTCTTCTGGACGAGATCGGCAAAGCGCCTGGACCCGTCGAGATTGAAGTTGAAACTCAGGAACGAGTCGTTGGGCGAATTGCCCGGCTCGACGGCAAAGTCGCCGAGATCCGACTGGTGCATGACCTCGGCGCGTTCGACGAGATAGGCGATCGGCGGATCGTCCTGCGAGTAGACGATCTCGGAACCGGCGGGAACGGTGCCCGCCATGGCATCCTGCGGCGTCACGCTCGCATCGACCAGACGGAAGGTGATCTTGCCCGGCTGGCTAAGCAGATCCTTGAAACGCTGCGGATCGCCGAGACCGGGGATCTGCACCGTCAGCCGGTCGCGGCCCTCGGTGGTGATCACAGGATCGGCTCCACCGGCTTCGACGGCGCGGTGCGCGACGATGGCGATCGAGCGCTGCAGGGCCGATGAAAGGTCGCGATCGATCGACTTGCCTGAAATAGCAAGGTTCAGCTGCCCGTCGGCGCTCTTCGTGATCGTGAAATCCGGATCTGTCGACCCGCCCGAGGCGACTGCCAGCGGCGAAAGCAATGATGCGGCCTGGTCGGTCTGCGCGGGATCGGTGATGCGGACCTGGATGGTCTGATCGTTGCCTGCCAGACCGGTATAGCGGATATTCGCGTCGCGAAGCCGCGAACGGACACTGGCAACCGTGTTTTCGAGCCGGTTCTTGACGATATCGGCCCGCTCGATCTTCACCACCAGATGCGCCCCGCCCTCGATATCGAGGCCCGGCGTCAGCGCCTTATGCGGCAGCCATTGCGGCAGTGAAGAAAGCGTATTGGCGGAGAAGAGATTTGGCGCGGCGGCCAATGCCGCCGCGGCGACGACAAGCCAGATCAGAAATGTTTTCCAACGGGAAAAGTGGTGCATGCTGCCTTTCCGATCCGGCTCGTCTGAAGCCGGTCTTTATGCGGCGTCTGCCTTGACGGGCTCGCCCTTGACGCGGACGTCTGCAATGCCGCTGCGGACGACGCGAACGCGAACGCCATCAGCAATTTCCACTTCCACTTCCTTGTCGTCAACGACCTTCGTGACCTTGCCGACGAGACCGCCGGCGGTGACGACCTGGTCGCCGCGGCGAATGGCGGAAAGCGTCTCGGCGCGCTTCTTGGCCTGGGCGCGCTGCGGACGGATCAGCAGGAAATACCAGACGACCATCAGAGGCACGAACAGGATGATCATTTCGAAGCCGGAGCCGAATGGCGACGCGGCAGTATCCGTTGCGGCCTGGGCAAATGCCGGGGTGATGAACATTGATAAACTCCTCAGCTGCGGGCGGCGAAATTCCGCCTCTCTTTTCAGTGGCCGGACTATAGTTGCGGTAAGAACGAATGCAACAAAAACAGCCGTGAGGCGTACCGAATCCGCCGCCTGATAACCTTTCGGCTGTGGAAAGGCCATGTTACGCCGCCACGAAGGACAAGAGGCGGTTCGCCGCAGTCTATTTTCAGGAGGACATAGCATGGCTGAAGAGATCAACAGCGTCATCCTGCAGGAACTGAAGCGGCTAACGGCAGCCGTCGAGCGGCTTGCCGGTCCCGCCCCTGCCGTGAACGACTGGAACGCCGCGGACTGTTTCGTCTGGTCGCCCGCACGGCAGCATCTGCAGCCCGTGGCACGGCCGAACCGCGTGGCGCTGAAGCTCATCCGCGGCGTCGATCACGTGCGCGATATCCTGCATGAAAACACCGTGCGTTTCGCCGACGGCTTTCCGGCCAACAACGTGCTCCTGTGGGGCGCGCGCGGCATGGGCAAGTCGTCGCTGGTCAAGGCAGTGCACGAGGATGTCAGGCGCGAAAGCGGCGTTTCGCTGAAGCTGGTCGAAGTTCATCGCGAAGACATCGCCAGCCTGCCTGCCCTTCTCGACCTGATGAAGGATGTGCCGCACCGGATCATCGTTTTCTGCGACGACCTCTCCTTCGATCATGACGACACGGCCTACAAGTCGCTGAAGGCGGCATTGGATGGCGGCGTCGAAGGGCGGCCTGACAATGTGCTGTTCTATGCCACGTCCAACCGCCGCCACCTGCTGCCGCGTCACATGATGGAAAACGAGCAGTCGACGGCGATCAATCCATCGGAAGCGGTGGAAGAGAAGGTATCGCTGTCGGATCGCTTCGGCCTGTGGCTCGGCTTCCACAAGTGCAGTCAGGAAGACTATCTGACGATGATTGACGGCTATGCCGATCATTTCAAGCTGACGCTCGATCGCGACAAGATGCGGGCCGAGGCGCTGGAATGGGCAACGACGCGCGGCGCGCGCTCCGGCCGTGTCGCATGGCAGTATATCCAGGATCTTGCCGGCCGCATGCGCATCAATCTTTCCCGCGACTGATGCCGCTGGCCCTCGCCCCAAAACGCAAAAAGCCCGGCTCAAGGCCGGGCTTTCGCATTTCCCCGTACGCGCTAACTATTCGAGGAAGGTGATCGGGTTGACCGGCGAGGCATCCTTGCGGACTTCGAAGTGGACCTGCGGCTGCTTGACGTTGCCGCTCATGCCGGAGACGGCGACGGTCTGGCCGCGCTGGATCTTCTGGCCGCGGGTGACGCTCAGCGTATCGGCATTGCCGTAAACGGTGACCGTGCCGTCGTCGTGACGGACGAGAACGGTGTTGCCGAGTTCCTTCAGGCCATTGCCTGCATAGATGACGACACCGTTTTCGGCGGCCTTGATAGGCGTGCCCTGCGGAACCGAGATATCGATACCGTCGTTGCGGCTGCCGTTGACGTTGGTGCCGTAGGCAGCGATGACCGCACCGCGGACCGGCCAGCGATACTTGCCGATGCCGGTTGCCTCAGGCGCTGCGGAAGCGACATCGGACTTCTTCTCGACTTCATCGACGGTCTGCGTCGCCGCAGGCGCCTTGTAGCCGGCAGGCTGGTTCGACGCGGTCTCGGTTGCGGCCGGGGCGGCGGCCTTCGGCTCGGAGGCCTTGGCCGGGATCGAAGCCGTCTTCATCTGGTCGGTTCCGGCAGAGCCGCCCGGAATGGTCAGCGTCTGGCCGATGCGGATCGAGCTTGCCTGCAGATTGTTGGCCTGCTTGATCGAGTCGACGCTGGCGCCGGTGGCCTTGGCGATCTTGGCGAGCGAGTCACCCTGCTTGACGGTATAGCTTCCGGCGCCGCCGGGAGCCTTGCCGCCGGCCGCTGCAACCTTGCCCATGGCACCGTCAGCGCTGACCTGCGACTTGTCGCGTGCCGTATTGGCACCCGGCAGAACGGCGACGTTCTGCTCCGGCGTCTTGTAGGGCTCCGGAGCCTTGCCCGGCTTGGAGAGGTCAGCCGTCTGCGAGGCGGCCTTGGCCGCGTTGCTGCCGCCGTTGAAGGTCGGGATCAGGATCGACTGGCCAGGCTTGACGGCCGAAGCGGACTTCATGCCATTCGCACGGAGGATTTCGTTTTCAGGAACACCGTAGCGGCGTGCCAGCACAGCGAGGCTTTCGCCCGGACGAACCGTGACGGACGGAGCGTTAGCTGCAGACCAGCCGGTTGCCTTTGGCGTCGAACCCGTTGTCAGCGTGTCAGGTGCTGCAAGCTTCGGAGCAGTCTGCAGCTTGCGCGGTGCGGAAGCCGACTGCGATGCGGGGAACGGCTGAGCCAGGGCTTCCTGGCGTTCGCGGGATGCGACGGGAGCAGCTGTGCCCGGCGCCGAGAGCTCGGAGCGCTGAACCGTGACCGGTGCCGATGCGATGCGGGCATTGGAGCGGATCGCGCCAGTGGAAGCCGGGTAAGGCTGATTGTACGACTGATTGCCGTAGGACTGATTGTTGTTGCCGTAGGCCGGCTGCATGGCGCCACCGCCCTGCATGTCGCCCTGCGGTACGGGATCGCCCTGCAGTCCGCTCATGCTGCGGCGCGGGACCGAACCCGTTGCCATCTGATCCTGACCGGAGCCAAAAAGACCACCGCTGAAGCGCGAAACATCTGAACTGCAGCCTGTCGCCGCACTCGCCAACAAGGCGACGGCCAGAAGATTGAAGGCCGATTTTCCGAACTTTGGCGATACACAAAAACTCATGATACGACCCACTCACAACGCAACCATTTGTGGGAGTATTAAAGCGCGTTAGTATTACCACGCGGTTAAAGCGCTGGAATTGGAGCAGTTTTTTAGAGGAATTGATAACCATAGTCTTGCGGGTGAAAAATCGCACCCCGCGAAAGCGGCACGAAATGTGCGCAGATCAGAGCTGCGAAGCGACCCGCGGAACGATCGGCAGATAGGGAACGGTGAAGAGTTCCTCGCGCTCGAAGCGGCTGCCGGTTTTCGTCAGCCGCACCATCCGGCATTCGTCGTCCGATATCATCAGCGGCGCGATCATCGATCCGCCGGAGACCAACTGATCGGTATAGACGCGCGGCATCGAGGCGAACGCGGCGGTCACGAGAATGCGGTCGAAGGTGCCCTCGCCCTGCAGGCCGTTGCTGCCGTCGGCCTGGCGGACGATGATGTTGCGCAGGCTGAGCTGATCCATGCGCTTCTGCGCATTGACCACCAGCGTCTTGTAGCGGTCGATGGTCAGCACCCGCTCGGCAATCCGGCCCATGACGGCGGCCATGAAGCCGCTGCCGGTGCCGACCTCGAGAACGCGCTGGCCGGGCTTGACCTTCAGATGATGGAGAATGCGGACGGCAAGATCGACGCCTTCAAGAAACGAGCCGCACTCGATCGGGATCGTCCGTGTTGAATAGGCCTCATCGGCAAACTGCGCCGGAACAAAGCGCGAGCGCGGCGTCTGCTCGACCGCCGTCAGAAGGTCGATATCGGAAATACCCTGGGCCCGCAGTCTCAGGACGAGAGCCGCAAAACCTTCCTTCTCGACCAGCTGTGACGTCAATGCCTGCTTACTCCGTAACCGAAAGCGCCCGCTCGACGCGGTCCTTCACGGAATAATCAGTCAGATCCAGTTTCAAAGGTGTTACCGAAATCTTATTATGCTTCAAAGCGTGGATATCGGTGCCTTCGGCGAAGGCGCCGGCGCGCTCGCCGAACTTCAGCCAGTAGTAGGGAAAGCCCCGGCCATCCGAGCGGGCGTCGACCTGCAGGTTGAAGGCGAGCTTGCCCTGTGCGGTAACCTCGACCCCATTGACGTCCTCAGGACGGCAGTTCGGAAAGTTCAGGTTGAGGAAGGTGCCCTCGGGCAGATCGACATTCATCAGCTTCTGCAGCAGCGCTGGTGCATGCGCCTCGCAGACCTCCCACGGCACGATACGGGCACCGTCCGCATAGACATAGGCCTGGCTGAGCGCGAAGGAGCGTACGCCCTGCATCGTGCCTTCGATGGCGCCAGCGATCGTGCCGGAATAGGTCACGTCATCGGCGACGTTGGAACCGGAATTGACGCCGGACAGGATGAGATCCGGCTTGATGTCCATGACCTGCTTGACGCCCATGATCACGCAATCGGTCGGTGTGCCGCGCAGCGCGAAGTGCTTGTCGGAAACCTTGCGCAGGCGCAGCGGCTCCGACAGGCTCAGCGAATGGGCAAGACCGCTCTGATCTGTCTCGGGTGCGACGATCCAGACGTCGTCGGAGAGAGTGCGCGCAATCCGCTCAAGGGCTGCGAGGCCTTCGGCGTGAATGCCGTCGTCATTGGTGAGCAGAATGCGCATGGTCTCAGGCCGCCCGTTCGATCTTCTTCAAGCCGCCCATATATGGCAGCAGCACATCGGGGATAGTCACCGAGCCGTCTTCGTTCAGGTAGTTTTCCAGAACGGCGATCAGGCAGCGTCCGACGGCGGTACCCGAGCCGTTCAGCGTGTGAACGAACCTGGTGCCCTTCTCGCCCTTGACGCGGTAGCGCGCATCCATGCGCCGTCCCTGGAAATCGCCGCAGACCGAGCAAGACGAGATTTCGCGGAAGGTGTCCTGTCCCGGCAGCCAGACTTCCAGATCGTAGGTCTTGCGGGCGCCGAAACCCATGTCGCCAGTGCAGAGCGTCATGGTGCGGAAATGCAGGCCGAGGCGCTTCAGCACCTCTTCGGCACAGGCGGTCATCCGCTCATGCTCGGCGACCGCGCTTTCGGCGTCGGTGATCGAGACCAGCTCGCACTTCCAGAACTGGTGCTGGCGCAGCATGCCGCGGGTGTCGCGACCAGCAGAACCGGCTTCCGAGCGGAAGGACGGGGTGAGCGCCGTGAAGCGCAGCGGCAGCTTTTCCTGTTCGAGGATTTCGGCCGAGACGAGATTGGTGAGCGTCACTTCGGCGGTTGGGATCAGCCAGCGCCCATCCGTCGTCTTAAAGAGGTCGTCGGCGAATTTCGGCAGCTGGCCGGTGCCGAACATCGCCTCGTCGCGCACCATCAGCGGCGACGACACTTCGGTATAGCCGTGCTCGCCGGTATGCAGGTCGATCATGAACTGGCCGAGGGCGCGTTCGAGGCGCGCCAGCGGACCGGTCAGGACCGTGAAACGCGAGCCGGACAGCTTGGTGGCACGGTCGAAATCCATGTAGCCGAGGGCTTCGCCGATTTCGAAATGCTCTTTCGGCGTATGGTTCCAGCGCGGCTTTTCACCGATCGTGCGCGTGACGACATTGCCGCTCTCGTCGGCGCCGACGGGAACGTCATCGAACGGGATGTTCGGGATGCGCGACAGCGCGTCGTTGAGCTCGGCGGTGAACTGGCGCTCATCGTCTTCGGCGGCCGGCAGTGTCACCTTGATGTCGGCGACTTCGGCCTTCAGCTTCTCGGCAAGCTCGGTGTTCTTCTGCGCCATCGCCGCGCCGATCTCCTTCGAGGCGGTGTTGCGGCGTGACAGCAGGTCCTGCGCCTTCTGCACGGCGGAGCGGCGCTTCTCATCGAGGGCTACGAGGGACTGGGCCAAAGCGTCCGCACCACGCTTTGCAAGCGCGGCGTCCAGAGCCTCGGGGTTCTCACGGATCCATTTGATATCGAGCATTGTCGTTCCGGGTCGTTACAAAACAGGAACCGGCCGGAGCCTGACCTGGCTGCGGCCGGAAGATACGGAAGCGTACGGGAAGAGATTGCGAAGCCGCTCAGACGCTGTCCGTGTTGGCAACATCCGCGGATCGTTCCGCCTCTTCGACCGACTGCCGCGCACGCTGGCGCTCGACGAGTCGAGCCGCGTGGATTGCAATCTCGTAGAGAAGGATCGTCGGCAGTGCAAGACCGATCTGGGACATCGGATCGGGCGGCGTCAGAACCGCAGCGACGATGAAGGCCATGACGATCGCGAACTTGCGCTTTTCGGCAAGCCACTGCGAGGTGAGCAGGCCAACGCGCGCAAGCAGCGTGGTGATGACGGGGAGCTGGAAGACCAGGCCGAAGGACAGCACCAGCGTCATGATCAGGCTCAGATATTCCGAGACCTTCGGCAGCAGCGAGATGGCGACGTCGCCATGGCCCGGTGTCTGCTGCATGGCCAGGAAGAACCACATGACCATCGGCGTGAAGAAGAAATAGACGAGCGCAGCGCCGAGCAGGAACAGGATCGGCGAGGCGATCAGGAACGGCAGGAAGGCCGCGCGCTCGTTTTTGTAGAGGCCGGGCGCCACGAACTTGTAGATCTGCGCGGCGATGATCGGGAATGCGATCACCACGCCGCCGAACATGGCGACCTTCACCTGCGTGAAGAAGAATTCCTGCGGCGCCGTGTAGATCAGCTGTGCCTTGTCGACATCCATGCCCGCCCAGATGACGGCGAGCTTGTAGGGATAGACAAGGTAGTTGAAGAGATGCTTGGCAAAGAAGAAGCAGACGATGAAGGCGATGAAAAACGCGCCGATCGACCACATCAGCCGCCTGCGCAGCTCCATGAGGTGCTCGATCAAGGGCTGCGGCTTGTCTTCGATATCGCCGCTCATGCCTCATCCTTTTTCGTTGCCGCTGCCTTCTTCGGAGCAGCTGCGGTCTTCTTTGCTGGTGTGGCCTTTGCGGCCACGGTCTTGGCAGGCGCCTTTGCAGGGGCCGCCTTGGCGGCCGCAGTCTTTGCCGGAGCGGCAGAGGCCTTGGCAGCCGGTGCAGGCTTTGCCTTGGCCGCGGGAGCGGCAGCCACGGGCTCAACCTTTGCAGCAGCCACGGCACGCGGTTTGCGCACAGCCTTCGGCTTTTCAACGGCCGCGGCAACAGCCGGCTCGGGCAGCGGCGCCACGATCGGCGGCGTTTCCGGCAGGCTCATCGACGGTTCCGGGACGCTGACAGGCGGCACGTCGGTCTTGTTCTCGACCTTGGTAGCGCTCTGCAGATCTGCCTTGATGTCGTTGCCCATCTGGCGCAGCGGGTTCATCGCCTCGCGCAGCGTATTGGCCGGGTTCAGACGCTGGGCGTCGGCGAGTGTCTGACGCACCTCGTCGAGATCCGCCTCACGCAGCGCCTCGTCGAATTGCGCGCGGAATTCACCGGCAACCTTCTTGGCGCGCTGGGTCATCTTTCCAAACGCACGCAGCATCGGCGGCAGGTCCTTCGGACCGACCACAACAATCAACACGACCGCGATGACGAGCAGCTCGGTCCAGCCAATATCGAACATTCAAGGCTCCTGGATGGGAAGCGGGGCAAGCCACCCGTTTCCGGACTGGTTACTTCGTTTCGTCGGCCTTGTGATCGACGGTCTTGCCGTCGACCGGCGCGTCCTCGTCGTTCATGCCCTTCTTGAAGCTCTTGATGCCCTTGGCGACGTCGCCCATCAATTCCGGGATCTTGCCGCGACCGAACAACAACAGCACGATGACCAGAACGATCAACCAGTGCCACATGCTAAAAGAACCCATTACGCATACTCCCTGTTGCGATGTCTCTTCGATGTAAGAGTTTCCGCCATCGTTTCCAACACCAAAATTCCCCTTGGATTGACGCTTAATGTCACGGCTTCGGCCATTGTGACAAGTCATTGCGCCATCGAATTATGGTGATCACTATTGTTTTCGCCCTCGGTGTCAAAACAAAGACCAGCAACCGCTAATCTTCGGAGGCGCCGCCGGGGGCAAGAAGCCCCAATTCCTCCAGATCCATCTGGGTGATCGGGTCCTCATCCTCCGTCAGTTCGTCGCTCATCAGCGGCGACGGAATATTGAAATTCGCCGGGATGCGACCTGACAGCAGTCCTGCCCCCTTGAGTTCCTCGATACCCGGCAGATCGCGCAGTTCCTCAAGGCCGAAATGGTCGAGAAAGTCCCGTGTGGTGCCGAGTGTGACGGGGCGGCCGGGGGTGCGGCGACGGCCGCGGAAACGAACCCATCCGGCCTCCATCAGCACGTCGAGCGTGCCGCGCGACGTCTGGACGCCTCGGATGTCCTCGATCTCGGCGCGCGTCACCGGCTGATGATAGGCGATGATCGCCAGGACCTCGAGCGCGGCCCGCGACAGCTTCTTCGCCTCGTTCTCATCACGGCGGATCACAAATGAGAGATCGGCTGCCGTGCGGAAGGCCCAGGCGTCGTCGACCTGCACAAGATTGACGCCGCGGGGCGCGTACTGCTCCTTCAACCGGAGCATGATGGCGCGGACATTGAAGTGCTTGGCAATGCGATCGGTAATGAAGGCTTCGGAAACGGGCTGCGACGAAGCGAAGACCAGCGCCTCGGCGATACGCTCGGCCTCGAGCTCCGCCTGGAAATCCCGGCTTTCGATGCCCTCGCCTTCCTCTCCCCCGATATCGCCCTCAGGATCGATCACAGCGGCGTCTCCTGCTCGATAACTTGCAATGTGGCGTGCTTCGGTCCTCGGCGCATGTAGAGCGGCTCAAAGGCGCCCTCCTGGCGGATTTCGAGCTTGCCCTCCCGCACCAGTTCCAACGAGGCTGCAAAGGCGCTGGCGATCGCCGTGACGCGTTCTTCCGGCGAGGTCATGTAGCGCAGCAGATAGTGCTCCAGCGCCGTCCAGTCGGAGACATCGCCGATCATCCGGGTCAAGAGCTCGCGCGCTTCGGTCAGCGACCAGACAGTGCGCCGCGCGATCGTGACCTGTGTGACGGCCTGACGCTGGCGCAGCGACGCATAGGCGGTCAGGAGATCATAGAGGCTGGCATCGTAGGCGGACCGGTGGCGATCCGGGATATGTTCGGGCGCACCGCGAGCGAAGATATCCCGGCCGAGACGGTTGCGGTTGACGAGACCGCTGGCGGCCTCACGCATCGCTTCCAGGCGTTTCAGGCGGAAGGCGAGCGTTGCCGCCATCTCCTCGCCCGACGGGCCGTCGTCCTTGATCTGCTGCGGGATCAGGAGGCGCGATTTCAGATAGGCAAGCCAAGCCGCCATGACGAGGTAATCGGCGGCCAGTTCGATGCGGATGCGGCGGGCGCTGTCGACAAACAGCAGATACTGCTCGGCAAGCGCCAGAACCGAGATTCGCGACAGATCGACCTTCTGATTACGGGCGAGATAAAGTAGCAGGTCCAACGGGCCCTCGAAGCCCGCGACGTCGATCACCAGCGCCGGCTCGTGGGTGGCGCGTTCGGCCCCGTTATCCTGCCATAGCTTGTCCATCGGCGTTGCTGACGACGGCGACCGCTCGGGACCCTTGACTACGTTCAACTCTGCCTCGCTTCCAGTTTTCAGACGGTGGCGAACATCGCATCGAATTCACTGCGGATTGCAGCTTCCTCGGATTGATCGGGCTTCGGCATGCCGGCCAGGACCGCGTCGGCGCGCTTCAGCGAAGCGTCCGACAGGACCGGAACATTGGCGACCACCTGCAGCATCTCGTCCATGTGGCCGTTGCAATGCAGCACGATATCGCATCCGCCTGCAATGATATTCGCGGCGCGCTCACCGATCGTGCCAGCCAGCGCGTTCATCGATGTATCATCGGAAAGCAACAGGCCGTTGAAGCCGATGTGGCTGCGGATGACGCCGTCGATCACCTTGCGGGACGTGGTTGCCGGATTGGCATCGTCGATCGCCGTGAAGACGACATGGCAGGTCATCGCCGCGAGTTCGTCCTTCATGGCGATGAACGGCGGGAAGTCGTGGGCTTCGAGCTCGTCACGCGAAACGGTAACGACAGGGAGTTCGTGGTGAGAATCGGCAAAGCCCCGGCCATGGCCCGGCATATGCTTCATCACTGGCAATACGCCGCCGGCCTTCAAACCATCGCTGGCAGCACGGCCCATCGCGGTCACCGTCTGCGGATCGCCGCCATAGGCGCGGTTGCCGATGACATTGCTGCTGCCTTCGACCGGCACGTCGAGCACCGGCAGGCAATCGACATTGATGCCGAACTTCAGAAGATCGAAGGCGTGCAGGCGCGACATCAGCCAGGCGGCGCGAAGCCCCTGCTCCCGATCCTGGCGATAGATGTCGCCGAGCGCCTGACCGGATGGATAGTGCTGCAGGATCGGCGGACGGATGCGCTGGACGCGGCCGCCCTCCTGGTCGATCAGCACAGGCGCATGCCAGCCGACGCTTTCGCGCATCTCGGCGACGAGATCGGCGATCTGCTGCGGCTCGGAGATGTTGCGTCCAAAAAGAATGAAGCCCCAGGGGCGCTCGGCCCTGTAGAAGGCCTTTTCTTCCGGGGTCAGTGACAGGCCGCTACAGCCCAGGATCATCGCTTTTGATTCGGTCATACCCGAATCATAGAGGTGCTGAGGCGAATTGCGATAGAGGTCAACAGGCATTCACAGGAAAGGCTGGGCAAAACGAAAGCGGCGGGACCATGCCCGCCGCCTTGAATGCGTGTGATCGTGCTTACTTCGAGATCAGGCATGTGCCGCCGGCGGCACGATACTTTTCGCAAAGCGCTGCGGCTTCATCCTTTGAGCCGGCCGGGATACGGACGCGGTAGAAGGTGCCCTTGCCAGCGATATCAGCCTTGCGGATTTCGAAGCTGCGGCCGGCCAGAACGCTGCCAAACTTCTTCGAGAGGCTTGCATAAGACTTGTTGGCCTCGGCCTCAGAGGGCAGCGATGCGATCTGGACACCGTAGCCGCCGGAAGGCGCTGCAGCCTGCGGCTGGGTGGCTGCGGGCGCCACAGAGGCAACCTCGGCCGGCTTCGGCGGCTGAGGAGCAGCAGCGGCTGCAGGCTTGGCAGCCGGGCGGACTGCCGGGACCGGAGCAGCATCAGCAGGCTTTGCCGCAGCCTGGGGCTCAACCTGCGTCGACTGAACCTGACGGACCGGCGGCTCGACATTAGCAGGGTTGCTCGCGGCAACCTTGGCAAGGACCGATTCGGACGCGCCAGCCTGGGCAGGCGGCGTTGCCGTGTTCTCGACCGGGGTGGAGCGGATGTCGGCAGATGCGACTTCGGTGCTGGCCGGGAAGCTGGCAGCCGAGCCGTTCGGCGTGATCGTGGTCGTCTTGACCTGCTTGATAACAGGCGCATCGACCGGTGCTTCGTCCTCACGGGCTACCAGAGTCCCGTCAGGCTTGACGATCATCGTGCGGACCTTGCGTGGCGAAACGGCCGGGACGCGGTCTGCGTCGCCGTCATTTGCGGCTTGCTCCGGCTGGTTCTGGTCCGGAAGAAGGCGCGGATCCTGCGTATCGCTGACCGGCGTGCTCATCGCCTGATCGGTGACATCGCCGTCATTATCTTCAGGGGCAATCTCAGGCGTCAGCGTGCGCTGAACGACGTCGACAGGTTCCTCATCCGAAGACACCAAGGCCGTCTGCTTCGGCGTCTCGGTGGCGCCAGCGACACGGTCGTAAACGGCCTTGTCCTGGTTCGGAACGGTCTTGCCGCCCGGGTTGTCAGGAACGACCTTAACAGGTTCCTTGTCGGCGGAGATGATGCGCGGCTCGCCCGAGCCACCGGTAATGCCTGAGTCGGCGACGACCGTGTAGAGACCGTAGGCACCGCCTGCGAAAACCACCACCATGGCAGCGGCGGCAAGCATACGCTTCATCGAGCGGGCGCGGTGCATGTCTTCGGCTGCGCCTGCGGACTGAATGTGGACTTCCGCGAGCTGCTCGGTGCGCTGCACCGGTTCGCGCATGCTGCGGCGAAGGTCTTCCTCAAGCGCGCGCTCCAGATCGTCAAGACCGGCAACGGCAGGTGCTGCGACAGGCTTCGCGGCGGCAGGAGTAGCGGCCGGCGGCGCCCAGGCTGGAGCAGCGGCAGGTGCGCGCTCGGCAGACTTCATAGGCTCAAAGAGGCTGGCAATCTCGGCGTCGACGTCGAAATCGAAATCGGAAGTCTGCGCCACAGGCTTGTGCTGTTCGACAGGCGGCAGCGCCGGAACATGCATCTCTTCGACAGCCTCCGGATGCCCGTCGGCATCGGCAATCATCGAAGGGTCGAAAGGCAGTTCTTCAACGGGCTCAGGTGCCGCTGCCTGCACGGGAGCGGTCCGCTGCGGCGCCGGGGTAAAGACCGAGGCAGCAGGCACATAGGAGACAGGCGCAGGCGTATAGGCAGGCTGCACAACCGGACGCGGCGCCTCATCAAGCACAGGCGCGGGTGCAATAGGACGCGCGGCGGCAACAGGTGCCGGAACGAATGCGGCAGCAGGCGCGGCCACCGGTGCCGGTGCCGGTGCAGCAGCGACCGGCTCGGGCAGCGGCTTCACGGGTTCGGCGAAATCAAGATCAGCGAGTTCCAGTTCGATGCCCTCGAGATCGAGCTCGAAGTCATGACCGGCAAACGGGTCTTCCTCTTCCGGAGCAGCCAGCTTGGCAGCAACGGGAGCAAAGGCCTGAACCGGCTCGGCATGGCGAACGGGAGCAGCTTCGACGGGCGCCTCATGATGAACCGGCTCGGAAGCGCGCTGCGGGACGGGGTAGCGCGAGACGTCAGCCAGCAGATTATCGATATCGAACGCCGTCGCCGCATCCTGCGGCAAAGCTTCGGTCAGCGCGGCATCCGATGCCACGAGGCCATCCTTGGCGGCGGCGGCAAGATCGAAACCGGCATCGTGCGAAACGGGTTCGGCGTAGGCTTCGACGGCTGCCGCTTCGGCGACCGGCTCGTGCTGTGGCAATTCGGCGACTTCGTGACGATCGATCTCGGCCGGGAAGCCCCCGGAAACTGGCGGAAACTCGTCAGCGACATCGAGAGCTGCAAGTTCGTGAATTGCAGCTTCGGATGGAATGGTCTCGACCACCTGAGGCGCGGCGGCAACGGGCGCAGCGGCGACCGGCTTGGGCACCATGGCGACAGGAGCCGCCGGTTCTTCACGGCGAGCCGTGTGGAAATTGGCAAGCGGCAGCTTGATGCTGGCAGCCGACCACTGCGGCGCCTTCGGAGCCGGTGCCACCGGCTGAACAGCTGCAGCCGCACCGATCGACATTTCAAGCTCTTCGATCAGATCACGGGCGCCGTTCGACACCGGCTCGGACTGCTGCGCAGTCCAATCCGCCGAAGCAAAGGCTCCCGCAGCATTCCAGGCGGAAGCGGCTTCCGGCTCAGTATGAACGACAGGTTCAGGCTCGACGGCCTGTGTCTCGTAATAGGCCGGCTCATGCTCGACCTGCACAGTCTGCTCGTAAGCGACAGGCTCGTAGGCCGCGACCGGCTCGGCCGGATGGTCGATAACATCCGGCGCGCGCGGTTCGTCGTAGCTTTCGAATTCCCGCAGCAGCTCGTCTTCGAGATCGAAGGCGGGCTCCTGCCGGACCGGCTCTGAAACAGTATTGGCGGCTACCCGCGGCTCGAAGCCAACGATGCGCGCGAGTTCCGCAAGCGGATCGTTTTCATCGAACAGCTCCGTCTTCTGTCGCGCGTCATACGCAAGTTGTTTGTCTGCCATACCCATCCCACTCAAAAGCCAACGCGGTCAATGCCAGCGCAATGTGGGGATTTGGTGACGTTTATCGCATTTCATCCGGTGCGGCGGTACCAGTAATGGCAAGACCCGACTTCAAAACCGAAGCGACAGCGTACACCAGCCCTAGTCTGGCAATACTCGATTCTCGGCTCTTATCGTTAACAAATCGTAATTCAGTCTGATCTTTACCTTTGTTCCAGTGCGCATGGAACGAACTGGCGAGGTCGTAGAGATAGAAAGCGACCCTGTGAGGCTCCTGTGCCTGGGCCGCGGATTCGACGACGCGCGGGAACTCCGCAGCCTTCGCAATCAGCTGCAATTCCGCGGGATCCGAGATTCCGGAGACGGCTTTTGCAAGCTCTGCGGGGGTCACGTCGAGGTCCGGAAACGCCTCCCTCGCCTGCCGGAAAACCGACATGCAACGGGCATGCGCATACTGCACGTAAAAGACCGGATTATCCTTCGACTGTTCCGTTACTTTGGCGAAATCGAAGTCGAGCGGCTCGGAACTCTTCCGGTACAGCATCATGAAACGCACCGAATCGCGGCCGACTTCCTCGACCACGTCGCGTAGCGTCACGAAGTCGCCGGAGCGCTTCGACATCTTCACCGGCTCGCCATTTCGATAGAGCTTCACGAGCTGGCAGAGCAGCACCGTCAGCTTCGAATTGCCTTCAGAAACGGCACGCGCAACGGCTTCCAGACGCTTGACGTAGCCGCCATGGTCGGCGCCGAGCACATAGATCATCTCGTTGAAGCCACGGTCGAACTTGTTCTTGAAGTAAGCAACGTCGGCGGCAAAGTAAGTATAGGAACCATCCGACTTGATCAGCGGACGATCGACATCGTCGCCGACCTCGGTCGAGCGGAACAGCGTCTGCTCGCGGTCTTCCCAATCCTCGGGCAGCTGGCCCTTCGGCGGCGGCAGAGAGCCCTTGTAGACAAAGCCCTTGAAGGTCAGGTCGTTGATTGCCGTGCGGATGGCGGCGGCGCCACCATCATGCAGCGTGCGCTCGGAGAAGAAGACGTCATGGTGGACGTTCAGTGCTGCCAGATCCTCGCGGATCATCACCATCATCGCGTCGATCGCCTTGTCCTTGACGATCGGCATCCACTGCTCTTCCGGCATATTGTGCAACCGCACGCCGTATTCACTGGCCAGTGACTGGCCGACCGGCACGAGGTAATCGCCCGGATAGAGGCCTGCCGGGATCTCGCCGATCTTCTCGCCAAGCGCCTCGCGGTAACGCAGGAAGACCGAGCGTGCCAGCACGTCGATCTGCGAGCCGGCATCGTTGATGTAATATTCCTTCTCGACGGCATAGCCGGCGAAAGACAGAAGATTTGCCAGTGCGTCGCCGACAACGGCGCCGCGGCAATGGCCGACATGCATCGGGCCGGTCGGGTTTGCCGAGACGTATTCGACATTGACCTTGCGGCCGGTGCCGAGCGTCGAGCGGCCGTAATCGGTGCCGGCGCCGATCATCGACGCGAGCAGCCGCTGCCAGTAGCCGACGGACAGCTTGATGTTGATGAATCCGGGACCGGCGACGGAGACGTCGGCCACATCCGGATCTTCTTTCAACTTGCCGATGATGATTTCGGCGAAGGCCCGCGGATTGGTGCCGAGCGGCTTCGCCAGCACCATCGCTGCATTGGTCGCAACATCGCCATGGGTCGCGTCACGCGGCGGCTCCACGGCAATGCGGCCGAAATCGAGCTCGGATCGCTTTTCCTTGACCAGATCGATCTGTTCAAGGGCGGTTTTAATCCTGGCTTCGAAATCGGTAAAAAGGTTCATCGCACTCTTCCATGCATAGGCTGTGCCACAAGGCATCGACCGGCCTTTTGCCGGGCGCGTGCTGCCTATCGCAAATCGGGAGTGTGGTCAAACAATCGCCTGTGGGCGCTGATGGCATAGGTGTCGGTCATGCCGGCCAGATAGTCGCCGACATGGCGGGCTTTCGGGGCGTCTGCAAGGCCTGCGATATGATCGACCCAGTAGTGGCTCTGCATCTCCTTCGGGTTCGCCATATAGGCGCCGAAGAGGTCGGTGACGATCTGCGCGGCCCCTGCCCGGATGCGCATGATCTCGGGATGGCGGTAGATGCGCTTGAAGAGCATCTGCTTGATCAGCCTGTCGGTTTCGGCCATCGCCGGCGAGAAGGTGGCGATGACGCGGTCGGCGTGACGGATATCGTCAGCGCTCTCCGGCTTGATCTGCGACAGGCGCTCCTGCGCGACGGAAATGACATCCTCTACCATGCGGGTGATCTGACGGCGCATGATTTCATGGGTGAAGCGGCTCGCCTCGAGGTTCGGATAGCGCTCGCGCACTTCCGCCATCAGCCCGGCGAGGAAGGGAATTTCCTCCAGCATCTCGAAGGTCAGGTACCCGGAGCGCAGGCCGTCGTCGATATCATGGGTATTGTAGGCGATGTCGTCGGCAATCGCCGCAACCTGCGCCTCCAGGCTTGCATAGGTGTCGAGCTGCAGGTCATGGATCTCGCAATAGTCGAGGATCGGCTGCGGGACCGGGCCGCGCGTGCCCTGCCCGTCCTTGGTCAGCAGCGGGCCATTGTGCTTGACGAGGCCTTCGAGGCTCTCCCAGGTCAGGTTGATACCGTCGAATTCCGCATAGCGGCGCTCCAGCTTGGTGACGATACGCAGTGACTGGGCATTGTGATCGAAGCCGCCATAGGGCAGCAGCACCTCATGCAGCGCATCTTCGCCGGTATGGCCGAAGGGCGTGTGGCCGAAATCGTGGACCAATGCCACGCCCTCGGCCAGATCTTCATCCAGCTTGAGTGCGCGGGCCAGCGCGCGGGCGATCTGCGCCACCTCGATCGTGTGCGTCAGGCGCGTGCGGTAGTGATCGCCGTCCTGGGCGATGAAGACCTGCGTCTTGTGCTTCAGGCGGCGGAAGGCCGTGGTGTGGACGATGCGGTCGCGGTCGCGCTGGAAATCGGAACGTGTCGGGCTGGAGCTTTCGTCATAGAGCCGCCCGCGGGTCGTCCAGGGGTCTGCCGCGTAGACTGCCCGTTCGCTGTTTCCAAAACCCAATGCATGCCTGTCGATCGTCATTCTTCACCGTCATTCGAGCTCGCGGCCGGATCGCCCATTGACGCCGCTTCAAGCTCTTCATACCTATAGTCAGTATATACGGCAAAGCGGCGCTTTCTTAACCGCTTTCCGCAATAATGCGTTTCAACGACGCATGTGATAAATTCTTTTGATATCAGCCGTTTGAAAGATCATCGGCTTCTATCAATTCTCTCCGGATCTTGACCCCGGCAGGAGGAAGCATGACAGAGACCACAGTAACCCTCTCCGATGCTGCGGCAAAGCGAATCGCCGCAATCGTCGGCGCCGAAGCCGGCAAGAGCGCCCTTCGCGTTTCCGTCGAAGGCGGCGGATGTTCGGGCTTTTCCTACAAGTTCGATCTCGCCGACGGCGTTCAGGACGACGACGTGATTGTCGAGAAGAACGATGCGAAGGTGCTGATCGACAGCATGTCGCTGATCTATATGGCGGGCTCCGAGATCGACTTCGTCGACAACCTGCTCGGCCAATCCTTCCAGATCAACAATCCGAACGCGGTCGCCAGCTGCGGCTGCGGCACCAGCTTTTCGATCTGAACAACATCAGAGCACCCAAATCAGACCGGCCGAAGAAATCTCTTCCGGCCGGTTTATCGTCTTGTCCGGACGCTGCCCATCACGATACAAGATCGGCACGAAGCAAGAGGTGATGGATGAAGATCGCGACCTGGAACATCAACGGCGTCAAGGCGCGTATCGACAACCTCACGCAATGGCTGACGGATTCCAGCCCTGACATCGCCTGCCTGCAGGAAATCAAGACCGTCGACGAAGGGTTTCCTCGCCTCGAGATCGAGGCGCTCGGCTATCACGTCGAAACCCACGGCCAGAAGGGTTTCAATGGCGTCGCGATCCTTTCCAAGAGCAAGCCTGACGAAGTGAACCGCGGCCTACCCGGTGATCCACTGGATGAGCAGGCGCGCTTCCTCGAGGCCGTCTTTTCGTTACCCGGCAACAAGGCGCTTCGCATCGGCTGCCTGTACCTGCCGAACGGCAACCCTGTTGATACCGAGAAATACACCTACAAGCTCGCCTGGATGGAGCGCCTGCGGCAATTCGCGATCCAGCGTCTCGAATATGAGGAAGCCTTCATCCTGGCCGGTGACTACAACGTCATTCCCGAGCCGCATGATTGCTTCGATCCGAAGGTCTGGGAGAATGACGCGCTGTTCCTGCCGCAGACGCGCGAGGCTTTCCGCAGGCTCGAAGCCCTCGGCTTTACCGACGCGGTGCGCGCGACCACCGATGCGACACAGCTCTATTCATTCTGGGATTATCAGGCCGGCGCGTGGCCGAAGAACAACGGCATCCGCATCGACCACCTGATGCTGTCGCCCGAGGCTGCCGACCGCATGACTTCGACGGCGATCGAAAAGCATGTGCGCGCCTGGGAAAAGCCGTCGGACCACGTGCCCGTCGTCGCCTATTTCGACTTCGCCGCCTAAAGGAAATTAGTCGCCGCTGGTGGCGATATTGTGGGAGAGCGATACCGCCGCGCGGCGGTCGCCTTCGGTGGCGACCGAGAAGGCCTGCTCCTGCAGCGATTCCATCCAGCCACAGTCCTTCGGCTTGCAGCGGTCGAGCGCCGCCGTCATCATTGCCAGACCGCGAGCCGACTGGCCCTCCTGGAACAGAATATTGCCGAAGACCGACATGGCACCGGGATGGCCGCTCTTGCGGGCCTGGTTCAGCCACTTCTTGGCCTGCAGCGGATTGGCGCTGCCGCCATCGCCGGACAGCATCATCTGCGCCAGCTGGAACTGCGCCTCCGGCACGCCGAAGGTGGAGGCGACCTGGAAATAGAGCTGGCGGGCCTGATTGAGGTCGGTCTTGACGGGGCTGCCCGGAATGCCGTGCTTGTAATAGCTGGCAAGCGAAAGAAGCGCATTGATGAAGAAGCCGGTGTCTTCGGAACCGGGCTCGACACCCTGCTGGGCGATCTCGCTATAGATCTTGAAGGCTTCGAAATCGTCCTGGGTAACGCCATCGCCATCGGCATACATATTTGCCAGCGCCCAGCGCGAGCCGGTGTGCCCCTTCTCGGCGGCGTATTTATAGGCCTCGACAGCCTCTTCCTTCTGGCCGCTCTTGTAAGCCTTGAAACCGAACTTGAAGAGATCGAAAGGACCGGATTCCTTGGTCACGCCGGCATTGATATCAAACGCGCCGGCTGGGGATGCAATCGCCGCTGAAAGAGCGATGGACAGCCCCATGATAGATGATCTGAAAAGTCTGAACTCGGATGTCAGCATTTCACTCGGTTTCTTTCGCTTCCATCGCAGACCAGCCCGGCAGCAAAAACTCCGCTGCCACGCGGCCCGGCGTATTCCCTCCAGGCGAGCGATCCCGCGGCGAGCTCTCTGGCTCCTTTGCCCGCGTCGCATCCAGCCTTTCGCCCTTCTTCGAGGGCGTGAATTTCCTGCGCATCGCGATAGACCGCCCGGTTTCCGGCCCGGCCCGCCTGCAATGCCTGCGGCGTCATTTTTGCGGAGGAAATGTCTCTCTCTCCGCCTCGCCAATAGTCGTAAACACCAAATGTGACCAAACCGGTATCGGCGTGATCGCGGCGTTCTTCGGCGCCCATCATGGACGCGGAAACATCGGAGAATGGACAGATGGAAGACACGACCTGAGAGCGAAGTTTTTCGTCGGAATCGCCTTGCGGGGAAAGCTGAATCGCCAATGGAGCGGAATGAAATCCAGCCCCCGATCGGCCCTTGCCTGTCCCTGAAAAAACTCGACCCATCTTACTTTTCAAACGCACCCTACGCCTGCCATTCCCTTGCCCGAAGATACCGCTGCGCTCTGTTTGTGGCGGGAAATGGACAAATTGTCCCTGGAGAGAGCTTACGCCAACTGTCGTAAAAAACTGTTGCGGATTCGTCACAAAATGGGATGGCCAAAAGGCATGATTAATATGGCAGCAAGCAAAGAAAAGCCCGGCGCTGGGCCGGGCTTTGTGTTTGGCGGGTCTTGATTAGAACTTGACTTTGAGGCTGGCGGAGAGTGCCGTTACAAGATCGTTGCCGAAATCGTATGAAACTCCCTCGCCGTATGTGATGCCGTCATAGGTTACGGCGTGTGAAGAACCGCTGGTCAGCAATCCAATTGCTCCGGCCAACCGCAGTTCGACATTCTCCGTCGGAGTGTACGACGCGCCCGCGCCGATGGTCCACGAGTCAGTCTGCGCGCCGTATCCCTGACTGGTCCCGCGATCCCAAGTGAGGCTAATTGCGCCAGCCCACTGATCGTTGAACTTGTGTCCGACACCTCCGGTGATCGTCCAGCCGTCGCGGTAAAGAAGGTCAAGCGATGTGAGCTCGGTCGCCCCGCCCGAGGTGCATTTAACGCCCTTGGTTGCTGTCGGGCAGAAGGCGATCGACTGCAATACGCTCCAGTTTGTCCACTTTACCGAGCCGAAAGCGAGCCAATCAGGCGCGATACCGCTTTGCAGCTTGAGCTCAAGCGAGTCTGGTGCATCGGCAGAACCGAAAACGTCCGTCCGCTTGCCCAGCGCCGGATTGGTCGGGTCGAGGAATGCCGGAACCTGCGTGAGGTCAACCGTACCGTCGAGATTGTCGTATTTCACCCGGCTGTTGTAAACGAGGCTTGCCCGCAAAGCATATTCGGGAATTTCGTAGGCGACACCAGCGCGCCAGCCCCAGCCTTCACCCGTCAAATCAAGCCGGCCGATACCCGTTCCCAATACCGGCGGGATGGTGATAACCTGGCGTTCCTTGAACGCGTCGATCTCCTGGTAGAAGGCGCCGCCGATCAGGCGAAACTGGCCCTGGCCGACATCGAACTTGTATGAACAGGTTCCGGCGTAATTGTGGCTCGTGACCTTGGTCTCGATGTTGTCGTTCGCCCCTGCCCAGTTCACGCCAGGATTGGTATGCGCACCGAAGGGCTCCGAATAATCGACCAAGCAGTCGATGTCTCCGACGTTACCCCTGAAGCCGGCGTAGGGAACCGCATAATTCTCGGTCTCGTCAGCGTAGTTCGGACGTCCGCTCAGGTCACCACCACCGTTGATGGTCATCGATGTGTCTTCGTCCTTCACATTTTTCAGCTTGCGCTGCGGCATTACATAGGTAACGCCCGAATTGAACGAAAACGGACCGGTATCGAACAGCTGATCGATATTGTAGCCGCCGCGTTCCAGACCGCCCGCAAAGGACGGCGTCGCGACGGACGAAAGGATAATGAGCGATGCTACGCCCTTGGAAAACATACGAGATGCCATTGTGTCTCCCCCACTCAAGCAATGCAGATGCTGCACCTTGCAAAGGAATAGCGCGGATGACAATGCGCGCCTTCATGACGCCACAATGCATGCAAGAAGTTAAATTGACGTAAGAAATTGACGAGCACGTCAAATTTTTGCGTATGGTAAAATTTTATCCCAATAAACTAATCATTCCGGGTTAGTTTTGGATTATCCTTCCAAGCCGATCTGCCCCTGTATCAATCTGACAACAGTCAGTTTTTTCGGCCCCACCCACTGAATAATTTGCAAAACCGCCCGATTCAGCGTGATCGGCGGCGCATATGAGCAAGTTCTTCCGATTCGGATTGCTGCGAACGCAAAACGGCGCCCGTGCAAGGCCGGACGCCGCTTTGGAATAGTTTACTACCAAGAGTGGATTAAGCTTCGTTCACCCTCGCCAGCGCAACCGTCAGGCTTTCCATTTGCCCCTGCAGTTCGGCCAGGCGCTCGCGCTCGGCTTCGACCACTTCGGGATTGGCGTTGGCGACGAACTTCTCGTTCGACAGCTTGCCGTTGATGCGGGCCATCTCGCCTTCGGTCTTGCCAATCGCCTTTTCGAGACGCGACTTCTCGGCCGAAAGGTCGATCAGGCTGCCGAGCGGCAGGCAGGCCGTGGCTTCGCCGACGACGATCTGTGCCGCGCCCTTCGGCGCAGCGTCAGCCAGCGAGATAGCCTCCACACGCGCCAGACGCTTGATCGCCGCATCGTGGCGCGACAGGCGCTCCTGGGTCAGCGCATTGGCGTTGACGAAGACGAGCGGCGCGGTCGCCGACGGCGGGACGTTCATCTCGGCGCGAACCGAGCGGATGCCGGAGACCAGATCGATCAGCCAGTTGATCTCGTCGGCAGCGGCATCGTCCGAGAAGGACGGCGCCGGCCAGTCGGCGTGGCAGACGAGCGTATCGCGCTCGATGCCTTCGCCTGCGGTATGCGCCCACAGCTCTTCCGTCATGAACGGCATGAAGGGATGCAGCAGCTTGTAGATCTCTTCGAGAATATAGGCGCTGCAGGCCTGCGCTTCCGCCTTGGCAGCCTCGTCCTCGCCGCTGAAGACAGGCTTCAGCAGTTCGAGATACCAGTCGCAGACCTGGTTCCAGACGAAACGGTAAAGCGCGCCGGCCGCATCGTTGAAACGGTAGGCCTCGATGGCTTCCGTTACGTCACGTTCCGCACGGGCAAGTTCCGTCAGGATCCAGCGGTTGATGGTCAGCTTGACGCTATCAGGCGCGAAGTTCGGGTCGCTCTTGGCGCCGTTCATCTCGGCAAAGCGCGTGGCATTCCAGAGCTTGGTGCCGAAGTTGCGGTAGCCGGCGATACGCGCCGGGTCGAGCTTCACGTCGCGGCCCTGCGCCGCCATGATGGCCAGCGTGAAACGCAGCGCGTCGGCGCCGTATTCGTCGATCAGTTCCAGGGGGTCGATGACGTTGCCCTTCGACTTCGACATCTTCTGGCCGTTCTTGTCGCGGACCAGCGCGTGGATATAGACGGTATGGAACGGCTCGACCGGATTGCCATCCTCGTCCTTCATGAAGTGCAGACCCATCTGCATCATGCGAACCACCCAGAACGGGATGATGTCGAAGCCGGTGACCAGAACGTTGGTCGGGTAATAGCGCGCCAGTTCCGGGGTCTTCTCCGGCCAGCCGAGCGTCGAGAACGGCCAGAGCGCCGATGAGAACCACGTATCCAGAACGTCTTCGTCACGGGTCAGAATTTCGCCCGGCTTGAAGTTCTCCAGCAGGTCCTCGACATAGGCCTTCATCGGGCCTTCATGCGACAGATAGTGCTGGATCGCAGCCTGCAGCGCTTCCTCTTCGGTCTTCTCGACGAAGACTTGGCCATCCGGACCGTACCAGGCCGGGATCTGGTGTCCCCACCAGAGCTGGCGGGAGATGCACCAGGGCTGGATGTTTTCCATCCATTGGAAATAGGTGTTTTCCCAGTTCTTCGGCACGAACTTGGTGCGGCCTTCGCGAACCGAGGCGATCGCCGGCTTGGCGAGCGTCTTGTTGTCGACCCACCACTGTTCCGTCAGGCGCGGCTCGATCGGCACGCCGCCGCGGTCGCCATGCGGAACCATGTGCTTGTGCGGCTCGATCTTGTCGAGCAGACCGGCTTCTTCGAAAATCTCGACGATGATCTTGCGCGCCGCGAAGCGATCCTGGCCCTCGAGACGATCCCAGGCGCCATGCAGGGCAGCCGGATTGTCGAGACCTTCCAGAAAGTCCTCGTTCTCCTTGATGATGACAGAGCCGTCGACGTCCAGCACGTTGATGGCGCGCAGACCGGTGCGCCGGGCGACGTCGAAGTCGTTAAAATCATGCGCCGGCGTCAGCTTGACGGCGCCGGTACCGGCGGTCGGATCGGCATAGCTGTCGGCGACAACAGGGATCTTGCGGCCGACGATCGGCAGGATGACGTGCTTGCCGACGATCGACGTATAGCGATCGTCGTCCGGGTTGACGGCAACACCGGTGTCGCCAAGCATGGTTTCCGGGCGGGTCGTGGCAACGACGAGATAGTCGCGGGTTTCGAATTCGGTCGGCTTACCATCTTCGTCGAAGGCAACCGGATGCTGGTAGGTGACGCCCTCTTCCAGTGGATAGCGCAGATGCCAGAGGTTACCCTTGACCTCCAGCTGCTCGACCTCCATGTCGGAAATTGCCGTCAGCAGCTTCGGATCCCAATTGACCAGACGCTTGTCCTTGTAGATGAGCCCCTGCTTGTAAAGCGTTACAAACACTTCGAGAACGGCCTGCGACAGGCCCTCGTCCATGGTGAAGCGTTCGCGCGACCAATCGCAGGAGGCGCCGAGGCGCTTCAGCTGGTTGAAGATCAGGCCGCCCGATTCAGCCTTCCATTCCCAGACCTTGTCGATGAAGGCGTCGCGGCCCATGTCGCGGCGGCCCGGAAGCTGCTGCTCCATCAGCTTGCGCTCGACGACCATTTGCGTGGCGATACCCGCATGGTCCATGCCCGGCTGCCACAGCACATCCTTGCCGCGCATGCGCTCGAAACGGATCATGATGTCCTGCAGCGTATTGTTGAGCGCGTGGCCCATATGCAGGGAGCCCGTCACGTTCGGCGGCGGGATGACGATCGTGAACGTTTCGGCACCGGGCTTCTTGTTGGCGCCAGCGCGGAAAGCATCGGCTTCGTCCCATTTCGCAGCGATTTTCGGTTCGACTGCGGCGGAATCGTAGGTCTTGTCGAGCATTTTATGACCAAACTTCGGGGTTTTAGGATGGGGTTTGTAAATAGGATGGCTGCGGGCAAGTCAATAAAAAAGCCGCCCCGGAGACCGGAGCGGCTTGTTCGGTAAAAAGCGTTTCCGGTTAGCGGCGCGGACCGCGCGCCACGCGCTCGATTTCTTCACGCACGAGGCGTTCGACCAGCGTCGGCAGATTGTCGTCCAGCCATTCACGCAGCATCGGACGCAGCATGTCTTCGGCGATCTCATCCAGCGAGCGGCGCTCGGCGCCATCGATGGCAAGCGCCAGCTCTTCGAAGGAACGTGCGACCTGAAGGCTGGCATCCTGCGAGATCAGCGCCTGGGCTTCTTCCATGATCTGCGGCAGAAACTGGGGCATGGCAGCCGGGGCTTCGGCGACGGGTCCCTCCGGCGCGATTTCGGCCTGCGGAGCGATCGTTGCCTGAGGCTCCGGGAACACTTCTGTGGCAGCGGCTGCTACCGGCTGAGGGGCAGCGTCCACCGGTGCGGCTTCGGCAACAAGCGGCGCCGGCTTCGGAGCCGGCAGCGGAGCGACGACGGGAGCGGATACATGCTCGACCGGTGCACGGACCTGTTCAGCGACGGGCTCGGCCACGGGTTCCGGCTGGCGGAAGACCGGCGGAAGCTCGCGCGGCGGCTGGGCCGGCAGACGCTCGGAGGCGGCACGAACCCGGGCGGCGACATCGGCAAGCGACATGGAGCGCGCGGGCTCCTCGATATCGCGCGTACCTGCCGAATTGGCGGCGACGAAGCGCGGATCGGCCTGCATCACCGGCTCGGGAAACTCGACATTGGCATAGGCGTCGTCGACGGTCAGACGGATGTTGGAGTCGCTGCCTTCGTCTTCGCCGTCATCGCCGTAAACCGGCGGCAAAGATTGGGAAATGGCCTTGCCGGCACCCGGATCATTGCTCTCGATGATCTGGCGGATCGACGCCAGGATCTCTTCCATGGACGGTTCACGCGCTACGCTTGGCTGAGCCATATCTATCCCCGTTATGCTAAAAGCAACGATCGGATTGCGTGGTGTGGGCATCCGAATCACCTAGACACTAGAATACCCAAGACGCGAAAAAAATCATCGCGAATCAAATGAATGCGTCCATGCACAGTTTTGTTGGATGAACTGCGGACCGTCTGCCCGGCCCGGTTTCAGCGCCGCAAACGCAAACGGGCGCCCGAGGCGCCCGCATCGTCAAGGAGCAATGCAATCCTGCTCAGAACACGAATTCGCGCAGCTTTGCGAAGCCCGGCAGCGGCTTGACCGACGCGTTGAAGAAGACATTTTCGGAAACGGCGCCGCGCTCGGAAACGAAGACCTTGGCGCGGGCGGCGTTGCCGTAACCTTCGACTGTGACCAGACGGCCGCCCTCGGCGAGCTGGCCGAGAAGAGCTGCCGGAACTTGCTCGACGGAACCGTTGACGAAGATCAGATCATAAGGCGCACCGGCCGTATGGCCCTTCTCGAGACCGCCGGTGACAACGGCGACATTCGGATAGGCTGCGAGATTGGCCTTTGCCGTTGCGGCAAGCGCTTCATCGGATTCGAGAGCGGTAACCGAACCGGCGATCAGCGACAGCAGCGCCGAGGTATAGCCGGTACCGCAGCCGACTTCGAGAACCGTGTCGTCCTTGGTGATCGCGGCAAGCTGCAGCAGCTTTGCCAGCGGCGAGGCTTCCATCAGGAAGCGGCCGGGACAGATCTCGACGTCATTATCGATATAGGCCAGCGCCTTCGACTTTTCAGGCACGAAAGTTTCGCGCTCGACCGTCAGGAACGCGCTCAACACGGAATGGGACGTCACGTCCGTCGTACGGATCTGGTTGTCGACCATCTTCACGCGTGCTGCTTCGAAATCCATCTTATCCTCTTGCCCGTTTTCGGCGGCTACATGCGTCTCTTAATCCCGGGTTCGGATGCTTTCAAGGCTCCGCGCGCGGCTGCGGCAAGAATACTTGAGTGGACGCGGCGCTGTCGCGTGCGCCGGAGCGCATTCCAAACTCCGAAGTGGCATAAAGCGTGGCCCTGTGGTATTCTTGCAACCGGAGGAAATGAGGAGGAGCAGGCCATGTCTGCCATGTTCGTGCATTTCACACTCTTCGACTTGTTCATCGGTGCGGCGCTCGTCGGCATTCTTTGCTGCGGACTGGTCAACAGCCGGACGAGTTGAGGACAATCACAGCGCAGCAGGCAGGAATCAGTAGGCCCGCTCTTTAGGTTCGAATGCGAAGCACGGGTTTTACGATTTTCATTCTGCTGCTGATCGCCGCCGCAAGCGTCATTCTTGCGGGCGTCTTGTCCATGCGGCTATCCCTAGCGGGAACGCTCGGAGATTGCTTCACTGGCGCATGCGGCTACACGACCGTATTCATCGCCTGGCCGGGCTTGACGCTTAGCTTTTTTGCCATCGGCGCCTATCTTTATCTGAAATCCGCACCAAAACCCTGAACAGCGTTTCAGGAACCTGTCAGCTTCGCTTGCGATAAAGGCCGCAATCGAAGCGAACGCGGAATAGGCATGAACAGATCCCTGATACTCGGCGCCTGCTTTATCGGCGGTTTCGTCGCAATCATTCTCTGTATTCCACTGATCGGCTCTGCCGCACCCAGCGTCACCACAGGTGGCGTCTCGCCGATTGCCGCGCTTCAAAGATCGAATTGAGGCGTTGGATAGCCGCGCGGATCAGCGCATTGTCTTCAAAAGCGCCGCCAATGCCGCGGCATCCGCCCTCGCCACCCGCTCCCGCATATGCCCTTCGGCAAGATAGCCGACGGCATCCAGCGCTTCCTGCTCACTCCATCCGGCGGCCACGGCCGCCTCGATCAAATCGCGGAACGCGAATTGCAGCGCGTCCTGGCACCGGACGTGGCGGTCGGGATCGTCCTTGGTGACAAAGGGTTTTGAGATATTTCTCATATACGGATAATGAGCGGATTCGCCGAATGATCAAGGGCGCCGGATGCCGATTGACGGTGGACGAGTTGTTGCCGGTCAAGATTTTTCGAAAAACACCTCTTGCGGTTTCCTTTGGATCATTCTAAATCCGCGCCACCACTGAACAAGTCGTTCACGGATGGCCTCGTGGCGGAGTGGTGACGCAGAGGACTGCAAATCCTTGTACCCCGGTTCAATTCCGGGCGAGGCCTCCAAATTCAACAATCCAAGCTTGTATTGTCGGAATACATCCCCGCCCCTGCGGCCGGTGATGTATTATCCATTTTTGGGATAATGCTGTTTAAGCTAAAGCTTATCTGTGAATATAATCAGACTCTACTTCTGATAATATAGACATGATCAAAATCCCATGTGACGTTGCATCCTGCGTATAGAAGCGGGATGACACATGGCGAAAACGAGATACATTTTCGATCATAAGTCTGAGAAAGCGGTCCTGTTTCAAGCAGGCAAGTTTTTGTTCCCAATCGGCGGCAGCAAGGCCGAGCACTGGATCGACGGAGACTATGTTTTCTCCCTGACGACGCAAAAAATTACCTACTGGATCCTCGGCCAGGACTTGTATGGCCATATCGGCAACGGCGAACTGACCCGCGAGCCGCTGTTCTACTTCGGTGAATGAGCAGACTTGACTATTCGCTTAAATGAGAACAAAATAGGAACATCAGACGGAGGTTCCTATGACCCATGCCGAACAGGTGATTGCGAATGCGCTTGCGACCGTGGCTGCCAGCCGCGCCGAGCGGGAAAAGGACGAGGAGCGCAGACGGCGCGTGTTCGGCAAGATCGATATCGGCCTGCCCCTGCCTCAGATCAAGAACCGGCAGCTGACACTCGACCTTCATTAAGAGAATCGTATTCCCGAGGCTGTGTGAAACCTGCCTCAAACGCGTGGAAAAGCCTGCTGGCGCGGTATGTTCGGCCCGGCTTTTATTGCAACAGGACCCCATTTGTGACAGTTGCGTGACAACTCAAGCACTCACGGGGTCGCCATGTTAAGCTGGTTTCGCAAACTTCTTCCGCGCGAAGATCGATTCTTCGATCTTTTTGCTCAGCACTCGCGCACCGTCGTCGGCGCGGCGGAATCGCTGAACGAATTGCTGGCCGGAAACGATACCGAGCGGCATTGCAACCGCATCGTCACGCTGGAAAACGAGGCCGACGATATTACCCGCGAAGTTTTGCTGGCCGTGCGCCGCAGCTTCATCACGCCATTCGACCGCGGCGACATCAAGGATCTGATCCAGTCGCTCGATGACGCGATCGACATGATGCACAAGACGGTCAAGACCATCCGCCTGTTCGAACAGAAGAGCTTCGATCCCGGTATGCAGGAGATGGGCAAGGAAATCGTCAAGGCGGCACATCTGATTGCCGAGGCCATTCCGCTTCTCGACCGGATGGGCGCCAATGCGCAGCGGCTGACATCGATCGCTGAGGAAGTCACTCGGGTCGAAGGCAAGTCGGACGAGCTTTACGATCTCGGTCTGAAAGACCTGTTCCGCCGTCACGGCGCCTCCAACCCGATGGCCTATATCATCGGCAGCGAGATCTATGCCGAGCTCGAAAAGGTGGTCGACCGGTTCGAGGACGTTGCCAACGAAATCAGCGGCATCGTGATCGAGAACGTCTGATGGATGCCACCCTCGCCTTTCCGCTGCTGATCGGACTGATCGCGGTCGCGCTGTTCTTCGATTTCCTGAACGGACTGCACGATGCGGCGAACTCGATCGCGACAATCGTCTCGACTCGTGTGTTGAAGCCCCAATATGCCGTGATGTGGGCGGCGTTCTTCAATTTCATCGCCTTCCTGTTCTTCGGTCTGCATGTGGCGGAAACGCTGGGCACCGGTATCATCAATCCCGAGATCGTCAGCCCGCTGGTGATTTTTGCGGCCTTGATGGGCGCGATCATCTGGAACATCGTCACCTGGGTCTTCGGGATACCGTCGAGTTCGTCGCATGCACTGGTCGGCGGTCTCGTCGGCGCCGGCCTCGCCAAGGTCGGCTTCAGCTCGATCGTCTGGGGCGGCCTGCTGAAAACGGCAGGAGCCATCGTGCTGTCGCCGATGATCGGCTTTCTGCTGGCGCTGTTCCTGGTGCTCGCCGTCTCGTGGATCTTCGTGCGGCAGACGCCGTTTGCCGTCGACAGCACCTTCCGCATCCTGCAGTTCGTCTCCGCCTCGCTCTATTCGCTTGGCCATGGCGGCAATGATGCGCAGAAGACCATGGGCATCATTGCCGTGCTTCTCTATTCGCAGGGCTATCTCGGCGGCAGCTTCCACGTTCCGCTGTGGGTCGTGCTTTCCTGCCAGACGGCGATGGCGCTCGGTACGCTCTTCGGCGGCTGGCGAATCGTCCACACGATGGGATCGAAGATCACCAAGCTCAATCCTATGCAGGGTTTCTGCGCGGAGACCGGCGGAGCGCTGACGCTGTTCGGCGCGACATGGCTCGGCATTCCGGTTTCGACGACGCATACGATCACCGGCGCCATCATCGGCGTCGGCGCGGCAAAGCGCGTCTCAGCGGTGCGGTGGGGGCTTGCCGGCAATATCGTCATCGCCTGGGTGGTGACGCTGCCGGCGGCGGCATTGATCTCGGCGCTGTTCTACTGGGCCGCGGGCTTCTTCGCCTGATTCCAGACTTTAGCTGCCGGCGGGCCTGCCCCGCCGGTGCCACCAGACTGACAGCCTGCGACGCCAGCGGCGCGCCAAAGGCAGATCGTGCGACAGCACGATGAAGCCCAGCGGCAGCATCCAGAAGCCGAGGATGGGCAGAAACCCCAGGAAGCCACAGACAATCAGCAGCAGTCCGATGCCGATCCGCGCCATGCGCGAGCGCGGCAGCGGGATGCGCCAGGAGCCAAGAACGAGCTCGCCGGTCGCATGATCGATGCCAAAGCGCTTGGCGCGCGAATTTCCAGTGTTGTTTTTCCCGTCAGTCATCCACAGGAGATGGGGATAAGTGCAGCAATTGCAAGCAGATGTCATTTTTTTGAAAAAACCGCTTGGCAAATCGAACAAGCATTTGTATTAGCCCACTCACACCGCGGCAAGCGGTGATCCCTGGTAGCTCAGCGGTAGAGCATTCGACTGTTAATCGACAGGTCGCCGGTTCGAATCCGGCCCGGGGAGCCAGATTCATCAGCCTAGCTGATAGATTGAATGAGCCGGTTCGTCAGCGAACCGGCTCTTCTTTTTTCTGCACTTCGATGTGTGGAACAAACCCCGCCCTCGCCGCTTACCATCTGATGGCAGAGGATTTTTCAGAACGGTGCGAGCAGGCCCTTCAGCGGTTCATGGCGGAGTTCGGCATAACCGAGCGCGACAAAGCGATGCGCCATATCGTGCAGGATTGGCTGATCAGCCACGGTTATGCCGAAACGCGCGAAGGCAAAGCCGAACGCACCGAAGGCGATAGCGGACGCGATCCGGAATTCGTGCAATATCCAAGCTATTACAAGGATGGCGGCACGCTCTGATCAGAGCGACGACGATGCCGTGTTGATCAGATCGCAATCGATGCGCAGGCCGATCTCGCTGACGCAGAAGTGCCCGCTAGCTTCGCCATCACCCGACGCGAAATTCAGCGGCGGCGGTACGCGGACCGGTTCGGCCGTCCACAGGACGGGCCTCGACAGGTCAAGACGCTGGCTCTCGGCGGATTCGCTCTTCAGGATGGCGGTGGCGGCCATCATACCGCCGATCGTCAGGGCAACCGACAGGGCGGCTTTGAACGACATATCCGCTGCTTCGATAAAGGAAATGACCACCTGAACCCCACGCGCCGCATCATGCGGCATGGCGCTTCCTAATCACGCGAAAGAAGCCGTGGCCAGCGGCTTCGCCTGTTAAGGTTTACGCGTAACCACGCCTGACATCACGGGCCGAAACTCTAGCGGGAAATTTCGGAACAATGGCTCGCCGCGCGGGTTTTGCCTTGGTCACCCAAAGTGAAAAAGCAGAATAAGGAGGAGTTTCTCCATGCGTAAGACATTTGCCGCAGCATCGCTGCTCGCGATCGGCCTCGCCGCACCCGCCTTCGCGCAATCGGCACCGGCCTACGATACAACGGCACCGGATGCACCGCGCTATTCGTCCGATATGAGCGTTGATAACAACGGCACGCATCCTGTTCGTGTCGAGCCGGTCGATCCGGTGACGACCGAGAGCATCGGCGAGCCGCGTGGCGTGCTCGATTGCCCGAATATGCCGCAGCAGGGCGTCGTCGATAGCCGTGCCGGTCAGGGCGGCGCATCGATCAGCGATCGCTGCCGCGAGTATGACAACTGACCGACATCATTCCCCGGAAAGGGCCGGTTTCGACCGGCCTTTTTCATGTCCGCCTGACGTGTGAATAAAACTGTCTCTCCGTCTGAAACTTTTGATCCAGAGGCGCCGTAAGTGCGTAGCAGACCAAAAGAACAGAACAGGGAATGACGGCGTTGGCGAAGGCAGTGGAAAAACCGGTTATTGTCTGGTTTCGCAAGGATTTGCGTCTGGACGACAATCACGCGCTGCACGAGGCTTGCGCCTTGGGAAAGCCGGTCATTCCTATCTATATCCGCGAGCCCGAATCGTCGGGCAATGGCCCGCTTGGCGCTGCCCAGGCCTGGTGGCTTCACCACTCACTCGAGGCACTCGACCGCTCGCTTCAAAAGCATCACAGCAAGCTCGTGCTTTTGAGCGGCAACGCGCTCGATGTGCTGCACGCGCTGATCAAATCGACGGGTGCCGAAACGGTGCTCTGGAACCGCCGCTACGATCCGCCCGGGATCGCCATCGACACGCGCATCAAGCACGAGCTGGAACGGCAGGCTGTACAGGCGCAGAGCTTTGCCGGGCAGCTGCTACACGAGCCTTCGAAGCTGAAAACCGGCGGCGGCACGCCCTACCGGGTCTACACGCCGTTCTGGCGGGCGCTGGAGGGCTCCGGAGAGCCGCCGCATCCGCTGGAAGCGCCGAAGAAGATCGCCTTCCCCAGCCATTGGCCGCAATCCGACAGCCTCGCCTCCTGGAAGCTATTGCCGGTGAAGCCGAACTGGGCGTCGGCCTTCGACGAGGTCTGGACGCCTGGCGAGGATGCGGCGCTGGAGAAGCTTGCCGATTTCGTCGACGATCGCCTGAGCGGCTACAAGAAGGATCGCGACTTCCCCTCGGTTACAGCCACCTCCATGCTGTCCCCGCATCTGGCACTCGGCGAAATATCGCCTGCCCGCATATGGGACGCGACGCGGGGATTGTCGAAACGTGTTTCGCCGGATGATCTCGTGCATTTCCGCAAGGAGCTTGCCTGGCGGGAATTCTGCTATCATCTGCTCTTCCACTTCCCGAAGCTGCCCTACGCCAACTGGAACGATCGTTTCGACGGCTTCGAATGGCATAACAACAAGGCGCATTTCGACGCTTGGACGCGCGGCCTGACGGGATATCCGATCGTCGACGCCGGCATGCGTCAGCTCTGGCGGCATGGGATCATGCACAATCGCGTCAGGATGATCACCGGCTCGTTCCTGATCAAGGACCTGATGATCGACTGGCGGCGCGGTGAAAAGTGGTTCCGCGACACGCTTGTCGATGCCGATCCGGCGAGCAACGCGGCCAACTGGCAGTGGGTCGCGGGCTCCGGCGCCGATGCCTCGCCATTCTTCCGCATCTTCAATCCGGTGCTGCAGGGCGAAAAGTTCGATCCCGACGGCACTTATGTGCGCGAATTCGTCCCCGAGCTCGCAAAGCTCGACACCAAATACATCCACCGCCCCTTCGATGCACCGGCTGCGGTGCTTGAGAAAGCTGGCATCATTCTTGGTGACACCTATCCCAAACCGATCGTCGATCACGCCGCCGCCCGCGACCGCGCGCTGAAAGCTTACAACGCCATAAAGGACGCTGCATGAACGCGCATTTTCATATCGCCCGGCCACAGCAGGAACGCTTGAGGATCGCCGTGATCGGCTCCGGCATTTCGGGTGCTTCGGCTGCCTGGGCGCTCAATCCGGTGCACGACGTCACGCTGTTCGAAAAGAACAGCCGCCCCGGCGGGCACACGGCGACCGTCGACGTCGATTATGACGGGAAGCACATTTCCGTCGATACCGGCTTCATCGTCTATAACGAATGCAATTACCCCAATCTGACCGCGCTGTTTGCGGAGCTCGACGTCGCAACGCATGCCAGCGACATGAGCTTCTCGCTGTCGCTGGACGAGGGCCGTCTTGAGTGGAGCGGCTGCGGCCTCTCCTCGCTGTTTGCCCAGAAGCGCAACCTGCTGCGCCCGTCCTTCCTGCTGATGATCCGCGAGATCCTGCGCTTCAACAAGACCTGCCTGGAAGACCGCGCCGCCGGCCATCTGGCATCACGCTCGATCGGCGATTACCTGGATTGGCGCGGCTTTTCCCCGGGGTTCACCAACAATTATTTGGTGCCGATGGCGGCCGCCATCTGGTCGACGCCGTCGCAGCGGATGATGCAGTTTCCTGCCGAGCACTTCGTCAACTTCTTCGACAATCACCGGCTGATCTATACCAAGCAGCATCAGTGGCGGACGGTGACGGGCGGCAGCCGCAACTACCTGGATAAGCTCCTGGCGCCGCTCGGCAGCCGGTTGAAGCTTTCCTGCGGCGTGCGCGGCGTGATGCGTAACGCCGATGGTGTGACCGTGATCGACGACAGCGGCAACGAGCAGCATTTCGACAAGGTGATCTTCGCCTCCCACAGCGACCAGACGGCGAGAATTCTCGTCGATGCCACCGATCGCGAGAAGCGGTTGCTCGGGGCCGTGCCCTACCAGCCGAACCGCGTCGTGCTGCACCGCGACCTGTCGCTGATGCCCAAGCGGCAGAAGGTATGGGCATCGTGGAACTACCTGCGCTCCAGCGAGGACGATGGCCGCGCCGAGGTTGCCGTCAGCTACTGGATGAACCGGCTGCAGGGAATCGATCCCGCCCTGCCGCTGTTCGTGACGCTCAATCCCGGGCGCGAGCCGGATCCGGCAAAGGTCTTTGCCGAGTTCAGCTACGAGCATCCGCAATTCTCGGCGGAAGGCATGGCGGCCCAGCGGGAGATCGCGTCGATCCAGGGAAACAACAATTGCTATTTCGCGGGCGCCTGGACGGGCTACGGGTTCCATGAGGATGGACTCGTATCCGGCCTGGCGGCGGCGGAAGCCCTGGGCGGGGTGATCCCCTGGCGGGCCACCCAGGCTTCTTCCCGCGAACCTCTTCTGGACGCGGCGGCGTGACTGCCCGCCCGCAAAGACATGGCGCGAGCATGGCGCGGAACGGTCCGTCGCCGGATGCCGCCGCCGCGCTCTATTGCGGCAGCGTCATGCATCAGCGCATGAAGCCTTTCGGACATCGCTTCCAGTACAAGGTCTTCTCGCTGCTCATCGATCTCGACCGGCTTGCGGAAGCCGATCGCCTTTCGCCGGTCTTTTCCGTCAACAGCAGCAACCTCGTCGCTTTTCACGAGGCAGATCATACGGGTGATGCCGGGATGCCGTTGCGCACCTACGCCGACAGGCTGCTCGACAACGCCGGGCTTGGTGAGCGGGCGGCGCGCGTTCTGCTCGTCTGCTATCCGCGTATCCTTGGCTACGTCTTCAATCCGATTTCCGTTTATTATGCCTATGGTGCGTCCGGCGACCTCATCGCCATGATCTACGAGGTCAGGAACACTTTTGGCGAGCGGCACACCTATGTTTGCCCCGTCGGTCTTGGCGAGCTTTCGGACAGCGGGCTGCGGCAGAGCTGCAGCAAGCTTTTCCATGTTTCTCCCTTCATCGGCATGGATATGGACTATCACTTCCGCATGCTTCCGCCGGGCGACGAGATCCGCTGGCGGATCCTGGAGACAGATCGGCAGGGACCGCTGCTCGCGGCGACCTTCTCCGGCGCGATGAAGCCACTGACCAGCGCCACCCTTGTCGGGTTGACGGCGCGCATCCCCTTCCTGACCTTCAAGATCGTGGGAGGGATTCATTGGGAGGCGCTCAAGCTCTGGATCAAGGGGGCGAAATACATTTCGCGCCCTGCCCCGCCGCCACCGGTAAGTGTGCGCCACCCATCCCATATTGCAGAAGCTGCTGAATGACATTAGCGTTCGCAGAAATGCCGGGGGGCTGGCTCATGCAATCTCCGTCCTTAACCGGCTAACGGCTGGAGGAACCGATCATGACCACTGCAGAAGACTGGAATTCCTTTGCCCGCGGCGCACTGGCGCTGACGGCCGATAATCTTGGCCGCTTTTCGAAGGGCCTGCCATTGAAGGCGAAGTTCGCGCTGCGCGGCCTCCTGCAGATGCAGCACGGCGCGCTGGCGCTCGAACTTCCGGACGGACGCAAGGCGCTGATCGAAGGCCGGATCGAAGGTCCTCGCGCCGCCGTTAAGCTGAACAACTGGAACCTTGCCAGCCGGGCGATGACCAGCGGCACGATCGGCGTTGCCGAGACCTATATGGACGGCGACTGGCAGAGCCCCGACATTACCGCCTTCCTCGAACTGTTCCTGATCAACGGCGAGGCGGCCGAAAAATATTCGAACGGCAGGAAAGGCATCATGCGGGTGTTCGAGCGCATCCGCCACTGGATGAACACCAACACCAAGACGGGCTCGAAGCGCAACATTTCGGCGCATTACGATCTCGGCAACGACTTCTACAAACAGTGGCTCGATCCGACGATGACCTATTCGTCGGCGCTCTATTCCACCGGCGCCAACGATCTGCAGTCGGCACAGAACGCCAAGTACCGGGCGCTTGCCGAAGCGACAGGCATCAGGCCGGGCGATCATGTGCTGGAGATCGGCTGCGGCTGGGGTGGTTTTGCCGAATTCGCCGCCAGCGAAATGAACTGCAAGGTGACGGGATTGACGATCAGCCGCGAGCAGCTGGCCTTTGCCGAAGAGCGCATCCGCAAGGCGGGGCTTGCCGACCGGGTCGAGCTGCGCTTCCAGGATTACCGCGACGAGAAAGGGCTCTACGACCGGATCGTCTCGATCGAGATGTTCGAGGCCGTCGGCGAAAAATACTGGCCTGCCTATTTCTCCAAACTGCGCGAATGCCTGAAGCCGGGCGGCAAGGCGGGGCTGCAGATCATCACCATCAAGCCAGAGGCTTTCGATCAGTATCGCAGCAATCCTGACTTCATCCAGAAATACGTCTTCCCGGGCGGCATGCTGCCGACGCAGGACCATCTGGCGGAACTCGGCCGCAGGGTCGATCTGTCGCTGGTGAAGGATTTCGGCTTCGGTCTCGATTATGCCCGGACATTGGCCGAATGGCGCGAACGCTTCTGGAATGTCTGGGAGCGCGTCCGGCCGATGGGCTTCGACGAGCGTTTCAAGCGCCTCTGGGAATTCTACCTCTTCTATTGCGAGGCAGGATTCCGCGCCAAGAATATCGACGTCCGCCAGGTCGTCTTTTCGCGCAGCTGACGGCAGCGGATGAGCGGCGAGCGGCATGGAGCAAATGTGACAGCCGCGACCCGCCTCGCCTATGCGCTGCCCGCCGCCCCGCTCGCAGCGCTCGGCCTGCCGCTCTATGCCGTCGTTCCGACCTATTATACCGAGACGCTCGGTCTGCCGCTTGCGGCCGTCGGGCTGACGCTGTTGCTGGTCCGGGTCTTCGATGCGGTCTGCGATCCCATTATCGGCTTGCTTGCCGACCGCTACCGGCCGAGATTCGGGCGACGGCGGTTCTTCTTCGCGCTGTCGTTACCGGTGGCGGCGATCGCGGCACTGGCGCTCTATGCGCCGCCTGCCGGTGCGACAGTGGTCTGGCTCGGATTCTGGGGCTGCCTGCTTTCCCTCGGCTTTACGCTGGCGCTGGTGCCCTATTCGGCTTGGGGCGCCGAACTGGTCAGCGATTATGCGGGGCGCACTTCGCTTGCCGCACAGCGCGAAGCGACGACGCTGGTGGGAACCCTGATCGCCATCGTCCTGCCCTTTGCAATCGGCCTTGATCCGGCGGGCGGCATTTCGGGACTGGCCGTACTTGGCATTGCCGTCGCCATCTCGCTGCCAGTGATCGGCGCGTTTACCCTATCGAAAGTCCCGGAACCTTCGGAGCATACGGCTGCGATCGTCGGCTGGCGCAAGGGGCTCGGCTATCTCGCCGCCAATCGTCCGTTTGTCCGGCTGCTCTCCGCCTATTTCATGAACGGGCTTGCCAACGGAATACCCGCCACGCTGTTTCTTTATTTCGTCTCTGCGAGGCTCGGCATGCCCGAGGCACGCGGTCCGCTGCTTTTCATCTATTTCCTTGCCGGAATAGCCGGAGTGCCCCTGGCGGCGTTTGCCGCCAAACGAGCAGGTAAGCACCGCGCTTGGTGTCTGGCGATGATCGCCGCTTGTCTGGTGTTTGCCGTGGCACCTCTGCTGCCGCCGGGTGCCGTCTATTCGTTCGGCCTTATCTGTGTCCTGGCCGGGCTGATGCTAGGCTTCGATCTGTCGCTGCCGCCTGCGATGCAGGCCGACGTGATCGACGAGGATACGGCGAATTCGGGCGAACAGCGCAGCGGCCTCTATTTCGCAGCCTGGGGACTGGCAACAAAGGCCTCGCTGGCCGTGGCTGCAGGGCTGGTGTTTCCCGCCCTGGCGTTGTTCGGTTTCGATGCCACCAAGGGAGCAGACAACACGCCTGCTGCGCTGACGGCGCTCGGCGCCATCTACGCATGGGTGCCGATCGCGCTGAAGCTCGGCGCCGTCGCATTGATGTGGAATTTTCCGCTCGACGAGGCGAAGCATCGCGAGCTGCGCCATCGTATCGAAAGCCGCTGATCACTCGGCCGGATGTGGGGTGACGGGGTGATGGCTGTGCTTTCCGGCCGGCCGTTCGCTCCAGCCGGTGGAGCGGTTGAGCAGCCAGAAATACAGGCTATAGGGCAGCATGCGCAGCAACTTCAATTGATAGGTGAAGCGCTTCGGGAAGCTGATCTCGAAGGATTGCGATTTGAGGCCGGCGGCAATTTCCGACGCCGCTTCCTCGACGGATATCAGCGACGGCATCGGGAACTCGTTTTTCTGCGTTGCCGGCGTATCGACAAAGCCAGGGCAGATGATCTGGATGCGGATTCCCATCTTGTCGAGATCGAATTTCAGGCTCTCGGCCATATTGATGAGTGCGGCCTTGCTGGCGCCGTAGGCAGCGCTCGTTGGCAGCCCGCCATAACCCGTCACCGACGAGACGATGGCGATCTGTCCCTGCCCCTTGCCCTTCATGTGCCTGACGGCAGGCACCAGACAGTTGACCACACCTGAAAGGTTTACCGCAAAGGTCTTCTCGAAGTCGGCAATATTCAGCTCTTCTGCATGAACGGGCAGATAGACACCTGCATTGAAGATCGCCATGGCGAGCGCGCCGTGTTCGTATTCGATTGAGGCGAGCACATGTTCCATGTCCTCGGCATCGGTCACGTCACCATCGAGAACGATGATGCCGCCCGGAAGGCCGTTGGCTTCGGACTGCAGTTCGGCGAGCTTTTCGTGATCCCGGGCGGTGACGGCAACCTTGTAGCCCTCGCCTGCGAGCTTCAGCGCCAAGGCTCGGCCGATGCCGGAACTGGCGCCTGAAATCCAGACGATGCCGTGTTCGGGGCGGGCAATGAAATCGCGCATATGAAATACCTCCAGGACTGCCGGATTCAACACCAAACCGCGTCCGGAAGTTCCCCGAGTGCTCCCGGATTCAAGCTCATATCACGCTATTGTGGCTGCTTTCAGCCGATCAGATCGCCAATCAGCTGACGGAACGACCCTGTGAGCTTGATCGGTGCGTCGAGCACGGAAAAAGCAATGCACGGACGCTCCTTTTCAGCCACCGGCCGGTGGTTGAGGGTCTCGTCGGCAACGGAAATATCGCCCGGCCCGAACCGGCCGCGTTCATCGATGAAGGCGCCGTCGAGGATGAGGATCAGCTCCATGCCCTTATGGGTATGGGCGGGAAGCGCACGGCCGGGACGGATCCACATCAGGCTGACCTCGCAGCCATCTATATCCGTCGAATATTCCTTGAACCCGGGAAGTCTGGTCTTCCACGGCACGGTATCGGCATCGAAACCGACAAGCTCGCGGATGGGGCGCGGGAAGACAGGCTTGGCAGAGTTCGGCATGCGGGCAGCCGATGGCATGTCTTTTGAAGCAAAGATCGCCTGCAGGCGCTGGTCGCGATCGGCGATCGGCGTGCCGTCCGTCAGCTCGAGGGCTTCGCCGGCGAGCAGCTCCAGATCCGTCACCAGGCCACGGTTATCCGGCTTCAGTTCCAGGTGGGACGCCACAAGCACGCGCGCCGGTTCTGGCAATGAACCGGCGACATAATGCGCCATCAATGCATCGACACTGTCTATATGCTCATGAACCATATCGGTTTCGGTCACGCCCTGTTCCTGCGCTCCGCAATTGCTTGTCGTCGTCCATACGCGGAAAGTCAATCTTCGGATCACCCGCCACTTTTGGGCCGACTTCGAGACTTCCCGAAACTGAAGACTAATTTTACCGGCGCGGGCAATGGCGAGGAATAGCATTTCTTGCCAACCCTGCCTTGTGAAGGGAAAAGACCGTTCTTACAGTAAGAGCTCCAAAGAGGCAGATTCCATGACCTTCTACCCCTCCGTGATCGAAGCGATCGGCAACACCCCGCTCATCAAGCTGAAGGGCGCTTCAGAAGCGACCGGCTGCACTATTCTCGGCAAGGCTGAATTCCTCAATCCGGGCCAGTCGGTGAAGGACCGCGCCGCGCTCTACATCATCCGGGATGCGGAGAAGAAGGGCCTGCTGAAGCCCGGCGGCGTGATCGTCGAGGGCACGGCCGGCAATACCGGCATCGGCCTGACCGTCGTCGCCAAGGCGCTCGGCTATCGCACCGTCATCGTCATTCCCGAGACGCAGAGCCAGGAAAAGAAGGATGCGCTCAGGCTGCTCGGCGCTGAACTCGTTGAAGTGCCTGCCGTCGCCTACAAGAACCCGAACAACTATGTGAAGGTTTCGGGACGTCTTGCCGAACAGCTGGCAAAGAGCGAACCGAACGGCGCCATCTGGGCCAACCAATTCGACAATGTCGCCAATCGCCAGGCACATATCGAGACGACCGCCAGGGAAATCTGGCAGGATACCGATGGCAAGGTGGATGGCTTCATCTGCGCCGTCGGCTCCGGTGGCACGCTGGCTGGCGTCGCGGCCGGTCTGAAGGGCTTCAACAAGGACATCAAGATTGGTATCGCCGACCCGGAAGGCGCCGCGCTCTACGAATTCTACAAGAACGGCGAACTGAAATCCTCGGGCTCCTCGATCACCGAAGGCATCGGCCAAGGGCGCATCACCGCCAATCTCGAAGATTTCACGCCTGATTTTGCCTATCAGATCACCGATGCAGAAGCGCTTCCCTATGTCTTCGATCTTGTCGAGCATGAGGGGCTTTGCCTCGGCGGATCGACTGCGATCAACATTGCCGGTGCCGTTCATCTCGCACGAGATCTGGGCCCGGGTCACACGGTGGTGACAATCCTCTGCGACTACGGCAACCGTTACCAGTCAAAGCTTTTCAACGCCGACTTCCTCAAGTCCAAGGGCCTGCCGGTTCCGGGCTTCATCAAGTCCGCGGCAGATATCAACATACCCTACGAACCAGCAGCGTGAGACCCGATGCCAGTCAATGCCCTCTATCGTGACGACTTCTACCTTTCGACATCGGAGGCGGTCGTCACCGCCATTCACGACGATGGGGGCATCGAACTGGACCAGACCTGCTTCTACGCGACATCGGGCGGACAGCCCGGTGACACCGGCTTTCTAGAACGCGCCGACGGCTCGAAGATAGAACTCGGCCAGACGAAGCACGGCGCTGCCAAGGATATCATCATCCATGTGCCGCTCGACGGGCAGCCGGTTCCTGCAGTCGGCGAAAAGCTGGTGCTGCATGTCGATTGGCCGCGCCGCTACAAGCTGATGCGGATGCACACCGCCTGCCATCTGCTCTCCGTCGTCTGTTCCTTCCCGATCACCGGTGCGGCCGTTGGTGAAGACGAAAGCCGTGTCGATTTCGATATGAGCGAGACGATCGACAAGGACGAGGTGACGGCGAAGATGATGGAACTGGTGAACCAGAACCATCCCGTATATCTGCAGTGGATCACCGACGAAGAGCTCGCCGCCAACCCTGGTATCGTCAAGTCGAAGAACGTGCGCCCGCCGATGGGCCTCGGGCGTGTCAGCCTGGTCTGTATCGGCGAGAATTCCGCGATTGACAGCCAGCCATGCGGCGGGACACATGTGTCGGAAACGCAGGAAGTCGGGCAGATTCACATCGCCAAGATCGAAAAGAAGGGCAAGGAAAACCGCCGCTTCCGCATTCGCTTCGGCGCTCCCGGCGACGAGGCGTAAGGCAGCCGTTTAAAGGCTGCATCAGGAGATCAGGGAGAGCAGAATGAGTGAAGACAAGAGCCGCTTCGTCGTTTCGGCCGATTGGCTGCAGGGCGAGCTTGGAAAGCCGGATCTGCGCGTCCTCGACGCCTCCTTCTATCTGCCGGCGCAGAAGCGCGATGCCGATGCCGAATATGCAGCGGGCCATATCCCGGGTGCGATCCGCTTCGACCAAGACAAGATCGCCGACCACTCCACCAACCTGCCCCATACGATCCCCTCGCCCGGCTATTTTGCCACTGAGGCGGGCAAGCTCGGCATCAGCGAGAACGACCGGATCGTCGTCTATGACGGCATCGGCATGTTTGCCTCGCCGCGTGTCTGGTGGCTGTTCCGGGTGATGGGCGCAAAGAACGTCTTCGTCCTCGACGGCGGTCTCGATGGCTGGAAGGCCGAGGGACGTCCGCTGGAAACGGCAAAGCCCGATTATGCGGCTGCGACCTTCAAACCCAACTATGACGAGGCCCGCGTGGTCACGCTCGATCGCATGCGCGACATCGTTTCGAGCGGCGCGCTGCAGATTGCTGATGCCCGCAGCGCCGGCCGTTTCGCCGCCGCCGAGCCCGAGCCGCGCGCAGGCATGCGCTCCGGCCATATGCCCGGCGCCCGCAGCCTTCCCTCCGGCGTCTTCGCCACACAGGGCCGCTTCAAGTCGCTGCCCGAACTGAAGCAGACAATCGAAGACGCCGGTATCGACTTGTCGAAGCCGGTCGTCACGTCCTGCGGCTCCGGTATCACCGCGGCAATCATCACGCTGGCGCTGGAATCACTCGGCCACACCGACAACAAGCTCTATGACGGCTCATGGAGCGAATGGGGCAGCCGCGACGACACGCCTGTCGTCACCGGCCCGCCCGATCCGATCAAGGCTTGAGCGCATGGCAAAATCTCCTTCGTCGCTCTCCGCCCATATGACCCGCCTTGAAATGACCTCGCCGCCGAAGGCGAGCCTGCCGATGCCTGTCAATATCCAGACGGCCATCATGCGGACGACCGAGATCCCGCTGCCCTTCTACCGCCACCTCTACCGGCAGGTCGGGGCCCGCTGGCAGTGGGTCGACCGTCTCCGGTTGACCGATGAACAGCTGACCGAAACGCTGCACGACAAGCGCAACAATATCAGCGTGCTCTATGTCAACGGTGCACCGGGCGGCTTCTATGAGTATTTCTGTCAGGACGAGGACACGATCGAGCTGTCGCATTTCGGCCTGATCGAACACGCGCTCGGCCTCGGCATCGGCAAATGGTTCCTGCTGCAGGCACTCTATGCGATCTGGACGCTGAACCCGAAGCGGGTGCTGACCACCACCAACAATCTCGACCACCCGCGCGCCCTGCAGCTCTACCAGATGTTCGGCTTCTCGCCCGTCTCGACCGGCACCGGCATCGTCCGGCCGCTGAGCGACAAGGAATTGCTGGAGCTGGCGAAACGCGGCTGACCGCAACCGGAATACACCCTGGGTTGCCGAAAGGAGTGCAACTCAAGATGGATTAACGATCTGCTAAGCGCTATTCTCTTCCTCATCAGAGGGAGGGAAAACAATGCCGATAGGGATCTACAACCACCCGCTTTTCGGGGTCGTGAAATTCAAGACGCAGCATAACGATTGGCGGCGTGGCGACCCGATCACCTTCATCGATGGCTTCAGCTCATCCGATGTCGTCAACGTTACCGTACCGCAGCTAAGGCGAATCCCGCATACCAACGGTGGCGTCATCAAATTCCACAAGCGCGGCCAGAACCAGCTGCTGGCAGCATTTGAGGACATCGAGCGGCTCGGATTGCTGAAGCATATCGACAGCTGTGCAGGCGCTTTTTATCAGCGGCTGAAGAAGCCGGTATCTGGGGCGCTAAGCAAGGAGCCATCCAACCACTCATTTGGGATCGCTATCGACCTCAACTCGGACGACAAATGTCTCGGCTGCACGACCGCACCGCTTGCGCCGGTTTTCCAGCACCACGGCTTTCGCTGGGGCAAAGCTTTCAACGATCCGATGCACTATGAGATCGTCAAGTTCATCGACAACGACGCGCCGTCAGTCAAGGACGTGACGATGAACGTAAACCGTAGTCCTCTCGCAGCGGATGTGAAGAGCATATTCGGCGATCTTTTCGTGACGGTCGCGGATGTCGGCAAGATACCGGGGCTGAAGGTTACGGATATCGGGCCGTCAGAAGTCGCTGTGGATGCTGCTCACAGCAGCGAGACATTCCCAACACTGCGGTTCGGAGAAGTGAGTTTCGCGCCCCTGCCACAGATCCTGGGGTTTGCAGGCCTGAAATCGGTCTTCGACAACGGCACGAAAATTCTCGACGCTGACAAACTCGCTTAGCGAAACCTCACAGGAATCGGGTGGTTCGCTTCCTGATAAAGGCGCATTTCATGGCGGACCCCTGAGGAGACCGCCATGACCGATATCCGTTTTTCCGCAATGCCGACTGCCGACGCCGAACAGCTCTGGAATGGCGGCACCGATTCCTATGGCTTCCTGCCGGAAACGATGGTGTCCGATGGGCCCGGCCATCCCTGCCGTCACTGCCTTGGCAATATCGATGCCGGAGAAGAATTGCTGGTTTTCGCCTACCGGCCGTTTCCCGAGATGCAGCCCTATGCGGAAACCGGGCCGATCTTCCTGCACAAGCGCCGTTGCGAGCGTTACCAGGCCGAAGAGATCGTCCCGCCCGTTCTCAGCAGTACCGACTACATCGTTCGCGGCTACTCCGAAAACAACCGCATCGTCTACGGCACCGGCGCGGCAACGCCGACACGTGATATCCCGGCCTATGCCGGAGGCCTGCTCGAACGACCCGATATTGCCTATGTGCATGTCCGCTCGGCACGCAACAACTGCTTCCAGTGCCGCATAGAAAAGGCGCCGGACTCTCGCGAAGCCGGCGCCTTCATCTAACGTAACGTGATGGGAATTACGCTACGTTGAGGACGCTTTCAGGCGCGTAGGCTTCGTAGCCCAGTGCTTCAGCAACCGGCTTGTAGGTGACGCGGCCCTTGTGGACGTTCAGGCCGTTGCGCAGGTGCTTGTCCTCAGCAATGGCGCGCAGGCCGCGGTCGGCGAGCGCCAGGCCGTGGACCAGCGTTGCGTTGTTCAGTGCATGCGCCGAGGTGACGGGCACGGCGCCAGGCATGTTGGCGACGCAGTAATGCACCACGCCATCGACCTCATAGGTCGGCTCGGAATGGGTCGTTGCATGTGAGGTTTCGAAGCAGCCGCCCTGGTCGATGGCGACGTCGACGATGACGGAGCCCTTCTTCATGCCCGAGAGCATTTCGCGGGTGACGAGCTTGGGTGCGGCAGCACCCGGGATCAGCACGGCGCCGATGACGAGGTCGGCCGAAAACACTTCTTCCTCGAGCGCCTGGATGCTGGAATAACGCGTGTGGACGCGGCCGTTGAAGATATCGTCGAGCTGGCGCAGACGCGGCAGCGAACGGTCGAGAATGCTGACATCGGCACCCAGACCGGCCGCCATCTTGGCGGCATGCAGGCCGACGACGCCGCCGCCGATGACGGTGACCTTGGCAGGCAGAACGCCGGGGACACCACCAAGGAGAATGCCGAGGCCGCCATTGGCCTTCTGCAGCGCGGTCGCGCCAGCCTGGATCGACAGGCGGCCGGCAACTTCCGACATCGGTGCCAAGAGCGGCAGGCCGCCGCGCTCGTCGGTGACGGTCTCATAGGCGATCGCGGTCACGCCGGAGGCGAGCAGACCCTTGGTCTGTTCCGGATCCGGCGCGAGATGGAGATAGGTATAGAGAAGCTGACCGTCGCGAAGCTGCGCCCATTCGGAGGGCTGCGGCTCCTTGACCTTGACGATCATATCGCACTTTTCGAAGATGTCCTTGGCCGTGGCAGCGATCTTCGCGCCGGCGGCTGCGTAGGCGGCGTCGTCGGCACCAATGCCGGCGCCTGCCTTGGTCTCGACCCAGACTTCATGGCCATGGGCGACATATTCACGAACCGAAGCGGGTGTCAGACCGACACGATATTCATGGTTCTTGATTTCCTTCGGGCAACCGACACGCATGGAGCGTTCCTCTCATATATGCCCGCTTGGCGCGGGACGTTTTCAATGGGTGAATCCAACCACTGCCGTTGCGAAATGTCCTTGCAAAGAGGCATTGCCTGAAAGCTATTTTTCGAAGATTGTGCGGTTTCACCGACCCAAACCGAAGGTTCTTCGAATGTCTGAACTCGACAGTATCGATCTTGCGATTCTGAGAGCGCTTCAAGCAAACGCCCGGATTACCAACGCCGAACTTGCCAACAAGGTGGGCCTCTCGGCTTCGGCCTGTTCTCGACGTCTCGACATCCTGGAAAAGAACGGAGCGATCGCCGGCTATCACGCGCGCCTTTCCAACAAGGTGCTCGAATACAAGATGATCGCGATCGTCCATATCTCGCTGTCGGGCCAATTCGCCAAGACACTGTCGGAATTCGAGGCGGCGGTGAAACGCTGCCCGAACGTGCTGGTCTGCTACCTGATGTCGGGCGAGTACGACTACATTCTGCGGGTCGCCGCCCGCGATCTCGAAGATTACGAGCGCATCCACCGCGATTGGCTCTCGGCGCTTCCCCATGTCGTGAAGATCAATTCCAGCTTTGCGCTGCGCGAAATCTTCGACCGGCCGAATGTCGGCTTCTGAGACCTTGCAAAGCGCCGGGAATCCTGACCAAGCTTGTGGCAAGCGGACACTCCCACTGCCTGACTGCAAGACATGAAATCCAAGACGCAAGGCTACATCTTCGTCCTTCTGGCGCTGACGATCTTCTCGGCACAGGATGCGATCTCCAAGCATCTCGGCGGCCTCTACCCGCCGATCTTTGTGACGATGATCCGCTATTGGGCCTTTGCGCTTTTCACCATCCTGCTGGCCTCCAAGATGCGCGGCGGCATCCGGCAGACGGCCCGCACCAAGCGGCCGCTGCTGCAGGTGACGCGCGGCGTTCTGCTTGCCGTTCAGGTCGTGCTTGCAATCACCTGCTTTGCCGTCATTGGGCTGGCGCATTCGCAGGCGATCTTTGCGGCGACGCCGATCATCATCGCCCTGCTCTCCATGCCGATCCTCGGCGAGCGCGTCGGCTGGCGGCGCTGGACGGCTATCGGCGCAGGGCTTTTCGGCGTCCTGCTGATCCTGAAGCCGGAGGGCGAGTTCTTCGACGTCAAGCTGATGCTCGCCATCGTCTCCTGCTTCATCTTCGCCTTCTATGTCATCGCCACGCGTCTGGTGTCGCGCGACGACAGCTCGATGACCAGCTTCTTCTATACGGGCGTCGTCGGCGGCATCACCATGACGCTGATCGGTCCCTTCTACTGGACCTGGATGCTGCCGGGCGATTGGGGCTGGATGGCGCTGGTCTGCATGACCAGCATTTCCAGCCATTATTTCCTGATCCGCGCCTATGACATGCTGGATGCGGCAGCCGTGCAGCCGCTCACCTATCTGCAGCTCGTCTACGCCTCGATCCTCGGCGTCACCATTTTTGGCGAAAGCATCAGCCTGACCACCGTCATCGGCTCGGTGATCGTGGTCGCCGCCGGCATCTTCACCATCTGGCGCGAACATGTGGTGTCGCGGCAGGCCGCCAAAGCGCATTAGATTTCGTGCAATTTTATCGAACTGTCTAAAAAGATTTCAATTTTCCGTTGCTACAGTTCCCTCAAATCGTTTTGGGGAGCTGTATGACACGCAATCTGAACATCATCACCCGTAAGTCGGAGCGCAAGCGCTGCCGCATCTTCGGCAAGCTGCGCTATCTGAACCAGATCATCGACGCCCGCATCGTCGATCTGTCGACGACAGGCATAGCCGTCGATCTTCGAACGCCGGTCGCGGCCTCGTCGGGCAGCCGCGTCTATATCGAAGCCGAAGACCTCGGAACGCTGGACGGAATCATCCGCTGGAGCCACAACGGCCGCCTTGGCATCCACTTCGATCCGAACTCGAACGCCCGCGCCAAGGTCGCATCCTACTTCCGCTTCTTCCACCGCGACGTGAAGCCGGTATTGGCGCGCTGACGCAATCCTGAAGCCATCACCGTGGATCGGCCCGCTTTCGAGCGCGTGCCGATCCACTGTCATTTTACGGATGCACTCCCGTGCAAATCATTCTACGTTCGACCCCGGGCTGGGCGTTGCGTGATTTTTTGAAGGAGTGTTTGATGTCTTCCATTCTCGATTTACACCCGATCAGCCGCAGGTCTCTGCTGAGCGGAATCGCCGCGACTTCGGCCCTCGTCCTGCTCCATCCATTCACCGCCCGCGCCGCCGCCAACCAGGCGCATCTGAGATTGATGGAAACGACGGACATTCACGTCAACGTCTTTCCCTACGATTACTACGCCGACAAGCCGAACGACACGATGGGGCTTTCGCGCACCGCGACAATCATCGATTCGATCCGTGCGGAGGCCGCCAACTCGCTGTTGATCGACAATGGCGACGTGCTGCAGGGCAATCCGATGGGCGATTACATGGCCTATCAGCACGGCATGAAGGATGGCGATGTCCACCCTGTGATCAAGGCGATGAACACGCTCGGCTATACAGTCGGCACGCTCGGGAATCACGAGTTCAACTATGGCCTGGACTTCATGTTCAAGGTGCTCGGCGGTGCCAACTTCCCGTTCGTCTGCGCCAATCTCACCAAGGGCCAGCTGGCCTCCGACCCCAAGAAAGACGACCTGTTCTTCAAGCCCTACATGATCGTCGAAAAGCAGATCAAGGACGGCGCCGGTAAGGAAAGCCCGGTCAAGATCGGCTTTATCGGCTTCGTGCCGCCGCAGATCATGCTCTGGGATATCAAGAATCTCGAAGGCAAGGCGCAGACCCGCGATATCGTCGAGGCAGCCAAGGCCTGGGTGCCCATCATGAAGGAAGAGGGTGCGGATATCGTCATCGCGTTGTCCCACTCCGGTATCGACGGCACTGCACCCTCAGAGAAGATGGAAAACGCCTCGCTCTATCTGGCTGCCGTCGATGGCATCGATGCGATCTTCACCGGCCACCAGCATCTGGTCTTCCCCGGCCCGAAGACCTGGGAAGGCATTGCCAATGCCGATCCGGTCAAGGGCACGCTGCATGGCAAGCCAACGGTCATGGCCGGCTTCTGGGGCTCGCATCTCGGGCTGATCGACCTGCTGCTGGAGAAAGACGGCAAGAGCTGGAAGATCGTCGATTTCACCGCCGAGGCGCGGCCAATCTATCATCGCGACGAGAGCAAGAAGGTGGTGGCCGACGTCGCCGATAAGAAGGAAGTGGTGGAAGCCGCCAAGGCCGAACATGAGGCAACGCTCGCCTATGTGCGGACACCTGTCGGCAAGACTTCAGCGCCTCTCTACTCCTATTTCGCGCTGGTCGCCGACGATCCCTCGGTGCAGATCGTCAGCCAGGCGCAGACCTGGTACATCAAGCAGATGCTTGCCGATACCGAGTTCAAGGATCTGCCTGTTCTCTCGGCAGCAGCGCCCTTCAAGGCCGGTGGCCGCGGCGGCGCCGATTACTACACCGACGTTCCGGCGGGCGACGTGGCGATCAAGAATGTCGCCGACCTCTATCTCTATCCGAACACCGTGCAGGCGGTCGTCATCACCGGCGAGCAGGTGAAGAACTGGCTGGAAATGTCGGCCGGGATGTTCAACGAGGTGAAGGTGGGGTCCAAGGATGCGCCGCTGCTGAACAACGACTTCCCGTCCTACAATTTCGATGTGATCGACGGTGTCACCTATCAGATCGACCTGTCTCAGCCGCGCAAGTACGACAACGACGGCAAGGCCGTGAATGCGGCTTCGAACCGCATCCAGAACCTGCAATTCGACGGCAAGCCGATCGATCCGAAGCAGAAGTTCGTCGTGGTGACCAACAACTATCGCGCTGGCGGCGGCGGCAAGTTCCCCGAGATCGCCTCCGACAAGGTGGTGTTCCAGGCACCGGATACGAACCGCGACGTGATCGTCCGCTTCATCCACGATCAAGGCACGATCAATCCGTCGGCTGACGGCAACTGGACCTTCAAGTCCCTGCCCGGCACGACCGCCACGTTCGAGAGCGGTCCGAAGGCCAAGCAGTATATGGCTGCGGTCCAGGGCGCGAAAATCGAGGAAGCTGGCGATGCCACCGAGGGCTTCGCCAAGTTCCGGCTGGTTCTCTAAGGCGCTGACAATCTGAGGAAGGAGGCCGGCGGCAGCGCCGGCCTATTCTGCCGCTTCCTGCACCGAGGTCAGCGCCGCAAGCTGCTCCTGGAATTCGCTGTGGCTCGGGCACATCGATAGGAGATTGCGAAAGCGATCGATCAGCCAGGCGGTTGCCGGGCCCGGGGGATTGGCGATCTTGTGAAGACTGTAGATCGGGTACTCGCCCTGCTCATAGGCAGGAAGATCGAGCTGCACGAGCTTGCCGGAATTCAAATCATCGCGTGACACCGAAGCTGGGAGACCACCCCAGCCAAGGCCGCCTGCAATCAGCTGGTGCTTGATGGCGATGTCGCTGACGCGCCACGTCCGGTAGGACAGCACGTTGAAATCGCGGCCGTTGGTGATACCAGACGTATCGCGCACCACCATCTGAACCTCTTCGCGCACGTCCGAAAGCGTCAGCGGCCTGCGAAGCTTGGCAAGCGGATGGAAGGGCGCGGCGACCGGGATCATGAAGGAATGACCGATCCGCTCGGCAACCAGCGTATCGTCCTGCTTCATCAGCGCACCGCCGATGCCAACGGTCGCATCGCCGGCTGCCACCATGTTCATGACTTCACCGAGCTCGCCGACCATCAGGTTGACCGTGACCGACGGGAATTTGACACGGAATTCGCGCAGGACCATCACCACGGCCTGCGACGGCACCATGACGCTGATGGCGATCGACAGTTCAGCTTCGAGTCCCTCTTTGAGGTTCTTCACGCGGGCGCGCATCACTTCGAGATCGGCCACAAGGCGGCGGGCATCGGCGAGCATCGCGTGGCCGGCCTTGGTCAGCTTCGGCTGGCGGGCGCCGGAGCGCTCGAAAAGCTCGACCTCCAGCTGCGCCTCAAGATTGGCGATCGTGTAGCTGATCACCGATTGCGCACGGTTCAGCACGCGCGAGGCGGCAGAGAAGCTGCCGGTATCGGCAACGGTCAGAAACACCTGCAGCTGGTCGAGGGTGGGGTTCGGGAGCATATCTAATCCATCGATAGTTTCGATCTATATTATCCCAGTTTTTTAGATAGCTGGCCAGACCTATTTCTCATCTCGAAGCCACGGCAAACCTCCCTGACAGCCGCGGCGAACCCAATTCGAAATGAGGAGCCTGCCATGTCTTCCATCCTTCTTCTGACCTCCAGCCCGCGCGCTGAATCGCTGTCGACGACGATCGCTGCCGATCTCGCCAACAAGATCGCCGCTCAGAATGCCGGCAGCGTCGTTGTTCGCCGCGACCTCGCCGCCAACCCGCTGCCGCATATCGATGACCTCTTCACTGCCGCCATCCGCAAGCCTGCCGACCAGCGCACCGCGCAGGAAGCCGAAGCCGTCAAGACCTCCGACGCGCTAGTTGACGAGCTGCTGGCCGCCGACACCATCGTCATCGGCACCGGCCTCATCAACTTCAACATCTACTCGTCGCTGAAGACCTGGATCGACAACGTTGCGCGTGCCGGCCGCACTTTCAGCTACACCGAAAACGGCCCTGTTGGCCTTGCCACCGGCAAGAAGGTCTATGTGGTGCTCGCTTCGGGCGGCGTCTATTCGCAGGGCCCAGCCGTCAGCATGAACCATGCCGTTCCGTACCTGAAGTCGGTTCTCGGCTTCCTCGGGATCACTGACGTCGAGACCATCTATGTCGAAGGCCTGGCCTTCGGTCCGGAAGCGGCCGAAAAGGCAATCGGCGCCGCCAAGGCCCGCGCAGAAGAAATCGCCCTCGCCGCTTAACGGCTCGACGCATCCCCAAAGAAAACGGCCGGTTCACCACCGGCCGTTTTTCATTGTCCGGCTATGGCCTTCGGAAATTCAGCTGACCTTGACGAGACCGGAGCGGCCGACGACGCAGTTGCGGCCGCTCTTCTTTGCCTGGTAGAGCCGGTCGTCGGCGGCAGAGAGAACCGTCGTGAAGCTGACGCCGTCTTCGTCGGCCGTCGCGACGCCGATGCTGACGGTCACCGGCTTGCCGTCGGGCGTCTTGACGCTGGTGGCGATCGTCCAGCGGAGACGTTCGGCGACCAGCAGGCCTTCCTCCTGATCGGTTCCCGGGCAGATGGCGACGAATTCCTCGCCGCCGAAGCGGAAGACGCGGTCGGCCGAGCGCAGGATTGTGCCGAGGCGCGCGGCAATCGCCTTCAGCACTTCATCTCCCTGCAGGTGACCGAAATTGTCGTTCACGTCCTTGAAGTGGTCGGCATCGATGATGATCACCGTTCCCGGCAGTCCCTAGCGCAGCGCCTCGCGGATCATCACCGGCGCTTCCAATTCCATGCGGCCGCGGTCATAGACGCCGGTCAGGATATCGCGTCCGCTGCGGTCGAGCAGATCGTTGTAGCGCTCGCGGAAGGTCAGATCGCCGAAGACGTCGCTGATCGAACGCGCCGAGGACGGCAGGCGGTCGCGCCTGACATAGATTTCGTAGACTGCAAACAGCACCGTGTAGATCAGGACGGCGAACATCTTCGCCTTCCAGCCATCCCAGAAAGCCGCCAGCGGCACGTCCATGAAATAATGCAGCGCGCCGAAGAAGCCGATCTGGTCGAAGGTCAGGAGCACGAAACCGCAGATCATGAAGCGCAGGATGACCTTGCGCCTGATGTAGCGGCCGAGCCGCTCATAGAGCAGGATGATGCCGATCGAATCCAGGTAAAGCAGTGCCGTGCCCCAGATCATCAGCCAGCCCATTTCCTTGAGGAAACCGAAATCGGCTTCGTTGCCGGGCGAAAGCTGGATGGTGTGATGCAGCTGCAGGATCCAGGCGATCGCCACCGTCAGCAGATTGCCGATGAACAGACCATAGATTGGCTGGCGGACGGTTGCGGCATCCTCCTGCAGGTAAAGCATCAGGATCATCATCAGCTTGCCGGCAAAGAACACCGAAGAGCCTGGCGATGCCACGCCGAAGGGCAGCGAGACGTAAAAGACCGCCGCCAGATAGGTTTCCATGAAATGCATGACGCCGAGCGTGGCGACGAAGACGCCAAGGCCCAGGCGGTTTCTGAAATGCAGCAGCGTCACCATCAGCCCGAAATAGCCGATGGCTTCGAGGACGAAGAGGCCGAGATTGGTGGCTTCGATCATCGCGGCGCGCTCCCAGGCGAATTCCGCGCATCATTCACCGCCTGCGCAGGGCGCGCATGCGGGCGATGAGCCAGTCCGGATGGAGAGCGGGTTGGAGCAACCACGAAATGATCCTGCGATTCCCTTCGCAGCACCTTTGGCGGAAATCACTTAAAATTAAGTGACAGAAGCCCGTATCCGGCGCTAGGCGAACCTAGACCTGGCGCTGCTTGACGCCGTCGCCGAAAAGCGACACGCCGTGCTGGTCGATAATCTGCTGTGCCTTGCGCACGGTGCACTCGTTGGCATCGTCGAGCGAGGAGAACATATCGGCGCGGATGAAGGTGCGAACGAGCACATCCTCGCCTGCTCCCTTCTCGATCCGGCCTGCCAAGCGGTACTGGCCGCCTTCCTTCTGCGGTTCGGCATAGATGGCGCAGTCGCCGTAGAGCTGCGGCTCAACGGATTTGCTGCTGCCGCTGCTCGCAGCAGCCTTGTCGCCGCCGCCTGAGAACATCGAAAAAATGCTGGAGAATATCGAAGCCATGTTTCGCCTTTAACACGAGGGACTTGATGCCGCAAAGTCAAATGATCAGGTTTGCCAGGATCTCGTTTTCGGTGATGTCCTCGAAGCCCATGCCCGATTTGTCGAAGTTCTCGATCAGTGTCGCGAAATTCTCAGGCGCCTTGGTTTCGATGCCGATCAGGATCGAGCCGAAATTGCGCGCCGTCTTCTTCAGATATTCGAAGCGGGCGATATCGTCGTCAGGGCCGAGCATATTGAGGAAATCGCGTAGCGCGCCGGGGCGCTGCGCCAGCCGCAGAATGTAGTACTTCTTGAGGCCCGCGTAGCGCATGGCGCGCTCCTTGACATCGGGCAGGCGCTCGAAGTCGAAATTGCCGCCGGAGACGACGGCAACGATGGTCTTGCCGCGTATGCGCTCCGGATCCATCGCCGCAATCGCCGTTAGCGACAGAGCGCCGGCGGGCTCGAGCACCACGCCTTCGACATTCAGCATTTCCGAGATCGTCACGCAGATCGCATTCTCGGGCATCAGCATCACCTGATCGGCCGGAAAATCCTTCAACGCTGCGAAATTGAGATCGCCGATGCGGGCCACGGCGGCGCCATCGACGAAGTTGTCGACCTTGGCGAGCGTCACCGCCTCACCCGCCTCGATACTGCGCTTGAGGCTCGCAGCGCCCGCCGGCTCGGTGAAGACGAAACCGGACTTTGGCACCACGCCATCCAGATAACCGGTGATCCCGGCCGCCAGACCGCCGCCGCCGACCGGCATGACGATCATGTCAGGGACCTTGCCATCCGGCAGCTGCTGCATGATTTCGGCGGCCACCGTCGCCTGCCCCTCGATGATGTCCTCATGATCGAAGGGCGGCACCATGACGCCGCCGATGGCTTCCACGTGATCGCGGGCCGCCTTGTAGCACTGGTCGAAGAAGTCGCCATAGAGCTTGATGGTGATGAACTCGGCACCGAACATGCGCGTCTTGTCAATCTTCTGCTGCGGCGTGGTCACCGGCATGAAGACGACGCCAGGCACGCCGAAATGGCGGCAGACGAAGGCAAAGCCTTGGGCGTGATTGCCGGCCGAAGCGCAAACGAAGGTGCGTCCTTCGCCGCCTTCGGCAATAGCTTTGCGGAAGAAGTTGAACGCACCGCGAATCTTGTAGGAGCGAACCGGCGAAAGGTCTTCGCGCTTCAGCCAGATCTCCGCGCCATAGCGCGCCGAAAGATGATCATTGAGCTGCAGCGGCGTTGCCGGAAACAGGCTGCGCAGCGCCTCCCCGGCATTTTCAACATCCTGACGATTGACGGTCATCGGTCCATTCCTTATTTCGAGGGTCCGCTATGACATAGAGCGCGGGCCGAAAGAAAGCCTGAAAGCAGCCGCGGCGGTTCGGTTGCGGCAAGCATTTCTTAAGCCCGCTTTCCACAACACGGCGCGGACACAGTTTTTTGCAGTGCACCCAGGAGGCCGCGCTGCTAATGTGACGGAATGATAACACCGAAAATCATGAGACCGCTGGCCTGGCTGGTGCTGGCCGCGATCGTCTTCGTGACGATATCGCCGATCAATCTGCGCCCGCACACGATGACCACGGTCGATTCCGACCGGGCGCTCGCCTACGCCGTTACCGGCTTCATCTTCGTGCTCGGCTATCCCAAGCAATGGAAGCTGATCGTCCTGCTGCTCGCCTTCGGCGCCGTCGCTATCGAGGCGCTGCAATATTTCTCGCCCAGCCGCCACGCTCGCCTGCACGACGGCATCATCAAGGGCATCGGCGCCGCGATAGGCGCGATGGCCGCCCACGGCCTTCTGAAAATTCGTGCCCGCAAGTCGGCTCCCAAAGAGCCAGCGGACCCCGCTCCCTCCAGCGCCGCCCTTGACTGAATCGCGCCAGTCGTTGATTGAGAAGCGCGCGCTGCGGGCGTGGCGAAACTGGTAGACGCAAGGGACTTAAAATCCCTCGGCCTTAGGCTATGCGGGTTCGATCCCCGCCGCCCGCACCAAGCCTCTACTCCGGGTCCTTTTCATAGACGGTGACGCCATCGGGCAGCTTTACCCAGCTGTGCCTGCGGCAATCGTAGACCGAATCCTGTGGCGGCGGGAAATCCGGATCGGCGAAGGCGCCGACGGCGACCGCCACCGAGCGATGCTCCTCGCCCTCCTCCGTGTGATAGAGATTGCTGCCGCAGACCGGGCAGAAGCGGAAGCGAAATCTGGCGCCCTGTCGCCGGTGCGAATGTAGTCGGTGGCCCGGCCGTTCACCTTATAGTCGGGACCGAAGGCTGCGAGCGCGGCGAAGACGCTGCCGGTCCGGCTTTGGCAGGCGAAGCAGTGGCAGACACCGACGCCGAGCGGTTCGCCGTCGACCGCGATCTGCAGCTGGCCGCAGGTGCATTTGGCAATTCTCGTCGCCATGCGCGAAACTCCCGGTAACAGGCTCAGCGCGAAAAGCTGGCGCGGATCAAGGCGAAGTCAAACGACGGCTATACTCAGCGATGGATCTTCCAATAGTCGGAACCGGTCCGGCGCGAGATCAATTTCAGCGTGCCGTCGGGCTGCACCACATATTTCTCGAAGACGCGATAGCCGAACTTGTCGGGGAATTCGTGATCGACCACGTGGCCCGGCGCTGCTCCATAATAGACCACCCTGTTGCCATAGGTCAGGCTGCCGCGCATTGGCTCGGGCGGCGGCATCGTGGTGTTGCAGGCCGCCAGCGGCAGCAGAAGCATCAGAAAAACAGCGGCGCGCATCGGCGAATCTCCTTTGAAATCCGTCATTTAGGACGCGATGACAGGGCGTCACCGGCGATTGCACCATTTTTGCGCAGTCCGCCAGAATGCCGAAGGCTTTATCATCGCGTTCGAATGTGCTTGTATATTGTGCAGAACGGGGCGCTGGCGATTGATCGGCTGGCGCAAGATGCAAGAATGAAGATGCGGCGTATGTGTAGAGATTGTCTTGTGGGAGTAAGACGGTGGTATACGATTGGGATGGCGTCAGAACGAAGCGTCTGAGATTCTACAAAGCGACTGCGGCCTGTATTTTCGCAACGGCGATCGCGGCAGTGTCTTTTCTTGCCCTGACTTCACAGCTTCATAATCTGGGTTGATACGCCCAGCAAAAACGGCGCAGCCGAGGCCGCACCGTTCTCATTGATCAGCGTCAATAGGTGTTAGGCGAGCTTGGCTGCAAGCTTTGCAACGTGAGCGCCCTGGAAGCGTGCACCTTCGAGTTCGATCTCGGAAGGCTGGCGCGAGCCGTCGCCGTTGGTGATCGTCGAAGCGCCGTAGGGCGAGCCGCCCTTGACTTCCTCAGTGCCCATCTGGCCCGGGAAGGCATAGGGAAGGCCGGCATAAGCCATGCCGTGGTGCAGGAAGGTCGGGACGAAGCCGAGGATCGTCGATTCCTGACCACCGTGCTGGGTAGCCGACGAGGTGAACATCGAGCCGACCTTGCCGACGAGCTTGCCGCCGAACCACAGACCGCCGGTCTGGTCCCAGAAATTGCGCATCTGCGAAGCAACGGTGCCGAAGCGGGTACCGGCGCCAACGATGATAGCATCATATTCGACGAGTTCGTCGACGGTTGCGATCTCGGCCTTCTGGTCGAGCTTGTAATAGGAAGCCTTGGCGACTTCTTCGGACACCAGTTCCGGTACGCGCTTGACGGTGACGTCGGCGCCAGCCGACTTCGCACCTTCAGCTACGGCATAGGCCATGGTTTCGATGTGGCCGTAAGCCGAGTAGTAGAGAACGAGGACTTTTGCCATTTCAAGCTCCGTCTGGGTTGATTGGGTTTGTAACCGGTGGCGGTTCTATCAGCCGCGCGTCCATGGCACAGCCCGCCTAAACAGAACTCAGTGTTCACTGTATGAAGACGCAAAAGTGCTTGCTGTCTTATTTTTGTGATTTTTCGAACAGTTTTTCCGCCGCATTTGCAAGCGGCGCAATCGGCGCTACCTATAGCGGACGATTTTCATTCCGGACTGTTTCCATGACCAATCAGACCATCGTGACTGCCGCCATGCTCGCCATCGGCGACGAACTGCTTTCGGGCCGTACCAAGGACAAGAATATCGGCTATCTCGCCGATCTGCTGACGCTGTCGGGCATCGATCTCAAGGAGGTCCGCATCGTCGCCGACGAGGAGGACGCGATCGTCGAGGCGCTGAATGCGCTGCGCGGCCGCTACGACTACGTCTTCACCTCCGGCGGAATCGGCCCGACCCACGACGACATCACGGCGGATGCGATTTCCAAGGCGTTCGGCGTGCCCTGCGAACACGATGCGAAGGCGATGTCACTGCTCGCAGACATGTACAAGCGCCGCGAGATGGAGTTCACCGAAGCCCGCCAGCGGATGGCGCGGATGCCGCGGGGTGCTGCCCATATCGACAATCCGGTCTCGACGGCACCGGGCTTCGTCATCGGTAATGTCCATGTGATGGCCGGCGTGCCGCAGGTCTTCCAGGCGATGATCGGCAATGTTCTGCCGACGTTGAGAACAGGCGCCAAGGTGTTGTCGCTGGCGATCGCCTGCCCCTATGGCGAGGGTGATATCGGTACGCCGCTGGCAGCGATCCAGAAGGCGCATCCGGACACCAGCATCGGTTCCTACCCGCGCTATGTCGGCCAGAAATTCTCGACCGAGATCGTCGTGCGCGGCCGCTCGCAGGACGTCATCGACGCCGCCGGCAAGGAGGTGGACGCGATGATCGAGGATATCCGCAAGGCCAAGGCGATTGGCGAAAACCATTCCGCCGAAGCTTGAGGCACGCGGCTTTTTGCCGCCAAGCCTTTGATCTCAGTCAAGGAACCGGAGCACCATCGAAAGCATTCTTTAGACGCGGAAGTTCATTTCAGCCGCCCAAGGAGAATTGATATGTCCTACAAAACCATACTGGCCATTCTCGATACTGCCGATAACAGCGCAACCGTGGCAGATTTCGCGTTTTCGATTGCAGCGGCAAACAATGCTCATGTGATCGGGCTGCATGCCGAGACGCTGTCTGCGGTTCCGCTGGTTGCGCCGATGGAGATCCCGGATCCGGTTGCCGTTCAAGCGCTGCAGGACATGGCGCATTCCGAAACGCTCGAGGTCGAGCGCATCTTCCGGCAGAAGGCGGAGGCGAGCGGCGTGCCCTTCGAATGGCGCAGCTTTGCGACTGCGACCGGCTACGGCTCGGCGCCGCTGATCGAAACCGCCCGCAGTGCCGACCTGCTGATTGCCTCGCAGGCCGACCCCGCCAAGCCTTCCGACAGCCATGTCGATGTCGACAGCTTCCTGTTCGAGAGCGGGCGTCCGGTGCTGATGATTCCCTATATCCTGCGCACGCCGAAGCCGATCAAGCGGGTGCTCGTTGCCTGGAACGGCTCGAAGGAAGCGGCGCGCGCCACGCTGGATGCCCTGCCGATCCTCAAAGCCGCAGACGAAGTCGAGGTGTTCTCGGTCGATCCGGTCGATACGGCGACGCAGAGTGCCGGCATGGCGGGAGCCGACATTGCCGCAAATCTGGCCCGCCATGGCGTCAAGGTCAGCCTCGCCACTGCCGAGAGCGCCAACAAGAGCGCATCCTCGGTCATCGAGAACCGGCTTTCCGACAACAGCGTCGATCTGCTGGTCATGGGCGCCTATACCCATTCGCGGCTGTGGCAGCTGATTTTCGGCGGCACCACCAAGTCGCTGCTGCAGTCGATGACGGCGCTAACGCTGCTCTCCCGTTGATGACATCGGGGCGGGACTTGCGTTTTGACCGCAAATCCCGCTATTTCAGGCGACCGGTGACGGGTTCCGGCACTTTTCGCGCAGCCCCGGCTGCGCGATTTGCGTTTGTGTCAGTCCCAGGTCGCCGGCGGTCTTTCTTTCATGCCGTGGAGCAGCCCCATGTCCCTTCCCGATAAAGCCTTTCCCGTTTCCTGGGATCAGTTCCACCGCGACGCCCGTGCACTGGCCTGGCGCATCGCCGGGCTGAAGAAGGAATTCACCGGCATCGTCTGCATCACCCGCGGCGGGCTGGTTCCGGCAGCGATCATCTGCCGCGAGCTGAACATCCGGCTGATCGAAACGGTCTGCGTCGCCTCCTACCACGATTACGTCAACCAGGGCGAAATGGTCGTGTTGAAGGGGATCGCACCGGAACTGCAGCAGAATGGCGGCGAAGGCATTCTCGTCGTCGATGACCTGACCGACACCGGCAAGACCGCAGCCCAGGTGCGCCGGATGCTGCCGAAGGCGCATTTTGCTTGCGTCTACGCCAAGCCGCAGGGCGTGCCGACGATCGATACGTTCGTCACCGAGGTCAGCCAGGATACCTGGATCTATTTCCCGTGGGATATGGGCTTCACCTATCAGGAACCGATTGCAAAAGGCCCCAAATAAACCTAAAGATGATATTTCCGACCGGCGCAGCTGGCGCGGGTATTGATTGTTATCTTAGTAATATTGCGAACGTATAGTGGGTGCTCGGCAAGGGCATCCACAGATTACCGGCACAAGGGCGCGCCGGCAAATCTGCCCCCTGCCACAGATATATACCGGCAACGGCGTGCCTCTGGGCGCGCAGCAAGGAAGGGTAATGCGGTACCGGGGTTGGGTTATTGCGGTCGTGGCTTCAGGGCTTTCGATCCTGCCAACTGCTGTCTTTTCCCCTGCCCTTGCAGAACCTGCCTATATCTCGGTGGTCCGGGAATATGTCGATAAGGTCGTGCGGCCGATGGTCAAGGATCCTGTTGTCATGAAGGCGATCAAGGATCAGAACATCAAATTCGGAGATGTCAGCAAAACCGACATCCAGGTGCTCGATTCCACCTACCGTGCCGAGATCGAGACCGGTCAGTACCAGATGCTGACCAATCTCTCGGCGAAACCGGTCTCGCGATATCTCAAGGCCGAACAGGACAATTCGCAGGGCATCATCATTGAATTCTTTGTGACCGATAAAAACGGACTGAATGTCGGCGAGAGCCGTCCGACCGTGGATTACTGGCAGGGCGACGAAAATAAATATCTGAGAACCTTCGCCAGCGATTCGGATGAGATCTTCATCGACCGCGCCGAACGCGACGATGTCACGCAAATCCTTGAAACACAGGCAAGTTTCACGATCCGCGACGAGAATGGTGCGGCGATCGGCATCGCCACCGTAACGATCGCGCTGGACGCGATCTGAGCGTTCTTCGCATTCCGAATCGCAATGCCGATTTGGGGCGCAATAGCCATCGCAAGATTTGGAAATTCGTGTTTTTTTGATGACACCGGTATCATTGGCGGCTCAAGCCGCTGCAAGCCCTTGAAAAACAAGGCCTCCGGGCTTTTCCCCACTGTCCACAGCCCCATCCACAATATCTTGTGGTGAACGCTTCGTTAAAAACCACCCCTTGACGGAATCGCCTGTTTCAAACTTAATAGGCTTCGATGTTGCGGCGGCAGCTGGACCGGAAGTAACGAGGCCGGTTCTCTTCAAAAAAACGAGCGTAGAATCAGGGTGTTGTATCCATTGCGGGTGTGCACCTCGACGGCTTTTTCGCGCGATTTTTTGGCTCCAAAAAACAACATCCGGGGCTGGCGAAAATAAGCTGTTAATACTATATTTAGTGCTGGCAGCCATCATCACCACAAGATACAGGAATGACATCTCCGGATGGCACCCCTGTCACGATACGGATACGAGAACTGGCTGCGCTCCTTACGGCGCTGCCAGATGAGGAAACTTGCGCCTTGGTCATCGGGGACGGGGCGCGCAATCTAGAGGTTAGGCAACATGCGCATCGAACGGCGTTTTACGAAGGCAGATCAGGGCGCCTATACGGAGATCGAATTCCGCAAGGCGACCAGCGAGATCAAGAACCCTGACGGTTCGATCGTCTTCCGCCTCGAGAACATCGATGTTCCCGCGCAGTTTTCGCAGGTTGCCGCCGACATTCTGGCGCAGAAGTATTTTCGCAAGGCCGGCGTACCCGCCAAGCTGAAGAAGGTCGAGGAAAACGACGTTCCTTCCTTCCTGTGGCGCTCGGTTGCCGATGAAGCGGCGCTGAAAGATCTGCCGAAGGATCAGCAATACGGCTCCGAGACCGACGCCCGTCAGGTCTTCGACCGCCTCGCCGGCACCTGGACCTACTGGGGCTGGAAAGGCGGCTATTTCTCGTCCGAGGAAGATGCCTCTGCTTTCCGCGACGAACTTGCCTACATGCTTGCCACACAGCGCGTTGCCCCGAACTCGCCGCAGTGGTTCAACACCGGCATGCATTGGGCCTATGGCATCGATGGCCCCGGCCAGGGCCACTATTATGTCGACCCGTTCACCGGCAAGCTGACCAAGTCCAAGTCGGCCTACGAACATCCGCAGCCGCATGCCTGCTTCATCCAGTCGGTTGAAGACGATCTCGTCAACGAAGGCGGCATCATGGACCTCTGGGTCCGCGAAGCCCGTCTCTTCAAGTACGGTTCCGGCACCGGTTCCAACTTCTCCTACCTGCGCGGCGAAGGCGAACGCCTTTCCGGCGGCGGCCGCTCCTCCGGCCTGATGAGCTTCCTGAAGATCGGCGACCGCGCTGCCGGCGCCATCAAGTCCGGCGGCACGACCCGCCGTGCGGCCAAGATGGTGGTCGTCGATATCGACCATCCGGATATCGAGGAATACATCAACTGGAAGGTCAAGGAAGAGCAGAAAGTTGCTGCCCTCGTTACCGGTTCCAAGGTCGTCGCCAAGCATCTGAAGGCGATCATGAAGGCCTGCGTCAATTGCGACGGCGGCGATGACGGCGATTGCTTCGACGCCAACAAGAACCCCGCCCTGAAGCGCGAAATCCGCGCTGCCAAGAAGGATCAGGTTCCGGAAAACTATATCGGCCGCGTCATCCAGTTCGCCCGCCAGGGCTACAAGGACCTCGAGTTCAAGACCTATGACACCGACTGGGATTCGGAAGCCTATCTGACGGTTTCGGGCCAGAACTCCAACAACTCGGTCTCGATCAAGGACGACTTCCTGCGCGCTGTCGAGAACGACGGTGACTGGAACCTGACCGCCCGCAAGGACGGCAAGGTCATGAAGACGCTGAAGGCCCGCGACCTCTGGGAGTCGATCTCCTACGCCGCATGGGCATCGGCCGATCCGGGCCTGCATTTCAACACGACGATGAACGACTGGCACACCAGCCCGGCGGCCGGCCCGATCCGTGCTTCCAACCCGTGCTCGGAATACATGTTCCTCGACGACACGGCCTGCAACCTTGCTTCGCTCAACCTGCTGCAGTTCAAGGACGCGGCAACCAAGCGCATCGATATTGCCGACTACGAGCATGCCGTCCGCCTTTGGACCGTCGTTCTCGAAGTCTCGGTGATGATGGCGCAGTTCCCGTCGAAGCAGATTGCCGAGCGCTCCTACGAATACCGCACGATCGGCCTCGGCTACGCCAATATCGGCGGCCTGCTGATGTCGTCGGGCATTCCCTACGACTCCGACGAAGCCCGCGCCATCGCTGGCTCGCTGACGGCGATCATGACCGGCATTTCCTATGCCACTTCGGCCGAAATCTCTGCTGAACTCGGTCCGTTCCCGATGTTCAAGCCGAACCGCGAAGCCATGCTGCGCGTCATCCGCAACCATCGCCGCGCCGCCCATGGCGAGACGTCCGGCTACGAGGGCCTGTCGATCAACCCGGTCGCCCTGATCCACTCCGAAAACCCGGATCAGGATCTGGCCGCACACGCCAAGAGCGCCTGGGACAAGGCACTCGAGCTCGGCGAAAAGCATGGCTACCGCAACGCTCAGGCAACCGTCATCGCGCCGACAGGCACGATCGGCCTGGTCATGGATTGCGACACGACCGGTATCGAGCCTGATTTCGCACTGGTGAAGTTCAAGAAGCTCGCCGGTGGCGGCTACTTCAAGATCATCAACCGCGCCGTTCCGGAAGCGCTGCGCACGCTCGGCTATTCCGAGAGTCAGATCGCCGAGATCGAAGCTTACGCCGTCGGCCACGGCAACCTGAACCAGGCACCGGCCATCAACCCTGGCTCGCTGAAGGCCAAGGGCTTCACCGACGAGAAGATCGAAGCAGTCAACGGCGCGCTCAAGCAGGCATTCGACATCAAGTTCGTCTTCAATCAGTGGACGCTCGGCACCGATTTCCTCAAGGGCACCCTGAAGGTTTCCGACGAGCAGCTTGGCGACATGAGCTTCAACCTGCTCGACCACCTCGGCTTCTCGAAGAAGGACATCGAGGCGGCAAACGTTCACGTCTGCGGTGCGATGACGCTTGAGGGCGCACCGTTCCTGAAGAACGAGCACCTCGCCGTCTTCGATTGCGCCAACCCATGCGGCAAGATCGGCAAGCGTTACCTCTCGGTCGACAGCCACATCCGCATGATGGCGGCTGCCCAGCCGTTCATCTCCGGCGCGATCTCCAAGACGATCAACATGCCGAACGATGCTACGGTCGACGATTGCAAGAGCGCCTACATGCTCTCCTGGAAGCTCGGCCTCAAGGCGAACGCCCTCTACCGCGACGGCTCCAAGCTGTCGCAGCCGCTGAACGCCTCGCTGATCGAGGACGAAAGCGACGAGGATGCGCTCGAGGATCTGCTGCAGCAGCCGGTCGCGGCCCAGGCCGTAACGATCACTGAAAAGATCATCGAGCGTGTGGTCGAACGCGTCACCCGCGAACGTGAAAAGCTGCCGAACCGCCGCCAGGGCTACACCCAGAAGGCTGCCGTCGGCGGACACAAGGTGTATCTCCGCACCGGCGAATTCGGCGACGGGCGCATCGGCGAAATCTTCATCGACATGCACAAGGAGGGCGCTGCCTTCCGTGCGATGATGAACAACTTCGCCATCGCCATCTCGCTGGGTCTCCAGTATGGCGTGCCGCTCGAAGAATATGTGGAGGCCTTCACCTTCACCAAGTTCGAACCGGCCGGCATGGTCATCGGCAACGATGCGATCAAGAACGCCACGTCGATCCTCGACTACGTGTTCCGCGAACTGGCTGTCTCCTATCTCGGCCGCCATGACCTCGCGCATGTCGATACGTCCGACTTCTCGAACACGGCTCTCGGCAAGGGTATCCAGGAAGGCAAGACGAACCTCGTCTCGACCGGCTGGACCCGCGGCTACAAGCCGACGCTGGTTTCGAACGGCGAACGCCAGGCTGCCGGCGAACCGAAGGGTTCGGCGACCGCTGCTCCGGCCCGTGCCTCCTCGACCGCGACCGTTACCTCCTTTGCCGGCGCTGCCGCCCGCAAGCTGGAACCAACGGTTGCCATCTCCACCTCCGAAATCGTCGCCTTCAAGCGCGATTACGAGGAGCGCGCCAAGGAACTGGCCGAAGAGATCGCCGAGGAAGTGATCGAGGAGATCGCCACCGAAAGCCAGCAGCAGGCAACCGCCCTCTTCTCCGACAAGGCCGCCGCCGACGCTGCGACCGCCAAGACGGAAGCCAAGAAGGTCGAAGCCGAACGCCGCGCCCGCTCCATCATGCAGGGCTACACGGGCAACATGTGCTCCGAGTGCCAGAACTTCACGATGGTGCGGAATGGGACGTGCGAGAAATGCGATACCTGCGGCGCGACGAGTGGTTGCAGCTGATTTCTGAGCCGAGAAAGATGAATTTGGATAGGGGCGCCTCGGCGCCCCTATTGTTTTCTTGATACCAGTACAACCCGCCGCAACTTTTGCAAGCATTTGCAACTGCTTGCAATTTTCGATTTTTTTGCTCTATTCTTTGCACCTTCTGGGGGGCGCAAAGATGATACTTAGTTGCAGGGACTTGAACGGTGACCGATGGGAAATTTACTCGGGAACCGATGGCTGGCGATGGCGTCGAACAGCGACGAATGGACGACTTGTTGGCGCCTCGCCTCAAGCTTACAGCGATCGATATCAATGTATAGAGAACGCGAGACGCAATGGGATGAACAGCACCCCAACGTAGCTCGTGCGCAGAATCCACGGGATAGCCTTAAGAGGGCAAGGCCTTAGGAACCCGAAACAGATTGACACCCGCCCCCGTCCTTCGAGGCTCCGGCTTTGCCTGCGCGCCTCAGGATGAGGGCTGATCGTCGTGCAATCGTCCCGATAATACCTGACGACAGCGAGACAGGTCGCCCAAATTTCGGCGTGAAGACTCCATCGTCAAGCGTCCACTCCAGCCTCATCCTGAGGTGCGAAGCCCGATAGGGCGCAGCCTCGAAGGACGAGGCTGGCCACCTCACGACTTAACCGCAACCGGTCCACGCTTTGACAATCCCGGCAACCCCTCATAGTCCAGTGCTATAAGCGCTTCCTTCTTGCGCCGCGACCAGCCCTTGATCTGGCGCTCGCGGGCGATGGCATCGATAATGCGGTCATAGGTCTCGGTGAAGACGAGCTCGACGGGCAGGCGCTTGGCGGTGTAGCCGTCGTAGACACCAGCATTGTGCTCCCATAAGCGGGCCTCGATATTCTGCTTGGTCAGCCCGGTATAATAGGCGCCGTCGCGGCATCTCAGAATGTAGACAGTCACTTCCATCGCGCGCGCCCCAACCGCGGCTTAAATCTACCATAGCGGGCGTTTCGGTTGCAACCCGCCCTCGTCCTTCGAGGCTCCGGCTTCGCCTGCGCGGCTGATCGTTTGTGCCAGCCTGTTTTCGCGAGGAGCTGCAGCGTCTGTATCGCGACGATCCTGACGACCTGCCGCACCACCCACTCCAACCTCATCCTGAGGTGCGAAGCTCGCTAGAGCGCAGCCTCGAAGGACGAGGTTGGCCGCCGCCGCACCACTGACAACTCCGACCCGCTTGCCGCACCGGCATTTTGGACTATCCTCTTTGTCTCAGCGAAGGAGGATCGCGCCATGGCCTTCATTCATACGCCCCATGCATCCGAGAACGACAAGACAGCGTCGATGTACGCCTCGGCAGAGGCCAGCTACGGTTATCTGCCGAACATGTACCGCGCCTTCGGGCACCGGCCGGAGGTGATGGAGCATTGGGGGGGGCTGTTGTCCAGCATTCGCAGCCATATGACGCTGAGGCGCTATGAGCTGGTGACGCTGGCTGCCGCGCGGGAGCTCAAATCGTCCTATTGCATGCTGGCCCATGGTTCCGTGCTACTGCGCGAGGGTTTTACCAATGATGGGCTGGCGGCGACGGCGGGTGGGGCTGAGAAGGCGCCGGTCGATGCGGCAGAACGGGCGATCATGGAGTTTGCCGTCAAGGTGGTGCGCGATGCCACGACCGTCACCCAGCAGGATGTAGATGCCCTGAAGAAGCACGGGCTTTCGGACGCGGAGATCTTCGACATCACCGCCGCTGCGGCTGTGCGCTGCTTCTTCTCAAAGATGCTCGACGCGCTCGGCGCCGCGCCAGACCACGTTTACGCCGAACGGCTCGATCCCAATCTGCGCAAATCGCTTGCCATCGGACGGCCGATCGACGGGCTGGTCTGAGGCTGCAATCGCCACCTTCTTTTTCACCATCCAGCGGCTGTAGCCAATTCGTGGAGCGAGCGGCTCTTCTCGCTTAGGTTTTCCCGATCAAGCAACACTGACGGGAGGAACAGATGGCGAGCTGCAAGGACCCAAACGGCGATACCTGGGAGATTTATAACGGCGCTGACGGGTGGCGTTGGCGGCGGACGGCATCAAATGGCCGGATTGTCGCCGCGTCATCTCAGGGCTATTCGAACCGCAGCGATTGCATCGACAATGCACGCCGCAGCGGGATGACCTGCAATCCTGTGTAAGCGGCACGCTTATTCACTCTGCACTTGTCGCCCCGATAAAATGCGGCCGAAGCAGAACTTACACTTGGCGGACCAAAGCCATTCACTGCGCGGACACGCGGTGAATGGCTAGCCGTTTTCGGCCCGAGGACAGGATAGCAGTTCGAAACGCTAAACCCCGACGTCACATTGGCTGGCCGGCCTTATCGGTCGCGCCGCCTCGCCAGCACAATCACTACGGCGCCTAGGACGGCCGCCAGCGCGCCCCAATAGATCCAGGGCGTCTGGTCGATCATGAAGCTCTCGGCGGGATAGGGGAAATAGCCGCTGCCCTGCCCGATCCAAACGAGGCCGACCAGCACCAGGAGCGTGCCAAGCACATAGGCTGCCTTAACCATCATCGGTCTCCTTGAAAATCATTGCTGCGGGGTGTCGGCGAAGTGGCGCATGGCGAATTCGGCGACGCGCTGGTTGGAGCTGTCGGCATCGGCAAGCAGATGTGGAAAAAGCTGCCAGCCATGGATCAGGCCCGGCCAGACCTCAAGCGTCACCTCGACACCTACCGCCTTCGCCTTGTCGGCAAGCCGCAGGGTGTCGTCGAGCAGCGCTTCGCTGTCCGAGACCTGCAGGAAGAGCGGCGGCAGGCCGGAAAGATCGGCAAAGAGCGGTGAAACATCTGGGTTGTCAGGCGCCGTCGCGCCGAGATAGGGCTTGGCCAGCGCCTCGATCCCAGTCTTGGTGATGACGGGATCGGTGGCGGCATTCGACGTCATCGAGACGCCGCTGGCGGAAAGATCGGTCACCGGGCTGAGCGCAATGACGGCGGCGGGCAGCTGGCGGCCGGCCCTCTTCTGGCGCAAAACGGCCTCGATCGCCAGATTGGCGCCGGTGCCATCACCGGCGAGGATGATGTTGCCGCTCTCGTAGCCGTTTTCCAGCATCCAGCGATAAGCGGTCCTGATATCGTCGATCTGCGCGGGATAGCGGCCCTCGGGGACCAGCCGGTAGTCGATCACCAGCACATCCGAGGAGGCAGCCTTGGCGAGAGAACCGGCCAGCAGCCGGTGGGTGCGCGGCGAGCCGCCGTGGAAGCCGCCGCCATGCACATAGAGGATGCCGCGGCGGCCGAGCGGGTGGTGAAGACGGGCAGGCCAGATGAGGTCAGCCTCGACGCCATCGGCATCCATGTGACGGATCTGCACGCGCGCGGGCTCCGGATTACCAGCCATGAAACTACGGAAGGCCGCGGCGCGTTTTTCCGGGGTGGCAGCATCGGCGAAATGCTCTTTCCAGTGCCCGGCCAATTCCTCGACCTGCTGTTTCGATTGCGCGCTCTGCGGCGGGATGTCGGCGGCACCGGCATCCGCCGCAACCAACAAGCCCGGCAGCAGTGCCAATGCAAACCCGGCCGCCCTCACGCCAGCTGCTGCAGACAATAACCGGTCACGCATTCATCCCTCCGAAACCAAACGGCCGCCCTGCCCGATCATCGGACAGGACGGCCGCAGAAGTCAAAGGCTTGCTGCGTCTTCCGGTCAGTCTTTCGGAAAATCAGCGCCGATGCTGGTTTCCTTCCAGGCTTCGACGAGCGCCAGACGCTCGGCAAGCTTCTTGGTGACCGCCTCATAGCCGAAGGCGCCGAGCACGAGGTGGCGCGGCGCCTTCTCGACTTGCGTGATCTTGATCATCGCTTCTGCAGCGCGCACCGGATCGCCCGGCTGCTGGCCGCTATAGCCCGCCGTCTGCTTCATCCGGCCGGCAGCGGTCTCGGCATAGTCGCCAATCTTGCTCTCGGTCTGGCGCAGCGAACGGCCGGCCCAATCCGTGCGGAACGGTCCGGGCTCGACGCAGGTGACCTGGATGCCGAGTGCGGCCGTCTCGGCAGCGAGCGAATCCGAGAAGCCTTCGACGGCATGCTTGCTTGCCGAATAATAGCCCGATGCCGGGAAGCCGATGAAGCCGGCAACCGAGGTGATGTTGATGATGTGGCCGCGGCGGCGGGCGCGCATGCCGGGAAGCACGGCGCGGGTCATGGCGAAGAGACCGAAAACATTGGCCTCGAACTGATCGCGGATTTCCTGGTCGTCGCCTTCCTCGATCGAGGACTGGTAGCCGTAGCCGGCATTGTTGACGAGAACGTCGACACGGCCGAAGCGCTCTTCGGCAGCCTTTACGGCAGAAGCAATCTGTCCCTGGTCGGTGACGTCGAGCGCGACGGCGAGCGCATTGTCATGGCCTTCGGCGAGATCCGCGACGCGGGCCTTTTCGCGGGCGGTGACGATGGTCGGCCAGCCGCGGGCGATGGTGAGTTTGGCCAGCTCGCGGCCAAAGCCTGTCGAGCAGCCGGTGATGAACCAGACGGGGGCGTTGTCTTGGGACATGGTCTATTCCTGATCTTTGGGAAGTGCCTCTGGGAGGCTGGAGGTAACAGGATTGATGTAGGGCAAAACGGCTAAATTTCCAGATTACTCCGCCTTCATCGCCTCGATCAGCGCCCGGAAGCCAGCCGACATGTGGCGGCGGCTGGGATAGTAGAGGTAGAGCGGCTCCTCCGGCTGGCACCAGTCGTCGAGCACCTTGATCAGGCGACCGGCGGCGACATGCTCGGCGACGCGGTTTTCCCAGACATAGGCGAGAGCAACGCCGCCGAGGGCCGCTTGCGTCATCAGCTCGTGATCGTCCAGCGACAGCGGTCCGTTCGGATGGAAGGTGATCGCCTGCCCGTCGCGCTCGAAATCCCAGGGATAGCGCACGCCGGAGGGATACATGTTCTGGATACAGAGATGGCGCTTGAGATCATGCGGCGTCAGCGGCTTCGGCCGATGCTCGAAATAGGCGGGCGAGCCGACGACGACGAGGCGCAGGCGCGGGCGGATGCGGAGCGCGATCATCCCCTCGGTGACGCGCTCGCCGAAGCGGATCCCGGCATCGAAGCCTTCCTCGACGATATCGACCAGCCGGTCGGTGGCGCTGATTTCCAGCTGCAGATTGGGGTTCTTGGACAGGAGCGGTCCGATGATATGGCCGATGACGAATGGGGCGATCGAATTGGCGACATTGAGGCGCACCTTGCCGAAGGGCGTGTCGCGAAACTGGTTCAGCGCGTCGAGCGCAGAGCTGATCTCACCGAAGGCGGGATCGAGATGCGATTTGAGGAGTTCGCCCGCCTGGGTCAGCGACACGCTGCGGGTGGTGCGGTTGAGCAGCCGGATGCCGATCCGCTCTTCGAGATTGAGCACCGCATGGCTGATCGCCGAAGCCGTCACGCCCCTTTCCTCGCCTGCCTTACGAAAGCTGAGATGCCGGGCAACGGCCGCAAAGGCCGCCATTTCGGAGAGGTCGGTCGCGCGCATTGATGAATTTCACTCAGTATAATTCGGAAAATAACAAATCTTATGCATGAGCGGCTTTCAGGTCAAATTCTCCTCACCGGCACAGAGAAACCGGCACTCACAACGAAGAGAGATCTGAAAGGAACGTGTCATGAAAGTCTGGTTCATCACTGGTGCATCCCGCGGTTTTGGCGCGCTGATGACCAAGGAAGCCCTTGCTGCAGGCGACGCCGTCGTCGCCACTGCCCGCAATCCGAAGACCGTCATCGATGCCATCGGCGACCACCCCAATCTGCTGGCGACCGCACTCGATGTCACCGATGAGCGACAGGCGCAGGAGGCGGCGGCAACGGCCGTCCAGCGCTTCGGCCGCATCGACGTTCTGGTCAACAATGCAGGATACGGATTGCTCGGCGCCGTCGAGGAAGCCACCACTGAAGAGATCGAGAAGATCTATGCGACCAATGTCTTCGGCCTGTTGAAGGTCACCCGTGCGGTGCTGCCCCATATGCGCCGTCAGCGCTCGGGCCATGTCCTGAACTTCTCGTCGATCGGCGGCTATGCCGGCTATCCCGGCTGGGGCGTCTATGGCTCGACGAAATTCGCGGTCGAAGGTCTTTCGGAATCGCTGGCGATGGAGATCGAGCCGTTCGGCATCAAGGTCACCATCATCGAGCCCGGCTTCTTCCGCACCGATTTCCTGGCCGACAATTCGCTGTCGATCAGCCCGGCATCGATCCCGGATTATGTGGGAACACCTGCCGGCAACATGCGGGACTTCGCCGCCAGCGCCAATCACGCCCAGCCGGGCGATCCCGCGAAATTCGCGGCCGGTATCGTGACGCTGGTGAATGCCGAAAACCCGCCGCTGCGCATGCCCTTCGGCAGCGATACGGTGGCCAAGCTCGGCGAGAAGAATGCCTTCGTCGAACAGGAGCTTTCCACCTGGCGGGCGCTGGCCGTCTCCACCGACTTCGCCGCCTGAAACAGATCGCCTAACCGAAAACGCCGCCCCGTTTATGACGGGCGGCGTTTCTCGTCTCAGCCGATATCGATTACCAGCTTGCCCTTGGCCCCGCGCTCCTCGATCAGGCGGTGAGCCTCGGCGGTTTCCCCCAGCGTGAAGTGGCGGGCGTCGAGACGCGGGGCCAGCTGTCCGGCTTCGGCCAGCCTGGTTGCCTCCTGCATGATCTCGCCGTGGTGCTCGCGGCCTTCACCGGTCAGGAGCGGCAGCAGCGTGAAGACGCCGGAATAGGTGGCCGCCTTGAAGGAAAGCGGAGCCAGCGCATGCGTGCCCCAGCCAAGGCTGGTCACCACATGGCCGAAACGCTTGACGGCCTTGAAGGCGGCATCAAGCCCTGCCCCGCCAACGGTGTCATAGACGATATCGAAGCCCTTGCCGCCGGTATATCTCGCCATATAGTCCTCGACGCTTTCGGCGGTGTGATCGATCGGGGTCGCACCGAGGCTGCGGATATAGTCCGCCTTGGCAGCACCATCGGCAGCGTAGACGTCAGCGCCGAATGCGTTGGCGATCTGCACCGCGACATGGCCGACGCCGCCTGCACCGCCGAGAACCAGTACCGTCTGGTCGGACTTCACGGCAGCGCGGTCGACCAGGCCTTCCCAGGCGGTGATGAAGATCAGCGGCAAAGCGGCGGCTTCGCGCATCGTCAGGTTTGCGGGCTTGATCGCCAGCAGGCGGGCATCGACGGCGGCGAATTCCGCCAGCGAGCCTTGCACGCCGCCGACACCGCCGGTCATGCCATAGACTTCGTCGCCGGGGCGGAAGCCGGAAACGCCCTCGCCGATCTCCTCGACGATACCGGCGAGATCGATGCCGAGAATGGCGGGCAACGGCTGGCGGGCATGCTCTGCGGCACCTGCGCGGATCTTGGTGTCGAGCGGATTGACGCCGCTCGCCTTGATGCGCACCAGCACTTCGCCGGCACCCGGTTTCGGGCGAGCGATCTCGGCCAGGCGGAACGGTGCATTGTGGTTTTCGAGGATCAGGGCTTTCATCGTGTTCATGTCGGTCACTCCGTTTTCGATGAGCGGATGATCCTCCCAACACGATTGCATGAAAATCAAAGATATCGCATGATCTCCATTCATTATTGAATGAGGCGATCATGGAATGGAGCGACGTCAGGATCTTTCTCGCGATTGCCCGCGAAGGGACACTGGGTGCGGCCGCCCGCAGGCTCAGCCAGACACAGCCGACCATGGGGCGGCGGCTCAAGGCGCTGGAGGCTGCGACCGGTCACATGCTGTTCCAGCGAACGGCCGACGGATTCGTGCTGACAGACGAGGGCAGCATCGTTCTGCAGCATGCGTTGCGGATGGAAGAGGAAGCCGTTGCGCTGGAGCGGCAACTGCAGGGCAGCGCGCGATCACTTGAGGGAATGCTGCGGATTTCATGCTCGGACTGGTTCGGCCTTCACATGCTGACGCCTGTCTTGGCGGAATTCTCGCTGGCGCATCCGAAGGTCTCGGTCGAATTGCTCACGGATGCGCGGCTCCTCAACCTGTCCCGGCGCGAGGCCGATCTGGTGTTTCGCATCCGGCCATTCACCGAGCCGGAGGTGATCTCACGCAAGCTGATGCATATCGGCTATGGACTTTACGTTGCGAAAGGCACCCCTCACCCCACGGCAGGCGACGGCAGCGGCTTTGCCATTGTCACCATGGACGAGGCCTTTGCCGAGATGCCCGATGTGCATTGGGTGACCCGCATGTTCCCGAAGGCGACGATCACCATGCGGAGCAACAATCGCGATGTGCAGGCAGCGCTCTGCGCCCGCGGCGCTGGAATGGCCGTTCTGCCGCGGCCGCTCGGCGACTGTTTTGAAGGCTTGGAACGCGTCGACGTTCCGGAGGCGCCGCCGGGGCGCGATACATTCCTCGGCTATCATCGCGATCTGAAGCGACTGCCGAGGCTGAGGGCCTTCATGGATGTGGTGATCAGCCGGTTGGCGACAACCGGCTGATCACTGAGCGGTGACTTACTGCAGCGTACGGATCGGAGCCTGCTGCGCGGCGTGGCCCGGAGCTGCTGGCGCGCCATTGCCATCGAGGCCGGTTGCGACAACTGCGACACGGAACTTGCCGTCGAGATTGCGGTCGAAGATCGCGCCGACGACGATGTCGGCATCGTCCTGCACTTCGTCGCGGATGCGGCTTGCCGCTTCGTCGACTTCGAACAGCGTCATGTCGGAACCGCCGGAGATCGAGATCAGCACGCCCTTGGCGCCCTTCATCGAGATGTCGTCAAGCAGCGGGTTGGCGATGGCCGCTTCTGCAGCCTTCATGGCACGGCCTTCGCCTGCCGCTTCGCCGGTGCCCATCATCGCCCGGCCCATGCCGCGCATGACCGACTTGACGTCAGCGAAGTCGAGATTGATCAGGCCTTCCTTGACAATCAGATCGGTGATGCAGCCGACGCCGGCGTAGAGAACGCGGTCGGCGGTCATGAAGGCATCGGCAAAAGTCGTCTTGGCATCGGCAATGCGGAACAGGTTCTGGTTCGGGATGACGATGACGGTATCGGCCGCCTGACGCAGCGCCTCAATGCCGACATCGGCCGTGCGCATGCGACGGTTGCCTTCGAAGGTGAAGGGCTTGGTAACGACGCCGACGGTCAGGATGCCTGCCTGGCGTGCCGCGTGGGCGATGACCGGTGCGGCACCCGTACCGGTGCCGCCGCCCATGCCGGCGGTGACGAAGCACATGTGGGAACCGGCCAGATGATCCATGATCTCGTCGATCGATTCCTCGGCAGCCGCATGGCCGACCTCAGGCAGCGAGCCCGCGCCAAGGCCTTCGGTGACATGGGCGCCGAGCTGGATGCGGCGCGAGGCCTTGGAGGTGGCGAGCACCTGGGCATCGGTATTGGCGGCGATGAAATCGACACCCTCAAGATTTTCTGCGATCATGTTGTTGATCGCATTGCCGCCACCGCCGCCGACGCCGATGACAGTGATACGCGGCCGCAGTCCCGAAATGCCGCTCTTGGCGTCGCTCATCGTATTCTCCTTTGATGCCTCACTCATGCCCCGCCCTCGTTGCGGAGCAGCGAATCGAGTGTAAGGCTAAAGGCGCAAGAAGGCAGAGGCGGGGCGAAAGAACAAGATGCAGCCTCTCCGAAAGAAAATTCGGAACCTTTTCCACCGCTGCGCATTATGACGGATTCATGTCATCTTTATCATCATCATTGCCAACGGAGAGGAGTACCGCTGAGATGCCTAGCATTGCCGCACGCCAGACCGTCGCCCCACCCCACGAGCATACGCTGACTGTTCAGGAAGCGCTGGAGCCGCTGTTCCTGGCGCTGGAACAGGAAGTCGAGATCAAGATGGTCGCTGCTGCGTTGCGCGCCGGCTGGTCGGCCGAGGATGCGGTCGCAGCAATCGATGAGCTGCGCCGCACCGAACTCGTCGACGGCGCAACTGCGCACTAATTTGGGCGCTCGTGAAAAATTGTCATTCGCCATCGCCTGCGAATGACCTAAGTCTAACGCGACGATTACATCTTCGCGGAGACCTTCCCCAATGTCCTTCAAATCGATCTGCGTTTACGGCGCCGGTGCGCTTGGCGGCGCCATCGCGGCCAAGCTGGCGTCTGCAGATAGCGGCGTCACCGTTTCTGCGGTGGCGCGTGGCGCACATCTCAAAAGCATCCGCGAAAACGGCCTGCGGCTGTTCGAGGCCGGCAGCGAAACACCAATCACGGTGCAGATCACAGCAACGGACGATCCCTCCACCCTGCCCCCGCAGGACCTGATCATTACCGGCCTCAAGGGGCATCAGCTCGGCGATGCCGCCGAAGGCATCGCCACGCTCCTCAAGCAGGGAACGCGGGTGATGATGATCCTCAACGGCATTCCCTGGTGGTATTTCCACCGCGACAGCCAGAGCCAACATTCCGAGCTGCAGTTCGAGGAACTCGACCCGGCCGGGCGGCTGTGGCGGCTGATCGGCCCGGAGCGCGTCATCGGCTGCGTGGCGATGCAGGGCGCCGAGGTGGTCAGGCCGGGCGAGATCCAGCTGTCGAACAATGGCCGCTACATCCTCGGCGAACCCTCCGGCGAAATGAGCGCCGATCTTGAGGGTATCAAGAGCCTGCTGACGGGCGCCGGGCTGAATGTCTCCACCACCCCACGCATCCGCGACGACATCTGGAACAAGCTGACCGGCAACGCCGCCTTCAATCCGCTGAGCGCGCTGACGCGCGCCCTGATGACCGATATCATGGCGGACCCGGCGCTCTACGACATGGTCGGCAAGATCATGAACGAGGTTCGTGCCGTCGGCACCGCGCTGGGCGCCACATTCTCGATCACCATCGAGGAGCGCCTTGAGCAATCGCGCCATATCGGCGCCGTCAGAACCTCGATGCTGCAGGATTTGCTCGCCGGCAAGGCGCTGGAGATCGTGCCGCTGAGCGGCATGGTCGTGGCTCTGGGCCGCCTTGCGGCAGTTCCGACGCCGGTGTCCGAAGTGGTGCTTGCGCTGACCTCGCAGCTGGATATCGAGAACAGGCGAACAAGCTAGCCGCACCTCCGATTTAGCCGCATGGCTTCTGGCCTGTGCCATTTATTCTTTTCATATATGACACGCGGCTGCCCGGAATGGATTTCCTACGCCTGGCGGCCTTAACCTCTGTGGAGAATGCAGAGGTAATCCCCATGCGCAACGTCGTGCCCGCCAATCCGCTTCGTGACCGGCCTCGCCGAGCCGTCAAGGCCCGCGCCATGCGTGAACGGCGAACCGCCCAGGTGCTGATGCTGTTCGGCGTCATTCTTGCCTGCGTCGAACTCTATGTGATCGTCAGCTGGATCTGAGCCCTTCGATGCGACGCAATCTTTCGCTGCGCCTTTCCGGCGCCATCACCCCGCTTGTCACCCCTTTCCGCCACGGCGCGCTCGATATCAAGGCACTCGAAATGCTGGCCGAATGGCAGATCGCCAGCGGCATAGGCGCGCTTGCGGTTGGAACCGTCACCGGCGAAGGCCCGGCGCTTTCGCAGGCCGAGCGCGACAAGGTTCTCTCGGCAATGCTGCGCGTTGCCGGTGACCGCATTCCCGTTCTTGCCGCGACCGGCACCAACTGCACGGCGCAGACCATCGAGGCGACGCGACGGGCCGAAGCGCTCGGCGCCAGCGCCGCGCTGGTCACCGTCCCCTACTATTCGAAGCCGGGGCAGAAAGGCATCCTGCATCATTTTCGCGAACTGGCAGCAGCCACCAACCTGCCGCTGATCATCGTCAACGATCCCGCGCGGACGGCCGCGCCGCTTCTGCCATCGACGCTCGACATGCTTTCTGCCGATGGCACGATCTTCGGCCTGCTCGACATCGAGGGCGATATGGCAACGCTCGCCTCATACAGGGATCGCCTTCATCTCTTTACCGGCAATGCGCTCGGCGCCCCGGCCTTTCTTGCCTGTGGTGGCGACGGCGTGATTGCGCCTGTCGGCAATGTGCTTCCGAAACTCGTGACCTCGCTGCAGCATGCCGCGGCCTGCGGCAACCTGCCTGCGGCGCTCACGCTTGCCGATCGCATGACGGCGCTGATCGATGCCATCGGCGGCGACCCTGCCTGCATCAAATATGCGCTGAGTGCCTATCCAGGCATTGGCGCGGAGGTCCGCCTGCCGCTCGTTGCCGCCGATGACGCAGCAAAAGAAGCCGTTGCATCGGCGCTGATGCCCTTCGCCACCACGCCGAAACGCGCACTATCCCTATGACAATCTTATACATTCGGCCACGGCGCCCAATGGAAAGGCAATCCGTCTCCCCATAGATTTGGACGGTAAGCCAGACATCTCGAAAGGACATATCGATGTCACGTCTTTCTTCCGGCGCGTCCGCCGATCCGCTTCAACGCAACACCGCGCCGGCCCGCTTCACCATCGGCAGGAACGGGCGCGGACAGTGGATCGTTGCCGACCGCGACGGGCTGGTCGGCGGCCTCTTCATCAACGAGGCCGCCGCCCTTCACTTCGCTGCCGCTGAGTGCAATCACAACCCCGCCGAGATCTGCCGCGCTGCAGATGGGATCGTGACGGAACTCAGCGTCTTCGAGGCGATCGAGCCCCGGCTGCATTGAGGGCGCAGGCTCCCGTTGTGCCAAGACGGGAGCCTTCCCGCACAGGCTGCCAAACTTTTCTTTAACTGGCACAGACTAAGATTGCCGTCGGACAGCAGCCAGTTTTTGAGACCGATGACCAAGCCGAATTTCCGCTTCAAGCACTACGACCTTCACGAACAGCGCGCCGGAACGATCGTCGAGGTGGCGCTGAATGCGGTCAACAATGTCCGCCTGATGACGGCGCCGCAATTCCAGCGTTTCACGGAAGTTCTCGATTTCAAATATATCGGCGGCGTCGCCAAGAAATCGCCGGTGAAAATGGTGATCCCCGACAGCGGCCACTGGCACCTGATCGTCGATATGGAAGGCCATCACGGGTTGGCGGAGTCCGCCGTCAAGGTGATCGCGGCGCCTGGCGCTCAGAAGAAGGCTTCGTAAAGCCGCCAATCGGCTCAGCGCGGATTGCGCTCTTTGCGGAGCTTGGACCACCATTCCAGCCGTTTGCGGATCTCCCGTTCGAAGCCGCGCTCAGGCGGATCGTAGAAGGTCTTGCGGCCCATCTTTTCCGGAAAGTAGTCCTGACCTGAAAAGGCGTCCGGCTCATCGTGGTCGTAGCGATAGCCGTCGTTATAGCCTTCGTCCTTCATCAGCTTGGTTGGCGCATTCAGGATGTGCTTCGGCGGCAGCAGCGAGCCGTTCTGCTTGGCAGCCATGGTCGCGGCCTTGAAGGCGGTATAGACGGCGTTGGATTTCGGTGCCGTGGCCAGATAGACACAAGCCTGCGCCAGCGCCAGTTCGCCCTCTGGCGAGCCGAGATAATCGTAGGCGTCCTTTGCGGCATTGCAGATGACCAGCGCCTGCGGGTCGGCGAGGCCGATATCCTCGACAGCCATCCGCACAAGGCGGCGGCCGAGATAGAGCGGATCCTCGCCGGCATCGAACATGCGCGCCAGATAGTAAAGAGCGGCATCGGGATCGGAGCCGCGAACCGATTTGTGAAGCGCCGAAATCAGATTGTAGTGGCCGTCCTGCGCCTTGTCGTAAACAGGCGCCCGGCGCTGGACGATGCGCGTCAATCCCTCGGTATCGAAGACCTCGCCCAGCCTTGCCGCACGCCAGACTTCCTCGGCCAGCGTCAGGATCGCCCGGCCATCGCCGTCTGCCATGCGCAGCAGACTTGCCCGCGCGTCATCGGTCAGCGGAAGCGGCTTCTGCTCGACGGCTTCGGCGCGCGTCAGCAATTCGCTGAGGCTCTCCTCGCCATGCGATTTGAAGGTCAGGACGCGGGCACGCGACAGGAGAGCGGCGTTGAGTTCGAAGGAGGGGTTTTCGGTGGTCGCACCGACGAGAATGACGGTGCCGTCTTCCATCACCGGCAGGAAGCTATCCTGCTGCGCCCGGTTGAAGCGATGGATCTCGTCGACGAAGAGCAGCGTCTGGCGTCCATCCATCCGCCGCAGCCGCGCGGTTTCGAATACCTTCTTCAGATCGGCGACACCGGAGAAGATCGCCGAAATCTGTTCGAAGGCAAGGCCAGCCTCGCCCGAGAGAAGCCGGGCCACCGTCGTCTTGCCAGTACCGGGCGGCCCCCAGAAGATCATCGACCCCAGCGATCCGCTTTCGATCATACGCCTGAGAACGCCGTCCTCACCGGTCAGATGCTCCTGACCGGCGACCTCCGACAGTGTCTGCGGCCGCAGACGATCGGCAAGAGGCCGCCGGTTGGCGACCTCGTCTGGAACGCGTGGGGCGAACAGATCATTGCTCATCGGAAGAACTGCCTGATCCGCTGGCCGTCGCGTTCGATCTCGACACGCCAGAGACCGGCATCATCAGCGGCGATCTGCGACAATTGCTCGGTCGTCTGCACCGGCGTGCCGTTGATGGCAACGATGATATCCTTCGGCTCGAAACCGAGACGGGCGGCTGGAGAGTCTTCCTTGACCTCGGAAACGACGACGCCTGATGATTCCGTCGGCATACGCAGCTCGTCGGCGACGCGCGGCGACAGGTTTTCGACGACGGTGCCGGTAAAGGGCGTGCGGCCGCCAATGGTGCGCTGGTCGCGCGGCGAGGTTTCAGGGGCGCGATCGAGCTTCAGAGCCACTTCCTGCTCGCCGCCGTTTTCGACGACGCCAAGCTTGACGGTGTTGCCGAGGCCGGCCGTTGTCAGGCGGTAGAGAAGCGCATCGGGATGCTCGACGGGAATACCGTTGACGGCAGTGACGATCTCACCGGCTTTGAGGCCGGCCTTCTGCGCCGGGCTGCCATCGGTCACCTTGACGATCAGCGCGCCACGGGCCTTGTCGAGGCCGAGCGCCTCGGCGACCTCTGACGTCACGGCATCGAAGGTGGCGCCGACATAGGGCCGCTCGAAAGACTTCACGCCGGCATCGGCCGAGGTCAGGAAGACCTTGACGAGATTGGCCGGGATAGCAAAGCCGATGCCGTTGGAACCGCCGCCGCGCGAGAAGATCGCAGTGTTGATGCCGATCAGCTCGCCCTTCATGTTCATCAGCGCACCGCCGGAATTGCCGGGGTTGATCGAGGCATCGGTCTGGATGAAGAAGCCGAACTCGTTCTTGACCACCTGGTTGCGGGCGAGCGCCGACACGATCCCCGACGTCACCGTCTGGCCGACGCCGAACGGGTTGCCGATCGCCAGAACGAGATCGCCGACTTCGACCGCATCGGAGTTGCCGATCGGCAGCGTCGGGAAATTGGCCTTGGTCTCGATCTTCAGGACGGCGAGATCGAGGCGGTCATCGCGCAGCACCACCTTGCAGGGGAACTCGCGCCCGTCCGACAGCGCCACCTTGATATCGTCGGCGCCCTCGATGACGTGGTTGTTGGTAACAACGGTGCCGTTCGCCTCGACGATGACGCCGGAGCCGAGCGACGACTGCTTCTCGGAGCGGTTCGGCATCTGCTGGCCGAAGAACTGCTCGAAGAAGGGATCGCCGGCAAAAGGCGACTGCCGCTGAACGGTCTTCTCGGCATAGACGTTTACGACCGCGCCGGATGTCTGCTTCACCAGCGGCGCGAAGGACAGTTGCATTTGCATCTGGCTCTGCGGCACGGTTTTCGCATCCTCGGCCTGCGCGCCGAGCGGCAGGAGCACGGCGAGCGCAAAGAGCGGGACAAACGAACGTTTCGACAGGCCTAGCATCGTATTTCCTTCTGAAATGCTACAAGGATCAGTGTTGTAGCGCCGGACGCTAGAAAGGAAAGAGGGCGGAAGCATGGAAGAAGCGAGCACGCGAAAAAGCAATTGAGGAGCCTGCCACATTGATTCAGGAAATGCGCATATGAGCCTGATAAGCCAAGCGAAAATATGGGCCAAGTCACTCAAGCGTGACATTGTCGCCCTGTGGCTCGCAGCACGCGATCCGCGCGTCCCCTGGCATGCCAAAGCCGTTGCCGGCGCGGTCGCCGCCTATGCGCTGTCGCCGGTCGACCTCATCCCGGATTTCATTCCTGTTCTTGGCTATCTCGACGACATCATCATCGTGCCGCTCGGCATTCTGCTTGCGGTCCGGCTCATCCCACCGCCGCTGATGGCAGAACTCCGGGCGCAAGCGGCAGAGCGTGCGGAACGCCCAGTCAGCCGCACAGGATTGATCTTCATCCTTGCCGTCTGGGCTTGCTGCATCATCTTCCTGATCCGGGCGTTCCTCTGAGCGCCGTACCCGCAAACAGGAATCCACTGCATGAAAGCCACCGCTATCGCCCTCGCCTTCACCTTCCTCCCGATCTTCGCACCGCTCGCCCATGCCGCAAGCTTCGACTGCGATGCCAAGGAACTGAAGCCCGACGAGAAGGCGATCTGCGACAACAGGGCGCTCAACGATGCCGACGTGAAGATGGCCACCACCTTCGACCTGCTCTCCGGCCTGCTCGCCATGGGCTCGCGTGGCACGCTGCAGGACGAGCAGACCGCCTGGCTGAAGAAACGCCAGGAATGCCAGGCGGACGCGGCCTGCATCAAGGCGGTCTATGACGAGCGGCTGAAGCAGCTTGGCGAGACGTACAAGAATATCAACAGGCCGCTTTAGTCATCAGCTGCCAATATGGGCTCGGATTGTAGACATGACAGCCGAGAGCGTCGCATCGGGCAACCGGCCGATCCTGTCGATCTGTCCCGTCTCGACAGTCGCAATCTTGGCCGGACGGATGACAGACGGCGCTGGCAGGCCGGCGGCATGATGATCGTCGATCGCGACGTCTCCAACCCACGGGCGGTTTTCTGCTGAGGTGATCATCACGGCCCACACCAACGCCTCGTTCTCTCCGAGGGCGCCAGCCGAAACGACCAGCGCCGGGCGGCGCTGGCGCGTGTCGCGGTCGGTGTAAGGGAAAGGCACCCTTACGATGTCGCCCTGCTCAAAGATCGGCATAGGCCTTCCGGTCAGCTTCGCTGTCCCACTCGGAGAAGGTCGCGAACGGATCGTCGGCAAGCGGCTCAGCTGCGCGCGATATCACGACACGGTTTTCATCCTCGAGCGTATAGACAATGGAATCGCCTTCCCGAAGGCGCAGTGCAGAACGCACAGCCTGCGGAATGGTTGTCTGTGCTTTGCTCGTTATCTTGCTTGTGATCATTGCTCACCTCTCGATGAATGTAAGGAAGTTCCTTACCGATAGCAATGCGCAGCCTTCCGAAACAGCCTATGCTTGCTGCTTGCCGCCCAGAGATGCAAGCACCTCAGCAATTACCGCAGTCGCCTCGCGCAGCCGCTGCTCGCCGAACTCCCCGCCATGCAGATCCGCCCATTTCGCCTGGCGTCCTTGTATGTCGCTGAGGGCTACTCTGCCCGCCTCGGTCAGCGCCATGAGTTTCGCCCGCTGGTGCGCCGGGTTGTCGCGATAGGCGATCAGGCCCTCTCCTTCGAGAAGATCGGCCACCCGCTGCACGCCCTGCCTCGCCAGACCCAAGGCGCGGGCTGCATCGGCCACCGACATCGGCGCATGGTCAGCTGCGGCCAAGACTTGCCAGCGGGCGCTGGTCTGGCCCGCGGGCTTGGCGAGCGTGTCGCCTTCTGCCTGCAGATGTCCCGCAAGCCGCAATACCGCGATTGAGAATGCTGCGAATGCATCGCCTTCGGTTGTTCGTCTCGATTTCATATTGACAACATGTTGTCCATTTTCCATAATGACAATATGTTGTCATATTGGATTTGGAATAGCAAGGGAGAGAGGCGATGAAGAAGACGTACCACGGAAGCTGCCATTGCGGCCGGATCCGCTACGAAGCCGATATCGACCTGCAGGCCGGTACCGGCAAATGCAACTGCACGATCTGCTGGAAACGCCGCTACTGGGGCATCAACATAAAGCCGGAGGATTTCCGGCTGACCTGTGAGGAGGCAGGCATCGGCGACTATCAGTTCGGCAGCATGTCCGGTCATCACCGCTTCTGCACCACCTGCGGCGTGGCACCCTATGGCCACGGCTATGTCGCAGAGGTCGGCGGCGACTACGTCTCGATCAATCTCGCCTGCCTCGATGACCTCGATCCGTCGGAACTTGCCGAGGCGCCGCTGCAGCATTTTGACGGCCGCAATAACAGCTGGTGGAACACGCCTGCCGAAATACGGCATCTCTGAAAAAGAAAAGAGCAGCTGACTCTTAATCAGCTGCTCTCAGGTTCAACTAAAACCGGATCGCGTTATTCCGGCAGGATACGCACTGCGCCACGATCGGCGCTGGTTGCAAATGCCGCATAGGCCTTCAACGCTGTCGTGACATTGCGTTTGCGCACTTCAGCCGGGCGCCAGCCCTTGGCTTCCTGTCCGGCGCGGCGCGTTGCCAGCTCCGCGTCGCTGACGCGCAGGCTGATCGTGCGGTTCGGGATGTCGATGTCGATCATGTCGCCCGGCTGTACGAGGCCGATGGTACCGCCATTGGCGGCTTCCGGCGAGGCGTGGCCGATCGACAGACCCGAGGTACCGCCCGAGAAGCGGCCGTCGGTGATCAGCGCGCAGGCCTTGCCGAGGCCCTTCGACTTCAGATAGCTGGTCGGATAGAGCATTTCCTGCATGCCCGGTCCGCCCTTCGGTCCTTCGTAGCGGATGACGACGACATCTCCGGCGACGACTTCGTTGCCGAGAATGGCCTTTACCGCGGCATCCTGGCTTTCATAGACCTTGGCCGGGCCGGAGAATTTCAGGATCGATTCATCGACGCCTGCGGTTTTCACGATGCAGCCGTCGAGCGCCAGATTGCCCTTCAGAACGGCAAGGCCGCCATCCTTCGAGAACGGGTGCTGGGCGTCGCGGATGACGCCCTTCTCACGGTCGAGATCGAGTTCGTCCCAGCGGGCGCTCTGGCTGAAGGCAACCTGCGTCGGCACGCCGCCGGGGGCTGCGCTGAAGAGCTTCAGGGCGGCCGGATTGTCGGTGACCGAGATGTCCCACTCGGCCAGCGCATCGCCAAGTGTCGGCGCATGAACCGTCGGCAGGCCGGCGTTGATGAGGCCGGCGCGGTTCAGCTCGCCGAGGATCGCCATGATGCCGCCTGCGCGGTGGACATCTTCCATGTGGACGTCGGATTTCGCAGGCGCCACCTTCGACAGGCAGGGCACGCGCCGCGACAAACGGTCGATGTCTTCCATGGTGAAGTCGATTTCGCCCTCATGGGCGGCCGCCAGAATGTGCAGAACGGTATTGGTCGATCCACCCATGGCGATATCCAGCGCCATGGCGTTTTCGAACGCGCCCTTGCTGGCGATGGTGCGCGGCAGTGCCGTGGCATCGTCCTGCTCGTAGTAGCGCTTGGCGAGAGCCACGACGCGGCGGCCGGCTTCGAGGAAGAGTTCCTTGCGGTCAGAATGGGTGGCGAGCGTCGAGCCATTGCCGGGGAGCGACAGGCCGAGCGCCTCGGTCAGGCAGTTCATCGAATTGGCGGTAAACATGCCGGAGCACGAACCGCAGGTCGGACAGGCCGAGCGCTCGATGACCTTGACGTCTTCGTCGGAAACCTTGTCGTCGGCAGCCGCGACCATGGCATCGACGAGGTCGAGCGCGTGAGTCTTGCCGTTCAGAACCACCTTGCCGGCTTCCATCGGACCGCCGGAGACGAAGATCGTCGGGATGTTGAGACGCAGCGACGCCATCAGCATGCCGGGGGTGATCTTGTCGCAATTGGAGATGCAGACCATGGCGTCGGCGCAGTGGGCATTGACCATGTATTCGACGCTGTCGGCGATCAGTTCGCGCGACGGCAGCGAATAGAGCATGCCGTCATGGCCCATGGCGATGCCGTCATCGACGGCGATGGTGTTGAATTCCTTGGCGACGCCACCGGCCGCCTCGATTTCGCGGGCAACCAGCTGGCCGAGGTCCTTCAGGTGAACGTGGCCTGGAACGAACTGGGTGAAGGAGTTCACCACCGCAATGATCGGCTTGCCGAAATCGCTGTCCTTCATGCCCGTGGCGCGCCAAAGGCCGCGCGCGCCCGCCATGTTGCGGCCGTGGGTCGTGGTTCTCGAACGATAGGCTGGCATCGGTGTGTTCCTCAAAGTGCCGGATTTATCTGCGATATAGGGCGGCAAAGCTATTTGCTGGCCGACGATCGCCGTATTTTGGAATTGTCCTAATCCAATCGGCAGGGGCTGTCACTACCGGCAAGGGCAAATCCGGTACGGCGCACCGTGGCGTCCATCGGGCATATACGGAGCGGAGGAGCCTTTTGTTACAAGCTATTCCTTCACATCCGAACACAAAAAATTGGCTTTCCGTCAGGTGAGTTCAAGGCCTAGACACTAATCTGAAAACGCCCATCATGCGTTTAAAGAGATATTTGGGCCGCCCCCAGCCCAGGAGGTTTGAAATGCCGACCTACCGCCCCCCGAAAATCCGCTCGTCGGAGATCACGCCGCATCAGGTCTATCTACGCCGCCGCGAGTTTCTCGGTGCTGCAACGCTTGGTGCCATGGCGCTCTACGGCGCTGGAAAGGCGAGCGCTGCAGCGCTAAACGCCGTCGACAGCAAATATACGGTCGATGAAAAGACGACGCCGCTGAAGGACGTCACGACCTACAACAATTTCTATGAATTCGGCCTCGACAAGGGCGATCCGGCTGCCCTTTCAGGCGACTTCAAGCCCCTGCCCTGGACCGTCAAGGTCGATGGCATGGTGAACAAGCCCGGCACCTTCGATCTCGATGCGCTGATGAAGGAATTCCCGATCGAAAGCCGCACCTACAGGATGCGCTGCGTCGAGGCATGGTCGATGGTCATCCCCTGGGACGGTTTTCCGCTAGCTGCTCTGCTGAACAAGGTCGAGCCGCAGGGAAGCGCCAAATACGTGGCCTTCGAAACCGTGGTTCGTCCTGAAGAGATGCCGGGACAGAAGGGCATTTTCCAGTCACTCGAATGGCCCTATGTCGAGGGCCTTCGCCTCGATGAGGCGATGAACCCGCTGACGCTGCTCGCCGTCGGCCTCTATGGCGAAACACTGCCGAACCAGAACGGCGCGCCGATCCGCCTCGTCGTTCCCTGGAAATATGGATTCAAGGGCATCAAGTCGATCGTCCGCATCTCGCTGACCGACAAGGAGCCGAAAAATACCTGGCAGGTAACCAATCCGCAGGAATACGGCTTCTATGCCAATGTGAACCCGGCCGTCGATCATCCGCGCTGGAGCCAGGCCACCGAACGGCGGATCGGCGAGAGCGGCTTCTTCGGCGCCAGCCGTCACCCGACGCTGCCCTTCAACGGCTATGCCGACGAGGTGGCGAGCCTCTATTCCGGCATGGATCTGAGAGCGAACTTCTGATGGCGGGTCTTTCGTTCAGTCTGCCGAAGCGCTGGCAGCCGGCCTCCGTCTGGGCGCTCTACGCCATCGGGCTGCTGCCTGCCGTCTGGACTTTCTATCTCGGCGCCAGCGACCAGCTCGGCGCCGACCCGGTCAAGACATTCGAGCTCTTCCTCGGCCTCTGGACGATCCGCTTCCTGATCCTGACGCTGGCCGTCTCGCCGGCGCGCGATCTTCTCGGCTGGAACTACCTGCGATACCGCCGGGCACTGGGGCTGCTGACCTTCTATTACGCGCTGATGCATTTCACCGTCTACATGGTGCTCGACCAGGCGCTGGATCTGTCCGCGGTCCTGGACGACGTCTTGAAGCGGCCCTTCATCATGTTCGGCATGGCAGGGCTTGCCCTTCTCGTTCCCCTCGCCGTCACATCCAACAATTTTTCGATCCGCAAGATGGGCATGAAGTGGATCTGGCTGCACAAGCTGATCTACATCATCGCCGCCGCGGGTGCCCTGCACTTCGCGCTGTCAACCAAGATCCTCGACCTCGAGCAATATATCTATGTCGGCCTGATCATCCTGCTGATCCTCTACCGCTCCTGGCGGCCGATCGCCAGGAGCCGGAAACGGGCGACACAAGGGCGCCAGAGAGGGCGGACTGCAGCGACTGTGAGCTAGCGGCGAAGCAAGCCCCGAATCTGCATGGAAAGCTGTGGCAATTCGGCAGGTCCGAAGCCTATGGACGCCGATAGTTCAGCGCCTAAATCAATATCCGTGAAGGATATTGTTTGAATGGCCGCTATCGCGCGCGGGACCGACCCATGAAAACTGCAGCGCTTGCTTTCGGATTTTTGCTCCTGGCCGCCGTACCGCCTGGTCTGACGACTCAGGCAGACGAGTTGGTGCGATTTGACAGCGCCATTGTTAAGCTAAGCCCGTTCCTCGCCCGCAAGATAAAAGACGAAGGCGTCAGCCTCCCGCAATCCCAGGCGACGCACTTGCTGGGCTATCTAAGCCTGCCGCCGGGAGACGGTCCATTTCCGGCCGTCGTCGTCATGCATGGCTGCGGCGGCATCCATCCGAACACCAGGACCTATTGGCCGCAGCGCTTGACCTCATGGGGCTACGCCGTGCTTGTCGTCGACAGCTTCACGACCCGCAATATCGACAACACCTGTCAACGCTATCTGCCGGATCGCGTGTTCGATGCCTATGGCGCGCTCGATTATCTGGCCACTTTGCCGTTCGTCGATGCCGGGCATGTCGCGCTGCTGGGGTTTTCCGCTGGTGGGATCGCGGCGCTGGAAGCCACGAAAGCCGAGGGCAACGAACAGCTTATGGACCGGAAATTCAAGGCGGCGGTCGGCTACTACCCGGACTGCGCGCCTCATGCCGGCGATGCGACGGTACCGACCTTGATCCTGAACGGCGATGTCGACGATTGGAGCCCGGTCGAACGCTGCCGGCAGAGGATTTCGCATCTCAGCGGCAAAGGCCCTCCCATCGAACTCGATGTCTATCCTGGTGCCTATCACGCATTCGATGCGCCGGACGTTGCAACGCCGAAGATGATGCTCGGCCATAGGGAGGAATATGACGCCTCCGCCGCCGAACAGTCCTTTGCGCGTGTGAAAACCTTCCTGCACCAATATCTGCAGGACTGAATGCAACCCGCAACCACAAACGAAAACAGCCGGGCTTTGCAGCCCGGCTGTTTTGTTTCCGGAAAACCGGAATGACTTATGCGGCTTCTGCAGCAGCAGCTTCTGCTTCGACGCGGGCCTTGTCGGCTGCGCCCTTGGCAGAGGTGTCGCGATCGACGAATTCGACGACGGCGAGAGCGGCATTGTCGCCCTGGCGGAAGCCGGCCTTCATGATACGCAGGTAGCCGCCGTTGCGGGTGGCGTAGCGCGTAGCAATCGCGTCGAACAGCTTCGAAACGACAGCGGTGTCGCGGATCTGCGAGATCGCCTGACGGCGAGCGTGCAGGTCGCCGCGCTTGCCGAGGGTGACGAGCTTCTCAACGATCGGACGGATTTCCTTTGCCTTCGGCAGGGTGGTCACGATCTGCTCATGCAGGATGAGCGAAGCCGCCATGTTGGCAAACATTGCCTTGCGGTGGCTGGCAGTTCTATTCAGCTTGCGGCCGGCTTTTGCGTGGCGCATTGCTATTCTCCTTTGATGCAGGGCTCTTCGCTTCTAGCGGGCCTGCCGTTTCCTGGCACATACAGGCGATCTGCCTGCTGTTTGACTGGGAAAGGCAGCCTCAGAGCCTGCCTTTTTGGTTCTTAATACTGGTCTTCGTAACGCTTTGCGAGATCTTCGATGTTCTCGGGCGGCCATGCCGGCACTTCCATGCCGAGGTGCAGGCCCATGGAAGCGAGAACTTCCTTGATTTCGTTCAGCGACTTGCGACCAAAGTTCGGGGTGCGGAGCATTTCTGCTTCGGTCTTCTGAATGAGGTCGCCGATGTAGACGATGTTGTCGTTCTTCAGGCAGTTTGCCGAGCGAACGGACAGTTCGAGTTCGTCTACCTTCTTCAGGAGCGCCGGGTTGAAAGCCAGTTCGGTGACGGCTTCTTCCTCGGTTTCCTTCTGCGGCTCGTCGAAGTTGACGAACACGCCAAGCTGATCCTGGAGGATGCGAGCCGCGAAAGCGACTGCGTCTTCACCGGAGATCGAGCCATCGGTTTCGATGGTCATGTTCAGCTTGTCGTAGTCGAGAACCTGTCCTTCGCGGGTATTTTCAACCTTGTAGGACACCTTCTTGACCGGCGAATACAGGCTATCGACCGGGATGAGACCGATCGGAGCATCTTCCGCACGATTGCGTTCGGCCGGAACGTAGCCCTTGCCGTTGTTGACGGTGAATTCCATACGGATTTCGGCGCCCTCGTCGAGCGTGCAGATCACATGCTCGGGGTTGAGGATTTCGATATCGCCGACCGTCTGGATGTCCCCAGCCGTTACAACGCCCGGGCCCTGCTTGCGCACGACCATACGCTTTGCGTCGTCGCCATCCATCTTGATGGCGATTTCCTTGATGTTGAGCACGATGTCCGTAACGTCTTCGCGGACGCCCGGGATCGAGGAGAATTCATGCAGCACGCCATCGATCTGCACTGCCGTCACTGCAGCACCGCGCAGCGAGGAGAGCAGAACGCGGCGAAGCGCGTTGCCGAGGGTGAGGCCGAAACCGCGCTCCAGCGGCTCTGCTACGAGCGTCGCCTTGGTGCGCGAGCTCGAAGAGAACTCGACCTTGTTCGGCTTGATCAATTCCTGCCAGTTCTTCTGAATCATATCTTTGCCTTCCGTTCGTTGCCACCATCCAATCGTGGCAACCGAGCTTGAGAAGCGCCGGGAGCGCGATTGCGCTCACCGGCGTTGTGAGTGGCGATGATCAGACGCGGCGCTTCTTGCGCGGACGGCAGCCATTGTGCGGGATCGGGGTCACGTCGCGGATGGACGTGATCATGAAACCGGCAGCCTGGAGCGCGCGCAGAGCGGATTCACGGCCGGAACCCGGGCCGCAAACTTCGACTTCCAGCGACTTCATGCCATGTTCCTGAGCCTTCTTGGCGCAGTCTTCAGCAGCGATCTGGGCAGCGAACGGAGTCGACTTGCGCGAACCCTTGAAGCCCTTGGCACCAGCAGACGACCAGGCAATCGCGTTGCCCTGTGCGTCGGTGATGGTGATCATCGTGTTGTTGAAGGTCGAGTTGACGTGCGCCACGCCCGACGAGATGTTTTTACGTTCGCGACGGCGAACGCGTACGGCTTCCTTGGCCATTCTTATCCCTTTCTTGGATATCGTCACCGCCGTAATGCCAGCGGCTCCACCGGAGCGACACCCGACAGGCACCGCTCCAAACTCAAAAGAGGCCGGCGGACCGCCAGCCTCCCCTTCCCGGTTTCCCGGAAATTACTTCTTCTTACCAGCGATCGCCTTTGCCGGACCCTTGCGGGTGCGAGCATTGGTGTGCGTGCGCTGACCGCGGACCGGAAGGCCGCGACGATGACGAAGGCCGCGGTAGCAGCCGAGGTCCATCAGGCGCTTGATGTTCATCGCGGTGTCGCGACGAAGATCACCTTCTACCTGATAATCGCGGTCGATGGTTTCGCGGATCTGGAGCACTTCGGAGTCCGTCAGCTGATGGACGCGCTTGTCGGCCGGAAGACCGACCTTCTCCATGATTTCCTTAGCAAACTTCGGACCAATCCCGTGAATGTAGGTCAACGCGATAATCACGCGCTTCGCAGTCGGGATGTTGACGCCAGCGATACGTGCCACGCCTGTTCTCCTTGCATTCCTGTTGCCATCCGGCAAGAGGGCTTCGTTATGCCGCCCTCCGTAGGGCCGCTCGTTCATATTTGGGGTTCGTACATGTCAAAACGACCGAACCCGGACTTCCTTGGGAAATCCGCGCCGATCGCATCAAATGTCGCGAGTTGGCGCGGTGTTTAACGGAATCAGTGCTGAAAGGCAACCGCTCCCGCCAAGTTTATTTTCGAAGACCTAGAGCTTCGAAAGAATGGCGTCGATCTCCGCAGTCACGTGATCGATATCCGCCATTCCATCCACCACCTTCAGCTTACCCTTTGCATGGTAATAGCCGATCAGCGGCGACGTTTCCTTGTAGTAGGCTGCCAGGCGGGTCACCACGGTCTCGCGGTTATCGTCCGGGCGGCGCTTGAAGTGAGTCGAACCGCAGCGGTCGCAGACCCCCTCCACCTTCGGCTTCACGTTGGTGTCGTGATAGCCGGCGCCGCAGTTGGCGCAGGTGTAACGGCCGGAGACGCGATCAGCGAGGATCTTGTCGTCGACTTCAATCTCAATGACGGCCGAGAGCTCGATCCCCTTGCCCTTCAGCATCACCTCGGTGGCATCCGCCTGCACGAGCGTGCGCGGGAAGCCATCGAGGATGAAGCCGTTGGCACAATCGGGAGCATCGAGACGCTCGGAGACGATGGCATTGACGATCTCGTCGGAAACAAGCTTGCCGGCGTCCATGACAGCCTTAGCCCGCTTGCCTACCTCCGTGCCGGCCTGAACGGCTGCACGGAGCATGTCACCGGTGGAGAGCTGCGGAATGCCTTGCTTCTCCACGATCCGCTGGGCCTGGGTCCCCTTACCCGCGCCCGGCGGCCCCAAAAGTATGAGTCTCATCGCCCCCTCTTTCCTCCACGCAACTTCGATTTCTTGATCAGGCCTTCGTACTGCTGTGCAATCAGGTGACCCTGAATCTGCGCAACCGTATCAAGAGTTACGCTAACCACGATCAAAAGCGAAGTCCCACCAAGGGATAATGGGATGCCGGTTTGCGACACCAGGATCTCGGGCAGGATGCAGACGAACACGAGGTAGATTGCGCCGATCACCGTGATTCGGGTCAGGACGTAATCGATATATTCGGCGGTACGCTCACCCGGACGGATGCCGGGGATGAAGCCGCCATGCTTCTTGAGATTGTCGGCCGTGTCCTTCGGATTGAAGACGATGGCCGTATAGAAGAAGGCGAAGAAGGCAATCAGCGCGCCGTAGAGCAGCATGTAGAGCGGCTGGCCGTGGCCGAGCGCGGCTACGATCGACGTCGCCCAGGACGGCAGAGCCGTGGTGTTGGCAAAGCCAGCAAGCGTTGCCGGCAGCAACAGCAGCGACGACGAGAAGATCGCCGGAATGACGCCCGAGGTGTTGAGCTTCAGCGGCAGGTGCGACGTGTCGCCCTGGAACATGCGGTTGCCCACCTGGCGCTTCGGATACTGGATCAGAAGGCGGCGCTGGGCGCGTTCCACGAATACGATGACGGCGATGACGCCAATGGCGATCAGGATGACGGCGAGAATCAGCGTCGTCGACAGAGCGCCGGTGCGGCCGAGCTCGAGGGTACCGGCCAGTGCGGTCGGCAGACCTGCGGCGATACCGGCGAAGATGATCAGCGAAATACCGTTGCCGATGCCGCGCGAGGTGATCTGCTCACCGAGCCACATCAGGAACATCGTGCCGCCGAGCAGCGTGATGACGGTCGAGATCTTGAAGAACCAGCCCGGATCGACAACGAGACCGTTGCCGCTCTGGAGGCCGACCGCAATGCCGTAGGCCTGCAGCGTGCCGAGCAGCACCGTGCCGTAACGGGTGTACTGGTTGATGATCTTGCGGCCCTGCTCGCCTTCCTTCTTCAGATTCTCGAGCGCCGGCACGACCGAGGTCATGAGCTGCACGATGATCGAAGCGGAAATGTAAGGCATGATGCCGAGCGCAAAGATCGCCATACGCTGTACGGCGCCGCCCGAGAACATGTTGAAGAGGCCGAGAATGCCGCCTGCCTGGCCGCGGAAGGCCTGAGCATAGGCTTCAGGGTTCAGACCCGGAAGCGGAATGTGCGTACCCAGGCGATAGACGAGGAGAGCTGCCAGTGTGAACCACAGGCGCTTCTTGAGATCCTCAGCTTTGGCGAAGGTCGAAAAATTAAGATTGGAAGCCAACTGTTCCGCTGCAGAAGCCATGCGATTCTCCGCGCTACCCATTCCAGCCCTTCGCGAAGTGGCCGGACCCGGAAAAGGTATGTCAATATTCAAAAGCCGGGCTTCGGACGGATTGCTGGCGCAACCATTGCCTCACCCTTGATTTCGTCGGAAACCGGCACGCCGCGGGGGTGCAACGATACAGGTTTTGTGAGGCCCACATATGGGAGCAAAATCGCCCGGTGTGAAGCACCCCGGGCGACATATCATAAGATTATTATTCTGCCGCTGCGGCAGAAAGAAGCGTGATGGAACCGCCAGCCTTTTCGATCTTCTCGACAGCAGACTTGGAAGCGCCTGCAACTTCGATCTTGACCTTGGCCTTGAGTTCGCCGCCGGACAGGACGCGAACGCCGTCCTTGGCACGGCGGATGACGCCAGCAGCCTTCAGGGCAGCTGCGTCAACGGTCTGCTTGGCATCGAGCTTGCCGGCATCGACGGCAGCCTGGATGCGCTCAAGCGACACGACAACGTAGTCGGCCTTGAAGATGTTGTTGAAGCCGCGCTTCGGCAGACGACGGTAGATTGGCATCTGACCGCCTTCGAAGCCGTTGATGGCAACGCCCGAACGGGACTTCTGGCCCTTGACGCCGCGACCACCGGTCTTGCCCGAGCCCGAGCCGATACCGCGTCCGAGACGCTTACGGCTGTGGGTCGAACCTTCGTTGTCCTTGATTTCGTTCAGTTTCATGATCGTATCCCCTGCTTACTTCTCGTCGACGATGCGAACGAGATGCTGCACAGCGCGGATCATGCCACGGACGGAAGGCGTATCTTCCAGCGTGCGGCGGCGGTGCATCTTGTTGAGGCCCAGACCGATCAGCGTGCGCTGCTGAACGTCAGGACGGCGGATTGGGCTGCCGATCTGCTCGACGGTAACCGTCTTTGCTTCGGTCTTCTTGGTAGCCTTGGCCATGGGTCAGACTCCTCTTATTCTTCAGAGGCGTTGCCGGAGGCGGCACGGCGAGCCTGAAGCGTAGCATACTTGATGCCGCGCTGAGCTGCGATGTCCTTCGGGTGAACCTGGTGCTTCAGAGCGTCGAAGGTAGCGCGAACCATGTTGTAAGGGTTCGAGGAACCGGTCGACTTGGCGACAACGTCGTGAACGCCGAGCGTTTCGAAAACGGCGCGCATCGGACCACCGGCGATGATACCGGTACCGACCTTGGCCGAGCGCAGCAGAACCTTGCCGGCGCCGTGGCGGCCGTGAACGTCGTGATGCAGGGTACGGCCTTCGCGCAGCGGCACGAAGATCAGCTCGCGCTTGGCGGCTTCCGTGGCCTTGCGGATCGCTTCCGGCACTTCGCGTGCCTTGCCGTGACCAAAGCCTACGCGGCCCTTCTGGTCACCGACGACGACGAGAGCGGCAAAACCGAAACGGCGGCCACCCTTGACGACCTTGGCGACGCGGTTGATCGCGACCAGCTTGTCGACGAATTCGCTATCGCGCTCTTCGCGGCTCTGACGGTCATCCCGCGAGCCTCTTCTTTCCTGTGCCATTGTCCTTTTCCTTTTTCTTTTCCGGGTGCAACGGGCAAACAAAACGAGGACCGCATCAGCCTCCCATCAGGGAGCGTTTGCGGTCCGGTGAGATCCGGCCGGCGCTTCGCAGCGTCCGGCCGGAAACTTTATTAGAAGGACAGACCGCCTTCGCGGGCTGCGTCTGCCAGGGCCTTGATACGGCCGTGGTAGATGAAGGCGCCACGGTCGAATACGACCTCGCTGACGCCTGCCTTCGTTGCGCGCTCTGCAACGAGCTTGCCGACGAGGGCAGCTGCTGCGGTATCGGCACCGGTCTTCAGAGAACCGCGCAGATCCTTATCGAGGGTCGAGGCAGACGCGAGCGTCTTGCCTGCAACATCGTCAATGACCTGAACGTAGATGTTCTTCGAGGAGCGATGAACCGACAGGCGCGGACGGCCATTGGCCACCGACTTGAGATGACGGCGCACGCGGTTGGCACGACGTGCAAGTGCTTCTTTCCTGCTAGCCATTTCGCGTGATCCTTACTTCTTCTTGCCTTCTTTGCGGATGATCCGCTCTTCGGCATACTTGACGCCCTTGCCCTTGTAAGGCTCAGGACCGCGGTATTCGCGGATTTCTGCGGCAACCTGGCCGACCTGCTGCTTGTTGATGCCGGTGACGACGATTTCCGTCGGCTTCGGCACAGCGATCGTGATGCCCTGCGGCGGCTCATAAACCACGTCGTGGCTGAAACCGAGCGCCAGCTGCAGGTTCTTGCCCTGAAGCGATGCGCGGTAACCGACGCCGTTGATTTCGAGCTTGCGCTCGAAGCCGTCCTTGACGCCCTTGAAGATGTTTTCGATCATCGTGCGGGACATGCCCCACTTCGAACGAGCATCCTTCGACTGCGTGAGCGGCGTTACGACAACCGCGTTGTTTTCGAGCTTGATGCCGACTTCGTCGTTTGCGACGAAGAACAGCTCGCCCTTCGGGCCCTTTGCAGTAACCTTCTGGCCTTCGACCGTAGCCGTGATCCCAGCAGGTACCTGAACGGGCTTCTTACCGATACGAGACATGTTTCAATCCTGTCTGTTCGCTATGGAGATCCTTGCTCAATCTTAGAAGACCGAGCAAAGAACCTCGCCACCAACGTTCTGTTCGCGAGCCTGGTGATCGGCCATCACACCCTTCGGAGTCGAAAGGATGGTGATGCCGAGGCCGTTCGCGACCTGCGGAATGGACTTGACCGAGACATAAACCCGGCGGCCCGGCTTGGACACGCGGCCGATCTCACGGATCACCGATGTGCCTTCGTAGTACTTCAGCTCGATGCTGAGTTCCGACTTGCCATTGCCGAAATCGACAACGGAATAGCCACGGATGTAGCCTTCGGACTGCAGAACATCGAGAACGCGTGCACGGAGCTTCGAAGCAGGCGTCGATACCGACGACTTGCGGCGGGAAGCGCCGTTACGGATGCGAGTGAGCATATCGCCCAACGGATCAGTCATTGTCATCTAACCTGCTCCTTACCAGCTGGACTTGACGATGCCCGGCACCTTGCCGAGATTGCCGAGTTCACGCAGCGCGATACGCGACATGCGCAGTTTGCGGTAGTATGCGCGCGGACGGCCCGATACTTCACAACGGTTGCGAATACGGGTCTTCGATCCATCGCGCGGCAGGGATGCCAGCTTGATCGAGGCCTTGAACCGCTCTTCGATCGGAAGAGACTGGTTCATGATGATCGCCTTCAGAGCTGCACGCTTTGCAGCCTGATTTGCGACCGTAGTACGGCGGCGCTTGTTCTTTTCAACTGCGCTGGTCTTCGCCATGTCAGGTTCCTTTTCTACGCTCGTCGTTACGGTTACTGACGGAACGGGAAGCTGAACTCTGTGAGCAGAGCGCGTGCTTCGTCGTCCTTCGTTGCCGTCGTGCAAACGATGATGTCCATGCCCCACATCTGATCAACCTTATCGTAGTTGATCTCAGGGAACACAATGTGCTCCTTGATGCCCATGGCGAAATTGCCACGGCCGTCAAAGCTCTTCGGGTTCAGGCCGCGGAAGTCGCGAACGCGCGGAAGCGCGATGTTCACGAGACGGTCCAGGAACTCGTACATGCGGGCGCCGCGGAGAGTAACCTTCGCGCCGATCGGCATCTGTTCGCGGACCTTGAAGCCAGCGATGGAGTTACGCGCACGGGTGATGACCGGCTTCTGACCAGCGATAGCGGCCAGGTCGGCAGCGGCAACAGTCGGCTTCTTCGAATCAGCCGTTGCTTCACCAACACCCATGTTGATTACGATCTTGTCGAGCTTCGGGATCATCATCTCGTTGGCGTAGGAGAACTTCTCCTGCATGGCCGCACGGATGCGCTCGACATATTCCTTCTTGAGCCGTGGCTCGTACTTTGCCTCAGCCATCAGATCACCTCACCGGAACGCTTAGCTACACGGACCTTCTTGCCGTCAACAACCTTGAAACCAACGCGGGTCGGCTTGCCGTCCTTGTCGATGATGGAAAGGTTGGACAGGTGAACCGAAGCTTCCTTGTTGATGATGCCGGCTTCCTGGGTCTGCGTCTGGCGCTGATGGCGCTTTACGACGTTGACGCCGCGGACAACGGCACGATCTTCCTTGGGCAGGACCTGGAGGACTTCGCCAGTACGGCCCTTGTCCTTGCCTGCGAGCATGACGACCTTGTCGCCCTTACGAATCTTCTGCATCGGTCTCGCTCCTTACAGTACTTCAGGAGCCAGCGAGATGATCTTCATGTGGTTCTTGGCGCGAAGTTCGCGCGGAACCGGTCCGAAGATACGGGTGCCGATCGGCTCTTTTTTGTTGTCGATGAGGACTGCTGCATTGGTGTCGAAGCGGATGATGCTGCCATCAACACGACGGATTTCCTTGGCGGTGCGAACGACAACCGCCTTCATCACGTCACCCTTCTTCACGCGGCCGCGCGGGATCGCTTCCTTGATCGAAACGACGATAACGTCGCCGATCGAGGCATACTTGCGCTTCGAGCCGCCCAGCACCTTGATGCACATGACACGACGTGCGCCGGAATTATCCGCCACGTCGAGGTTTGTTTGCATCTGAATCATATCAGGTCGCCTTTTTGGTTTACCGGAATGGTTGGGCTCTCGCCCCCTACCCCGGCTTATGAAAATTGTCAGCCGGCCGCTTGCCACAAGGACAGGCGAAAACACGGCAATAGCTTGAATAGCGCGGGATCGATCGTGCCAGGGTGGTTTCCCAACGGGACCTTCCGTGCGCTCAAAGCAAAAGAACGCCCGGCTTTCGAGCGTTCTGACGCTGCTTCATACAGATATTTCCGCGAGGCGCAAGGCCTCGCCGAAAATTCTTACTTAGCCTGGGCGGAAATGACCGTCCAACGCTTGTCCTTGGAGATCGGCGCGCATTCCTCGATGGAAACGGTATCGCCGATCTTATACTGGTTGTTTTCGTCGTGGGCCTTGTACTTCTTGGAACGACGAACGGTCTTCTGGAGCAGCGGGTGAGCGAAACGGCGCTCGACGCGGACTACCACAGTCTTCTCGTTCTTGTCGCCAACGACGACGCCCTGCAGAATGCGCTTCGGCATGATTTTTTCCTTTACGCCTTTGCTTCTGCCGCCTTCTGGCGGGCAATGGTTTTCACGCGGGCGATATCCTTGCGGACTTCGTCAATACGCGAGGACTTTTCGAGCTGGCCGGTTGCCTTCTGGAAGCGCAGGTTAAACTGCTCCTTCTTCAGGTCGGCGAGCTTGTCCTTGAGCTGATCGGCCGTGAGGCCGCGGACTTCTTCGGCTTTCATCTGCCTCTCCTTACTCTGCAATGCGCTGTACGAAGCGCGTCTTGACCGAGAGCTTGGCAGAGCCGAGACGAAGTGCCTCGCGGGCGATCTCTTCGCTGACGCCGTCGATCTCGAACATCATACGGCCGGGCTTGACCTTGCATGCCCAGTATTCAACGGAGCCCTTACCCTTACCCATACGGACTTCGGTCGGCTTTGCGGTTACCGGAACATCCGGGAACACGCGGATCCACACACGGCCAGCACGCTTCATGTAGCGCGTGATCGCGCGGCGGGCCGCTTCGATTTCACGTGCGTTGACGCGGTTTGGCTCCTGAGCCTTAAGGCCGAATTCACCAAAGGCGAGATCAGACCCACCCTTGGCGACGCCCTTGATGCGGCCCTTGAATTGCTTGCGGTACTTGGTACGCTTTGGCTGCAACATTTTCTTATTCTCCGAACTTCTTAGCCACCAACGCTATCAAGCGTTGTCGCGGCGACGATCGCGATCACGGCTAGCCGGACCCTGAGCATCACCCTCGAGTGCGCGGCGCTCGGAGGCCATCGGATCGTGCTCAAGGATTTCGCCCTTGAAGATCCAAACCTTGATGCCGCAGATACCGAAAGCGGTTTCCGCTTCGGCTGTGCCATAGTCGATGTCCGCACGCAGCGTGTGGAGCGGAACGCGACCTTCGCGATACCATTCCGTACGAGCGATTTCGGCACCGCCGAGACGGCCTGCGCAGGTGATCTTGATGCCTTCGGCGCCAAGACGCATGGCAGACTGAACAGCGCGCTTCATGGCGCGGCGGAAAGCCACGCGACGCTCGAGCTGCTGGGCGATCGACTGGGCAACCAGCGTTGCGTCGACTTCCGGCTTGCGAACTTCAACAATGTTGAGGTGCGTTTCGGAGTTCGTCATGTCCGACAGCTTCTTGCGGAGCTTGTCGATGTCTGCACCCTTCTTGCCGATGATCAGACCCGGGCGAGCCGAGTGGATCGTGACGCGGCACTTCTTGTGCGGACGCTCGATGACGACCTTGGCGATACCAGCCTGCTTCAGTTCGCTCATGACGAACTTACGCATCTTCAGGTCTTCGTGCAGCAGCTGACCGTATTCGGCATTGTCCGCGAACCAGCGGCTATCCCAGGTACGGTTGATGCCAAGACGGAAACCGATTGGATTGATTTTCTGACCCATTATGCGGCCTCCTCTTGTGCCTGCACTTCGCGCACGACGATCGTCAGGTGCGCGAACGGCTTCTCGACGCGAGATGCACGGCCGCGGCCACGAGCGTGGAAGCGCTTCATGACAATCGACTTGCCAACGTAGGCCTCTGCTACGACCAGCGAGTCAACGTCGAGATCGTGGTTGTTCTCGGCGTTTGCGATCGCAGATTCGAGCGTCTTCTTGACGGCGCCCGAAATGCGCTTGCGCGAAAATTCCAGCTCAGCGAGTGCACGCTCGACCTTCATGCCGCGGATAAGCGCGGCCACCAGGTTGAGCTTCTGTGGGCTGACGCGGAGCGTGCGGGCGACTGCTTGCGCCTCGTTGTCCTTCAGCCGGCGTTCGGCTTTTGCCTTGCCCATCGTTACTTCCTCTTTGCCTTCTTGTCCGCGCCGTGACCGTAGTAGGTCCGCGTCGGAGAGAATTCACCGAACTTGTGACCGACCATGTCTTCGTTGACGCTGACCGGTACATGCTTGCTGCCGTTGTAGACGCCGAAGGTGAGACCGACGAACTGCGGCAGGATCGTGGAGCGACGGCTCCAGATCTTGATTACTTCTGCACGTCCGCCTTCACGAACCTTCTCAGCCTTCTTGAGAAGATAGCCGTCAACGAACGGACCTTTCCATACTGAACGAGCCATTGGAGACTTCCTCTCTTACTTCTTACGCTGATGACGCGAGCGCATGATCATCTTGTCGGTCGACTTGTTCGACCGGGTGCGCTTGCCCTTGGTCGGCTTGCCCCACGGAGTAACCGGGTGACGGCCACCAGAGGTGCGGCCTTCACCACCGCCGTGCGGGTGGTCGACCGGGTTCATGACGACACCGCGGTTATGCGGACGCTTGCCGCGCCACACCGTACGACCGGCCTTGCCGTCGTTGATGTTGCCGTGGTCAGGGTTCGAAACCGCACCGATCGTCGCCAGGCAAGAGCCGTGAACGAGACGCTGTTCGCCAGAGTTCAGACGAAGGATCGCCATGCCTGCATCGCGGCCGACCAGCTGGGCGTAGCCGCCAGCCGAACGGGCGATCTGACCACCCTTGCCCGGCTTCATTTCCACGTTGTGGATGATGGAGCCGACCGGGATGTACTGCAGCGGCATTGCGTTGCCGGGCTTTACGTCGACAGCCTTTTCAGAAGCGATGACCTTGTCGCCGGCAGCGAGACGCTGCGGAGCGATGATGTAGGCCTGTTCGCCGTCTGCGTAAGCGATGAGCGCGATGAAAGCCGTACGGTTCGGGTCATACTCGATACGCTGAACCGTGCCTTCAACTTCAAACTTGCGGCGCTTGAAGTCGATCAGACGGTAGGTACGCTTGTGACCGCCGCCGATGAAGCGGGCAGTGATACGGCCGAGGTTGTTACGGCCACCGCTCTTTGTCAGACCTTCCGTCAGCGCCTTGACCGGCTTGCCCTTGTAGAGCGAGGAGCGGTCGACGATGACCAGCTGACGCTGGCTCGGGGTGATAGGATTGAATGTTTTCAATGCCATGTTTTTATTCCTCAGAGACCGGTGGAGACGTCGATCGTCTGGCCTTCAGCCAGCGTTACGACAGCCTTCTTCACGTCCTGCTGCTTGCCGGCAAAACCGCGGAAACGCTTGGTCTTGCCCTTGCGGAGCAGCGTGTTGACGGCCGTGACCTTGACGCCGAAGAGCGCCTCGACTGCAGCCTTGATTTCCGGCTTCGACGCCTTCTTGGCGACATTGAAAACAACCTGGTTGTTCTCAGATACCAGAGTGGACTTTTCGGTGATCGACGGCGAGACGATCACATCATAGTGGCGAAGATCGGTCACTTGAAACGCTCCTCTAGAGCTTCAACGGCAGCCTTGGAAAGCACGAGCTTGCCGCGGCGGACGATGTCATAAACGTTGATGCCCTGGATCGGGAGAACATCGATGTTCGGGATGTTCTGGGCAGCGAGCTTGAAGTTGCCGTCGAGCTCAGCACCACCGATGAAGAGCGCGTTGGTCAGACCGAGCGTCTCGAAGGTAGCGGCCAGAGCCTTGGTCTTTGCTTCAGCAGCAACGAGGTTGTCGATGATGATGACATCATCGGACTTCAGCTTTGCCGACAGGGCGAGACGCAGGCCGAGAGCGCGAACCTTCTTCGGAAGGTCGTGTTCGTGGCTGCGGGCGACCGGGCCGTGAGCCTTACCACCGCCGCGGAACTGCGGAGCACGAGCCGAATGGTGACGAGCGCGGCCCGTACCCTTCTGCTTGTACATCTTGGCGCCGGTGCGCCAAACGTCGGCGCGGCCCTTGGCCTGGTGAGTGCCCTGCTGCTTCTTGGCAAGCTGCCAGCGGATAACGCGGGCAAGAATGTCTTCACGGGGCTCGAGGCCGAAAATCGCGTCAGAAAGAGAAACCTTCCCTGCGTCTTTTCCCTCGAGGGTCTTGACGTTGAATTCCATTGGTCCGGCTCCCTTACTTCGCTGCCGACTTGACGGCATCGCGCACGATGATCCAGGCACCCTTGGAACCGGGTACTGCACCCTTGATCAGGATCAGACCGCGATCTTCATCGGTCGAAACCACTTCCAGGTTCTGAGTCGTAACGCGCGTCTGGCCCATGTGACCAGCCATCTTCTTGTTCTTGAAAACCTTGCCCGGATCCTGGCGCGAGCCCGTCGAACCGTGCGAACGGTGCGAAACCGACACACCGTGCGTGGCGCGGAGACCGCCGAAGCCGTGGCGCTTCATGGCGCCGGCAAAGCCCTTACCGATCGTGGTACCCGTCACATCGACGAGCTGACCGGCTGCGAAGTGACCAGCCTTGATTTCGGTGCCAACTTCGAGGAGCTGATCTTCCGAAACGCGGAATTCCTGGAGCTTCGCCTTCGGCTCAACGTTGGCAACTGCGAAGTTGCCGCGCATGGCCTTGGAGGTATTCTTGACCTTGGCCGTGCCAGCACCAAGCTGGACAGCGACGTAGCCATTCTTTTCGACAGTACGCGTAGCGACGACCTGGCAGCCTTCCATACGCAGTACGGTAACTGGAACATGCTCACCAGCGTCGTTGTAGACGCGTGTCATGCCCACCTTCTGTGCAATCACACCTGAACGCATCGGTTCAATCCTTCCAAATCCGCTCGAGCAGGGCTCAGAGCTTGATCTCAACATCGACACCGGCGGCGAGATCGAGCTTCATCAGCGCGTCTACCGTCTGCGGGGTCGGATCTACGATGTCGAGGAGGCGCTTATGCGTGCGCATCTCGAACTGCTCGCGGCTCTTCTTGTCGATGTGTGGGGACCGGTTAACCGTAAACTTCTCGATGCGAGTCGGAAGCGGAACGGGGCCCCGGACGCTTGCGCCGGTGCGCTTCGCCGTCGACACAATCTCGCGCGTGGAAGCATCGAGAATTCGGTGATCGAACGCCTTCAGGCGAATGCGGATATTTTGGCCGTTCATTCGACATTATCCTTGTGTTCTGTTTTTCGCGCGCCTTTCTCAAGACGCGTTTTTTGTTTTCGCTAAGGCGGACCACCGGTTTCAAAGATCGAGAAGGACACCGCGAGAACGGCATCCCTATCCACTCTTCGGGCCTTTAAAGCCCACCTTATTGTTAGTTTTGTTCGCCGCTCCGCGAACGAAGCAGCACGCAAATCGCGCTTGCGCGCCATTTGCAACATTTCTGTGTAATAAGCAAGCGGCCTAAACCGCCTGCATCATAATAATGTCATTCGAATCGGCCGCCCCTTTCGAAGCGGCCGATCGATGATTACTCGATGATCGAGGCGACGATGCCGGCGCCGACGGTACGGCCGCCTTCGCGGATCGCGAAGCGCAGCTTTTCTTCCATCGCGATCGGAACGATCAGCTCGACAACAACGGTGACGTTGTCGCCAGGCATAACCATTTCCGTGCC